>NZ_JAUSXM010000001.1:1911373-2548497 GCF_030815985.1 Paenibacillus sp. W2I17
TTCAGGCACCTGAATGCCTCGACTTTGGAGTGCCTGAATGACAATGACAGCTGTATGGTCATTTGCACACACGATAACTTCAGGGATATCCTCCAGCTCCATTTCCGCAACGGATCTCCGGATCTGATCATACTCTGGTCCCAGCAAGCCTTCTTGCTGTTCCCCCTCCAACTGCTTCTCTTCCAGGACCGTACGATATCCAAGCCAGCGTTCTCTGAAACTTGCCGCATCGGGCAGTTGCCCGGCAAACTGGAATCTTCTATACCCTTTTCCAACGAGCATGAGAACCAGTTCTTTCATACATTTCATATTGTCCGTAAAAACCGAGTCTGCGTATATGGCAGGGTCTTCATGATCCACCATGACAAGCGGAATACGCAGTCTGTAAATCTCAAGCAATACCGATGTCGAGATGGTGCCCACGGTAATGACTCCGCTGATTGCTTCGGGATTAAGGACCGAGAACATCCGATCTGAAGAGGGTTCTGTCAGCGTTAAAATATCCATCCCCTTCTCATTCAACCTCTCAGAAATGCCATCAAATACAGGCCCCCAGTATAAGGAAGCTCGATTCTGAGAACGAATGTTGGGAAACAAAATCAATATGGTGCCTTGTCGCTCCGCTTCTGGCTTCATCTCCGTTGATATCTGTGTCTCCCCCGGATAACGCTTAGGCTCAGTTCTGAAATACCCAAGCTGCCCCGCCGTTCTGACAATCATCTCGCGTGTATGCTCACTCACACCAGGCTTGCCCGTCAGCGCACGGGAAACTGCGAATTTGGACACCCCCGCAGCATCCGCAATTTGCTGCATCGTTACTCTTTTGGCCATCCTACTCACCCGTTTTTCCTAATTTTCCATTCAGTGTAGCATAAAAAACAAAAATCAACAAAACAAGGTTATGTTATTTTGTTTTTGTTAGGTAGATGTTTATCTGTTTCACAAGGTGTACGACATAACCAAAAAAGGCCCTCTCCCCACCTTCCATAGAAGATGACGAAAGGACCTTTTATCCCCCAATTATATGCCTGGTGCTCCCTGATCGCCAAGTTCCGACTGTAAAACCGGGCGTTTTCTGCGCCAGAAGATAGGCTGTGGAAGTTTGATCTCTGTGATCAGAACACCGACCAACATCAAAGTTGCTCCCGCATACCCTTGCAACGTTAGCGATTCCCCTTGAAAGGTAAATGCAAAGGCTGCTGCAAACAGTGGTTCGAGTGAAAAAATCAGACTTGTTCTTGTGGGAGAGGCATGACGCTGCGCGAGTGTCTGCAGAATATACCCCAAGCCGCTACACAAAACACCTAACCCAAGAATGGCTGCCCAGGATTCAGCCGTATCGGGCATACGTGGCGTTTCCAGCATAAATGTAGCTGCAATTCCCCACATCGCTGCAACACCTAATTGAACTGTCCCCAAAGTTAGTGGATCATGCTTCGGTGTGAACTTGCCAGCAATCATTATATAGATGGCATACACAAGTGCTGCTAGTATGCAGAGAATATCTCCCGTGTGCAGACTAAGCTCATGTTGAAGCGTCAACAAGCCAAGCCCGGTAACGGCAACCAGGATACTGAGCGTCAATCGTTTGTCCGGCATACGACGATGCTGGATCGTCGTCAGGATCGGTACAAAAATAACGGCCAAACTTATTAGGAAACCCGCTTGGGATGTCGTTGTTCGTTGCACACCATAGGTGATGAATACAAATGCAGCAAATAAAGCTGTCCCCATAATAGCGCCTGCCACAAGTGTTCTGCGATCCATCTTAAACAACCGCCGATGAAAAAGAAGCCCTGCCGCAATAAAGGCAATTCCAAAACGAAATGCGACCAGATTCAATTCTTGCATGGACTCCAGACCCGATTTCATAAACAGATAGGAAGATCCCCATATAACCGTTGCGAGCAGCATCTGTATGTCCGCTCTTCTTGTTGTCTGACCTTGATTAACCTGTACACCATTCATCTTGCTTCAACCTTCATTCTATGTATTCTGATCTGTGTGATCGTGCGTCAAACTAACTCGCCTTGGCAAGTATAAACGATCTCTTTGCATTATAAAAATGAATATTTATAATGGGTTATATGAAACAAATTCATGCATCAAAAATGGGAAGGAACGGAATCTTTCATGTCACTGATCAAATACGAAATATTGAATACCGTTGTGGAATATGGCAGTCTCACCAAAGCGGCAGAAGCGTTGAACATCACCCAGTCCGCGGTCAGCCATGCCATCGCAAGTCTGGAGACAGAATGTGGTTTTTCCCTGCTCCATCGTGGCCGCTCCGGTGTGCGTGTTACCGCTGAAGGCGAACGCATTCTGGGATACACCCGTGAGATTCTGCGCTGGACGGAACTGATGAACCAGGAAATCTCCCTCATTCGTGGCGCGGAGATTGGTACGGTGCGTATTGGTACCTTCGCGAGTGTCTCCACACAATGGTTGCCCGGCATCCTGAAACAATTTCGTCTGCGTCATCCCGGAATTGAGATCAAGCTGTGGGAAGGCGATTATGCTGAGATTGAGGGCTGGCTGGCTGGAGGTGCCATCGATCTCGGATTCCTGTCCCTCGGCGATTCATCACCTTTTGAGACGATCCCATTACAAAAAGACAGGATGATGTGTATCCTGCCTCTAGATCATCCTCTCGCCTCAGAGGAGTCTGTTTCGTTTGATATTCTGCTGGAGCAACCCTTTATTCTGCCCAAGTGGGGCGGAGATAACGAGATAGAACGACTGATCCGGCAGCATGCGGCCAAGCTCAATGTCGTCTATGAAGTCGCAGAAGATCAAGCCATTATGGCGATGGTCCGTAATGGCCTCGGCATCAGCCTGCTTCCGGAAATGGTTCTTCAAAATCATACCGATTCACTCGCGCTCGTACCACTCTCTGGAGATCCTTATCGTACGATTGGCATGGCCTGTCCGTCTTTGGGCAATCTATCGCCAGCTACGCGGCGGTTTATAGAAGAGGTACAACAGTGGCTTGGCCCCGCTATGTAAATTTGGAGAACTCACTACCTCTGTCGTTAAGATCGATTTCTCCTATCCGATACTCACAAATTGGATAACACCAAGAGTCAGCAGCAGTACAGATATAATCGCAATCGTGATGCCAAAACCAATCAGGAAGCGCACGCCAGGTGAGCGTTTGCCCTGCTGGCTATCTCCCAGGTTATCCAGCTTTTTCTCAATTTGATCCAACCTTTCATTTACCTGTTTCAGATCTTGATTGGAGTTCATTCATACATCTCCCTTTTCTGTGTATTCGACCTATTCCCACACCCGATCCAGTTGATCTGCATAGTAACGGATGGCTCTTTTATAGTCGTTTATTCTCTTATCACTTGATGTGTCCGCAAGTTGCACGAGCAGTCTTTGCATTGCTTCTGCATGTTCACCCAGATTATAGAGCACCATGGCATAGAAAACTTCAAATTCCCGGTACGCCGGGAATTCTTTCATCCCTTTTTCAAACCAAGCCTTTGCCTGCTCATACTGTCCAAGCGTTCGATATGTACTGCCCAGTCCAAGTATTGCACCTGCTCTGTCCTCATCAGAAAGTCCAAGACTCAGTGCCTTCTCATAATGCGGAACAGCTTCTCGCTCTAACCCAAGCGAATCATGTGCCCAAGCGAGCTGATACCAGACATTTGCATTCTCGGGTTCCTGGACTGTAATCTCTTGCAGTAGTTCAATCGCTTCCTGCACCTTGCCTTCTTGTCTCCATCTTACGGCCTGTTCCAAATTACTCATGCTGTCACTTCCCATCTTGCATTATAATTTCCACATATATGATTCAATTGTTTATTATACCAAAAAAGCACCCCAGAGAATATGTTGTAACAACTCAAGGTTGTCCAAACGCTATTCCATAGTGTGCTTTTTCATTCGATGCAGCCAGCTAGTTTAAGCTGAAATCTCTCTGAAAAATGATCTGTTCATCACCTAATTAAGACCATGTCGTATTCGCTACCATGACAATAAATACGAGCATGAGATAGTTCACCGAGATCAGAAAGTTCACTTTTGCCCACTTCTCATCATCCTGTGTCTTCAGTCCGCTAAGTGTATGCACGAACCAGATCAGTCCACCGACCAGAGATACAATCAGAAATACCAGACCTACGTAGTTGTAATAATACAACAGAAATACAGCAGGAAGCAGTAGAAAAACATAAGGAATCATCTGAAACTTGGTGCGTTTCACCCCTTTAACTACTGGCAACAACGGGAAACCGGCAGCGCGATACTCCTCCACCCGGCGAATACCCAATGACCAGAAGTGTGGTGGTTGCCATAAGAATAATAGTGCAAACAGCAACCAGGCACCTGCATCAATTTCATTCGTTACAGCCGTATAACCGATGACAGGCGGCATCGCTCCTGCAATTCCACCGAGCGACGTGCTCCACGTTGAACTGCGTTTCAACCACATCGTGTAAATCACGATGTAAGCGAACCATCCAAGCAGTGCCATCCAACCTGATAACGGATTCACCAGGAGATACAGTACTGCTAGTCCCACAACACCAAGGATAATGCCATAGCCAAGTACAAAACCTGGCTTCAGATGGTTAATGTAATCCATCCTTTTTTTGGTGCGCTCCATCTTTTGATCCAATTCACGATCCCAATAATTATTGATTACACAAGCTGAAGCAATAACCAAAGTTGATCCAATCACGACCATGAGCAGAGATAACCAGTTGATATCCCATTTTGAAGCTACCCAGAATCCTACCGCCACCGCAAACACATTTAACCTTAGAAGTCCGGGTTTAGTTAATGCAATCATGTCTTTAAGCATGAGGCTCCTCCTGAACTATGTAAAAACGCCATTCCAATAATGATACATGTAGCTACCATTAATTACAATCGCTTTCATGAATTTGTCATAACCAAAAAGCATCCCTCACCGTTCCAATGAACAGGAGGAATGCTTAAATCATGAATTTCAGCTTATTTTATGGGATGTATTGTTGCACAATTTTAGTCACTTTTCCGTCCTGCACCGTCAGATGATACGGGAATACGGACAGATCAAGAATACGGGTATTCTCATACAACGATTCGAACTTGGATAATGTCACGGGTTCATTCCACTGAATGTCTGCGCCCTGCATCGTACCATCCCGATCATACAACTGCATCAACACTTCAGCATTGGCACTAACCTCAACTTGTTCCTGCTCTTTGCTATCGTTGACAATATAGTAACCATCTGGAGCACCGTCTATACCTGCTTCCGGATTGCGCTGTGCAAAAATTGCATCGGCTTCTTCACCCTGATACCAGCCAATCTTGTCCACTGTCATAAACAATTTGCCGTCTTCTATATGCATACCTTCAACATAGGCTGTAAACATCTCGGAGTTTGCAACTTGAGCTTCTTTCGCAGAAGGTTGTTGAGCGTCCGTACTACCTTGAGCATTCGCAGGGGTAAGTAAATATGTAGTCAGCACAATCATACCAAGTAAAGCAACAACTGCACCGATCATTCGTAGTTTCCATTGTTTTGTCGCGTTCTTCATAGGTAACATCTCTCCTTAATATGAACGTTACTATTCCTTAACCGGAAGTCTTGCTTCTCAAACGCTCATGTGAACTATCGATTCCAACGTTCTTTCTATTCCTATCATACTTGTTAGGGAGATTATAAAAGTATCAGCCAGATTAAAAATAGTTACAATGTGCGTCATTACTCCTTCTGTAGTCTCCGTAAACGGCAATAACCCCTGAAGGCATCGCCATTCAGAGGTTATTTACTAGGGTGTGTCTTTTAAACTCAGGCAAGTGATACGTTGAAGGATGTCTGTGTCCAAAACATCTTGAAGTCCAAGCTGCCTAGTCCTGACGAATGGTCCAGACAACTAAGGAACCGAGGACGTCTTATTTGGCCTTCTGGCGCTCCTTTTATTTTGTAAGGAACAGGAGACACGTTATTTGCCAGAATCCCCTGAAAACACGATATTAACGGCTGTTTATACCAATATAACGTGTGTCAGATTCCTTAGATTGCTGCTGGGCTTTCTAACCTTTTGAATAAGACGTCACAGGTTCGTTAGCGCTCCCTCTATCTGTCCTGCTCCAGACACGTTCAGAGTTACGCTCCAGCTTTTGGCAGGTTTTTTGCAGGTTTGAAGACCTGCTCAAAATATTTCTTATGCTTACGCATAGTTACTAATCTTAATGATTGGGTGTGGAGCTTTGTGCCAAACGAACGAGCATATGAGCCAGCATGTGACGTTCATCTTCCTTGCCGACATTCCACAGCTCCTGAAGCAGTTTTTCTTCACGATTACGGGGCTCCTCCCGAGCTGCCAGATAATCCGCTACTTTCTCGGCAATTTTGGCCATCTGCTCCTCACTTAGTCCAATCGATTCTCCCATGGCAATTCGCTTACCCAGGTATTCTTTGAACGCATCAAAGTTCTGTAGAATCTGTTCTCTTTCTTCCGGCGCAATCTTCTCGATTGCATTGTCCACCTTGTCAGTTGAAACTTGGCCATCTTTATGGATTACATGATTTTCTTCATTCATTTTCATAACCTCCTGCATAATAGTTGTTTATTGGTTTTAAACTTTAAACTTGATACTCATTGGTTATCTATAATATAAACGTATTGCAGAACTTTAATCAGTACGTTCAATTCTGTATATATCTTCTATATATGAGCAAGTACACGTTTCAAAAGAACTACAGCGGTTAATCGTTTACATATACGTAACGGTGTTTGGATATGTTAATGAACACCTTTTACAATATCGAACTAGGAGGGATTCCCCATGCGTGATAAAACCAAACATGAGAAGAATAACGATGAACTTGAACCAGGAGTGAATACCGTTATCCATCCAGACAAAAACAATCCCGGACCAACCGATATGATCGAAGGCGTGGTTGGTGATATCGTGGACAACATTCGCAAAGATTTCTCACATGACTCGAAGGACAAGACGTCTTCTTCCAAATCAAAGGATCCATCAGACAAACAAGCGTAATCCTTTTCTCCCTAGCAAAAGATAACTCAAAGAGTCCTCCTGCCACATGCATGGCTTGGGAGGACTTTTTGGTAATGAACAATTAAATAATCAACCTCATATTTGAAGGCGAAATTCAACGTGAATCCTTTGTCATCTGCTGTAACGCCTTATGAATCCAGATCGCGGCAATGGAACCTTCACCCATCGCAACGGTTGCTTGTTCTGCGTGCAGGCCCAGATCCCCGGCAATCCACACATTAGTCGCTGCCTGCAAGCTGCGGTGATTAGCTTCTACATGTTTATTATCTGCGATTACAGCTCCAAGCTGCTCCGCCAGTTCATAGTGTACCCGGTTGCCTCCAAATGCGATAAATCCACGCTCCGACTCAAAAATCTGTCCATCTTCGGTCAGAACACCGGTGATATGGCCATCCTCAATCTGTTGTACTTCCTGAACAGCCGCTTCCAGATAACGAACTCCCGCCTCTTTCATGCTCCGATGCAGCTCTGCAGATATGGGAGCCTGCTCATGATTGATATATAACAGATCATTCGTACGCTGAATTAAAATCATCGCCATATTGGCACCTGGTTCGCCAGATCCCAATAGTACCGTACGTTGATCCTGAATCTCATAACCATCGCAATCAGGGCAGACATACACGGTTCGGCCCAGCGTAGGGGTTAGTCCCGGAATGTCCGGAACTCTATCCGTGAGCCCCGTTGCCAATAACACGGTTTTGCTCCTATATTCAGTTCCTGAAGTACCGAACAATTGGATCTTCTCTCCATGACGTCCTGCTTTAACAATACGGTCTTTCTCAAAAGATACACCGGTCCGCTCTGCCTGCATCCTGCCTCGTTCTCTAAGCTCTTCACCGGATACCCCATCGGGGAAACCGAGGATATTATGATAAGTCCGGCACAACGTCGATCTGCCTTCTCCCGCGTCGATTACCAACACCTGATGAGCTGAATAACGTCCAAGCTGAATGGCTGCCTGAAGCCCTGCGAGCCCTCCACCTACAATTATGCAATCAACCTCTCGCATGCTCCTTCTCCTCCTGAACTTCCATTTATCTAATTTAATTAAACAGTTTGTCCTTCTATACATTAAACCGTTCAGCCAAGCTTAAACGATTCCTCATATTGCTTATCTTATACCAAAATAAACAGACCCAAACCATCCGCCGGAATCACGGTGAGATTGGGTCTATCAGATTCATGAATATTTAGAAGTTATACGATTCAAATCGCGATGCATTCGAGATGGCGTTCCATACATCGGCTGTTTCGCCGCCCATATACCAGTAAGCCAGTCCAGCAATCTGCCGTTGCTCACTCATCAACACTTTGGCCGATAACGAACGACTATCCTCTGCCCAAATATATCTTGGCTTACCGTTACTGTTGTACCCGATAATATATTGAACCAGACTTGCATCCCATCGTCTTACAGATCCCGTGGCATGCGCACGCGTTCCCTGGTCTGCCAGTGTAATGTCCCAAGAGCTGGTTGCTGGATTCACTGACGACCAGTCTCGTGTATACAACGGAAGGGCCAAAATTGTTTTGGCACGTACCACCTCGGAGAGCATGGTATCCAAAGCCTTTTTCACCCATGGAAGAGACGCCACTGATCCTGCTTTCGGATCACCGTTCCAGTGTTCCTCGTATCCCATCAGCACCATATAATCCGATACAGCGCCCAGTTTGGCATAATCAAATGCATCCGTCCAATCAGTACCCAGGTCTGGCGAAACGTCCACGGACACCACAGCACCAAGTGCGTGCAACGTAGCCGTCAAGGAGGTGACAAATGCCGTCAGATCTTCACGATCCGCAGGATCAACATTCTCGAAGTCCACATTAATGCCGTCCAGTTTATAGGTTTTGACATAAGCGGCTACCTGTGAGATCACTGTCGCTCGGTTGGCCGAACTGGATAACATCTGATGCGTAAGTGCCGAATCCGAACGATTACCTAGCAATGGCCATAGCTGCCTGCCGGTGGCGGATGCCCAGGAGATCAATGCCGGGTCCGCGTGATCTGTTACTTTCATACTGCTGTTCAGGAAAAACCAGCGTGGGACAAGTGTATTGACCTCAGATTGTTCCACTTGTTTCTTGAATTCAGTTGTAGTGGAGTTATATTGCCAGCCCAATTGAACGCCAAGTTCATCCCCACGTTGTAACTGCTCAGACCATGTTTTCTTTTGTAAAATGGCATCGAGCATTACGGCTGCTTCTTCTCGCGTTACCTGGTCATGTGGTCGGAACACGCCTCCGCTTCCCCGCATTAGTCCAAGTTGATATACCGTCTGAACATAAGGACGTGCCCAGTCCGAGATATCCGCTGCGTCGAAATACGTTGAAGATAAGAGCGAGGTCTCTACGGGTTGTTGTTTTAACATTCGCACAAGAAGGGCAGCCGCTTCTTCGCGCGTAATGGAAGCATTAGGCTGGAACGTTCCCTGACCCTTTCCTTCCAAAATAAAAAGATTCGTCATGGCGGCAACGTTGCCGTAATACCAAGCATTCATGCTTATATCCTGATAGGGATTTATATTATTTTTAACAGGCTTCAAACCTAGCAATCTCACCGCAAACGTCGCAAATTCTGCACGAGTAACGGCTTTCTTCGGTTCAAACGTAGTCTCTGACGTACCGGCAGCAATACCTTTGGCCACCAGATGTGTAATGGCATCCTTGGCATAACTGGTGCGCGTATCCTGGAATTGTTGCTGCACGGTTGCGGCCTGAACGGTAGAGCTATATGCAGCCACCGATCCAAGTGTTAATAACCCGCATAAAACCATTTTCCATATCCGTTGGTTCGTTATGTCTTTTAATCTATTATTCACATTAAAAAGCCTCGCTTCATTGGATTACGATCAACTATCATCGTATCAAATTGAAGCGAGGCCGTATGTGGTTAAATGTTGGGAAATTCGAAGCTTACTTGTGTACTTTTACGCGCTCTTCAATTGGTTGGAATTCTTTCTCACCCGGTGCTGCCGTTGGTTTACCAAATGGCATTTGAGCGATCAATCTCCAGTTCTCAGGAATGCTCCATTCTTGCTTCACTTTCTCGTCAATCAACGGGTTGTAGTGCTGCAAAGATGCACCCAGACCTTCTTGTTCCAGAGCAGTCCAGATTACCAGTTGCAACATACCGTTGGATTGGTTAGCCCAGATTGGGAAGTTATCTGCATAAGCTGCAAAATTTTGTTGAAGCTGTGCGATCGCATTGTTATCTTCGAAGAAGAGAACCGTACCATATCCGCTGCGGAATCCAGTCATTTTTTCTGCTGTGGATTTGAAGGCTTCTTCATTACCTACCACTTCACGCAAAATTTCTTCTGTGTGATTCCACAATTTATCATGTTGTTCACCGAGCAATACAACGGCACGGGATGTTTGTGAGTTAAAGGAAGTTGGTGTATATTTCACCGCTTCTTCTACGATTTCCTGGATTTTAGCATCCGAGATTGTAGATTCCTTGCTGATTCCATAATAAGATCTTCTGTTTTTCAACGCATCAAAAAAAGTTGTCATTCTTATTCGCCTCCCAAAATTTTTTTTTCAATTGCCAACACAGTAACTATAATATAGTAACCTACATTAGTCAACAAACTAATTTATTTTCACTAAATATACATTCACTGAAAACATTTCAACAAGTTTGCCCAATACAGCAATTGAAATTATCCTTCGCCCGTCTTTTTACGATAATCCGCCCGGTATTTCTCTTCCGTAGACGAGTTACTTTTTGTCTGATCTTTATTCTTCTCTTCCTGAGCTTCCATATTCAGATCTTCCATCGGAATTGGATCTACGGTCTGTTCTTCTTCATGTCGGTCAAGCAGACTTTCGTGCTCTGTCTTATATTGTTCAGGATTGTCACGGGATTGTTCCTGTTGGGTATCGTTGTTATTCTGATCCGGTGTGCGCTGTTTCATTCATATTCGCCTCCTCTGGGTTCATTACCTTTCTTTACCTGTTCTGCGTGTCCTCTAAACACAGTGGGATGCATTCCTCAAACGAAAATCAACAAAAAAAGCCAACCAGACAAGCTGGTCAGCTCAAAGACGACTTCTATGATTGGCGATGCAATTGGGTACGGTACAGATCGGGCGAACATCCCACACTTTGTTTGAACATCCGACTAAAATGCGAAAGGCGTTTGAAACCGGACAATCGACTTGCTTCTGTCACGGTGATCTCAGGCTGAAACTGAAACAAAAGCTTCGCCTGATTTATACGGCGGTCATACAGGTATTTAAATATCGTCAAACCTGTCATTTCCTTAAACATGCCTGCCAGATATGGCTTGGACAGATGTAATTCCAGTGCCAGATCATCCAGACCAATGTCCTTCATATAATGGGTATCCACATAACGAATAATGTGTTGGACATGCCGCTCCCTCTCCGATGAGGGAAGTTGTTCCTGGACATCACCCTGGCAGATCTCTGCTACAAAATACAACAGATCACACAGTCTGACATTCATTCGCTCTTGCCTGAAATTGCTCTGACTTTGAGACAGACGATGAAGATCATGCAATAGAGCTTCGAATTCAGAGCGGTGATCTCCCTTCAGATTGACCCGACAGTTTCTGAGTTCTTCAAATGGTCTCAGGACCTCAGCCATACGGTCCGGATGCAGGCTGCTGCGAATGGCAGACGGATCAAAATGCAGTGTGCTTCGCTCATAAGCACTGCCTGGCTTCGGATGTGGTCGATGAAGAGTCAAGCCATGCATTAACACCAGATCACCCGGCTCCAGGTTATATACCCGGTCTCCTATGATGTAGGTACATTCTCCATCATGAAAATAATAAATCTCATAATGTGGATGTGAGTGGAATCCATCTGACTTGCCTGGGTTAAATATGCTGGTGGATCGGTAACTATACTCCAGTGAAGCACTAAATTGCATCATGCTCGGCACATTCATGCACCTCCTGTTCGGAAGAGGGAAACGATTTGTGTCATGTCCCTGTAGGATATATGAAAGTGAAATTATAGAATCTGTTTAATACTTTCTTGAATCTCGTCGATGGAGTCGATAGGTTCGAAGCGTCTGACCACACGACCCTCTGCATCAATCAGGAATTTCGTGAAATTCCATTTGATTGCATCGCCGTGTAACCATTCCGGTGCCTTCTCAGCCACCATTAATTTCAATAATTTGGCCTGTATATCTGTTTCATCAAAGCCAGCAAAAGGCCCTGATCTTTTCAAAAAGTCGTAGAGCGGGTGCGCCGCTTCTCCATTCACATCCAGTTTGGAGAACATCGGAAATTTCACACCATAGTTAATCTGGCAAAAGGACTCCGCTTCCGAACTGCTTCCAGGCTCTTGCTCTGCAAACTGGTTACACGGGAAACCAATAATCTGAAGTCCTTGATCCTTGTACTGGTCATACAGCTTCTGCATGTCATCAAACTGGTGCGTATATTTACATTTACTTGCCGTGTTTACGATGAGCACAGGTTTTCCTTCATATTGATAGAGTGGGAAACGCTCTCCACTGGTTCTGGTTACGGTAAAGTCGTAGATGGTTGGCATAAGTCTAGTGCACCTCGCGTTAGTTATGTAGTCATACAGCATCATATGTCATTGTTAATTATATACGAAGTTTGAACTATTGTATCGGAGAAGATAAGTTACTCTCCCTTTCAACAGAAAACCCTTCTGCCGCGAAAATCTCTTCGTTCAGCAAAAGGGTTATTATATGGGATCACAGTGACAGCAGCTTCAGCCCTTCACGGCACTTCCGGCCACGCCCTGAATGATATAATGCTGACCCACGAGGAAAACGATGATCATCGGAATAATGCCTGCCGTGGCAGCGGCCATCATGCCGTTGTAATCTACATTGTTCTCCAGAATAAAGTTCTGCAGTCCGAGCGGAACGGTGTACAAGTCTTTGTCGATCAGGAACACGAGCGCATTCTCATAGTCATTCCAGTGCCAGGAGAAATCGATGATCGCCAGGGTAGCCAGTGCAGGCTTTGCCAAGGGCAGAATCAGCCTGAAGAATATGCGCAGGTGACCGGCACCATCGATGAACGCCGCTTCCGAGATCTCTGAAGGCACGGACAGGAAGAATTGCCGCAGCATAAACACCCCAAAGATCGTGAACATTCCAGGCAGGATCAATGCCCAATGTGTGTTATATATGCCGACCCACTCAAACATCAGAAACTTCGGTACAAAGAGCACCTGCGGAGGCACCATCATCATCGAGAGATAGATCAGGAACAGCGTCTCCCGACCTTTGAATTGAATCCGTGCGAAGCCATAGGCTGCAAAAGCTGAGAGAAATACAGCTCCGACCGTGCTAATTAGTGATATTTTCAACGAGTTCAGATAATATGTCGCAAAAGTATCCGCTCCGCTCCAGACCTTGATATGATGCTCCCAGTTCAGGCTGGAGGGTATCCACTGGATGGGATAGGTGAATACGTCCGCAGGAGATTTGAACGATGTGCTGATCATCCAGATGAACGGCATAATCATCAGCAAGGCAAAACCGGACATCAGAAGTGTCAGTATGATTTTTCGAATCTGCGTTAAGGACTCCATGCGGACTTTAACTTTAGGTGAATGCGGAGCTGTGGGCTTTGCGCTCGTGGCATTTCGTTTTTCCATAACGATCCCTCCCCTCCTTAGTAGTGAACCCAACGTTTCTGACCAAGCCACTGCAGAACGGTGAAGACCATAATGATGGCAAAGAGCGCCCAGCTAATGGCAGCAGCGTATCCCATCTCGTAGTAGCGGAAGGCATTCTGGTAGATAAACAGCGACAGGACGGTTGTACTGTTCCCCGGCCCACCCTGGGTAATCGCTTGAATGATACCAAAGTTCTTGATGGTCATAATCAGCCCGGTAATCAGCAGCAAAAAGGTAGTCGGGCTCACAAGCGGCCAGATCACTTGGCGTATCGTCTGCCAAGGACGGGCTCCATCAATCCGTGCAGCCTCAACCAATTCCTCCGGGATTTCCTGCAAGGCGGCCAGATAAATAATCATGTTGTAACCCAGCATGAACCAGATCCAGATGATATCAATCGCATACATGGACCATTCAGTTGTTGATAACCAGCCCGGTGGGTTCGTTATACCAATCCCGCGCAAGAAACCGTTAATCGGCCCCGACGTTGGCTGGAACAGCAGCATCCAGACAAAAGCGATGGCAACACCGCTGGTGATATAGGGCATGAAATAGAGAGCACGCAGCGTTTTTTGCCAATACACCGACTTGTTCAGCGCCACCGCCACGATAAATGCCAACCCCATCGATACCGGAACCGCTAACAGAAATACAAATGTATTTCGCAGCGCCACCCCAAACAGATCATCATTCAACATCCGGCGAATGTTATCCAGCCCGACGAAATTCGTCTCCGGGCTCATGAATTTGTAATCAGTGAACATGAGATAGAACGAATAAACAGCCGGTATAATAAAAAACAACAGCACGCCAATCATATTGGGCCCAATAAACAGATACCCGAGCCTGCTCTGCCGTTTCATCCAGGATTTATGCATATGCTCCCCCACTCCTTAACATCTGTTCTGGAATTAAGCATAACAAGATGTCCTCTAACATTTAAGGAACATAACCCTGTACCTGATATCACAGATATATGTATTTCGGCAGTGCCTTTCGGGAGGGAAACAACATGGAATTGTTCTATTGCTTATAATAGAAAAAACCGCCCCATTGGGGACGGCCTTTGTTCTCGATGCATTTACATTACATTCTATTGATTCTGCTTCAGCCAATCATTATGGCGTTTGACCATGTTCTGAACCGTAACTTCGGCAGTCTGGTTACCAAGGAAGAACTTTTCATACTCCTGTGCACGCAGATCGACCACTTCCTGCGCAATGCTGCGGACAAACGTAGGTGTCTCGTCACCGTACAACACAAATTCCAGTGACTCCTTGTCATAAGAATCGGCATAATCGCCCAGCAGATGATCGATCGCAGTCTGCTGATCGACCGCATTCGAGGAAGGTAGACGCCCACCCGCAGCCATCGGCATCATTCCCCCATCGGCGTACCATTTCAGGAACTCCCATGCGGCTTCTTTATTTTTTGACTTGGAATTGATCGCTATAAAGTCACCCAGTCCCCCGCTCTTCACCATATCTGCTTCCTGTGCAGCTAGTCTTGGTACAGGGGCAAAGGCGATTTTCCAATCCCGAGGGAACTCGGTCATGTTGTTTGATGTGCGGATTAGCCATTCGCCGATATTAATCATGGCAGACTCACCGCCAAGGAACATGTTTTCCACCGGCATTTTGGAAGTCAGCTGCTCTCCGAGCGGAGGCGTAGTTGCATCCTCCTTCATCATTCCGTTCAACGTCTCCAGCCATTTAGTGACGAGTGGATCATCAAGGTTGGAAGAACCGTCTGCCTTAACATAGCCGTTCTTCACCAGAACAGAATCGAGCGGGTCTACATAGGAAGCAGTATGCTGCACCAATCCGTACTTGAAGCCAGCCGCCTTCAGTTTGAGTGCATATTCACGAGCTTCATCCCATGTCCAGGCTTTTGGTACACTCAATCCGGCCTGATCAAGCGCTTTCATATTTAAAGCGAAGAAGGCAGCGTTTTTCTTGGTTGGCATCCCGTAATATTTGCCGTCCACTTTCCAGGAAGCCGCATCTTCACCCATTTTCTCATCAATGTTGTAATCGGTGAACTCGCCCAGATCCAGTGCTGTCCCGCCCTTGATGCGTTTATCCAGATTGGTGAGGGTATAGTTGACGTACAGGTCGACGTTCTGCCCGGTGGACAGCGCCGTATCCAGCTTCAGGTTGCCATCATCGTCATTCACAAACCGCACATATTCCACCTGAATATCAGGATGTTCCGCATTCCAGGTATCCACGACTTCCTGTGGACCATTCTCGGGCGGCACCGCGCCCCACATGGTGAGCTTCACTTTTCCCCCTGCCGCTCCACCTCCGTTATCCCCACCGTTCGTCTCATTTTTACCTACACAGCCGGCAAGCAAGCCCAGCATCAGCGCACCTACGATTAATCCCGTTAATCCTTTTTTGATTCTCATCTGGTCACATGACCTCCCTGAATTGAAGTGTACCTTCCGTTACATCGTAGCAGGGACCTTGCTGGGTTCATAAGATACATATCCATGATTCGGATTGAACAAAAATACGGATTTACTTGTGCTTGCCTGAGCACTCGGTACACATATTCCTTCTACTCATCCTGTGAGTCACGAACGATGGCGATACTGGCTGGGCGTGCAACCGGTCCAACGCTTGAATATTTTGATGAAATAATTATCACTTCCGAACCCTACCCGGTAACCAATCTCCTGTACAGGAAGGTCCGTCTCGCGCAAGTATTCTGCCGCTTTCTCCATCCGTACCCCATGCAAGTAATGAATCAGGGTATGGCCGGTTTTCTTTTTGAACAGAGCACTCACATAATTCTCGCCCATCATCACATATCGTGACATGGATTTGACGGTAATGTCTTGGTCGTAATGCTGTCCGATGTATTGAATTATTTTGCTAATCTCCGGATGTTTCACAATTGGCTCACGAACAGGTGTAAATGGAAGATCCGTATCAGACGGGGGCGCAGAAGAGACCGTAAGAGAATTAGGCAAATCAGGCGTTGATGGGAGAACCGGTGTGGAAGGTGGCACTTCATGATGATCTGTCTCTGTCCGGGCTTCAGTTGAAGCTCCCAGTTCTGCACTTACTTTACGGAGTGTATCACGCAGTGAATTCACACTCATGGACAGTTTCAAAATATAATTGGAAGCCCCGTATTCCATTGCACGGCGTACATATTCGAACTCCCCCATACAGGTGAGCATGACAAATTTGGTTTTTAACCCGGCCTGACGGGTCTGTTTGAGTAATTCCAGACCATCCATACCTGGCATGACAATATCGGTCAGTACCAAATCCGGTGTATCCTGTATAATCATCGCCAGTGCTTCGGTCCCGTTACCGGATTCTCCGATGACCGTGAAACCCAGCTCTTCCCAGGAAATAATCTCTCGTACCGACTCACGTACAAATACCTCATCCTCCACAAGTAATACCTTCCACATTCCAGATTCCCCTCTCCAGTCGTCTAGTCTGACCGCTTCTGTAAGTAAGGCGTCGACAATAAAAAAGGAATGCTGAACCTCACTAATGTCCCCGGATTAGTATCAATCACTTCAAGTTCACTTTGGCCTTTGAACAATAACCGCAATCGTTCCTTAAGGTTAGACAGGCCGATCCCCGGACGTGTGCGAGTCATCTGCTGACGCCGGGATTCCTCCATTCCAATTCCGTTGTCTGCCACCTCCAGCATCAGCTTTCCTGTGTCTTGCCTGTAAATTCCGATGCGGATCTGACCAAGCTGTTCCAGTGGCCCGACACCGTGATGAATGGCATTCTCCACCAGTGGCTGCAAGCTCAGCTTGGGCACCAGCGCATACTCCAATTTATCGTCAAATTCACAAGTCACCTCAAAGCTATCGCGGTAACGAATCCGCTGAATATGAAGGTAGGCTTGAACCAACTCAATCTCGTCCTTCAGGTATACCAATTCGACCTGTGAATTCAGGCTGACCTCCAGTAATTTGCCCAAGGAAACACACATCTCGGAGATCTCCTCATTCCCGCTGCGTATCGCGCTCCATTTCATTGTATTCAATGTATTCAGGAGAAAGTGCGGATTCATCTGGGCCAGAAGCATATGAAAATGTACCGCTTCCTTTTGACGTTCCTCCGCCTTGAGTCTGTTGATCATCTGATTGGCATCATCCAGCATCGTATTAAACGTGCGTGTTAGTTCCAGTACTTCCCCACGGCTGCGGCCTTCGGGAATACGAATCTTGAGGTTTTTGCGGACAACCTCCTTCATCTTATTCTGTAAGTGCGACAAGGGGCGCGTAAACGTTGCCGAGATCATAAAAGCCATCACTACAAATGCTCCTGTGAAACCAAAAAAGGTCAGAAAGTAACGCTGTTTAAGCTCGGATATCTCTGTAAACAGGATGGAAAGTGGAATACGATTCACCATATACCAGTCCAGTGATTCGATGTACACGTAGTTAATCAGTGTATCCGAGGCTGGATCAGTCAGATAAGCCTGTGCCGGATGAAGAGCTATTTCACGCGTAACCTCCGGGGAAAGCACCGCTGTTTTGGATGAACTGGCTATGGTCTCTCCACTACCTGTAATAAGGTAATACTCCTGGTTACTCTGGGAATCCTTCAGCATGGTCTGGAACCAGTAGGAATAATCAATGCTAATTCGTGCCAGCCCGTATCGCTTGCCGCCGCTATCTTTCATGTAAGCATACAGCGACAACAGATATGGGCTGGAGGATAACTCTCTGAGCACAGGGTTGGAATCCCGTGCATCCCAGCGATAGAAAAGTTCTTCCGATTGAAGCGAGTGTGAATCCGTACCGCCTTTTGGAATGGTTATTCCCCCCAAACGTTCGCGGAATTGTTCCAGATAGGGGCCATAAGTCAGTGCTTTTTTGGGCAAATACGAAGTGTAAACGCTATCATGAAAATCCAGCAAGGTAAAGTACACCGAAGGATTATATAGGAAGAAACTGTTGTTGATCATCTTGAACTTTTCTTCTACCAGCGACTTGTTCTCAAGCGGCGTACGACTGTCCGGGGAGGTTAGCACACTTCTAACCGCGGAATCCTGTTCCAGAAAAATGAGCGTTTTGAAGGCAATGCTCATCTGGTCCTCCAGAGAGCGATACATCTGGACTAGCTGCTCATGACTCTGCTCACTGATTTTCTGCTCGACCAGCGATTCAATTTGCTGATAATTGTAGACATTCAATGCACTGAACGGTAAAAGAATCAACACCACAAATGCACCGAACAGGCGGTATCTGAGCCGCTGTGGCAACCAACTTTTCCAATTTGGCTTCTTCATTCCTTAGTGCTCGCTCCCCTACAATTAATGACCCCATTATAGCACCTACCTGCCATTCACAGCCGGGGGCGGATGATTTGCATGGATTTGTGATATCCGTTGCCTGCACTCAAGAGAAATGCACAGATATGTTCTATTGGTGTAAGAAATGAATGTATGGATGGACGACACCCTTACCTCATACTTGATGTCGTTTCCGATACTCCGAGGGACTGATTCCTATGGTGGACGAAAATACACGGCTCAGATAAAATCCGTTCTCATATCCACATCTCTCGGCTATCTGCGTAAGGGTCAGACGGCTATCTGCCAGCAAGGCTTTTGCTTTTTTGAGACGAATCGCTTTCAGATAATCAGATGGTGTCTCTTGAAAGGCCTCCCGGAACCTTCGGGTGAGCTGGACTGGACTTAAAGCCAAATGTTCAGCCAACATTCGGAGACTGACCGCCTCTCCAGCCCACTCCTCCAACAATACTGCCGCTTCAGCCATGAGGGCATCCTCCGTGAACTTCGTTTCCATTAGCCTGCTCTGTCTGCGCTCCCATTGATATAGCCGCCACAAATCCAACATCAGATGAGTTTTCCATCCTGTTGTAGCCTCATCGTTGTCCTCACTCGCCAGACGCAGGTAGGCATATGTTGAAGCCAGACGCTTCGTATCATTAATGAGGGATCTCCCGATTGGCGGCAGGAGACTCTCACCCTCTGCGGAGTTACAACGGAACAGCATATAGTGAAACGTCAGCGGGGTTACCGTCTCTCTGCGAAAAGGAACGTGGGGCGGACATAATACCAGATCAGCAAAACCCGCCTCTCCGGTCTGCCCATCAATCTCGTAACGAAATACGCCCTCTTCAACGGCAAAGACCACCCAAGCGTCGTAGATATCTTCTGCCAGAGCAAATTCAGCTTTCTTCTTCCAGTAGATGTGATTAAGGAGGTCCATGACACACCTGCCCTTGTTGTGAAATAAAGTATATGCTCGATGATAATATAGTGTATTTGAAAAGTAAATATATAGAACTAATATGAAATTATAGATATGAAAAATATGAAATCTGAGCTTAGGCTCATCCATATTCAATGAGAGAGGTGTTCATATGAAGCACGAACTCGTTAAACCGGATATCACCGTCATCGGGGGCGGGCTTGCTGGCGTATGCGCTGCCATATCTGCTGCCCGGCTGGGCCAACAGGTCGCTCTGGTGCAGAATCGTCCTGTACTCGGTGGCAATTCCAGCAGTGAAGTACGTGTGTGGGTCTGCGGCGCTACCGCCCACGGGATTAACCGCTATGCCCGTGAGACGGGCATCATGGGGGAACTGTTTGTAGAGAATCAGTATCGTAATCCAGAGGGCAATCCCTATCTCTGGGACTTGATCATTCTGGAAGCCGTTCGAGCTGAATCCAACATCAGCCTGTACCTGAACACGGATGTACATGAAGTCGAGGCCACTGGGGATGGAGATGAACGCATGATCACCTCCGTTACCGGATGGATGATGGGTTCTGAGCGCAAAATCCGATTCGAGAGTCAGATCTATCTGGACTGTACGGGTGATGGATTGGTCGGCTTTCTGGCTGGAGCCAAGTTTGCACTCGGGCGGGAAGCCCGCAGCAAATATGGCGAAGAGTGGGCACCAGAGGTGGCTGATCAGATCACGCTGGGCAGTACACTTCTCTTCTATACCAAGGATACTGGTGCGCCTGTCCGTTATATCCCGCCTTCTTTTGCCAAGGATATCACACAGACCAGCATTCCGATTCGCCGGGTCATTCGCAGCGGGGATTCCGGTTGTCATTACTGGTGGATTGAATGGGGCGGTGAACATGACACCGTTCATGACAATGAGCTGATCCGTGATGAACTGTGGTCCGTGATTTACGGGATCTGGGACTATATCAAGAACTCCGGCAAGTTCGAAGCTGACCAGATGACGCTGGAGTGGATTGGTTCTCTGCCTGGCAAAAGGGAGTACCGCCGCTTCACGGGTGACTATGTGCTCACCCAGAACGATATTATCAGCCAGCGGGAGTTCCCGGATGCCGTTGCCTTTGGCGGCTGGTCCATTGACCTGCATCCCCCGCAGGGCATGTATGCCGAAGCGAGTGGCTCGAAGCATATGCATGCCGATGGCGTATATCACGTGCCGTTCCGCTCGTTGTATTCCGCGAATGTGCGGAATATGCTCATGGCCGGGCGCGACATCAGTGCATCACATGTCGCCTTCGGCACAACCCGCGTCATGGCAACATGCGCGGTCATCGGCGAAGCCGCGGGTACGGGCGCGGCGCTCTGCGCGGCCATGGGGGTGTCGCCGCGCGAGCTGCACGCGAGGCATCTGGCGGTCCTGCAGCAGACATTGCTGCGGCAGGACGCTTCCATCATCGGGGTGCGCAGCCACGATGAGCTGGATCTGGCCCGGCGTGCCCAGGTTACAGCCTCCAGCACGCTGGCCGGCATCGCCCTTGAGCAGCCTGGCGAGACGTACCCGCTGGGTACGGATGTTGCCCTGCTGCTGCCCGTGCATCCAATGCTTAGCGGCCTGGAGCTGCTGCTGGATGCATCCAGCGATACCGCGCTGACGGTAGAGCTGTGGGATACGGGGCGTAAGGAGAACTACGTCCCGCATTCGTTACAAGTTACGGCGACTGTTAACGTTACAACAGGAACTGCGCAGTGGGTGAAGCTTCCGCTCGAATGGCGACCGGAAGAACCGCAGAATGCTTTTATTATCATCCGTGCCAATAAAGCCGTCTCACTCTACCATTCGACGGAGGCACACAGCGGCGTGCTGATCTTCTTCAAAACAGAAGAAAACCACGTGTCCAAAAATCTGGAGGATCATGCCACGGATCAGCCTGTCGTATTATGGTCCATGCAAGGGTTGGCGCGTCAGCCCTTCTGCTGTCGTACCCTCTCTGAGACCACGGCCTATTCAGCGGACAACACGATCAACGGTTACCATCGACCTTATGGTGGGCCGCAACAGTGGATGTCACAGCCGATGCAGTCTGGCAAGCCGGAATGGGTACAACTGACATGGGAAGAACCACAAACCTTGGCTGAATTGCACTTGACGTTTAATGATGATGTGAACGAGGATCTGGTTAATTTACATCACCATCAGACTGCATTCCGTGTGATGCCTGAACTTGTGCGTGATTATCGGGTGGAGGTATTAAGTCGGTCTGGGGAATGGATCGAGATTGTACATGTAACGGAAAACCGCAAAAGAAAAGTCATTCATACCCTGGATACACCTGTGTATTCACAGGTGCTTAGAGTGAACATGGATGCCACCAATGGAAGCAAGTACGCGGAGTTAATCGAGATTCGGGCCTATGGGGAGCCAAGGTTGACAGGCAAAAGCTAAACGCAAAACACATTGGAATAACCCCTGGGATTTCTCATGAATTCTAGAGGTTATTCCAATGCCTTTAAAGAGGTCTATTTCAACTTAAATGATCTGTATATAAAAAATGCAATTGAACCAAATAAAACGATAATGAATATAACAATGGGCAACCAACCGTTGTTAGCCTCTTTTTCACTGGAAAAACCAAGGATCATCCAACTTATATACATGAAAAACAGTGTTATTTCAGCCTTCATTACATTAACCATGATACGAGCATTTGTATATTGTCTCTCTGCGTTGTCTAAATTTAAGTTCAAGTAATTATATGTATGTGGGTATTTTTCAAGAATCGATAGACCAATCCATAATATAAGTCCGATTATTAATGGTATCCAAACGACCCACTTTCCCCCCCACCCATCCGGTTCTCCTTTCATATTAAAATGTATCGGCAACTCATTCGGTAATGTCATCCATTGCTGGGTGAAGTATAACGTAAAGATAAAAAACAACATAAATGTCGTGATGTCTAACACTATTTCTACTCTCGTTTTCTTGATTGCTATCTTTGGACGTTCTTTGAGCTCCAATTTTGTTCACTACTCCTTCAATAATCTATTTAGTAGAGGCACTTCAAAGGAGTATAGAACAAAATAGGTGCCCTTTCAAACCAAAAGGAGGATACAGGAAACTGTATCCCCCATCCTCCGTACAAGTCCGACTTCTTCTATTCGGCGGTTGGGACCCGCAAGCCCTCAATCAGAATAAACAACGTAAGTGCTTGTCCATATCCCATCGGACTGATCGCTATATCTTTATAAAACTGAGCATCCTGCCCCACAGGAGTACCATAGGACACCTGCTGTACAACTCCGTGATCATCAATTTGTTTCAACACTGCTTCAAGCGCCCTCAAGCCATTCTGGCGATAGGATTCATCCAGGTATCTATACCGGATTCCCTTGAGAATGCCGTATCCAATCGCTGCTGTTGCCGAGGTTTCTTTGTAAGAGGTGGGATCATCCAGAACAGTGTGCCACATGCCATCCTCACCCTGAAGCTTGCTCAGTGCTCTGACTTGAGCGGTTGCTGTATCCAGCAGATAGGCCTTCAGCCCGTCTTCGATCGGAATGATATTCAGAAAATCCATAACTCCCGCCGTATACCATGCATTGCCCCTTCCCCAATGAACAGCACCATAGTTATGATTTCCATTGAAATCCCAGCCATGATAGAACAAACCGGTTTCCTTGTTATATAGATATTTGATATGCACAAGGAACTGTCGTTTGGCTTCTTCCACCATGTCGGGTTTCTTGAAGTAGACCCCTGCCTTGGCCAAAAATAGCACCGTCATAAACAGGGTATCAATCAAAATTTGACCATCATTGGCGTCTCCCGTGATCATATGTTGAAACGCACCATCTCCGGTACGCAGCAGTCCATCCATGATCCAACTGCTCCACTCCTCACAGACCCGTTCGTACTCCCTGTTTCCGGTCAGCTCGCATAGTGAGATCAAAGTAAGAAGCGGAGCACAGGTGTTCACATTTTTTTCTGGTAATCCTTCCATCATCCTTGCATTGTACCATGATTCCAGAAATTCCAGCACTTTAGGATCTTTCGTTGCCTCATGGAGCTGAAGTAAGCCGTATAGACCGACACCTTGCGGCCATTCCCATAGATGTATGTCGATTAGTCCGATGGGAAACTGTTCATTGATGCTTGTGTTTTTCATAGACTCCATCGCTTGGGATACCTTGCTTATTCTCTCCTGCAACACCATTTGATTCGGCATGTTGGTTATCACTCCCTTGGTTTCTTGCACACGATTCAGCGCTCGATGTCCAGTAACTTCAGTTGTCCCTTCACTCCATGACCGTCATGTACGATTTCCTCTTCTTGAATATGAAAAGGCTTGTTCATTCCCCATCGAATTGGACCATATACCGGGTCTGTTAGAGTGAGAGTTAAAGCTTGACTATCGAATTGCGGGCTTGCAGAACGAACTTGGTTTATAAAAGCGTCAAACGACCCGAATTGCTGTTCGCTTCCTGCTCTTATAATCCAGGCGTTACGTAAGCCAGGGGAAATAAGCTCACGCTCTCTCGTCACCCCGTTGCTCTCCATACTCGTCCCGTTAGCCGCATATATGGCCGCATACCCCTTATCCAAACGGGCAAAATGCCAGTTCTCATGCCTTACCCATTCCGTGAAGGAGTGAGTAGGAAAATAAGCATGTGTCCAGTCAGAGTTGTTATCCGCAGGAACATCAAACATCATCAAAGCGATCCCCTCATGCTGAACAACATCGGGCAATATCCCATTCCCAGCCCAGAAGCAAGGTCGACCATCCCCATGCTTGTATATTTCTGCCGGATGATTCACCCAGATCAGCGCCTCAGGTGATAGCGATAAATGCTGGACATGCTCCTGATAACCTGGCTTGCCTGGGCGGAACCGAATGATTGAGGATAAGGAATATTCCTTGGTCCGACAATGATAGAGCTTGGCGTAACCTCCCTTGCCCTGCTGATTGGCGAACACCAATTGCTGATTGTCCCCAAGCAACAGATGCTCCTGATATGCTGCTGGAGGACTGTAATCCGATAAACTCAAGGCAACATTGCTTATTGAATAATTGTTTACATGACCAACGCCATAAGCGATCCAGCACATTGAAGTGGTTCCCGCTGCATAACTACCCAGCAGTTCCTTCTCATAGCTGCGCCCAAACGTTGTAGACAAGACTCCTTGATGCATCTGAACGGTAATATAATAAAATAACAGGTCCATTGCCTTTTTGGCTTGCTGCCTGAGCTGTTCATTATGGGCAAATTCATAGATATGCAACAACCCAACCGCATCAATCGGAATGTATGCACTTGAATTCCATTCTGCCAATCCTTCATCCAAAAAGCGCTCAAACCATAATGCAAGCCTCTGCTCTGCTTTTTGACGGTGTACTTCACCGGATTCACCACTGTTGCTGAACGTTTCATCCCCAAACAGCTGTCCGGCTAACAGTTCATTGGTATGGAACAACAAGGCATGGTTCTCACTGAAGAACCACATCACATCATCGCCAGGTTCATCAATCCAATATCGATAGCCCAGAATGCTTGCTTTTACCCGATCCCAGAACGACTCACTGAACAGACCACTATTTCGTTCATCTCTCCAAAGACGGAACAGTCCCACCAGATAGAAGTCACTGCAATCCTTCCGTTGCTCAATCCCTTCCAAACCATCAAGCAAAATGTTCTCCGCTTCTTGCAGATTGCCTCCTGTTTTGATCATGGCGATGGCCTTATGAATATTGGGACTGCCCTTCTCGGCAATGCATTGCAGAGCCAGGGATTTGCGGGCTTCAATATCCGCAGCTTGCTGAGCAGCCTCATCATAGCTGGTATCATAGGATTGGCAGCCGAACTTCTTGGTTAGTACAACGTTTGAAACTGAAATAGCCAGCGTGAAGTATACGTAATGATGACCGAGTTGATTCGTATGTGCCAGGACCAGGTCCGTTTCCTTTTCGGCTATGTGTATCGTCTTAGTTTCGGTGCCATCAAAAAAATTGCCATACTGAATATCAACCTCTCTAACGATATCCGGCAAGGGAAGCGGCAGCTTAAGCTTAATCTGCTCACCTCTGAAGAGATCTGAAGGAAAATGAGCCTGTTCGAGGGCTTCCTCTGCGGATTTTACAGACTCCGACAAATGAGGAGCAATAGGCAGGGAAATCACCAATTCCTCGTCTCCCAGATATTCCACCGCAAAAGCATACATCGTATCCCGCTCAGCCAGATCCTCCCAGCAGGCATAGATCTCATTGATTCCAGCTACTAGTTCAGCTTTAATAACGACTTCCTGCTCCTTGTTACGCGTGAGTGGTGCAAAGTCCGTTACCATTTCCCCATTCACCCACAACGTCAGACTGCCATAGGTCTTAATCCGCAAAGAGGCGGTATGAGCAGTCGGAGAAATGAGTCTTGTCGCCGCGTAACTGCGCAGATGTGTCGGTACAAACCAAAATCCTGATTGCTCCACCCGTGGATTATTCCAAGGTGAATACAGTGCCCAAGGCATTCCGTTCTCTTCTCCAACGAAGTCGTCTCCCGGGCTAGGAAACTCGCTCCATTGATCAAAAAATCGGTTCACAGGCTGCGTTCTCCTATGTTCTACAAATTCCTTTCTGCATGGATTCTCATGAATGGCAAAACCGTCGATTAGCCAATCATTAATATCTCCCTCCATCGTTGTTGGAACAAAGGCAACAGGCTTTGTATATATGCCGCTGATCATCCAATGATTAATGACCTGATTGTGACCTAATTTCATAGGTTTATAATTCAAGGTATCCATCCCACTCCGGGTGGTATCTGACATTCAACTCATCCTTTCATTCCTGAAGTAATCATACCGCTGACAAAATACCGTTGGAAAACCATAAAAACAATAAGTACCGGAAGCATCGTGATGACGGACATCGCAAGCAAACTTCCCCAATCTACGTTGTATTCACCAATAAAATTAGAGAGCGCAAGCTGGATGGTATATTTCGATGGATCACTAATCGCAATTAACGGCCATACAAAATCATCCCATCTCCACATGAAGGAGAAGATTGCGAGCACCGCAAGAATTGGCTTCGCTATCGGAAGAATAATGCTCCAGTAAATTTTCCATTCGCCCGCTCCATCCATCCGGGCAGCTTCCAACAGCTCATCCGGTACGCTCAACAAATACTGCCGCATAAGGAACACACCTGTTGGGGTTGCTGCTGGCGGGATAATAATCGCGAGCAGGCTATTATACAACCCCAGAGCACTCAGCACTTTGAATATAGGAATCATGATTACCTCAATCGGAATCATGAGTGTTGAGACAAAACCGATTAATATGATCGTGCTTCCGCGGAAGCGGTACTTCGCGAGTGCAAAACCTGCCATGGAATTAATCAATAACAGTAGCACCGTTGAGGACACGGTTACGATCGTACTATTCATAAAATATAAGCCAAAGTCACCTTTACTGAATGCCTCCTTGAAATGCTCGAAGGTGACGGGCTGCGGCCACAACTTGGGAGGGAAGCTGTACAGATCGCTATTCGTCTTCAGAGAAGAAATCACGACCCACAGGACAGGCAGGAGCCACACCACTGCAGCAATACTTAACATACTGTAGATGACGACTTTGACCATAGGCTTCATTACCATTACGTAGCCCCTCCTTTCGATAGACGGAATTGCAGAGCCGAGAATCCACCGATAAGGATAAACAGCATCACCGACATGGCACTGGCCAGACCGAGCTCCTGTCTGTTAAAGCCAATCTCATAAATATATTGAACAATATAGGTGGTATCTTTGCCCGGCCCACCACCTGTAAGCGCAAACATAAGTGGGAATGCTTTGAACGCGTCAATCAGAGTCAGCATCACAACAAGCAAGCTTGTTGGCTTCAAAAGCGGGAGTGTGATATAACGAAACACCTTGATTCCCGTTGCCCCGTCCAAGCGGGCAGCCTCATAATAATCCGTAGGTATAGCCTGCAAACCCGCGATAAAAATGACCATGAAAAAGCCTGCACGTGACCATACTGTCGCGATGATTACAGCCGTATTAGCCCAAAAGGAAGAGGTTAAAAAGCCGACGGGTTCCACACCAACCACGGTTAGCAGATGATTCAAAATGCCAAATGAATCTCCGAAAATCCACTTCCAGGTCAATCCTACGATAATGTAAGAAATCATGGTCGGCCAGTAAAATACGGCCCTGAAGAACCCGCGCATTCTAATCTCGCGCGCAAGCAGCAAAGCAATGCCTAACGCTGCTGCATATATTAGCGGGACAACAATCGCTGCATAAATCCCCGTTCGTCCGATGGTCGACCAAAATTCCCGATCTCCTATAATTTTGATATAATTGTCCAGCCCGTTGAACTTCATTGGGTTCAATCCATCATAGACATGGAAGGAATAATAGAGGCCCAATAAAGAGGGAAATACGATAAAAGTTCCAAAGATCAGGAGGTTGGGAAGTATAAACAGATAAGGAGCAATAACGAGCTTCCTGTTCTGTTTTGCCAGCGTATTTCTGTTTAATCGTTGTCCTTCACTCATCTGCTTGCCCCTTCCTTATGCGTTATTCGAAAGGGAGGCTTTACAGGTATCGATAAGCCTCCGTTATGCGAATTAATCAAATGACTTTACGTTTATTGACTGCCAATAGCCTCGTTAATCAACTTGGCTGTTCGATCCAAAGCCTCCTGCGGAGTTGCCTTATCGGATAGAACCTCAACAATATTATTTTTCAGGTCCGTTGTAATTTTGGATATAATTGTCTGTCTGGACCAGTCATTAGCTGCAAGAGGCGAACTGTTCTTCAGTTCATCCGCGAAAATTTCAAACATCTCCTTGCCAAATTCATAATTCAGGACAGCGCTATCCTTCCGTGGACTCATAAACAATGACTCCTGATTATATTTTGAATTCACTTCTTTGGACGTTAAGTATTCAATAAATTCTGCCGCCTCCTGCTCATATCCACTGCCTTTGAAAGCCATCAGAAACTTCCCGCCGGGTACTGAAGAACGTTGTGTTCCTTTTGGCATGTAGGTGACTCCCCATTCAAAATCGGTGATATCCTTGTAATTGCTGATCATCCAGTTGCCAGCCCAGTGGGTAGCCACCGTCCCGGAACGGAACAGGTTGTTCGGATTTTCCCCTCCGAGCCATACGGATTCGGGCATGATCCCTTCTTGATGAAGCAGCTTGAACTGCTCCATGCTACGGATTCCGGCTTCACTGTTAATCGCTGCTGCAGTGCCATCCTCTGTTAAGATGCTTCCGCCATTCTGATACAAAAGAGTGGACCATCTATGCGGTGTGACATCCCATACCATGCCATAACGTGCTCCGCCTTTATCCATAACCTCTTTTAACGCAGCTGTGTATTCATCCCACGTCCATACCTGGTCAGGAGATGTCGGTACTTTGACGCCCGCTTTATCAAATAAGGTTTTGTTATAAATAAGCCCATTCGCTGTAACATCCATAGGCGCCGCTACCAGCTTGTCATTAATAACATAATAAGGTTTAAGTGAGTCAATAAATTGATCCTTGAATTGGTCCGCATTGTCCACGTAAGGTGTCAGATCAACCGCTTGATTAGCAAATGATCCGGTATCCGTGACCCGGCTCAGGGCAGGTGGCTTTCCACCGGATAACATTGTTTTTAATTTGGTTTGGATATCCTTGAAGCCAACTTCAATCAGGTTGATTTTAACCTTGGTATTGGTCTGCTCATACTCTTTAATAATTTCCTTGATGACTTCTCCTTCTTTTCCGTCAGAGAACCACAGGAAATCCAGGGTTGTTTGTTTTGGATTAGCATTGGTACCTGAATTTCCGCAAGCAGTCAATACGATGAGTAACATGACCAATACCATGCTAGTGATGAGCTTAAACGTTGTTCTTTTTGTCATATCAACATCTCCTTGGAAGGGTCTAATGAATTTTGGCTTCGTTGAGCAATTCACTTTTACGGAATAACTGTGGTGATACGCCCACATATTGTTTAAAGGCCCTGCTAAAATATACAGGTGTGTTAAAACCTAGCGTCTCAGATATGGACAAAATCGGTGCATCCGTAGACAGCAACAATTTTTTGGCCTCTGCAACTCTTTTCCGTATAACATAATTGCTTATGGTATATCCCGTCGTCTCTTTGAAAGAATGACAAATGTAGTACTTATTCAAATGGAGTGTTTTGGACAGTTCATCCAACGAAACATTCTCCGTATAGTTCTGGTTTAAATAATGAAGAACCCGGCTTACGCTTGTCTGCTTCTGGGAAGAACATAAGATAGGATTGGCGGATTGCTCACTGGTCGTTTTCCGGTAAATCCGCAGTAGCAATTGGGTAAGACTTAATTTCACCATTGTTTTGTACCCTGTATTCCCTGCCCCCATCTCCTCCTTGATTCCCTTAAATATAGCTGTGATATGCTCACGCTCCTCCGGAGGCCAATGCACCAATAACCCATTGGGATGACGGAATATGGACATCAGATTCTCCAACTGACTGACAGCAAGCATGTCCAAAAGCAATAATTCCGTGAAATTGACGAAACTTCGCTTGTACACGATTTCTCTTGAAGGATTGATTCGGTGGGGCACACCGCCTCTGAATATAAACATATCTCCAGGCAGCGGCTTATATATTCGGTCACCGATTAAAAAGGTTGCATCTCCTTGAATAAAATAATGTATCTCATACCCATTATGCGTATGAACAGGCCATTCATCCTGAAAATTATCTGCTTCTGATCGCACATAAACTTCATTTTCCTGCAAAGCAATATTCGTCGGGGTGTGTATGGTTAGCATCAGTAAAGATCTCCCTTCCCAGAATATAAAAAGCAATATAGTTTAATAATTTACAATGATAGCGCTTTACAATGAATTGTATCACAGTTATTTCGATCTAATCTGAACTATATTGCTGTATTGTTGATCACAATTGTTGAAAATGAATAGAAAGGAATTCATAGGGATTCGAAAGATGGAAACAAAAAAACCGCTGTCCAGCCCTTAGGCTATCACGCGGTCCATTAGCATTACCTTTCAAACCCATTCATCCCAATGGTTTTCAAGAAAAATGACTTCTTTCTCATAGTGGGCCAGATGACCCTCTTCGACCATCTTCATAAAAGCGACATCTCCATCAGCCGCACGATCAGTCAGTGTTTTACACATGAAACGGATACGGGATATGACCAATCCTTCAAATCTGCTGGAACACTCAGCCCGTACGTAGCCATGAATAAGGCAATCCGTTCTTTCCGAATAGTTCCGTGCGCCTGGCTGGCGTATGGCATTACACCCTTTCCGTCCATCTCTGGTGAAAAATCTGCGAGTGGAACGGATGTATACAAGACATAGGCGATATCCCACATTCGCGGACCCGGACCCGCCATATCAAAATCAATAATGCCTTGAGGACGGCCATCCTTGAACACCACATTATACGGCGCAAAATCGTTATGACATACAACTTCATCTTCAGTTATGCCTGGATATTTGTTCGTTGATACTGATGTTGTTGTAAATCCAACGGTCGCATCATGGTAACTTCTCAACAGTTTAGCGACTTCAATCAAAGATTCGTCTGACCACATATACTCTTCTAGATCAGGGTAGTCATTGCCTGGAACGATGCCTTCAAGGTAAGAAAGTACTTCTCGCCCCTGTTCATCTATTCCCAGAAATCGAGGGGCATGATCATAACCAACTTTTTCGAGATGTAAAAGCAATTCAATCACATATGGATTTGGTTTCGCATGCCGGCGAACCGTCTCGCCTATTCTGATGACCTGATTCACATTACCTCCCGATAACACTTCCTCCTGTTTGGCCACTTTCACCCCTCCTCAAGCTAAACTTCCTTGCTATGCCCATGATTACGATTTTTCTTATAACTCCCCGGGAATCCCGCGACCAATAGTATGAATCCAACAAAAAACATGAAGTATACGAGTAAACCTGTTGGATGCTCGTTCGTCTGAGCAAACTGGGGTACGTTCGTCCCTCCTGACGCATATCCTGCTTCTACTATAGCGACAGATACTCGGATTGAAATTCTCTCCATCGTTGAAATAAACACACTGCCAAGCATGAGGACTACACCCAAAATCTTGTTAATATTATTCATTTCATGCCTCCTTGATTAAGCGTCCACTTTTTATGAGGTTATCTACTTAATGTCTTTCGATTCTCTAGTCTATATTCCTGCATGTTATATTAACAGTCCGTTCCTATATCATCATATCAAATAGCGGCGTCATTACTGACGCCGCTGTTGACGCTCTCTGAATAAGTTACGTAGCTACCACTTGGTGCAGATCCATACTATTTTCGAAAAAGGCTGACCGTTCAACATAATACAGATCATACATCTGTTCATTCATATTAATCCGTTGATATACATCTGGATACACATCATTGGCTAATTTCACATAAGGCAGTTTTTGTACCGCTTTTCTGGATCTTATATTCTGCTTGCGTATCTTCATAAATACCGTTTCAATCCCATGTTCCAGAAACAATTCAACAAAAAAGGCTGATTTGGCTCTTTGGCTATACCCATTTCCAAAAAAAGGTGATCCAATCCAAGTGGCTAAAAAACCGGTTTGATGCTCAATATGATATAGATCAATGGTTCCAATAGGCTGCCCTGTTTCATTCAAAATCGTTCGGGAAATCACTGTCTTTTGCTCTTCTTCGACCATCAATTGTTTGGTCAGGAATAGATATTCTTCATACGATTGGCATGCATAACGAACGTAAGGAGAAACTGCGGGGTCCATCATTAAGCTGTACAGTGAAAGGCATTCCTGCAAATCACGTTTTTTTAACATTCTGTCTACCACCTAGTCCTTTTAGTTCGCTATATCAAGCAAATTAAGTATATAAAAGCTATTGTGGGATTTAATGAATTCTGTATGTGGCTTATGTAAAATTCATTGGTAAATGTTGTACGACTTCACCTCGGGTAACACAAAAAAACGGCATGTCCCTTTTGAAGGAACACGCCGTTTGCACGGATGCCGATAGACAGTAAATTATTGCATACCTTGCATGATGGCATTAATGATATTTTGCTGCGTCACGGTTTTGTTTGAACGGTTAAACAAGGCGAATCCATGTTGACCGTTATGCCCGTTATCCCAATAAACAGGAACCATTTTGTATTTCTTAGCTTTTGCTGTAACTGCTTTGGCGTAAGCAGCACGATATACATTGTTGCTGGAATCGTAGGACGTTTTATCAATGGAACCGAACTCACCAATCACTACGGGATAGCCCTGAGTCACAAATTTGTCGTACATGGACTTGAACTGCGATTCAAGATAATCCTCTTGGCCCCAAGTAGACTTCTTGGCAGGATTCGTAGAAGTTGCACCCCACTGTGTGATATTACCGTTTTCCTCACCTGCAAAATCCCACGGAGAGTAATAATGTGCCGAGATCATGATTCTCTTCTGCGAACTAGGAATAGCCGAGGATCTGTAATTATCTGTCGGAAGAGCAAAGCCATAATTACCAACAGTGTAGTCAATATTGGTATTCCAGCCTGGAATCAGCAACCATCTGGCATTGTTGTTACCTCCAGTCTGACGAACCGTATCCACGAAGATTTGATTGTATGCGTTCAGATTGGCGTAATAGGCCGAGTTTGGATTGCCATAGGTACCATCGAATACTTCGTTCATGGATTCGAAAATAAGACGGTCATTGTAGTTGCTAAACTTGGTGGCAATCTGCTGCCACACCTTCTTATATTTTTCCTTAATGGCAGTCTGATTGCCACCATTCACGAGTAGCCATCCACCCTGTACGGAATTAAACCCATCACCATGAATATTGATGATCACATACAGACCTTCATTGTACGCATAATCCACGACTTGCTGAATTTGATTCAGCCATGCCGCATTGATTGTATAATTGGGAGCGCTTCCAATGTTACTCAAATAGGAAACGGGAATACGAATGGATTTGAAGCCTGCCGCTTTTACCTTTTTGATTAACTCTGGAGTTACCGTAGGATTGCCCCAAGCTGTCTCATTCGGTGTACCGTTCACCGCTGCTTCCAGCTGATTGCCGAGATTCCATCCTGCACCCATCTCAGACACTATTTGCGAAGCGTCCGCTGCTGATGCTTTAGCGCTCCATCCCGTAAAGGCTACCGCAGCCACTAATACCAGTGCCAAGCTGCTGATGCCAAATTTCTTCCATTTTTTGAACATAACCATACCTCCGCTTATTCTATTATTTTTAACAAGCAGTGCAGTTAATCTATCCATACAGATTGAATGATTCGAGAATACGTGCCTCCTCTCCCTATCGATCAAACAAATGAATTTTCCGTCTGACACCAACATAATAACACATTTATGGAAAATAAAGCGATATCTTTATTGTTTTTTATGACTATTTACTACAAAATAATCCATCTATCCGTTTAAATGGATTGCTTGAATTTGTTCTCTATCAAAATCAATAATCATGATGTGATCGGGCAAAATATGATCTCCGCAAGATATTGTTGCGCCGTAATCGGCTATACTGTTAAATGTGATATCCACACGATAGACTTCAATCTCATTAAACCAATTCTGATGTACCTTTTCATGAAGTTCATTCTCATAATATTCTCGAAAGACAGTCTCACAAGTTGAAAACCACTTAATGTAGTCTTCTATTTTATAAACAATACAATCTAACGGTGTATTAGTGGACACATATATTTGCACGTCATTTAAATCCTCATCCTGTATGCAATGTTTAAATATTTGCACTGTTTTTTGCAGAGTGTAACACCGGTAACTTTCATCACTCTCTTCTTCAAGCTCAATGAATTCACTTAACAATGTGATCTTGCTCCTCTCAATGCATATTAAAATAGCTCATTTAACCACTTTACGAATTTTTCTTTCTCCTCAAACTGTGGGTAATGCGCTGACTCGTTGAATACAATGAAGTCTTTGATCGGTGCATCCAATACGTCAAAATAATCACGTGCTGCATTCGCAGTGGTCAGATGATCAACAATTTCGGGTAAATTTTGATCAAATGCTTCCTTCAGTAAGATGTCTTGTGAACTGAACATCCCTGTATAAAAGCGAATCATATCCAACCCATTATATTCGGGATTAAAAAGGAATCCTGAAATATAATCTCTATTCTTATGGATGAGTCTGGCTGCACCACCGTACTTTTGCAACAAAATTCTAGGCGTAAGTTCCTTTCCTTGCTCGATCGAGCTGCGAATTAGCTCCAGTTTTTTAACATCCTCTGCATTACTGGCTTGTTTCGCTTGCTCGTACGTGTACTCCAAACTTTCCAGTTCGCTCTGAAGTGTATTAGCCATCTGTCCAATGCCTATATAAGCGTGAAACTGAGTAGGTGCTTTAGCCGCAGCTTTCATCCCGATGTATGTACCAAATGAATGACCAATTAATATAACCTTCTCTTGACCTAACTCCTTAGATACATAATCCCTTAACGCTAACAAATCATCTACTAATACATCTGTTGTCAGATTCGAGTAATCCTCAAAAAAGTGATAGGACTTCCCACTCCCACGTTGATCGTAATGCACCACCGTGAAGTGTTGCTCAAGTTCTTTCTGATACTTCCTTACGTATGGAATCTCTGAGCATCCCGGCCCGCCATGCACAAAAATCAGGATAGGGTTAGTCCGATCAACACCCCTGATCATGACTTCATGTCCTGTACCGTTAATTTCGACCTGCTCTAACATGCTGATGCTGTTTTCACCTTTAATTTTCGGTGTCCATGTGGGAAATATCAGAGCTACTATAACCATTAAAATAATACTGAATATGCTGTACTTGAGTGTTTTACGTATTTTTTTGCGCATGTAACGCTCCTTAAATCATAAGTTTCATTTGTAATTCTACCAGCGGTTCCTTTATCGTAACGGATACAACAATTCAACGGGTTCTATCATCAGCTCTTCTTGGAAGATGTAATTGTGATCAGCTCCTACGATACAGAGGATTCGTTTTCCTGGATGAGCTTCAACTGTATTTTTGACTCTTTGAATCATAATCTGATTGCGGACCACCCAGCGAAAGTTCTGTGCCTTCGCGTTTACCTGATGCAACCATTCATATTTTTGTCTGGTTACACGATCGAACTCCTTTGAATTAAAAGGAATCTCGCCAAACTGATACGTCTCCATTTGCTCTGCAAACCAATGATCATCCCGTTGTTCAAGTTCTTTGCGTTCCACGCCCGAATAACCGTTGAATGGATCAAAAGCATTCCACACATCCAATTCAAACCAATCAATAGGGACAAATGGGATGTTATGCTCCTCGCATAAAGGGAAGACCAATTCCCAATACTCACTAGCTGGTTCTCCCCAGTATCCTCTATCATGTTTGTCCTTCAGGTACCTCAACCAACTCTGCGGATGAACTTCACCACAAATGAGATCTGGTTTAAACTCAGTAATCACATCCTTGTAAAGGGAAAGGGAACAATGATATCGCTCCCTGAGTTCTGGATTATGAATGGTTCCAAGTATCCCAACCGTTGTCATGGGCCCAGCTCCTTTATCATGTGTATATCTTTCGGCTCTTTGTCATAAAGTTCTTGATCAATCTCGCTTGCAATCTGACTGCCCTGACTTCTATAAAAGGATACCGCTGATTTCGTCTCTGTGGAGGAGATATACAGATACTGTGCACCACGTTTCTTAGCCTCTTCACCTAACTCGTTTAGAATACGTTTTCCAATACCTTGTCTTCTGTACTCACGTGAGACATACATCAAGTCAACTTGTAATTGATTTCGTTCTTTTCCTCTATATTGATGTGCCAGCACACCAAATCCGATTAATTGATCGTCAGCTAACGCGCCATATGCCATGCCACCTTGTTCTAATTCGTACACATATCGATGTTGAATCTCCTTCAAAAGCTTCTCATCCCAGTTTGAGCACTCATGATTTTGTTCAAGCTCAACCAATCGGTTCCCTCTCATTTCATAGATGAGATCAATATGTTCCGAGCGATCTATTTCCTGCAGCTGGTTCACATCATCAAGGGTCAACGTTCTATACGTTATCATGGTCGTTGCCATCTCTCCTTCCCATGTTATTTCTAAGATCCTATGGCTTTATTGATCGAAGTCTGTATCTATCAAAGACCCTTTTATCGTACAAAAAAGTGTATTCCTTGTTCTCTTCAATTAGTTTTGACATATCCATTGGAACGGCTATTGTTCTTTCAAGATTATTAAATCAGCTTATTTTAATTACTGGTAACTCATTCAAATGATTTATTTCGATAGTGTATTTCTTAAACTTATGGTTCCCAAGTCCATCCCATCTGTCTGAGAAACGATAAAACATATCTCCGAAGTTCATACCTTCAGGTAATACATCCACAAGCTTTATTTCATCGATTTCAGACTCCGGTAAGCTCTCCAGCAATTTAACCTCAGCATAAGAGACCATACCAAAGCTCCCATTCCATTCAAATATTCCATAAGGTGTTAATTCAAAGCGTACTGCCCCTGTCTCTTCATAGAGTTCTCGACTTGCCGTGTGTAAAATTGTTTCCCCTATTTCTTTGTTGCCTCCGGGGATCTCCCAACCTCCTCTTTTCCTATTTTTTATAATGATGAATTTATTATTGTATTTAGCGATCATAACTGCAAATTTGATTAACTCTGGATCAAGTTCATCTAGATCAAACCAGTGGCTCATGTTATCTCTCCCATAAACAACTATTCTTTCAATATATAATTGTTAAACCATTGAAGTGGTAACAAGCTATAATCGTTGTGAATACCGCAACCAATCCTCGCTATTCGTTAACAAAGATATTTTGCCCTCTGAAATGTTGAGTCTATCATTTTATTTCCAACCTGTAGATCACTTCATCATCTAAATTGGTTCTGTTCTCACTAAAGAAGGACATGCTCTTATACAAATTCTGTGCTATTTCATTATTCCGTTCAACCGTTAATGAAATAACCTTGCACAACGGATGCTGTTTTGTAATGTAATCTAGAATGGCTCTTATAGCGCGCTTTCCCATTCCTTTGCCTTGATAGGATTGATCGATTTGAAAACCACCAATCCAGTAATTATCTGTACTATCTGGCGTATAACTTAGATAAAAGAAACCAAATACCTTCCCATCAATCTCAAGTACGTAAGGATCAAATGCTTCATCCCACGGTTTTATATAGGCGTAAGCGATCCCCTCAATAACAGATGGAACTAATGACAATTGGTGTTCATACAAAGAGATCTTCAGCGCCTCTTCCCAATTCTCTCGTGTGACTGGTTGTATCTTTATATTCACCACTGTATCTCCTCTTTCGATAATCTTTGATTACCTCTAAGGTTCTTTTCACTCTCACTTACAACCACTTCCAGATGATGTTCAATCAACTGTATCACTTGTTTTTTATTCTTCGTGATTGTTGCAGTCTTATGGTTTTTGTTAATTGTACATATAACTTCTTCTATATTATATTGATGGTTCCATTTCACAATCATCTTGCATAAGTTCTTGAATGACTGCTTGTAATTCCACGGTCGCAAGCCCACTCTGGACAATACAAACCTTTTTATAATCCGATAATCTCTAATGAAAACATTTGGAGCTAATACAAAAATCAAATCCGCTTCAAGGATGGACTTAATTGTCCAATCTTTGCACTGTACTCCTTCTATAATCCAAGCCTTTGAACTGACAATAGACTGGATCAAGTCATCCCTAACACTTTCAGGATATCTCAGATTTTCTGCGCTTCTGTCCCATATGAGATTGTCTAATTCATAGGAAGGAATACCGTATTTATCCGACAATTCTTTGGCTAATGTTGATTTCCCACTGCCGCAAGATCCAATAATTCGTATTCTCATACATTCTCCTGGCGATCTGTCGTCTTTGTTCATCAGTCTGTTAGCTTACATCCGTTGGACTCATATTCTTTCTTCAAAAATGCATAGATAACATTATCAACAAATCGATTTTTCCAATAATAATGTTCTTTCAATATTCCTTCTTCACTGAAACCAACTTTCTCAAGCAACTTTCTTGATCCCGCGTTCTCTGGCTCTACAAATGCTTCAATTCTGTTTAATTCAAGGTTCTTGAATCCATATTCAACGATTTTCTGAGTTACCTCGGTCATGTAACCCTGCCGCCAGAACTCCGGTGCTAACTCATATCCCATCACAGCTTTATGATGTTGTTTCATCCAACCATGAAATCCGCATGTTCCAATAACTCTACCGTCCGATTTCAAAGCAATTCCCCAGCGGATGACCTGACCATTCTCGAATCGTTCAGTCCATCTTTGTATGAGTTCTTCTGCTTGTTTTGTATTCTTAAAACTTTCTACATCGTAGAATCTTGTAACTTCATCTGAAGAAAAAATATGAAATATGTCTTGGTAATCACTCTGTTTAATCTCTCTTAACAGCAGTCCTTTGGTTTCAAGTTCAGGAAAAGGACTCATATTCACTTCACCTCAATCGAGTATACTGCTACATTTTTCCCAATTATATCTACGTCCTTCTCGTGTCTCATGCCATTCTTTTGCGCGACTTTCATAGAACCCACATTGCCATGTTGAATTAAAGATATTAATCTTTTCTGCTTCAAGTGATCGATGCCATATTCTTTCCACGCTTTTGCTTGTTCATATCCGTAACCCATTCCCCAGTATTGCTCTATAACCCAGTAACCAACTTCAAGCTCATCATTGCCTTCAATGATTTGAGGAATCAGTCCGGAGGTTCCAATTAACTTGTTATCCTCTTTATTAAATGCGAGGAACAGCCCTTTATCGTCTTTATTCCAGTTGATGAACTTTTCCAGGCTTTGCATGGTTTCTTCCTTGGTCCAAGGTCCTCCATGTCTTATAAATTTCATCATATTCGGCTCACGTGTCATCTCAAAAAGTAAATCAAAATCATTTTTAGTATATTTCCGAAATATAAGTCGTTCTGTCTCCATCTTTCTCTCAACTCCTTATTCTTCATATCACTTCAAAATCGTTTTTCCGCGATCTACTGTCGATGTGAAAAACGCTTGCCCAATCTCTTCTCGAAATACTTCTTTATACCGATGTCTTCCAATCTGATCAAAACGGGCTTGAACTCGCTTTACGTGTTGTGTATCTGATTTTATCTTTTTCTCAATCTCTTCGTATTGTTCAAAGGTATCGTATTCCCACATCGCAAAAATTTCGCTTGTTTCATCATCGATTGGTGTGTGCCATCTCCCAATAAGTCTTGATCCGTATTTCAATTGAGATGGCAGCAAAATATCATTAAATAGAGCATTAAACTCTTCTACAAAAGAAGTCGCAATAATATAGGTTTTTCTCCTATATATCATCATCTGTACCTCCTTATATGTAATAGAAACAGTACACCTATCTCGTCACGATTCCCGATGTAATTTTCATGTTCGGAGCATAGGTTAACCATGAGTTCTCATTAAACTCCTTAGCAAATAAACTCTCTGCTTCATATTCTCTATTCGCTTCTTCTGAATTCAGTCCTCTTTCCATCAATTGAGTAACAACTTCATGTTTCGCATTCGATTCCTGTCCCAGTCCTTCTTCTTTTAATGCATGAAAAAGCTTTTCCTTATCGGAATCTGCCATGTGTTGATCTAAGAAGTTAACCTTGTCACTCACCCGGCATTCTACATTTCTCAAACCAAGTTGGCTAAGCAGGATTGGAATCTTCATACCAATATTTCCATCTTTACCACTTTGTTCGGCATCCTCCTCGAACAATTTTTGGAGAATACCTAGCTGAATAATCTTGGATTGTTCAAGTCCATGTAATTCATAGTTTGACATATTAGCGATCCAATGAGGTTCAAAGCATATCATTCTACCCTCATGTACTACACTGTCGATCATCTTCTGAAGAATGGTGATAGGCTCTGTCATATGTAATAAGAAGGCATGACTTATCGCAATATCGTATTGACGTTTCACTTGCACCGTTGCAATGTCATCTACTATAAAAGTCGTTTGATAAGAGGTCTTTGAGAAAATCTCTTTGGCCTGCTTAATCAATTCCTCACCCTTGTCTAATCCGGTATAGGTTGATCCTTCCGGTAATAAAGGAAGCAACTTCAATCCAAGATACCCATATCCACATCCATAGTCGATAATATCTACTGAATTTTCAATCTTCCATACACGTTGAACCAAAAACTCAAGATAATCATCGTTATAATATAGCCACCGCGTATTTCTCAGATATTCAATTTGGTCATCCCAAGAGTAATCAGACAAGGCGATTCCCCTCCTTCATAAGATGTAATCGTATTCATAAATATTCAAATATCATGGGAAACGGACTAGAGTGGTATTTAAACTCAGGCGATTTTCTAAGGAACACAAGACATCTTATTTCCCTAAATCATCTGACAAAAAAGCTACAAAGGGCTATTTTTTCTGGTATAGCGTGTCTCAGATTCCTTAGATTTCGGAGGGCGTTTCAAATTCCTGAATAAGACGTGTCAGATTCGTTAGCGTTAACACCTAACACCTAAACTCAACCCTATGTTAATGCATATCAACCTTTGTAATGATGATATTGTCCTCTCCACTATACAGTTGCTTCAAAACCAAATATTCCAATCACTTACATAAGTGTACTGCGAAAGCATGGAATGTTCTATAAACCTTAACAGTTAATCCCAAGCTTCTTTATCACCAGACCGATAGTATTGTCCTCATATCATTCAAATCCGTTATATATTTGAGAGATCATTCATACCAATTGCTCATATTCAGTTTTCAAGATACTCATGCAAACACTATCCCAGTATTTCCCCTTTTTATATATCTTCTTTCTGTATCTTCCTTCTTCTTTAAAGCCACATTTTAAATAACATTTGTAAGCAATTTCATTATACTCGTACACTTCAAGTTCTAATCTGTTTAAATTTAGCTCTTCGAAGACAAACTTCTGTAGTAAACGGATTGCTTCACTCCCATAACCTTTACCTAAAAATTCTTTTCTCCCTATTACAATTGCTAAACATGCAAAGCGGTTTTTATAATCAATTTTGTACAAATCAATCTGACCTATATAATCTAGCGTATCCTTTAACCCGATAATAAAACTTTTATTTGAAGACTTGCCTTCAACCATTGTCCTGAAAAAGACTTCCGTCTCATAACTCGAATGAGGATACAGAAAATTATCTGATAATGTCCCTGTGATTTCCGGGTCGTTCACCCATTGTTTGATGTAATCCACATCAGAATCCTGGTATTCTCTTAACACAATTCGCTCTCCATAAATACGAGACATCGATAATCCCCCCAGCGAATCTTTTTTCTTTTGCACCACTCTTAATAAAATCTAATGCTTTTCTACCTTTTATTGGTTATTCAACGCTCGTGCATTTTTACAATTCGAAGCATAATAACAGTACAGTTATTTCACTCGATATTTCTCATTATTTATAATTCCACTTACTATTTCAGGTAGTTGTGCTTCTGTAAAATGATTAGTATACAGCTTGTTATCTACTCTCAGATCCGGATGATTTTCAAACACATCCAGCAGAATTATACTTCTTTCTTTCATTTGATATTCTTCTGCTCTTAGGCGGTCTCTACGAATAATGGTTTGACGATCAACCATTAATACAACATAGATTATGCGAACATGATAGTCTTCCAATTCTGTCATTAATCCATCAATGTCTTCCGGAAAGGCCACATAATCCAGAACTACATCGTATTTATAATCCAATAGGTTTTTCACTAGACTAGATATATTTTTCCAAGTTAAGTCATTTGTATCCTTATCAAGCCAGGGTTTACCTCGCCCTTTGACCGGAAAGTGACTAACCGCATCTCCTGAAATATACGCACTTTTATCTAAAGTCTGAACTAGCAGCTTTGAAGTTGTAGATTTCCCTACTCCAGGGGGGCCAGATAAAATATATAGATTTTTACTCATTTCGTATTCTCCTTACAATATCTTTTGGAAACTTCCAATATCCAGCTTTCTATCAAATTTATATCCGATCTCTTTAAACAGAGCACATTGTTCATAACCATTTCTCTCAAATAATGATTTACTTCTTGTATTCTCCATGCAAATCGTCGCAATTAAGGTATGGAATCCTTGTTCTTTTGCAATCTTCTCAATAAAACGTAGTGCTTGTTTCCCCAAGCCTTTTCCCAAAATATCGGGCTTTAAATATATGGTGACTTCACCACAAATATCATATGCCTGTTTACTCTTATATTGGGTGATCAGAACATAGCCCATCATTTGATTGTTTTCAAGAATTACGTAAGTTTTATACCGCGTATCCTTGTTCATCACAGTGGATTTAATCTGATCAAGATCTAATTCCTCCGTATGAAACGAAATCGTTGTATTCATTACATAATAGTTATAAATCACTCTAATTTCAGGGAGATGCTGTTCGGTTACCTCTTCAAAAGTCACAGTCGTCAATTAGGTTCCATCCTTTTCAGTTCATTTTCTTCAACATATGTATGAAATACCGCGTCTAGATTTAACTCACCGTAAATATGAGGATATTGCCTGCCTTCATTATACAGATCTTCCCATACAACTTTGGACTTTATTTTAGAATCCCATTGATCAACGCGGCTTCCCACTCTTTTCTCGAGAGCAAATGTACAATCATCATCATAAAACCCTCCTATTAAAAACAAATGATAATTATTTGGATAGGACCTTCCTCAATATGAGTTCTATGATTTCACTAGTCTCCAGATGATCGGTAATAATGCGAGTTTGAAATTGTTCATCCTTGAAAGCTTCAACACACTTTGGTGCTTGTTGATACTGCCAGCCTCCATATTCATCTCCGCGTTTAGCCAAACGATGATAAATCGTCTCTTCTGTAGCCGTAAGGCAAAAATGATGAATGTCCTGATCGATCTCTTTCAACCCTTTATAGATGTAATGAAAGTTTTCCTCTTTATAGATGGTCATGGGGATAATTAAGTGTTTGTTGTATTTCTGCTTTACTTCTTTAGCCGTCTTTACGGTTAGAATTTTCCATAGATCGATATCTTGAAAATCATCCGTACGTTCCCTTTCCTCTCTACAATTCTCCGGAAGAAGTTTTCTGAGCATATAACCTATTTCTTCAGGATCGTAGATCATGCTGTTTGCAATTAAGGGCTGAAGTGCTTCTGCTGCAGAAGTTTTTCCCGAACCAAAACGCTCCATTAATCATGATGATCATTTAATGAATTCACTCCCATTCAATGAATTTTTTCAATAGAAACCAGATTCTTCACATACAATTTCATCCATTATAAATGTTTTCCTTCCACTTTTGTGTTACAAAATGGCAAAAAACATAATGAAATCCCATTGGGTCAACCCAACGGGATTTCATTATAGTGCATTAGTTTTCAATCAACCTAAGCTTGTTAATGTATTTCCAAGTAATCGATATATATATCCCATGTCCCGTCATCGGCTGTTACAACCAATTCAATGACCTGATTTCCCGTCCCATGGCTGATATTATTCAAGGTATAAACCGCTGGAGTGCTTCCGCCAAAATAAAAGGTTCCCTTCGTCTGTCCGCCAATCTTCAAATCAACTCTAGCCATGTTGGCATTGTTTGAAGCTCCACGAAGCGAGAAATTATGAGTGCTCGTTGCAAAATTCTGAGTGTATTTAACCAAATCATTGTTGGCATAAAGGACCACACCATTGAAAGGAGAACTGATATTACCGGTGTATTGTCCACCTTTGGTCATGTTCTCAGCTTCCACTTTTGTTCCGTTACTCGGGGGATTCGTAGTGCTATTATCGGGTGCGACTGCCCGACCGGTAGTTGATGAGATCATGCCGGAGCAAAGGCCACGATTCTTCAGATTTTGTGCAATCTGCGGAATGGCCTGAAGTGTCGTCTGGTACTGATCATGCATTAGTATGACGTCACCACTTTTCATCGTGTTCACAGCTGCCACGATCTGGGCTGCGCTGGCACCATTCCAGTCTTTGGAATCTACGTTCCACAGTACTTCCTTCAGGCCGTTTTGGCTCACAACGGATTTCAAGGTCGCATTTGTCGCACCGTAAGGAGGTCTGAACAGTTTAGGTGAACTTCCGGTAATGGACTGGATCGTCTGCTGTGTCCGTGTAATCTCTGACGACATCTGAGAGCTGTTTAATGTAGTCATGTTTGGATGTGTATAGGAATGATTGCCAATCCACATACCAGCTGCCACCTGTGCATTAACCAGAGATTTATTATTTTGCGCATTTTGTCCAACATTGAACATCGTTGCCCGTAAGCCCGCCTGCTTCAACGCGTTAAGCATGTTTGTTGTATTTCCAGATGGGCCATCATCAAACGTCAGACCTACATAACCATTCGGACAACTTGCATCTGCAGCACGTGCATCGGGCACCGCCGGAATAGAAAACAAGGTACCGAAAAGCGCGAGAGATATTACCGCCTTTGCAAGCTTTACTTTCAACATAAAGTTACCTCCTCATAATATATTCACAGCATCCTACCTTCTACACTCCCTCTCTTTATCGGACTTTCACCCCTCGAAAAAAAGCGCTTTCAAAAGTGTGTAAACCGCTGCGTCCTTTCTGAGAAAAGAACTTTTAGTTCAAGGTGAGTTCAGTATAAACGATACGTTTATTTAAAGTAAATTGAATTTTATCCAAAATGTTCTATTTATTCACGTGTTCTAGAATCGTCTGTTGTACATCTCCCGTCTAGCACTCTCCTGTGTAAAAATGTCCTCCGGGGGCACCATGCGCTTCGGGAGTGTACGCCCTGCAATAATTTCTTTTGTAGCCTGCATAAGCTGAGGACCAAGCAGCGGGTTACATTCCACCACAGCGTTGATTTTCCCACTCGCCAGAATTTCAAGTGCTTTGTGGGAGCCGTCCACCGAGACAATGATAATGTCTTCTCCCGGCTTCAGCCCAACTTCTTCTATCGCTTGTATGGCGCCAAAAGCCATTTCATCATTATGGGCAAAAAGAACCTGCGGCCGTTTGTCTTCCGGGACCTGAAGGAATTCTTTCATCACTTGTTTCCCGTTGTCCTCCGTAAAATCGGCAGGAGCACTTTGTGAGAAGATGATATCTGCTCTGGTGTCGAAAATGCTTCTAAAGCCCTCACCACGCTGGATGGAGGGTGTAGAACCACTCGTGCCTTGCAGTTCGGCAATTCGTATCAAACCCGGATGATTTCGCATCCGATCCTGAATGTACTTTCCGGCCTTCACACCTTCCTCATAAAAGTCCGATCCAATCGTTGTCACAAAAAGTGAAGTGTCTTTGACATCAACTGACCGGTCTACGATAATCACGGGTATACCTGCATCCCTGGCCTCCTGAAGAATACCATCCCAGCCCGATTCCACGACAGGTGCAATGGCAATGACATCCACCTTTTGCCTGATGAACGACCGAACAGCCTCGAACTGTTTCGTCTGAGACTGCTCTGCATTTTTTATTACAAGGGAGATTCCCGATTCAGCCGCAGCATTCCGAATAGACGTGGAGTTTGCCAGACGCCAGGCACTCTCTCTGCCCAGTTGTGAAAAACCCAAGACAATCGGTTTCGTAGAGGTATCCCTTGCTACCGCTGATTCCATCCATTCCTCAACGGAGGGAAGAGTTTCGAAGTTGTTAGACGAGATGGGAGGAGGAACAGATTCAGACTCAGGGGTTGTGCAGCCGACAAGCAGCAGTAGAATGAACAAACACAACCAGTTCACATGTCTTCTCACTCACGTATCCCCCATCTCCATGTTACGCTCAGCATTCACCTATGCAGAGCGCATATTGTTATATCATTGTTTCGGTATCCGTGTTCAATATCATTTCATTCGATCAACTTAATGCAGTGATTTCGAGGATACTCGCCGCCCGCTAAGAAGTCGCTGGAACAATATAAAAACAAACAGCATCAGGCCAATTACAATCTTGGTCCACCATGAGCTGAGCGTACCTTCGAAGCTAATTATAGTTTGGATAGCCCCCTGGATCAATACACCAATAAAGGTTCCCGCCACATACCCCACACCACCTGTTAACAAGGTGCCTCCTATTACAACAGCGGCGATGGTATCGAGTTCAAGACCCATGGCGTGTAATCCATAACCGGATAACATATAAAAGGTAAAGACAACACCGGCAAGCGCGGAACACAAACCGCTGAACGTGTACACCAGGATTTTGGTACGTGCAACTGGCAGTCCCATAAGCAGCGCGGATTGCTCGCTTCCGCCGATGGCGTAAACGTTGCGCCCAAACCGGGTGTAATGTGCCAGGTAGATCGCGAGCAGTACAATAACCAGTGCAATTATCACATTAATGGAGACAAAGCTGCCCCCTGGCAAGGAAATTTTCGCCTGTGCAACCTGTGTGTAAAATGGATTCGTAATGGTAATGGTGTCGAGACTGATGACATAACACAGCCCCCGCGCCAAAAACATGCCTGCCAATGTCACGATGAAGGGCTGGATTTTGAAATAGTGGATGATAGCCCCCATGACTGTGCCAAAGAGCGCACCCATGACAAGCACCATAGGTATAACAATCGCAGGCGACCACCCTTGCTTCTCGACCAGACTTGCGCTAATGATGGTCGTCAGCGCAATGACAGAGCCTACCGACAGGTCGATTCCTCCTGATACAATCACAAAAGTCATGCCAATCGCCGTGATAATCAGAAATGCGTTATCAATGAGAAGATTAAGCAGCACCTGGGTGGAAAAGAACCCCGTATATCGGAAAGAGCCTATGGCAAACATCACGACCAGCAAGCCGAAAGTGACAAAGACCGGGAGATACTTACGATTAAGAAACATGGCGGTTAACCCCCTGTTCGGCTGGAAACTTACGTTTTTTCCAACGGATCACCATGGAATTGCGGAATGAATCGGATTGAATCAAACATACGGCCAGTACAACAAAGGCTTTGACAACCAACGTAACTTCTGGCGGGACTCCGATCATATAGATCGTCGTTGTTAAGGTTTGGATAATGAGTGCTCCAACGACGGTACCCATTAGATAGAAACGACCACCATTGAGCGAAGTACCCCCGATGACTACAGCAAGAATGGCATCAAGTTCATACCACAGACCTGCGTTATTGCCATCCGCACTGGATACATTCGAGCTGAGAATAAGCCCAGCAATGCCGGCACACAGACCACAGAAGACATATACCGTGAGAATAACCGTTTTTGAACGAATACCTGCCAGTTGGCTCGCGTTTGCGTTACTTCCGACCGATTCGATAAACAGTCCCAGTGCCGTTTTTCTCGTCAACAGTGAGGCAACAAGCAGCACAGTTAATACGATGAAGATGGAAAAAGGCAATGCTGCAAGCGAACCTGCCCCGATATAGGCGTAGTTCGCGTTGGATACAGTAATAATCTGTCCACTCGTAATCAATTGCGCAATCCCACGTCCGGCTACCATCAGTATAAGCGTTGCAATAATGGGCTGGATTCGGGCAACCGAAACCAGCGCCCCGTTCCATATGCCCAAGATCAGTGAGAGACCTATAGATAATCCAAGTGCACCCAACACAAGCCAGAGCGAACTCTGATCCACTCCTCTGCTGATGCTCATACAAGCCACGGCACCGGAGATCGCTACAATGGAGCCCACGGACAAATCGATACCTCCGGTCGCAATCACCAGTGTCATGCCGATCGATACCAGAATTAAAGGCGCTCCAAAATTGAGAATATCAATCAAGCTGCCATACAGATTCCCTTCACGCATGACGAGGGAGAAGAAATCTGGAGAGTACAGCAAATTAAAGATTAAAAGTAAACCAAGCATACATAACGGCCAAAACAAATGATGTTTACGCATCTTGCCCGCCATCTCTTTAACCTCCTGCCATTGCTTTCATGATTTGCTGTTGATGGATCTGATCCCCGCTAAGTTCTTGCACTTTTTTGCGGTCCCGGATTACGGCAATCCGGTGGCTGACACGAATCACTTCTTCCAGCTCGGACGAAATGAACAGCACGGCCATACCCTGCTTCGACAGAGAGAGCACCAGCTTCTGTATTTCAGTCTTGGCACCGATATCAATTCCACGCGTAGGTTCATCGAGAATCAACAGATCGGGGTTCATCAGCAGCCACCGTGCAAGCAACACCTTTTGCTGATTACCGCCGCTCAGATTTTTAATTAAATGCTCCGGGTTTTTCGGATGGATATTTAACAGGTTGATGTACTTTTCGGCGATCTCATCCTGTTTCTTGCGTGAGATGGGTTTGGACCAGCCTCGTGTCGCTTGTAAAGCCAGAATAATGTTCTCCCGAATGGTCAAATCATCGATTATGCCTTCGGTTTTACGGTTCTCGGAGCAAAAAGCAATATTCTGATCAATTGCATGACGCGGCGACTTGACCGTACTTCCTGTATCCACAACGAGCAGTTTGCCTTCATCTGAACGATCTGCACCAAAGAAAAGGCGAGCGATCTCGGTACGACCAGACCCCAATAACCCAGCCAAGCCCACGACTTCTCCTTTGCGAATGTCCAGATCAAATGGCTCAATTGCTCCTTTGCGTCCAAGTGCCTTAGCGGTAATTAACAGTTCTCCCGACTCCGCCTGGGCAGCATCCGCTTCCTTCGGAAGCTCCTCAAGCACCTCGAGCTCCTTGCCGATCATCTTGAGAACCAGTTCCATGCGTGGAAGTTCTGGCGGCTATGTACTCTCCTTCCAATTCCCCGTTACGGAGCACCGTTAGACGATCCGACATTTCGTATACCTGATCAAGAAAATGAGTAACAAAAAGAATTGCTAGACCCTCACTCTTTAATTTGTGCATAATACGAAACAGTTGCTGCACCTCGTTTTTGTCCAGACTGGATGTGGGTTCATCCAATATGAGCACTTTTGCCGAGATGCTGAGTGCTCTTGCAATTGCAATCAGTTGTTGCATCGCGACCGAGTAGGTCTGTAAAGGAGCCTTAACGTCGATGGACAGATGTAATCTGTCTCGCAGAATGTTCTCCGCATCTTTGTTCATTTGCTTCCAATTGATTTTGCCAAATCGTATCGGCTCCCGACCGATGAAAATATTCTCAGCAACCGTTAAGTTTGGACAGAGATTGACCTCTTGGTAAACGGTACTGATTCCCGCCTTTTGCGCTTCAAGCGGACCGGAGATCGAGAGATCACGGTTATCCATCGTTACCGTTCCTTCGTCAATGGAATAAACGCCGGTCAGAACTTTAATAAGCGTCGACTTCCCCGCTCCGTTCTCACCCATCAAGGCATGAATCTCGCCCGGAAACAAGCGAAAGCTGACACTGGATAGCGCTTTAACCCCGGGAAATTGTTTGGTGATGTCTGTCATTTGCAAAATGGGTGCTTGCTCGGCCATATAACCCTCTCCTTTGTTATGGAAAAAAGTCATTTAGCGACAGCCTGGTCGAAAAATGACTTTTCGGTGTTATACGAATCTGCTTTTAATATTCACGTGTTGGCAATGCTTCTTTGGCTTGCTCCGATGTGAAGGTCGTCTCATCCGTAACGATTCGGGGTTCGATGTCTTTCCCGTCCACTACCGATTGAACCGCTTCCATTAATTGAGGTCCTAACAACGGATTACATTCAACGATAAAGTTGATTTTGCCATCAGCAGCAGCCTGCATCCCATCCTTCACGGCATCCACAGAGATAATGGTAATATCTACGCCTGGTTTCAATCCTGCCGCTTCAATGGCCTGAATTGCACCAAGTGCCATATCGTCATTATGTGCATAGAGAACATCTATTTTTTTATGTGCTTTGAGGAAAGCTTGCATGACTTCTTTGCCTTTGGCACGTGTAAAGTCACCTGATTGTGAAGCAATCACTTTAAGCTTCGAATTGGAAGCAATCAATTCCATAAAGCCCTCTTGACGGTCATTCGCTGGTGCGGAGCCTGTTGTACCCTGCAGCTCAACAATGTTGATCTCGTCTTGTGTGTCCTTGTATTGGTCACTAAGCCACTGACCTGCTTTGCGTCCTTCTTCTACAAAGTCGGAGCCAATAAAGGTTTTGTAGAGGGTTTTATCCGGCGAATCCACAGCACGGTCCGTCAAAATCACGGGAATGCCTGCATCCTTCGCTTCCTTCAATACGGTATCCCAACCGGATTCTACAACAGGGGAAAAAGCAATCACCGTCACCTTCTGTTGTATGAAGGATCGCAAAGCTTTAATTTGATTTTCCTGCTTCTGCTGCGCATCGGAGAATTTCAAATCATAACCTGCTTCTTTGGCTGAATCCTGAATCGACTTGGTATTCGCCGAACGCCAGCCACTCTCCGCACCAACCTGCGAAAAACCAAGCGTAATTGTTTTGGCGCTGGCAGGTGTACTGCCATTCCCACTCGTTGAAGTTTCATTATCGGAGCCTGCTCCTCCATTGGTACTGCTACATGCCGTGCTGACCAGCATCACCATAGCCAATGTTATGGCAAGTCCCCACTTTTTTTTGGTTCGCATGTTGTGATCCTCCCTTTTTTCGTTTCACCTTGTGGTGTGACCACATTATAGAACGCTTTCATTCCGAGCTTATATGGAGTCTCATACTTTATTTATGTAATAATTTAGTAATTTCAAAAAATGGAGTTTAAAAAGTGTAATTTCTTTGTTTAATTGTGTAGTATTTAGCGATTCTCTTACATATTAGAAAATCATGTTATACTAATGATACATTTTTGATCCCTTCAGATGGAGTGGAATACGTTGAAACTCATTCAATGGATTGCTTCAAGCCTCAGGCTTAAACTACTCAGCATGTTTATCATCCTCAGTTCAGTACCACTGATCGTGGTTGGATTGATTTCTTACCATAAATCCTATACGGTCGTATCCAATCATAACAAGGCCTCGACACAACTGGTTGCCGACCAGCTTGCCAGGAACATTGATATCTTGTTTGAGGATACGGAACGGCTGCTCGAACTGGGCAAGAACCCGCAAGTGCTTCAATACCTGTATTCTCAATCGGAGTCCTACCCGGAAGCCAAAGCCATCCTTCAGACATACAATCTTTATCGGGAAACCTACAAGTATGACAAGGTACTTAATATCTCATTCGTGAATTTCTATGGAAAAGGCATAAGTGAACGAAAAGGCGTGTTCAAGCTGGAACGAAATCCGCTGCGTAACCCGTACTTCAAGTATCTGATACAGTATCCGGATGCCATTCTGCGCATCCCTCATTCTGCAGCCTATGCCGAATATAACAGGCTGGATGGGTTTGCTTACCCTAAACAGAATGCGCTTTCAATTATAACCACGGTCAAAGAGCGAATTACGCATGAGGTCATCGGGTTCATAGTAATTGATTTGAATGATTCGTTCATTGATGATTTTTTGACGAATACCCCTATTAAGGATTCCGGTTTTTTCTATATTAGTGATCAATACGGAAATACACTATTCAGGCCAGATGCCACCCCGGTATCCCTAACCATGATGGATCAGATCCGATCGGTTCCTTTACATCTACAGCACGACAGCTTTATCCTTTCTGCAGGATCCAAGCCCCAGTTTGTTGTATACAGCACCTCAAAACAGACCGGATGGAAAATAATCGGGGTAGCTCCTTATCAGGAAATCATTGCAGAGGCCAATAGCATTCGCCAATTGATCATCATTACGGTTTTGTTAAGTGCTTTCTTTGCGATATCGTTATATTTTTTCCTGAATAATCGACTGATTCTTCCCATTCGGATTCTGATGAACAAGATGCGTAAAGCTGCAAACGGTTACTTGGAAGCCAAAGTCACACCACACGGCTCGGACGAAATTGCTGATCTGGGCAAAAGCTTCAACGTGATGCTGGATAAGCTCAAAATGCTAATCGAAAAGAGCATTCGAGAAAATGAACAGGTGAAAATAGCTGAACTACGTACGCTGCAAGCTCAGATCAACCCTCATTTCCTGTATAACACGTTGGAATCTATTCTATGGATGGCTGAAGCAGAGAAAAAAGAAAATGTAATCAAACTTGTGCAGGCCCTCTCGAAGTTCTTTCGTTTGAGTCTGAATAAAGGATTCGACTGGGTATCCATTCAAACCGAGCTTGAACATGCGCGGAGTTACTTGGTTATTCAACAGATGAGGTACCACGATATTCTCACCTACGAGATCAGCGTTGATCGTGAGCTTCAGGATTATCCCATTTTGAAAATGACGCTGCAGCCCCTGATTGAAAACGCTCTCTACCATGGGATCAAGAACAAACGCGGTCAAGGGCTGATATCCATACACGGATATGTAGAGGACAATAGCATCATTCTCACCGTACAGGACAACGGAATTGGCATGTCTGCGGATCGATTGGCACAATTACGTGAAGAGCTGGAGAAGCCGGCCGGTTCCCGTTCACCCCAATATGACGAGCAGGAAGGCGGATTCGGTCTGCTCAATGTACATCACCGGATTCGACTCTATTTCGGACCAGCTTATGGTGTTGAAATGGAAAGTACGTATATGGAAGGCAGCACATTTATGATTCGTATCCCCAAAAGCAAGGAGGTTAACCGTTGAAAAAGGTGATGATCGTGGATGACGAAATTGGAATTCGGGAGAATATACGGAGCTGCATCGATTGGGAAAAGGAAGGTTTTCACTATTGCGGGGATGCACCCGACGGCGAACTTGCGTTACCTTTAATTCATGAATGGGCTCCGGATATTCTGATTACGGATATCAAAATGCCATTTATGAACGGATTGGAACTGACCTCCATCGTTCGCACTCAACAACCTGATATCAAAATCATTATTATGAGCGGTCATGATGAATTCAGCTATGCCCAGGAGGCCATCCGACTTGGTGTGACCGAGTACTGTCTAAAGCCCATTAGCGCAGCAGAGCTAATCCAAATGCTGCATAAGGTCAGCAAACAAATGGATGAAGAACATCAACGCATGACAAACCGCACGATCACCAAAGAAAAACTGCTGGCCGATCTGTGCGGAGGACTCATCGGTACAACCGATGCGATTGAATCAGCCAAACAACTCTCACTTCCTCTCTCGGCCAGGTATTATACAATTGTCATTATCGATGTTCGATTAACAGATGATTCCCGGGACCCGGAATCCTTGATGAAGAAGCTGCTTCCCATACTGGAGGAAACTCGTGATCCCCACGTTGAACTTCTTCCTAATATTCGAAGCCGGACCGAGTTGGTGCTTCTGCTCAAGTATCACTCCGATGACACCATATCCATATATCTGGAGCAGCTTCGCGGGCGGGTTCGTATGGAACTTGAGCATACGTTCAAATGTAATATTATTCTGGGCATTGGCAGTCAGCAGGAGCGTCTGCAAGGAATTCATGTCTCGTATCTTGAAGCGGAGGAGGATAAATATATTACCCGGCTCACCCTTCAGAACAGAGCTTCTCTACGTGAAATCAACCTGGATGAGCAAACGACTCTTTTTCTCGACAGGAATTCGTTTCTTGAATTCCTCAAAATCGGCAGCCCCAATCTGCGTGACCATTTTGTGCAGGAGTTTGCCGCTCCATTACAGTCCTTCGACTGGAAGTCCTCCTCGTATGGCTTCTATCTGTTGAATGACCTTACGCTGGAGTCGTTTCGGCTCGCCAATCAGCTGTTCCGCATGAGTGACCATTCAGATGAGAACATTACTTCCCTGCAGCAGACGATCCGGAAGATTACGTGCTGGGAGGATTGCACCCAATATCTGTGCTCCCTGCTTAACTTGTTATGGCAGAGAAGAGCAGCGTGTTCTGGAAAATACAGTGATGTCATTGATCAGGTGAAAGCCTATGTATCCCGTGAATACAATAACGAACAGGTCTCGTTGAAGATGATTTCTGCACACGTCAGAATCAGTCCAAGTCATCTAAGCAAGATTTTCAGTCAGGAAACCGGTCAAACGATAACGGAGTATCTAACCCAGATTCGAATCGGTAAAGCCAAGGAGTTGTTGAAAACAACCAGCAACAAAACCTTTGAGATTGCTTACAAAGTCGGTTACAACGATTCTCACTATTTTTCTAATATATTCAAGAAAATAACAGGTTTTACGCCAAGAGAATACCGAACTCAAGGAACCGAGGCATCGCAGGCCAGACCATCAGATATGAGAAAAGAGCCAATGTATGAATAAAGCCAGATTTGCACTTTTACTTACACTAATCCTTCTGTTCCCGATGATCATTTCATCCGGTTCGGCACACATTCGCCCACAGCAGATGGCTGCAACACTTCCTGCGACTCCACCTGTAGAGAAATCTGCAGCGAGCAAAACTTTCGGTATTATCTATCCAATGACGTATCCAACCTATGAGATGATCACGAAGGATGCAACGGAGTATGCAGGGAAACACAATATCACGTTAATTGTAAACGCACCTGATGAAGCCAATACCGAACAACAGATCCGTATCATGGAGAATATGATCAAACAGCATGTGGACGGGATAGCTATATCTCCTGTGGATGCTGCTGCACTTACACCCGTTATTGATGCAGCCCAAGCGGCAGGTATTCCTGTCATTACATTTGAGTCAGATGTCCCATCCAGTCATCGAATCGCTTATGTGGGCGCCGATAACTATCGCACTGGCCAACAGTTCGCGATGACGACTACAAGACTCCTGCATAATCAAGGTATGATTCTTGTCGAGAATGGCTTGGAGGAGATGCAAGGTTTGCAGCAGCGGCTTAATGGATTCATTGATTATATCCGCAGTGAAACAGACATCGAAATTTTGGAAGTTCGTTATCATCAAGGGAATGAAGATCAAGCCATGTCCGATATGGAGAACATGATTCAAGCTCACCCTCACTTCAATGCGATTATCGGGCTCGATTTTGTTTCTGTCTCTGCCTCTACCCTGATCTGGAAAGCAAAAGGCCTTAACCGGCATTTAATCGCGTTCGGTGATAGCCCGACCAGTGAAAACGGGTTGCTCAACGGTCAATTGTCTGCCGTTATTTCGCAGAATGAAGGAGTCTGGGGTGCCAAAATGATGGAGACCCTGTTACTCGCAAGCGACGGTGTGCCTGTGGAGGAATTTATTGATACGGGGATCATTGAAATAAACCAGGAAGGTAGTAATTAAGGGGAGGTCCTACTGTCATTCTGATGACAGTAGGACCTCCCCATTTAAATTTTCGTACACGTAGTTATTACAATCCGTTCATCGAAGTGTTTCTCAAGAAAGATGACTCTCAAGTATGATGTTCCTTTTGAGAAGTCATTTTTTCCATTCGTTTTCTAATATGCTCATTTCGATTAGATTCCAGAATATATCTTCATATCTTCTCGCATCACGAATAAGTCCTTCTTGTACAAAGCCCGCTTTTTCATAACATCGGATGGCTGAGACATTAAAATCAAATACGCCCAGACTGATCCGGTGCAACTTCTCCTCTTCAAATCCAATTCGAAGTGCCTCATCGATCATTTGCCTTCCATAACCTTTACCCTGATACGGCTTGCCAAGTAGCACCTTACCAATACGCCCTGAACGATTATATCGATCGATACCGCCAAGAGCAATATGACCCACAATCTCCTGAGTTGATTCATCCATCACTTTATAAATGAACTTATTTGAAGTGTTCTTATCATTGGCGCCATGCAAATAATCCGATAGTTGCTCTCTGGAAAGTGGATATTGGAACTGAGGGCCGGCCCACTGGAGCAAAAATGCTTCATCCCCACTCCATTCGATCAGTTGATCAAAATCTTCCGGTTCAAAGTATTGGAATGTAATCATGTGTATCCGCCCCTTCTTTTTTTTTGTCATATCATAACCTATTTCAGTTCTCTTGTGTCGTCATAATTATGAGTTTCATCAAACGCTCTGTTTCTTATATTCATTTCACGAATGTAGTTTCTGACAACATTCATTGTACTAATTAAACAGATAACTCCACCCAAAATACATATCGCGGCTATCCAATAATTCAGTGCAAAATTCACTTGATAATCACTCGGAGTATAACTGCCAGCTGCTGCTGACTGGAATGCTGCATAGCCTAGCTTGGGAATCGCCTCTTCAATCATTTTCGAGATCGTAATAATCACAATTCCTAACATGATAAAGAGTAATGAGAAAATAATGTGTACATGCTTCAAAGACAAGCTACCTCCTTTACAATCCACATCGCGTGTGTTTTGGCACTACTTGCATCTTAGAAGCCGAACGACTTCGCCATCAATCAGCCCTTCACTTACGCTGTGAAAACCAAGTGATTCATACAGATTTTCGGCGATACCATTTTCCGGCCTGTGTCCAATCATGATGCGTTTGCAATTCTGCGATTCTTTCATTAGATCAATTAACTTCCTCAATGCTTCTCTTCCATAACCTCTGCCCTGATATTTTGTATCTATCATTAGAGCAAAAAGCCAGTAGTTATCCTCATGATCCGGCTTATCTGAGTACACAGCAAATCCAACCAGATCCGAATCAAAATAGATGGCCATGGGTTGAAAGTCTTCCACTACTTTGGATTCAGCAATCCAATATACAACCGGAGCGGGAAAACTTTTTTTCTGTTCTTCCGTTACATTCAGTTGAGTACATGCATACCAATTATCCACCGATACACGTTTTAAATGAATCATATATTGAAATTCCTCCTCGTGAAAATTACACAGAGGAATCCCACTGAAGACTTCCTTGGGTCCTCTGCGCTAGACAAAAACACCTCTGGCAACTCCATTTCTTCTACTCAGATTTGTATTGTTTCTCATATCACATCGCTCCTTTCACGTTGTTGTGCAGGCCTCTTGCGACTTAAATCACCTCATGCTAAACCTTTGATCTCTGATAATTTAGGAGTATGTTTCACAAGGTCCGCTATTTCATAAGATGCATTATCTGCTAATGCATCTTTAACTGCCTCAGCCCCTCTTGTCTTCCAGATCGAATATATCCATTTGGAAAAACCATATGCATTTATGTGGTGACCACGTTCCTGTATCTGCATAAACAATTTCACACTTTCCTCATACTTTTCGATATCTGTTAAAATACAGGCCAAATTGTTTAACGCAATGTTGATATCTCTCTGCGAATTTCTGGAAACATTAATATCCTCCCAGCTGCCGACCAGCTCATCTTTTCTTGAAATAGGAATTGCTCCATCATTGATTTCATCAATCCAGTCCATCGTTTCGTTCAAAAGAGCGTCGACTCCCGCAACCTCCCCGGCATGATGCAGATAGGCCAGACGCTGTTTGTTGTATGTAATTCGGGCAAAAAGTATATTGGACCATGTCTCATCTTCTTGTATGAGCTGATTCATATTTTCAAGCATACTGTCCATTTCACTGTATCTCTCCAAAACCCAAAGCGAACCACCCAAAGCCCGATGGCTCTCGAATCGAACACCTCGGTTGGTATCCAACTTCGGGGCATGATCACAAGCATACTGATACCAATCCATCCAATCATCAAAGTAGTTCCCCAGAGATAATGACAACGCTTGTGTCGAATCCGAAACGATCCAGTGTAACTGCTCCGGGGTGAGATTTTCTTTCCCCCATATGAAGAATTCCCGGTGATTGGCATAAAGCGGTTCCGGCTCTCTTAACAAGGCATAACCATCTGAAATATTCCAGTAGACCCAGCCTCGTTCATGGACAGACAATTTCCTGGATTGTTCATAGTTTTTCAGTAACTCAATCATACCCTGATGATCCCCTCGAACTACTAATTCCTGAAAAGATTGAACGATATTCATCCCCATCCTCCGTCCCTAATTAGTTTCAACCCAGCTATGTCACTGGCTTCGTGCCGCAAGCTGTAATGAAATTCATCATGGCATAGGCTTCCGGCGAATGATTTATCGCTTCAGAAGCGTGTTGCAGCTGAGCAAATTCCTCCGAACTGATCACACCTTTTTCAGCAAAATGTACAAAACGATTAAGATTAAACTGCTGCTTAAACCCTTCTATACCTAACAGATCACTATGTTGAAGGACAGAATCGATGTCAACATCGATGTATCCGCTCTCAGAAAGGAGACGCGGCAGACTTCTACCAATTAAACGATTACCGCCGTGTTGTGCCACATAGTCCGAAATTTTCATTAATACCGTATGCAAAGCAGGAACATCAGGATTCACTGCTCCAAAAACGCCGTCATCCACATCAATAATGGCAAGACGTCCGCCAGGCTTCAGTACACGATATATCTCTTTTGCAGCTTCGTCAGGATTGTTCAAGTGAAGAAAGATAAGTCTTGCCACGACAAAATCAAAAGAATCATCAGGCAGATCCATCTGGTAGATGGAAGACTCTACAAATTGTAATCGCTTGGAAGGAATATCTTTCAGCCGTTCTTTGGCTTGTGCTTGCAGTGAACGATCAATCTCAAGCGAGGTAAGCTCGCTGTCCGGCAGACTGTTCAATAGTTGCTCTGTAATGTAACCTGGTCCGCTTCCGACCTCCAATACACGCATTCCATTTTTCAAACCATACCACTCTAGATTTCGGAATTCTTTGGACCACCCCATTACCGCCTGTATCTTTAACCTCTCTAATTCCTCTTGTAAACTTAAAACTGCCGTTTGGATACTGTATGTTGAACGCGGATCACTCATAAATTCCCTCCTGTTCTTCTGTGGAATAATAAAAACATATATCCTTAGACCTTTTTCTTCCCTAGAAAAAGAGCAACCTTATGTTGTTTCTCTATCGTTCCACCTGCAGCATCAATGGAATCTTTGACTCGCTCCAGAAGTGAACGCCGAACATCCTCAGCCAGCTGCTGATGTTTGGAATTGGTATTTAACAGCGCGACATACTCTTCGCTGGAACAGGACTGTATCCAGTTATACTCCTTAACCGTAATATCCGTAAACAAGCCGGATCGTTCAGTCATTTCTTTGCGCTCCTGAATGACTTCATCCGGCGAAGGATAGTGCGAATCATCCAGATGAGGGGCTAATGCTATGTAGTGGGAACGAATTTCATTGTGTAGCTGGTCATAGACCGGTACATGAATCGTCCAGAAAAGTCCAATGCCGCCTGTATTCTCTAGCAATTCCCAAGCCCGGTGGTAACCAACTTCCGGATTAATGAAGTGAAAGGCCGTTCCTGACACAATCAATTGAAATCGCTTTCCTTCGCCTGCCCCGTTCCGCAGCCAATCTCAAGAATGGAATCCTCTTTATTAAGATTCAGGTATGTAAAAATATCATCAAACATTTCACTCGGATAGACGGGTCTATATCGTTCATATTCATTTGTTACGAGATTAAACGTCTCCTTATTTTCCAAGTTCGTATCCTCCGATTTCAATTGTGATTTTCCCATAATACATTGACTAAACTTACCATATCTTATTATTCTTGATAGTAAGAGGATAAACCTTTCAATAGGAGAATGATGATAGTTTAAGTCCAAATTTTATATCCTAGAGGACTGAGGTGTTCTTGTGAAAAGTATATTTGATACGATCAATGCTGCTGAAATTACAGAGCGCATGGATCAACTTAGTGAAAATTCCATCCCTGAATGGGGCACGATGCAGGTCTCTCAAATGTTGGCTCACTGTTCAGCATTTCATGATATCCCCTTAGGAAATGCTTTTCCACCTAGAGGATTACTTGGGAGACTCATAGGACGGTTCGCAAAACCAATGTTTTATAATGACAAGCCCTTGCCCCATAATATGTCTACAATCCCGACAATCATTATTGATGACCAACGACAGTTTATGGCAGAAAAAGAAAAGCTTGAGCAGCAGATTAATATCTTTCAACAAGGTGCTTCAGAAAAATTATCCCGCCACCCCCATCCCTTCTTCGGAAAATTAACAGCCGAGCAATGGGGTAAAGGCATATACAAGCATTTAGATCATCATCTAAAGCAATTTGGAGTTTAGCGGTTATGCATGCTGTTCTATTATTCTCTTTCATTGACTGACGAGTTCAGCAGGTATTATCCGGAACTTATTAGTTTCTGGATTTCATTCTAAATTAGCAATGACTCAACTTCATTAACCCAATCTCCTTCTTCGTCAGCCAGTAAAGTCTTCCAACCAAGTAGCTTAGCAGAATGTAAATTTTTCTCTTGATCATCTATAAATAGAACCTCTTTTCCAGCTGACAGGAAGGTTTCTACCCGTTGGTATATCTCAATCTCAGGTTTGCATAAACCCACTTGATTAGAGATGGTTACACTTTTGGTAAATGAGAATAAACGGCTCAGATTCGGCTCAATCCATTCCTTACAATGATTGCTGAGTAGATGGATATCTGCGAACTCACTCCATCGCTCAAGGTATTGAGCGGCTGGTAAGGGAACAATCGAATTGTATAAGATGTCCTTCGCTCGGCTTATTGATAATTCAGGATACATCTCCTTCAACGATTGCCAGAACTCTTCTTCCCTCATCATTCCTGTCCAGAGCTTTCGTTTGATTCCTGCAAAATGTACTTTCAAAGATTCTGCCGATAGGTTGGTTTCCTCACTCATATCTTTCCAGCACGTCAACGACATATTACTTAACAAAACCCCTGCGATATCTAAAACGATCTGTGGTCTGCCTTTCATTTTATCGACCCCCAAGTTCAACTAATACGACGTATAACAGGCCTTAAGTTACTTAAAAGCGTCATGCAGAAGGACAGCATGCACACCCTTAACGCCATTCACAATTTGGGTGATACGCAGGTCAATTACCGCGCTTCCAAGTGCAATCGCTTCCACTCGATCTAGTCCGTACAACTCACCCATCAGATTGAGCATCCCGTCTAATGCTTAAACCGTAGCCTCATTCAGATCTTCATGAAAACCGAAGGTAAGCCAGCCGGACGGCGTATGTGCACGAGGATTGGTCAAAATCATATCATCAATCACGTTAAGCGTGACATCCACCAATTCCATCGGACATTCAATGGCCTGACAGCTGACTTCACCGTCCCCCTGCCGTGCATGACCATCACCAATCGCGAGATAACCTCCGTCTACGGGGATAGGTAAATATAATTTACTTCCCTGCACCAGTTCCTTGCAGTCGATGTTCCCTCCACAATAGCGAGGCGGCCAAGTCGTATGAATTCCACCTGACTCTGGCGGCATGCCCACTACACCCATAAACGGCGAGAGAGATACAGTGAAGGACTTTCCTTTTATTTCACAGGTTCCATTCATCGTTTGGCGATCAAGTGTCCAGTTCAGCGACAGTTCTTCAACCTCTGTTAGATGTAACTTCTGGTTCTGCCAGTTCGGATATCCGCCAGCGGAAGTAAACCCGTAACTCCCGGGTACGATCTCATTGAAAATAATCTCCAACGTCTGTCCTTGCTTCGCCTCATCGATATAAATCGGACCGATTAAGGCATGACCTCCATCTTTTTCACCTTGTCGATCAAAAGGTTTCATGCGTTCCGCATAACTCACACCCGTTCCCCAGCCCGCATCCAGTGTCTGAAAACGAATAGAGTCACCAGATTTCACGCTCAAAATGGGAGTTACCTCATTGGTAAATGAACCAATCAGATTTTCCTGAGTTAATTCAATCGTATGAATGGTCATCATAACCTCCACAGTTTCGGAATTCAGCTTTTTTGCTTAATTATCACGATATCGAGTATTTTTATTTGCAATAACGATCCGCTTCCATGATCATATGAACTTCTCATCCTTTCTAATAAATAACTGTTCAAGCTCTTCTCTCGTCACTGGATGTAAAATAATATCTTGTGAATTTATCATTCGTTCTACCAGATTAGAATCTTTCACTTTACGTCCCCATTTTCTTGAAAAAGACCTCCAATCACATACCATTTCTATCAGATATTTCGTAGGCATGGGCAGAGCTTCTTTTGTATTCCTATTTACAATCCAATACTCCCAATGATGTTTGTTATGATTTTGGTGATGTAGCCATGCATTCTTCCATCTTAGATGGGTGTCTTCATCCTTCTGTTCTGAATAAAAATGAATTGCATAGGGAATAAATTCTTGCGGAAAGAACTTGGATATATCATGAATTAAACCTTGCACATACAGACCTTCTTGCCAACATTCGATCAGCACGTTCAATTTATGCTCTACAACATATAGAAAATATCTCCAGTATGCGGAACGAATGGTCACCAACTCCCATAGCATTGTGTTTAAAACAGCGCTGCAATAATCTTCTCTGCACATTCTTCCGGTGTGTTCATACTTGTATCAATCGAATAGCTATAGTGGATGTGTTTAGCCATGATTTGATGCTGCTCATCCGATTGCTCTTCTCTTCGATCACCACGTTCAATGTTCCGCTGACGACAGATATCGAGAGGACAATGCAGTTCCACAATATCCAGTGGATACCCTTCAAAAATCTGTTTGACTTGTTCATAATGCGGCGCGAGCTCCGGTCTTTCTACAAGTATGCCATCGATCAGAACATGCTTGCCATGGTCTGAAAATACTTTTGCCGTATGATACATCATTACAATCGCTTCACTCAGATACTTCCAGTAATCCGTCTGAAGATGTTTATCACCAATCGTATTTTCAAATAAATCATTAGCCACAACATAGAAAAACGGATCATCGTATGATTGCATCGCCTCTACAATTGAAGTTTTACCAGAGCTGGTTACACCGTTCAAAAATATAATTTTGCCTTTTTCCATGATAATCTTCTTCCTTTGCTTAAGTATAATTTTATAAATGTAATACAGCGTGTACTAGGTGTGTTTCATTGATTTTTTGAGCAGCATGATCTGGCCAATATGATAGGCGTTATGAATACATAGATTTGATACAACTCCCCACCATGGCGCGTTGAAATAGGAAGGGATTTCACGGGTCAGTTTATGTTCTTCGCTATCTTCGAGTGCCCTGTTCCAATCACTAAAGACGGTTTTCAGTCTATGTAATGTCTTGCTCCACTCCACATCATTCAGGTTAGACGTATCTATGTCGAATGTATCCTCATTATTCACTGAATGCTGCCCATCGACCTGTTCGGCAATATATCTCTCAAGCCACTTCTCATTCCAGAAAATAAGATGATTGACGATCGCCCAAATGGAATGCTCCCCCTCATTCTTTACATAAGCGGCTTCCGCCGCATTGAGGTCTGTCAGAATATCATGAAGCGGTATAAACCAGCTCTTGTCATGATAACAGGCGTTTAATTGGTCTATGAGAATAGTTTTGTAACTCATCGTTGCACCTCACTCAGATTAATATCATCATTTATCCGTTCATTGACTTCGCAATCTTCATCACAAGATCTTCTGACATATTTCCGCCAATGATCTCGTATTGCAACGCCTTCCCATGCACGTCCTCTTCGATCCATACCAATTGGGAAGCTTCGTTATTGAAAATATAAAATGCTTCGACGCCACGGATGGCTGCTTGCTTAACCGTAGTACCATCATGATCAGGCAATGCGATTCGGCTTTTTGTTGTCCCGAAAATATTAAGTTTATAACCACCGTATTCTTTATACGTTATGCTGATGCCCACAACTTTCTTATTGGGCTTCAAGTCTCGAATCACTACATTTCTGCCTGACCTGTTACTTTCTTCAATCATTTCATCGATTTCTTGCGGAGTTAGATTATCAAATCCATAAAATACATGAATGGCATCTATATCAGAATCAATCGGAAATTTCGGCTGCCATGGAGAATAATGTTTCTGCAATTGTTCCAAACCGTCTTCCCATGGAATGGGTGCATAATTGGTCTGTTGCGTGAATTGATTTTCTATAACATCTGCGGTATAAATCGCCTTCCCGTCACCAGGCTTTAAGTCAATGACGATTCGGTCAATCGCATGATCATTGCGTAAGGATTCAATTTGAATTTTTCCAAGCACATCTCCGCTTTTGTTTTTGATATCCATTGGTCTTTCACTCCTTTCCTTTCAAAAATACCTTTCTGATCTCATACAATAGAAAGCTGAGCCCTACAGAAGATAAAACGATCATGAGGACTCCAAATATGCAAATCGTCGGCAATATATCCTCGTAACCATAACTTGTCGTTTATTCGTCTGAGATAAAAACCTTTTGGAAATTCATTATCCTCCGTAAGGGCTGCAGATGCTATGGTAATGGAGCCGGACGGAGCTTTGTTACCCTCTGAAATATTGGTAGAACATATCTCGGGCTGATCCAAATATTGCATTCTTAGATAAGGTCCTAACTCAACCGGACAACATTCCAACCCAAGATCATTTGCTCTTCGAAAGAGCTCAAAAGTCGTAGCACCATCCGAAAATCCAAGTTGTCTGACGGTCAACTCAACCGTTTGCAAGCTTTGCTTTGTACTGGAAACTATAAATCTTTCATCATTTAACAACTGTTCTCCATATTTATTCAATAAAATAGAGTGTTGCTCCAGTTTCTGTATAAGCTGTGGTTTTGTTAATCCGCCAACGTCTACTATTCTTATTTCAACTGCGCAATCAGGGTATACTTTTTCATCTTCAATCAACATCCGTATCCCCCTAATCAAGATTACTTCTATTTGACTTTATATTTAAAACGCAGTCACTCATCTAGTTCTGAATCCGTTTACATACTAATCCTAGGTAATTGATAGCAGCAGCCCAAGGCTCCTCAGAAATTCAATTCACAATTTCCCATTATGTTACCTCCACACTTGAGATGTATAAAACCCTACCACCTCTGCGATGTTATACAAGATTTAATTTGAGCAATATGATGCTGCCCGTGCCATACAAATCTTTGAATCGCGATATCCAATGTAATTGTACCTAACACTTCTGTTCGGAGTGTTCGTCTAAACTGATCGGGATGTAAACCAAGCAGCAGAGTGAGAAATCGCTTGTGTAGTATCTCCATCAGCAAAATTGAATCTTCAATGGGCGTATTCCTGTAATCATGTAATGATGCCCATGAATCTTCTCGATATGAGCTTGCCATCGGTTCATCTTCAGTTAACGCTCTCTTAAATCTGATATAAGCGTTCATGTCATTGTCCGCAAGGTGGTGCACAATCTGTGTGATTGTCCAACCTCCGTCACGATAAGGAGTACAGAGCTGATCATCATTGAGATGTTGTGTAATCTCTCTTAAGGTCTTCGTAATTCCGGGAATTTGACCAATGATGTGGATTCGGTCCTCATTAGAGAATTTAAGACTTGGCTCAAAGTTTCCTATCGGAAAGCGTACATTTTCATCCAAGGTTGACCACCTCTCCATTTCTCTACTATAGAACCAAATCATATCCAATATAACCCACAATGTTCCATTTGCGAAGTGTAAAAGCAAAAAAAGAAGCAACCTTTGTTCTCCGGCTGCTCCTTATATTAAACTACTCTCATATCTGTATTTTGATTAGAAAACTAGCACAATAAACCTGAGTTACGAAGGTACAATCATATAAAAAGCGCCCCTATCTTGGGTCGAATGGTGTTTGTCTAGAACATCACCAACCAAGATAGGAGCGGCTTTAAGGTGGAGTCTACCATAATGAGTGACCTTATTTTGAAAATTCAATCAAAAAAGGATGGCTTTTCTCATCTAATGCATTATGAATTCTTTCATAGAAATTCCCCCATGTTATCATTTGCCCAGCTTCTTCTAAAGTAAAGTAGCCCACTTCTTCACTTTCATCACTGGTAGTTAAAGCTCCACCAATCGGTTTTCCAGTAAATATATTGTTGCATACACCGCGCGTTATGTTCTGATACAAACCACAAAATTTTATTAATTCAATATCAATCCCTGTTTCCTCTTTCACTTCTCTAACTGCTGCCTGCCTAATAGTCTCTCCTTCTTCAACACAACCTTGAGGCATTTCCCAGCCTCTTCGACCTTTCATAAGTAAAATCTCATTATGTTCATTGAGAACGATTACACTAGCAGAAACGATAAATTTCATTCTAATTCCTCCTATGGTGGTTTAAATAACCACTCTTCCTCGAATGGAATAGCTAAATGCCTAGAACTGAAACGTGTTATTATCTGATGATCCCAACTTCGTGGAAAAACTCACAAAATGCTATACCATATCTGAAATAAACATGGCTTTAGTTCCTTCTTCTGGCTTAAATCCAAATAATCCATAGAATTTTTCTGCACTATCATAGGATATAAGCACTTTTGTTTTGATATTAGAATACCGACTAAGCATTTTTTCCATCATTTTCTTTCCAATTCCTAATGATTGATATTCTTTGTGTACTAACATGTAATGAAAATATACTGTCATCACGCCGTCAGACAATGCATTTATTAAGCCAACTAATTTAGTATCATTCCATGCTGTAATAACCGTATGAGAGTTGTTTATTGCTTGTCTCAGATCTTCTGGGAAATCTCCTGATTTCCAGTCCACCGAGTGAAACAGTTCCTGAATTGCCTGTGTATCAATGTCTTTTATTTCTTTGAAAATAATTGTCATAATATTGCTCCTTTGTTGTTGTTTTGATCTGATACGTCTGGCTCGATACATTCTTCTGCTTATAGCTTCTACCCGACCAAGGAGCACTTGCGACGATGCTTGAACATCTGGTTAGGCGATGTCGTTGCCCTCCATGATTACCCTTACATACTCATCCCAATCCTTACCATCTGTATTGATTTCTATTGTTGGCACTCTTGAGATTTGAGCTTGATGTCTTAATACATTTTGGATTTTTAATAATTCACTTACCGACGATCTTACTTCTTCTTCTGTTTCATAGATCCATTCTTCTGGTTGTCTACTTTTAATTCTTTCTTCTACGACTTCGGGTGAGATTGTAAGCAAAATACACCTGGCACCTAAAGACTCAAGCTGTTCTTCTATTTTATTTATCTCATCCAAATCCGAATCTACAAATGCAGCTCTATGATTTAAATGAAACCTTTCCAGAACATAAAATAGTCCCCTAGATCCTCTAGATGCAGGACCAAGTTGAATTGCCCATTCGTTAAGTTTCTTTAGCATTTCAACCCGCTCTTTAAGTAACTCAATGTGTCCTTCTCGGGTTAGACTTACATATTCTCCATGTTTATTATTCAAAATTTGAGAATAATGTTCTCCAAGAATAACTACGCTCCGTTCTGAGGATTCTTCTTGTGATTGATAACGTTTAATTGCTTTTAATACTGAAGTCTTCCCGGCATTTGAGTATCCTTCAAGAATTATTCCTCTAATATGCATTTAAATCTCCTTCCACTAGCAATTATTTCGCCTAACGTTTCTGTATTCATACTTTCAACGTAGTTGAATATACCTGATGAAGCGCTTTCATATGGCAGACCAAGACTCCAAAAGGAGCCGCAGCGTGAATATTATTTTATCTGATGCTGATACATCTTTTAAATACCCCAATACATTCTTTAGTTTTTATCTTTCAAAAGATCTTCCCATTCTTCGATTGATAATTTATTGGATATATTCTTTAAGTTTTCAGGGACACTTACAAAACACATTAATTCTAAACTATTTCCATCTGGATCATCCCAACTCTTTTCTTTTTCAATCCAGAAGAAAGCTGTATCTTCATCTCTCCAGGCCAGCTCTAATCCTAATTTAGAATAAAATTCGATTGATTGATGTAAGTTACTCACTGGTAAATGTGCTTCATACAACCCAAGTATCATGTTTTCTCCTTTCAATCGGGGCTGGATGTGGTCACTCGCTTCTCAGAGTGACTACGAGCGTCAATATGTTGTTAGCTAAATTAATTTCTGGAAGTAGCCATTGTATGTAAGACGTTCTCAAAATAGCTATATACTTCATCTGCGATTTCCAGAAACTCTTCAACAGATACATCGCTATCCAAGTAACAAGCATACAGATACTCAACTAAAGCGGAGTCAATCTCACAATAGTTTAATATGGCATTCTTCATCTTAATGATTTCATCTTCCCATACCCCTGTATCTTCTAAAACCAAAGAGTATAATGCACGAATTAATCTCTTAGAGTAACCTTTAATATATCTAGTTTTCATTGAGTGATCACTAACATTAGAAAGTGAACGATGTACACGATCTACTTCCTCCTTGGTATCTGTATTTAAGTCTAAAATGAATTCTGGAGAAATTATGATCGGGGGTACTTTTTCACCAATGTCCTCCCCATGTATGCAAACACAAATAATCTTAATCCAAAAACCCCAATCATTCGGTCTACTTAATACATCATCAATCGAGCAAATGGTCGTATCCATCTTAGTGACGAATGGATATTCTTCCAAAAGCCTGTCTTTAATCATTGACAATCTTTCGTAATCAATATCTTCGGGATTTGCACATACAATAGTAAAGTCTGCATCTGACTTAAAAGGTTGAGCCGTTCCTTTTGGAATCGAGCCACACATATAAATACTATGAGTCTTATCTTTGAATTCGTTAAGAATATGATCCACATACTTATCAACCAAATCCTTATATTCACTTTGTATTGCAATTCTATTTATAACTTTTTCTAATATCATAAAGACTCCTCCTAAAATATGAGCTTCTTCGAGCTACTTTCAATGAATTTACGACTTACAATGTGCTTGGTTCATTATGATTGAGATATATTCTTCATCTTTAAGCCTTGTTACCTTACAGTTCTCATTAGTTTCAAATTCTACTATTCTCTCTTCAATTGTTTTATTAGTACGATCTTTAAATACGTCCTCTCTATCATAGTGAGGAAAAATAAGCTTGTCGGTTACACCTAATGCCTTAAAATCCGTTAAATCCATTGTGTTCATCTGTGGAGTAAAGAAATCGACAATGTTAATATTCGGCCCCAGTAATAACGTTCCTGCACTTACTCCAACTATAATTACATTCTGTGCGGCCAGTGTTCTAATAATTTCATCAGCACCACTTTTCTTAGCGTAATACAATAATGTAAATGGATTTCCACCATTGATATATATAACATCTCTATGTAAGAGAATATGTGGGTCATCAAATTCTATATCTACAAAATTGATATGCTGAAATCCCATGTCCTTAAACTCTTGCATTGCTCTTTGTGCATATCTATTAGTTTCTTTTCTAGGGGATGCTGTTGTAATAATTGAGACTTTTAATTGAGAAATATCTTCATCAATAAAATCCAGAAATTGATTTTTTATATCATCAGTATAAAAACCACAAGAGGTTAGTAACAAGCTACTCATTGAAATCACCGTCCTTAACTAATAGTTTATCTAATCTTTATAATTTAATTAAGCATTCCCCTGATTTCTGCTAACGTTCCTGCATCTTCGATTCTAGCGAATGCTAGGGTCTTCGGCTTCTTCCGTACCAAGGGCACATGCCCGATGCGCGAATATTATGATGATATACTGTCTTCCTGATCCGCTTCCACTACTTACTCTTATCTATAAAATCTCTATATCTATCATGTAGTTGTATTCCATTTTTTATAGATTCCCCTGTTTGTTTGTCTATCACATCAAGATCAAAACCTAAATTACTATAACCATCCAGCATTTCTAATATTGAATACATTACTTCTTCTATTAATTCTGCTTGGATATGATTGAACTTTTCCTCGTTAATTACTTCCCCAATGCTTTCATATTCTTTTTTAAATTCAGTCCACGGCATTTTTGAGTTCTTATGTAAGCACGAAGAAGATAATTCACTATAAGTCTGTTTAATATTTTCGAGTTGTTGGAAAAAAGCATTAAATTTATTATCATTGAAGTCTACTATAATGACTCGCATCCTTTCTAATCTTATGCTTTTCAGTATTTTCATTTAACCTTCCTGTATCCACGTCGTCCCACCTACTTAAGCGGCCGCGATGCTAGGCTGTGCGGATGTATCCGCCTGATTAAGCTCCTCTGCTTATATCCTTCGGACGAACCGAGGAGCCGCCAGGCTCCGATGCGCGGATATAATGTTAGATGATGTTACCAGACTACTCCGAAATTACCCACGGAACGATCCCTTCGAATTCAATTTGTAATATTGGCTCTGGAAATCCATCACGCACTAAATTTATCTCATTCGTAAATCCAAATCTGAAGTTATCGATTTTATATAAATCTTTGTCTAATGAAGTTATTGTTCCTGATTCATCATTTTCGTTCCATACATCAGGTCCACTAATCAATCTACCAACTATATGAAAGAACCCACCATATAAATGGGTTCCATCTTCATTCTCACAGTATTCAGATACTTCTCCTTCTTTTCTTGGATCTATTCCTAAACTATTAAAAAAGGTTACAACATCCTTCGATAGGAATGGAATTGCCTCAACAAAGTTCTTACAATTTAAACATTCGCACCCCTCAGTAATTAAATGATAAGATTTATAGAACTCTTTGGTTTTATTAAAATCATATTCAATTATCCATTTGTGTATTCGAATCCTTTTCATGGGTTCACATCACTTTGCTCTGGTAATTTCATCTACCGTTGTTGTATTCCTGACGTTAAAGCAGCTTACCGTAGGGAACGGGTCAATAGACTTAGCTGATTGAATGTGTCACCTTAATCAACTTCTCCGATATCCTTCTTGGCGACCGAGGAACAAGTGAGACGGTGTATGAATGTACTGTTAGATAAAGTAACCTTGAGTTACCCACAAAATCTTTCTAAACTTACAGCAACACCGTTTTCATCATTATTAACGGTTATTTCATCAGCGATTTCCTTCAATTCCCTAATCGCATTTCCCATAGCAATAGAATATCCCGCCATCTTAAAGAGGCCTACATCATTATGATCATCACCAAATACAATAACGGAATCCAATTTTACATTATATAATTCACAGAGTTTAGTAATTGCCATTTCCTTAGATGCCAGAAGAGGCATGATTTGTACTAATTTATTATTATCCGTAATTAGTATATTCACTCTACCCTCGAATTTTTCAAACAATCCAAAATTGTGATTATTGCCATTCAGAAGTATCTTCGTAGCATCATATTGCTTTAATTCTTTTAAGGGTTTTACTATGGGGTTTGATTGTGTGTTCATTGAGCTAATATAATCAAGCTCTCTTAAACTAAACCACTCATCCTTCACTTCCATAGTCAGCTCAATTTGAGGGTCACACTTCAAACAGTAATCAAGAATTTCTGTAGTTACATTAGCAGGGATTGATTCATTAATTTCTATCTTGGTTTCCTTACACATCACTTGAGCTCCGTTGTAATATACAAAAGCCCCGATATCTACTAATCCTTGTGGAAGCAACCAATTAACCGCCCTTGGCGGTCGAGCTGTTGCAAATATTATTCTCATTCCTTTCTGATAACAAGATAAGACCGCATCTACGTTTCTCTTAGATACTTCTTTTTTTGAATTTAATAATGTTCCGTCCAAGTCAAGAACTACAGTTGAATACTTCAATGAATCAACTCCCAATATAAACTTCTTCGTTATTTTATCTACCGTTGTTGTATTCACGAACCCGAGAGACTTAATGGAGCGACTGGGTCGAAGACTTAGCCTCACAGGAGTTGTCTACTGGATACTACTTCCTCGAAATCCCTCTGGCAGACCAAGGGGCTTAGCCCCTCAGTGTGAATACGGTGTTGGCAAGATTTTAGGGGCTTCTTCGAGCTACTTTCAATGAATTTATCACTTTCAATGTGCTTGGTTCATTAAGATTGAGATATATTCTTCATCTTTAAGCCTTGTCACCGATGTCAGCGCCTTCATTGGAACCTCAACACATCAGTCACTTTGATTATTCTTTAGCTCTATGATAATTTCCCCTTCTCCAGAAGGCACTTCAAAACCCTTGAGGAAAGAAGATAAAATTTCTTCTGTTATTGTAAACGCAGCATTAGCATCGAATCGCTGGCTCCGAATGCGAAGTCGTTCACGCAAATCATTAGGATGAACTTTCAAATAAACCAGTTTCCACTCTCCTCCTCCATCTTCAATTAGCTTCTTATATTCATTTCGTCTCTTCTGCTGCCAAAAACTGAAATCAATAACCACATTGCGCTTTTCATTCAAAAGATGTACTAGTTCATTACGCAGCTTTAACTCGGCTTTAATTTTTAGTTGCTCATAGATTTCAACTGGATAATCAATTCCGTAACGACCATTTGTAGCCCAAATTTCTTCATCAATAGAGAGACGTACAAAGCCCCTCTGCTCTAATCGTTGAGCAAATGTTGTTTTTCCCGATCCAGCCACACCACACATCATAACTACTAATGGAACGGAAACATCAACTTGATAGATAAAATCGTCTATTTCATGATTATTACGCACTCAAATTCTCCTTTCATCTTTGAGTAAGGTTAATATTCTCTGGAGTCTCCATTATGTCTCTTAATAGAAATTTGTATTTTTCTTATTTACGCTGATTTCCGATTACGTTCCTGTATTCATGAACCCCGAAGGGGTTGTCTGCTGATATTCCTCTTCGAAATCCTTCCAGCAGATCAAGGCTCCGTCAGGAGCCGCTGCGTGAATATCATGTTATATGATGTCAGCGTCTTCTTCGAAAATACTTACACAAATATTCCACTTCCCATGATGTTAAATATATTTTTTCAATTCAAATAAATCATTAATAATATAATCCGCTTGTTTAAGCTCCCATTCTTGGGCAAAGTCAAATCGACAACCAAAAGCCTTCAATCCATTGTTTTTTGCTGCATTGATATCAGAGATCCTGTCGCCAACTACAGCAGCATTGTTGATGTGATATTTCATAAGGATGTATTTAACTAAGTCATCCTTATTCTGAGTCTCTATTTGCTGGATGCTAAAGGTTTCTGTCACCCAATTATTTAACTTGTAACAGTTAACGATAGCATTGAGGTATTCGATTAGTCCATTACTTGCAATAAAAATTAAGCAGCCTTCCTGTTTTAAAAAATCAAAAACTTCTTTGACATGCGGATAAAGCGCACCTTTGCCATAATTAATATTTGCAATTAACTTCTCCAAGAAGATTTCGTCTACCATTCGTCTGGTTTCGTTTGAATGGTTCGGTAGTAACGTTTCCCAAACTACTGGTAGAGGAACTCCCATAATTTCACGATATTTTTGAGTTGGAGTCTCACTCGACCATTCATTACGAGACCTCAAGATAGAAAACGTTTCTTCTAACGATAACTCTAAGATTTTGTTTGTTTGAAATAGTGTACCATCCATATCGAAAATAACCGCTTCCAGCATGATTTCACTCCTATTCAGAGTTTGAATAATTTATTTTGTATTTTTATACGCTGATTTACTATAACGTTACTGTATCCACGACGACCACCGACTTAAGTCACGTTAGGGGCGACCGCGATTCGGTTAGTCGGTGCGGATGTGTCCGCCAGATTCCACTTCCCTACCAATTCCCTTCGGACTGAACGAGGGAGCGTCAGGACCCAAAGCTTGGATATAATGTTATCTGACGTAAACCTCTACTGTGAATTAGCTATAATCTTGTTCGTTAAGTTAAACACATGGCGGCATTCATAGTAATAACTTTTGAGTTTATATCCCCCAGCTTTAAATACAGGCTTATGTTGATACCAAACTATAATTAGCGTTCCTTCAAAAAGAATTCTACGAAGGGTATAAACTATTCTGTTAAAGAAGACGTTTCTATTTTGAGCAAATTTATGAAGTGTTTCGGATTGAAACTGAACATGTTTATCTTCATCACTTAAAATCTGATTACATAAATCGATTAATACTTCTGACTTTGTAGATTTTTGCAAAGCTTTATAGTACAACTTAGCAATGATCTCAGCGGTTAATAGAACAATGACTGATTGTTCTAAACTCGCATATCGACGTAATCTTCTAAATACATTGTCCACCCAATGTCTACGAAGGAGTGGGATTCCCTGTACCTTCATAAATCTGCCTAGATCTCTAGCGTGCCTTTGTTCTTCTTTAATGAACTCTATAAGCGCTTCATAGTAATCCTGATCTTGTGTCTGATGTACATATTCTTGTGCACGTTTAATTAGATATTTACCTTCAGAGTTTTCTCCTAATTGAAACTGTTGAATTGACTTAATGATTATTTCTCTTTCATTAGTTGTTAATTTATAGTTGTCATCCCAATGAATATATTTGAGATTTTGATTATTTCTTCGATAATATTGCACCCATTTCGAGAAAGTGATATTCATTATTTGCTCCTAAAATGTAATAGGTTTATGTCAGATAACGTTCCTGTATTTACGACTCAGCCCATGCTGAGTGTCCGGCCTATACTTGACCAAGGACGTATATCCGCAGCGTGAATATTATGTTAGGCGATGGGCTTTCTTCTTTGTATAATCTACGAAGATCTATTTTTCTCTTTAATAACAAATTGTTTGAAGTAATCTTTAAATATCTCGTATAGTGCCTGTATTTCTTTAATTTCTTTAAGGAATTTATTCTGTATCTCTTCTTTTTGTTTATCTTCCAGCTCTATATTGAATTCAGAGTTTTCGTACTCACTTAATAAATCATAGAAATATTCACAGGGTTCTTTTACTGCTTCACAGTTGTCGGCATACTCTCCAGATATAAACAGAAAACTAGCCCAAGATATCTCTCTTCTGTCGTACTTCAAATATAAACAAGCAATGTATTGGTCAAAAAGTTCACTATTGTAAGGATCAATAAATGGATCTGAATTAATATATTTATCGACTATTTCAATAGCACGTCCTTGAAAACGTACCGTTGCTAATTCAATAATCCAATACGGTGGTTTGGAATATTCATCGATTATGTGATCACAAAACAACTGGAAGTGCTTGTACCAGATCAATTTACTATCAAGCATGATACTTAATTTACAAGCAAATTCTTTATTAGTTTCTAACTTCATTGAAAACCTCCTGGCTTAAAGCCTTTCATCTAACGTTCCTGTATTCACGACTCAGCGTATGCTGAGTGTCCGGCGTATGCCGGACCCAGGACGAATGTTCGCAGCGTGAATATTATGTTATAGGATGTCAGCACTTCATTGAAATACTCCCAAGAATCTAAAATCTTAATTCACTAAATGTTATTAATCTTTTTCATCATTTCTACTCTGCCAATACTCTTATATTGCTCATTAATAAAAGAAATCACCTCATTTAAATATACAAATATTTCATTAAGATATAATTGGAAATCATTAAAAGTTGTATCATCAGGTACTACTTTTTGCTCGTAAATTTGCAGATATAATGACCACCAGTCAAATTTTCTTGGAACTGGATAACCGATTTTTTCCAAGTCCTTTTCTAAACCGTCCAAAAATCTCAATTGGGGTATATTCCCTAAGTACAAATCATCTTTTTTCTCGACTGTGATCATATATTCGACTGCTTCCAAAATACTTGTCAAATAATCGAACGGATCAAAACATTCTGGGACATTTGTGAATTCACTCTTATCGAGTAATTCTCTACAATAAAAGCTCTTTATTTCAGAGACAATATTTTCATCTTCAAAAATAACACCGCTCTCATAATTGTTATTACTTCCAAAACTGAAGTTAGCAGAACCAATATAAGCAAAATTATCAGTAATAAAAAGCTTTGAATGGTTAGTTATAAGTTCAGCACACAGCACAAAATTTTTGAATATATCTTCTATCTCCAGTTTATCTTCAGAAGAAAATGTTCTTTTAGCGTATAGTAAATTAATATCAACTCCTGAGTTTGCTATGTCAGCTAACTTTCTATAAAAGCTTCTTTCATATTTATTTTCAAAATTAAAATTATACGTTGCTATATATATATTTTTTGTGTTTGTTAAACGGCTATTCAGTAATTCAGTCCAGAAATCAGATTCTTTAAAAAAAATCACTTTACCTTGTGAAAATAAAATTTCCTTTTGCATGTTTATCTCCTTATACTTTTGTTATAAATCATTTTCTAGGTTAAATAGTTTTTAAGATCTTGCTGATTTCCTATAAAATCATATATACGAACTCCGTAAATACCTCTCTTTTCAAACAATATCCAAACTACTTATAATATAACCCATATTAATCCATCTGCGAAGTCACGAACATACTCAAAAAAAGCAGCCCCAGTGCGAACTGCTCCATTCGTTAGAAAAGACTAACCTGATGGATGCAGTTTAACATTTGGGCTGCTCTTTCTTCGCTCAACTTTACTAATAACCTTTAGTGATTAACTTTTGCTCTCCTTCACCTAAAACATTTACTTCGCTCCGCTACTCCACACCACGCGCTCGCTCATCGCTTTATGCTGTGCAATCAGACAGAGTTCTGCCGCTTTGAACGCATGCTCTTGTGTCATCGCTGTCTCGGTGCGATCCAGACAATCGCGAATGAGCTGACCGAAGAACGGGTACCCGACCTTGCCTTTTACATTGTAGCGGTACTCTCCTTCATGATTGACCAGGTACACCTGATCCCCCTGAGGTTCCCTTGCGATGTCGATATACTTCCGCAGCTCGATATAACCGTCCGTTCCCAGAATAACTGTACGCCCATCGCCCCATGTGCCCAGACCATCCGGTGTGAACCAGTCCACTCGGAAGTAACCGGAGGCTCCATTATCACCAATTAGAGAAGCTTCGCCGAAGTCTTCCAATTCCGGGAACTGTGGGTGATTGAAGTTATGCACACGACTGAACCCTACCTCAGCGTCTGTACATGATGCAAACGTCAGAAATTGTTCGATCTGGTGACTCCCGATATCACATAGAATGCCGCCATACTGCTCATGCTTGAAGAACCAGTCGGGTCTTCCTCCAGCATTCAGGCGATGCGGGCCTGTACCCATAACTTGCACTACTTTGCCGATTGCCCCTTGTTCAATGAGCTGTCCCGCATAGATCGCACTTTCTACATGCAGTCGTTCACTGTAATACACCATGTACTTTTTGCCCGTTCGCTTCACTTCTTCTCGTGCAAGCTTTAATTGCTCCAGCGTGGTAAACGGTGCTTTGTCTGTAAAATAGTCCTTGCCTGCGGCCAGAACTCTCATGCCAAGCGGTGCACGATCTGAAGTGATCGCTGCACTTGCCACCAATAACACCTCATCATCTGCAAGCACCTCTGCTTCAGATCCAGCGACTTGAGCCTGTGGGAACTGCTTCTGAAATGCCGCTACCTTCGCCGGGTCTGGATCATACACCCACTTGAGGGTAGCTCCAGCCTCCAACAATCCCCCAACCATGCCGTAGATGTGTCCATGATCCAGCGCAACAGCAGCAATAGTGAACTCACCCGGAACACATACGACCTCTTTTGTGACACTTTTTGGTGCATAGAACATTCCATCTTTAGCCATGTCATCCCATCCTTATTATAAAATGTTGATTACAATGAACTCGTCTTATATATCATCTTCATTTAAACGTCTGACTCAAATCAGCAGGTTGACTGCCACTGAATGCCTTGTCTTTCTTCGTCGTTGAACCAGCAATGCGTTCCTGCAGTTGCTCGTAGAACAGATCCTCATCGATCGGCAGATCCACCCAGTTATCCGTCCAGGTGGACAGCAACATAGCGTTCGACAATGTTAATCCGTGTATACCATCCTCACCGGGAGCAATGAGTGGTGCGCCTGTACGAATCGAGTCAACCCAGTTACGAATCAGACCCGGGTGACCCGTTTCCACACCTGTAATCGGAATCTCGCATTTCCAACATTCTGGCTGTCCAAAACCTCCGGTAAACCGCTGATTGAATTCAGGCTCAGATTCCCGAAGTCGCCAGAACGTAAGTTTTCCGTCTTCGATCACGATTTTACCTCGGTCTCCGTTGACCTCAAATCGGTTCGTACCCGGTGCTTCGCCAGTAGTCGTTACAAAGACACCTGTTGCTCCGTTTTCATACTCAACATAAGCTGTTACATCATCTTCCACTTCAATATTCCGATACTTGCCAAACGAACAGAAAGCACGCATTCGTACCGGCATCATGCCGATGGTCCACTGCCACAGATCCAGTTGATGCGGGTCCTGGTTAATCAGTACACCGCCACCTTCCCCTGCCCAAGTTGCCCGCCAGCCGCCGGAATCATAGTAACTTTGGGATCGGTACCAGTTCGTAATAATCCAATTGGTACGCCGTACCTCGCCCAGTTCTCCCGAAGCGATTAAGTCTCTAAGCTTAATGTAGAGTGGGTTGGTCCGCTGGTTGTACATCATGGAAAAGACTTTACCGCTGGCTGCGGCTGCTTCATTCATCTTGCGTACCTGTTTTGTATACACACCGGCCGGCTTCTCGATCATGACATGCAAGCCATGCTGGAACGCCTGAATGGCTTGTTCCGGATGATCATAATGCGGCGTTGCAATAATGACTGCATCAATCGTACCCGAAGCCATCATCTGCTCAGCATCCTGCCAATAGGTGACCGTTGCCGGAAGATGACTGGATACCCAGCTCTCCATCTCTCTTCTTACATCACATACGGCGACCAGCTCTGCACCGGGTACTTCTCCAGCCACCAACGTTCTGGCATGTGCTGCTCCCATGTTTCCTATACCAATAACCGCTACTCGTACGATACTCATGACTGCTCCTCCTCGTCCACACGACGCTCAATTTCGGCGAAAACGTCTGCAAAATGCTGTAACATCGCCTTGGATTCCAAGGCACCACTAAAGTCCTCAATTCCGTAGTATCCGTCATACCCAACGGCACGAAGATCCCGTACCATTTGTACCCAATCAACCATACCTTCAGTCAGCGGCGTCCAGTGACATTTCCAGGCTGTATTCAGAGCCACTCCGCTGCTCTTCTCAGTCACATTAGCCTTTTGCGAATCTTTCCCTTCTGCTTCAAACCACCCGGCATTTTTTACATGTACATGAGCCAGATAAGGCCCCAGCAACTCAAGTCCCATTCGATGATTCTCATATCCTTCATGCACCATATTGCCTGGATCGTACAATACACCCACATGCTGCGGGTCCAGCGATTGCACAAGTCGATAGGCCAGTGATGCCGTCGGTGCAATCGTCTGATGATGTGTCTCTACAATCGCCTTGATGTTGTACTGTTTGGCCAGATCTTGTACTTCACTCAGGTAATCAACGGCTTTACGATACAACTCAGGATAACTGGTCTTGCGATCATATCCAGGAACACCCACACGCATCATTGAAGCTCCTAACCCATCCGCAGCCTGAAACGCCTGCTCGGTGGCCGACAGATCTCCATAGTTCAGATACGGTACAAGTGCAATGGATTTCCTGCCTTGCCCTAACGCTGCTTCACGAAAAACAGGAACCTGTTCCTGCCAGCGGCTCGGATCTACAGAACATCGATTATTTCTCCAGTAAGAAGGCTCTTCAGACATAGCATCTTCAGGAATTCCACGGAATCTCCACTCAATTCCATCAATCCCCGCTGCTGCCGCAGCCGATGCCAATTCTTCTGCATTCAGATCAGGGGTAGCCACGGTGAATACAGACAGTTTCATCATGATCCATCTCCTTATGTAAACGTATTCATTTCATGTCGTAAAGGCATTGTATCACTCCATTGAACGTCACCATAGGGGAAAACGCCAACAGATGAATGACAGATAACGAACAGAGCACATTCCCCATTCAGAGATAACTTCCAAGAGAATGATGTGATCAAAAATCAAAAAAGACATCCCTGGAACAGATTTCAATTCTGTTCAAAGATGCCTTGTACAATAATTTTATATATAGGATTTAAATTTGAGGAAAAGGTTCCTATCAGTTATCCAGTCGTCACTTCAGTAGCTGGTTCTGGTTCTTGTACTCGTCCAACTTGCAACCAGCGCATATCTCTCTAATCCCGATCAAAGAACACATGTTCAGCCTGTATTTTCCCCTGATCTATTGTCATGATGCCAAATGAGTATTGTTTCTGAAAACGCCGATCCGTAGGCGACCCCGGATTAAATACCAGTGTGTTGTCCACGGTATGCATCACCGGGATATGTGAGTGTCCGTAGATCACAGCATCCACATGCTGGCCTGCAAATGTATGAATTGCATTCTGCTCCGTACCCTTTGATCCCAGATGACCGTGCACAAGACCCAGACGAAGCCCTTCCACTTCAACAATACGGGAATATCCCAGTTCTTCAGCGATTTCGGCCGGGTCCGTATTACCCGCTACCCCTTCAACAGGTGCATACTCACTAAGCATTGGGTATACACTCCAATCCGACCAGTCGCCGGCATGAAGAATGAGATCTGCACTCGGCAATACATCCAGGAGCCTAGCCGGTAACTTCCGTGATTTACGTGAACAATGCGTGTCGGAGATGACTACAATTTTCATATAACAACCCACCTTTCCTTTAAGGTCGTTCAAAAAGTCCGCTTTTGATTACGAAGGATGCCTAACGGCATCGCAACATCGAATATGGAATTCAGCCGAAATGTCCGTTGCTCACGTAGTTTCCTACGCTCCGCTACTCCATTTCTAACTTCATCCCATCTTCTCGGTACTGAAAACCACCCTTTTTGAACATGCACTCTAAGCCTTTATTGCAATCTATTCTGTCTGTGATGGAACAGTTTGCATCTGAGTACAGGAACGTTCCATATCTTCGAGTGTAATGGATGCAAAGAACTGCTCCACCTTCGCCTCGGCAACCTGATACAGATTGGTCAGCAAGCTGTCTATATGCAAGCCCACTTCACAATCCGGGTTACAATTGCCGTGAATCGGGAACAATGGACCTTCGTCCTTGGCAGCCTGATAGATCATGGCTAATGTGATTTCACTTGATGGCTTCGCTAAGTAGAAGCCTCTTGTTCCAGGAGAGGAGTTCACCAATCCTGCCTTTTTCAGCCCGCCCAGAATACGTCTGACGACGACAGGGTTGGTATTCACGCTACCTGCAATATGTGCAGACGTGATTCGTTCAGGCGCGCTGAGTGACAATAACAACAAACAATGCACACTGACCGAAAAATGAGTACTCATGATTAACCACCTTTATTTAATATAATCCAGGACATGCTGACGTTATTCAGAAAACAGATCCTTTTCGGGACGTGCTCTGATCTTGAGCTGTCGCACACTGTATTCCAGTTGTTTCACAATATCATCCAGTTGTTTGCGATCAATCTTGGTCGGATCTTCCACCGGTTTCGCGGACGACTTAAGATCGCGGATCGTTAACTGCTGTTCTTGCCATTTGTCCATCAAATCTGCAATATTGGCATAGAAACGTTCGTAATCTTTGATGACCAGGTCAAGATAAGCATCTACCTCATCCGGATCATAACCACGAAGTTTATAATTAAATTGTTTTTCATGAATCGATAACGCATCTAGCTGCACTCCCAATTGTTTAAACAATTGTCTCTGTTTATCCAATCTTCGTTTCATATGTTCATCCATATTGACAACCTCCATTATAGGCCAAGCCGTGGTTCTATTTCCTGTAAAGAACATACGGCATTTTCTCTCTCTATTTTTTATAACACATAATCCGTCAGATATAAAACGATACAGCCCTATTCCTCACGAAAATGATTGCTTTTCATCCATTTCGGGTAAAGACACACTACACCCCACAACGGGAAAGGAGCATGTCCTTATGAGTACATTAACTAAAGATCAACATCAAATACTGAAAAACGCCCTTTTGGAGCAACGTGAAAACTTGCAGCGTCATTTTGAATCCAGCATGGAAGACGGTGCTCCAGTCGAGTCGCTGAAAGATTCAACCGGTGAGCTGTCCTCCTATGATAATCATCCGGCAGATGCCGGTACGGAAACATTTGAACGCAGCCGTGATCTGGCGATTGACGATACATTAACAGACGAATTCAATCAAGTGAACGACGCATTGGAACGTATGGAGCAAGGTACATATGGAACCTGTGTAACGTGCGGAGAAGATATTCCCTTCGAACGACTTGAGGCTATCCCTTATACCGCTTACTGTATTGACGACACACCTAATCGGGAGATCAGCAACGATCGGCCCGTTGAAGAAGAGGTAATGACCATGCCTCCGAGTGGTGCTGGAGAAGGTAGACAGCAGCGGGCCGGCAAGTTCGACAACGCAGATGCGTGGGAAGCGGTCGAAGAATATGGTACATCTAATTCCCCAGCAACCGCAGCCAAACGTGATGTGAAGGGTTACGATGAGAACATGTAACTTCGTTATGAGCTGAAATGGTAAGCGTCAAAATTGAAATGAATTCAATAGGCGCTCCACCATTAGCCTTCCTTATCACGCATTAAAAAGCCGCCATTGGGCGGCTTTTTCTAGTTTTCTCCAAAGCAGTCTCTCACATTTGCCATTACTTGCTTCCAGCGATAACGCTAAACCCATGTATTCCATCGATTTATTCTTTCGATCCACTATCAGATGATGCAGATTCCTGCCGCTTAGAAACAGATCGAGACTTTTTCGTAGTTGCTTTGTCCTTATCAGACGTAGCTTTCTTTTTCTCTTTTGCATTTGTCTTAGAAGCAGGTATTTTCACTATAGGTTTAGAGAGAGCAGAGAATAACTGAAAGACCTCATGTTCCCCTTGTCGATTCTCTTTTGTAGTATAGGGTTCACAGAGTTTTATGATGTTTTTATACAACTGCTCTACTTCCTCACGGGTTGCATACAGCGTGATGTCCGAGAGGAACATCCGATCTTCGTTTTCCGCCTGATGCATGAATCGCTGACGACTTTGTTCGAACATCTCATTTAATAATTTGAGTGTCTCGGACCGAAACACCTGTTTCAATGGAGAGTTTTCCTTATCTTCATCTTCGTGACGGAGATGGATCTCTCCGGTGAATGGTTCATAATATTTGGCGATAATCCCATTAATCTCACGTGTAGAAACGATGGTCAGCAGACCAATTTTCTCCAGCTTTTTTACATGATAGTGAACTTTGGCTGGCACCTCACCCATCTGGTCGGCGATCTCTTTGACAGTGGATGGTCTGCCCTGCTTGTTAAACATATTCATAATCTGTATCCGATACGGATCGGAGTAGATTTTAATTTCTTCAATTGTTGAAAGAACCTTGTGCTCCATCCCTGTATCCTCATTTCCGGGGTACCTGTTGTCCATCGATATCTCTATTATACCGTTGCGTCAGGACTTCGGTCAAAACGAGCGAGAAATGACTTGATACGGAAAATCGGCTAATGATCACTTCTGAATATCTTCACAGAGCACTTCGAAAACTTTTGCTAAATAACAACATACCTGCTGACATGGCAAGCATAATACCAAAAACGATAAACAGAACAGGCATGGTCATCCAATCTGCAAGTGCTCCCGAAACCATACTCCCAAGGGGTGCAACACTCAAGACGAGCATACCCTGAAGGGCATACACTCTGCCCAGCATCTCCGAAGGGGTAACTTCCATAAGATAGGTGGCAAGCGGTGTTGTAGCCAGCGGAATCCCCATACCCATCAGTAGACAAAAGACCGCTGCAACCGGCAGTTGGAAGGAAGTCATATAAGCGGGTAGTGCCGTCATCGCATAACTGAGACCCAACATGACAACACCGCTGATGACCAGCACACCTTTACGATAATTCGCTCCCCTTTGTGTCAACCATACACCGCTAAGCAACATACCTCCCACCATCAGCCCACTGAGCAGACTTAATCCCCCAGCGCCAGCATGCAACGTTTCAATGACATAGGGTGTACGGAGAACATTAAACGGCATCAGGCAGAAATTAACGAAGGCAAACAGGATGGAGACAATTAACAATAAGGCATGTTTACGGAGAAAATGAAAAGCTTCCGCCATTTCGGAGAATATACTACTTTTGTCGGATGGAAGAGAATTCATTTCAGTTGATGTTTTACTTTCATTGTTAGCAGATGTTAAGACTTCAGGGTAGCCTACTCGGCTCATCATTAAAGCACTTAGCGCAAACAACCCCGCATCAATCAAGATCGTCCAGGCAATGCCTATTGTAGCAATAAGGGCACCCGCCACTGCAAGTCCTGCGAGTTCGGCCACTCTGGTTGCGGAAGAGGACATGGCATTACCCGAAAGCAGCATCGATTGGGGAAGCAATCGGGGGACACTGGACACTTCCGCAGGAGTAGTGAAGCATTCCAGCAAAGAATTCAGAATCGTAATGACAAACAGATGCCAGACTTCAAGTTGGCCCAATCCAAACAGCAGAGCTGTAATACCCACTAACAACCCGCGACCCGTATTCGTAATCACAATCACTTTTTTGGGAGACATGCGATCAACCAAAGCACCGGCGAACAGTCCCAGAAGGATATTGGGCAAAAAATTCACCGCCAGCAACGTACCCATCAACACTTTCGAACCGGTTAGAATGTACACCATCCAACTGTAGGCAATCGAGTCAATCGAATCACCAAATCTGGATACAACTTTACTAAGCATAAATTGCATGTACGGTCTGATTCGTATTAACTCACCCATACCTTGCTTGCCAACTGCTGTGTTATCACTCATCCCTTTTCACTCCTCAACGTTAAAATATTTTTCATGTTAATTTTATTTTAACGTAAGTTATGCAGAAATCAATACCTCCGTGAAAATAATTTTAACGACAAGTAAACAAAGTAAAATCTCGCTCTACTTTCAGATGATTCGTAATCAACACAAAGATTTTTGGGACAACCTTTTTGGACAACCTCCTATAACACAAAAAACAGACCACATGTGGTCTGCTCGGCTGGACATATTGTATTTGAACTGCCTTTATTTGCTGCCTACTTCTCAACAAGCAATTGAAATCCAGACTGTTCAGCCTGAACCTCCAACATCAAATCACGTACCCGGCCTGCTTCATTCCCTAATCGTTCTTCGCTGATTAGGTAGTTGGTCCATTTTAGCTCTAGTGGAAGTTCAATCGTACCCGTCAGGCAATCCCACAGAGCGTCGAGATTACCCCCATAAAAATCCGGCAGCTTCAGCTTATCCTTTAATTGTTGATGAAGTTCAGCGCTACTCGCAAAGTCTTCTCCATCCAGAATCACGGTATTCATGGCTGCTCCTTCCTCTATTTCAAACGTGTAAATGATGCATAGTGATCTGTCGTTTTGTAGATGAGCCCATCATTGGAGTACACAATCCGATCCGAATTACGGAAGCCGGAAGTATAGTTAATATCCGCTTCGCGCCATGTACGTCCGCTGGCCGAAGGCAGAAGCCCTTCCCGATTGCCAAATGTGTCCCCACCGATGCTTTTCCCAGGAGCAACTACAGCCAAGTTTCCTTTTGACGCTACCCAGCCAAGTCCTGTTGCCTGTGATTTGGTAATAAAGTTACATGGCAACGTTCCGTTTGCACTCAAATAGTTAGCTACACCCGTAAACGTATTGATGATGGTACATGTTGCAGCAGATGCCTTCTGCTGTGCGACTGGAGTGAACTGTGAACCTGTGAGGAAAACAAACGTTAACAACAATGCCAGTAATGCGGTAGATATCAACTTTTTCATCAATCCGGCCTCCCGATCCCTCAAAGTAGATGAACGTTGTCACGATATGCGTTCTGCAAGCTGTAACGTTCTAGTTGTATGTTCTGCTAGATTATAGTAAACAAGTCATCTCATGACTATTTATATCACATCATTTTGGTAGAAAGATCAAATGAAGACGTTTAATTTGTAAAATATTATAATTGTAACATTTTAAGACAGAAAAAAGACTCTCATCCTGAAGATGGAGTCTACTTTTCTAGTATGTTTAAACTGACCTAATCTAATCGATCAGTTGCACCCGTTGACGAGTTCGAGCCGATTCCAGGCATGCATCAATAACGCGCATGTTTTGAATGGTATTTTCCGGACTGAAAGGTAGGGCAGCTCCATCAAGCACAGCCGTTGCAAATGTCTCCACCTGAAGCACATAGGAATTGGACACCGATACACGTTCCTCACGGCTGACCGAATCGGTGTGCACAATAATCTGAGGTGGAATATCACTGTTCTCCCAGCCAAATACTTTTGGCAGTTCAATCCGCCCTTCCGTCCCGAGAATCTCCATCTCCGCTCGACCTGAAGCCCACATACCACAGTCAAAAGTTAAAGCTACCGAATTCGGAAATTCTACCAGTCCTGACGCCATCATATCCACGCCATCATGCTCGTCCGAGAATAGAGCGTGTACTGTCACCGCTTCCGGTTCCTGTCCCAGATACATCCGGGCTGCCGAGATCGGATACACGCCAAGATCGAATAATGATCCGCCGCCCATCTCTCTTTTGAACCTTACATTTTCCTTGTCATCAGCGGTATTACAGGTAAAGTTTCCATGGATGGCTCTGACGATGCCAATCTCTCCACTAGCTATAATCTCTTGCACACGTCTGTGCTTGGGATGATATCGATACATAATCGCTTCTGCAAAAAGAACACCATGCTGATGACATACCTCAATCATTTCTGCCGATTCATCTGCATTCAGGGCAGCCGGTTTCTCACACAACACGTGTTTGCCAGCCTGTGCCGCTTTGATGGTCCATTCTTTGTGCATATGGTTAGGCAAAGGAATATAGATGGCTTCAATGTCCGGATCAGCGATGAGCTCTTCATAACTGCCATACGATCTGGCAATGCCGAGTTCTTCAGCAAGGGTTTCCGCTTTTTCCTTACTACGGCTGGCAATCGCCAACACCTCACCACGTTCGGACTGCTGTATCGCCGGAATGACTGCATTTTTGGCAATGGTTGACGTACCGAGTACACCCCACTGTAACTGTCTGTTCATGCTCATCTTCCTTTCGTACCGTAATTGTCCTCTTCTGCCTTGTGTAACATGCCGAGACAACGATCCAGGTCCGTTTTGACCTGTTTCTTGTATAACTCAGCTTTTTCCGCACCATCATCCGTAAAATGATATAAAACGATTTCCTGAAAATCCACCTTTGGATCATTACCTTTAAGTTTCTTCGTCCGATAAAAAACACCTTGCTGTACCAATTCATGCAGTGCCCGATATACCTCGCTCTGGGGTGGTACATAACCGTAGTCTTTGAATTCTTGCTTAATCGCCTCCAGCATCTCGTAACCATACCCCCTGTGCTGTTCAACCATCGTAATCAGATACAGCTTGATAAATGCCCGCTGTGCAATCATAAAAGCCACGTTCATTCCCCTCCTGTCAGAACCTATATATCTAGTATTATAAAACTTATGTTCGTGTTCTGCCATCTTTCTCCGCTTTGCCTCCCTTTTATCTATCTTCAAGGAGAGCGAGCAAGAAATCGTGTGAATATGGGGTAGCCTGGGGGAAGCACGGAAAAAGGTTTGCTTTTGTGAATTTTTCATGTAATGAAATTTTAATTTATATTCAAAAGTTGTTTATTTCAGGGCTCAGGGAGTCTTGAGATCGAATTTTAATAATAAGAAAGACTGTGCAAAAGCTGTAATACCTGTGCTCCTGTATCTTGTGTTCGTATACTCTCGTACACCTGTACATTCCTGCACAGTTGTGATTCTGTTGTGAATTTTTCATATGTTGATATATTCATTTATTACGAGCAGGCTTGGGTACAGTCCCCACAATCCATTTGCCCCAGCTTACACGCGAGATAAGCCATGTCAGTACACACGATAATGTAAGAGCCAACAACCAGGTGATGATCATTCGGACGACAGGGTTCCAGCCCATAGCAACGTAAAACAACTCATCCGGAATGTAGCTATACCGAAGCATCAACATATGCATTAGATAACCGCCATACGATACACCACCAATCCATCCCAGCAATCGTGTAGCCCTGAGGTTATGCAGTTTCCCGGCCAGCTGGTACATGACCATAATGGAAGCGATCAGAAAGAGTGCCATATCAGGGCGGATCAAGCTGACTGTGTAGAATGTAATTTTGATTCCTTCCGGCTTCTGAAACTCCAGCATTAATAAATAAGTAAACCGCAGACCCAGAACAATAAACACTGTCCAGTATATCCAGCGCAATCGATGAATCCATTCATTCCAGTGCTGGACGGATAACCCCGCTGCTGCACCAAGTACAAAATAAATAAAGAAATAGAGGAAATTGCGGTCTGCATACGTTGTAAAAGCATCTGTCAGCACCGGGATATTCACCCGTTCCATGAACTTGGCGATGTTTCTTAATTGATCCGCAAGTACAAGATACACCACACCAGAAATCAATAATGCGATCAAGCGCCCCTTGGCCTCATATCGGTTATATACATAACGAATGGCACGCAAGAAGAGCGGAAATAGCAGATAAAACTGGATCAGCATAATGATGTACCAAAAGTGTGAAGTCGTTTTGCCCGTAAGCAACTTCAAGCTTAGGTCTGGGATGTCATTCCATCCAAATCCGGTCCAGCCCCGTGGTGCAAGTGTAAAATAAATGAGTGACCAGATCAGATAAGGCACAATGACGTCGGTTACTCTTTTTCTCATGAACTGGCCATAATTCAGCTTGTCTCCCGTGTTATAAAACAGCACCATCCCTGTTATGAATATGAATAAAGGAACTGCAAATTTGGAGAGCATCAGCAGTATGGCCAGTAACACGCCATCCTCCAGTCTCGTTTCCGGCACCACAGAGTAATGTGCGATGGAATGCTGGAGAACCACTGCTCCAAAGGCAATTCCCCTTAAGCTCTCTATTTCTGTAATTCGTTCTTTGCGAGGCATACATTCAGCCATCCTTTCTTGGTTTTGCGATACAAACAAAGTACAATGAAGCCGTATATTTAATGAACGGAGTTGATTCACATTTCTTTAACAGACAAAGATGTAACCACTACTGATTCCAAGTATGTCCAACAACATCTGGCTAACGAGCGAACTTTTCTGGCCTGGGTACGCACCGGTATTGCCATGGCGGGCATTGGCTTTCTTGCTGCCGGATTTGGTTTCAATTCATCGGCGTATGATCGGCTTGCACATATTGCGGCGATTATTACCGGTATCACTTCTCTGATTGGCGGTATATCCATCATTGTGTATTCGGCAGCAGCGTATCATCGGAAGCGTACACAAATCAATGAACAGACGTTTCAGGCATCGACCGGATTAATCCGGTTTCTTACCATGATGCTACTGGTGATTGGACTCGCTTTGGCTGTACTGTTATATGTATTGTTATTCCCTGCTTGACTGGGTAAAAACACCATCCGACATTATTGACACCCACCCATATGCAACACAGGGACAAAAGCCGGCTTCCCTTAAGGAAACCGGCTAATGACCATCTGGTGGATCATATATGTCATTCCATTTTACAGATAATAAGTCATTGTGTTTTATTTCATATCGATTAAATTCGCGGCAAGATTACAGGAATGTATTGTTACCGAATCGCGTTGCCTTGGTTTGAGCTTCCAATCTGCGTTCTTCCATATCCAGATCCGGACGTTCGGCTGGCACATCTCCGCGATGAGCTGCTTCGGCTCTGTCTCGGTTAAGCTGGCTGTTGCCACTGAACACATCGTACACATCGGAGTCCCGATCCGTAGAATCTACGAGCAGCAGGATTTTACCATTCTGTACATACTCCTCATACTGTTTAGCGTCCTCTTCCGGAATACCAAGACCCACAAGTCCACCCACCAATCCGCCAGCTCCTGCACCCACAGCTGCACCGGTAAATGCTGCTGCGATAGGGCCTGCGGCCAGAATCGGTCCTATGCCGGGTATGGCTAGTGCACCGATACCTGCGAGCAGACCGGCTACGCCACCAAGGACACCACCTGTTGCTGCACCAGCAGCCACGCCTTCAGGGGCTTTGGTACCTGTCTCTTCCCGAATGGCCTTCAGTTCATCCCGATCCTGTGTAACAACGGAGATTTCGTCTGAAGTGAATCCTTGTGCTTTCAGACCCTCGATAGCCTGCGATGCTTCACGTTCTGTATTAAACACACCTACGATTTTCTTCTGCATAGTGAATCCCTCCTCATATTATTGAGTGGTTCGCTATGTTATTACCCGTCTAAGTTTCTTTTAAACGCTAGCAAGTCAATTTACTATGTGCTGATAGCAAATAATTGCTGAGGTTCATTCCTTTTTATTCCTCATCATGGTGTGCCTTCAAACTTAGGCATGTGATACGTTGTCAGGCATGTTCTACGTTGAAGGGCGTCGGCGTCCAGAACATCTTGAAGTCCAGACTGGCTGATCCTGGCGAATTGTCCAAACGATTTTCTAAGGAACCGAGGACGTCTTATTTAGCCTTTAGGGTCCTCCTTTTATTTTGTAAGGAACATGAGACACGTTATTTACCAAAATCACCTGACAAACCCGTTGTAAATGGCTGGTTATTCAAATATAGCGTGTTTCAGATTTCTTAGATTACTGCGGACGCTTCAAATCGCTGAATAAGACGTCACAGGTTCGTTAGCGCTCCGCTCCATGTCCTGCTCCATGTTCAGCTCCAGGCACGTTCAGTTACGCTTCGGCTTCGGCAGGTTTGAAGATACGCTCTGGGGCGTGCCTTTAACCTCTAAAGAAACAGATTTTGCCGAATTCTCGTCCCATCCCGGAAGTTTTCGGCAGGCGTGCCGGGGTACGTCAAAGGAAAGTAACGCAGCATGGGACGAAAAGGATAAGTGACGTAACATGGGGCGAAAAGATAGTAAAAGATGCACTTAAGCGAGTTTTGAGACACGTCCTTGTTAAAGGTGATTCTTTAAGGCAGAGAATGATTCGATCAGCTACAAAACTGAAGGTTGTTCAGGAGAGTCTAAGCCTGATGAAGAGCCCCTTTGGGAACCCAATCGTTGATATCGAAAAACGAAGTCATCGAGCTATTTGCCCCGTGGTTTGGCCCGATTTGTGGCGACCGCTTCAAGTGGATTCTCCGGCCAGTAGTGCTTCGGATATCGACCTTTCAGATCTTTTTTGACGTCAAAGTACGTCTCTCGCCAGAAATTCGCCAAGTCTCGTGTGACCTGTACAGGTCGCTGAGCCGGTGATAATAGGTGGATGGTCAACGGGACTCGCCCACCCGCTATACGCGGTGTCTCCTGTTGTCCAAACATCTCCTGTAATCTTACCGCCAGCGCCGGGTCCTCTGGACGACTGTAGTCCACGGGAATACGAGAACCACTGGGCACCTGTATATGCGTCGGTGCTTCATCGTCCAGTTGTTGTCGTTGCGTCCAGCTCAATCCACCCAGTAATACATCCTGCATCGACAATCTCTTCAAGTCGGCTGCCGAACGCATGCCTGTCAGATAAGGGGTAAGATGTTCTGCCAACTCTTCGGTCAAATCATCTTCGATCAGGTCGGGCCACTCAGGTAGATGGAGATGCAGGAACCGCAGCCTGTCCGCAAGTTGTTTGGATGTTTTTGTCCAGGGCAGACATTCCAGCCCTTCCATTCGTATTCCGGTTAACAGTGCTTCCAGCACCTGATCTTCAGGTGGCTGTGCAATACTGCTCTCTTTAATCACAAGGGCTCCAATACGAAGTCTCTTATGTGCGCGCACGCTGCGTGTATTGGAATCCCAGGCCACTTGCACTTCATTCTGAAGCAAGTGCTGACCCGCCTGCAACAAGGTCTGCTCCTGCAGCGGCGCAGCCAGCAGGATGCGAGCATCTGCGCCCTGGTCGTCTGCCTCGGCTGCGACCAGATACGCTGAACGGCTCAGCGATTCTGTCGCTGCGAGCCGTACGCCGCGGCCGCTGCTCAGCAGATAGCGGCCGTCCTCCCGGCGTTGCCCGATCCGGTCCGGATAGACGAAGGACAGCAGCAATCCGCAGCTGTCCTCATCCGGCCGTACCGGATCGGCCGCCGGGCCGAGCGCCGAGCGCAGCTGGCGGCTCTCCTGGAGCATGCGCCGCACGGCCGCGCCGTCTGCGACAGCCGCTGCCGCTTGCGGCATGCCGCTGCTGTCCGCGGTCAGCAGCGCCTCTACGCGCGGGCGAAGGTCCGTGCCCGCGCCTGCACTGCCACTGCTGCGGAGGCCGGCAGGCTCCTGCAGCAGTGCCGCCAGCATGCTGGCGTAGCTGGCCAGCCCAAGCTCCGCTGCGCGGAGCAACATGCTGGCCAGTCGCGGATGCACGCCAAGCGTGTTCATCCGCCGCCCGAAGGGCGTGATGCGGCCTGCGTCGTCCAGGCCGCCCAGCTGGCGCAGCAGCGCCTGTGCCTGGCCGTAGGCGGCGTCAGGCGGGGTGTCCAGCCATTGCAGCTCTGCTGGGGAATGGACACCCCAGACGGCAAGCTCCAGCGCCAGCGGCGCAAGATCCGCGGAGGTGATCTCCGGGCGAGCTGCCTCAGGCAGTCCCCCATGAACCTCTTCGCTCCATAGCCGGTAACACACTCCCGGGGCAATTCGCCCTGCACGCCCCCGCCGTTGATCGGCTGACGCCTTGGACACCGGCAGGGTGACAAGCCGGCTCATACCCGTACGGGGTGAGAATGCCGAAGCACGACTCAGCCCTGCATCTACCACAATCTTAACTCCAGCGAGTGTAAGACTGGATTCCGCAATGGAGGTGGACAACACAACTTTGCGCGAACCCTCAGCCGCCGGGCGTATGGCCTCATCCTGTTGTTCCACCGGCATACTGCCATACAGGGCATGAACTTTCACATGTCCAGGAAGAGAACCATTCGATAACTCCCGCTCTGTACGGTGTATCTCTCTAGCCCCTGGAAGGAAAACAAGCACGTCCCCCTCCTGTTCAGCTAATGCCTTGTTCACCGTCTGAGCCGTGAATTGTTCCAGTGGCATGGCTGCTGGTCTCGGTACATATCGTGTTTCCACCGGAAACGTGCGTCCCGGACAATGAATTGATTTTGTACCTTCGCCAAGCAATGCACAGACGGGAACAGGATCAAGGGTCGCCGACATCACCAGCAATTTCAGATCTGGACGTAACATCGCTCGGGATTCCAATGCCAGGGCCAAGCCCAAGTCCCCATGTAGATGCCGCTCATGGAATTCATCAAATATAATCATCGCCGTATCCTCAAGACCCTGGTCCTGCTGCAACATCCGGGTCAATACGCCTTCCGTCACAACTTCAATGCGTGTCCCCTGACTCACCCGGGTATCCATGCGTACACGATATCCTACAGTCTGACCCGCCTTTTCCCCTAGAGTAGCCGCCATTCTCGATGCAGCCGAACGCGCAGCCAGCCTTCGGGGTTCCAGCATAATGATTTTCCGTCCCGCAACCCACGGCTCCTCCAGCAAAGCCAGCGGTACAACCGTCGTTTTTCCCGCCCCCGGCTCTGCAATTAACACACCTGTATCTTGATCCCGAAATAACTGTCTTAACTCAGGAATAATCTCTTGTATCGGTAACTCTATATGCATATGATCGCTCCTAATGAATGTACCCTAGTGCTCTTCAGTATCTCTATTCGAATGTTAGCATTATAACAAAAAAAGCCGTTCCAGAGGAACGACTATCGCAGACATATCCTAAGACACGACTTAAGTAAAATGGAATTTATCCAGAATGCTCACTTAGCTGAGCAATGACTCGGCACCATCAATGACGATCTCTGCTCCGGTAATATGTCTGGATTCGGACGATGCGAGGAAGCTTACCAGATCGGCAACATGTTCCGGCTGACCCGGCCCGTCCGCAAGCGGCTGCTGTCCTTCCGGGAACTCCATCGGAATAATGATCTGCTGCAGATCATCCGTTTTGACCGTACTTTGATCGATATTTGTCGCAATCGCTCCTGGGCAGATCACGTTCACACGTATCTTGAACTTCGCCAGCTCAAGCGCAGCCATCTTGGCAAAAGCAACCTGTCCTGCCTTGGACGTGCTGTACGCCGACATGCCAAAGCTAGAGAAGCGTTGATTGCCATTAATCGAACTCGTGATGATGATACTGCCGCCACCCCGTTTTTTCACGTGAGGCAATGCATATTTAATCGTGAAAAATGTACCATTCAGGTTGGTTGTAATAATCTGCTGCCAATCTTCAACCTGAATTTCCTCAATGGGTGCCGAGACACCGTTAATGCCCGCATTGGCAAAAACAATATCCAAACCGCCGAATAACTCAACGGTTTCCAGTACAGCTTTTTCCACACGTGCCGGGTCGGAAATGTCCACATCAAATGCTCTTGCCGCACCGGGGTGCAGCGCATTAATCTCTGCTTCCGTTTCCGAGATCCGATCATTCACCAGATCAAACAATGCAACATGTGCACCCTCTTTAGCCAGCTTGACCGCAGTGGCTTTCCCAATCCCGGAGCCTGCTCCGGTAATAATCGCAACCTTGCCTTGGAACCGTGACTTGCCGTTATGTTGTGTCATTATCCATTCCACTCCTTTGATTTGGCAATTATGTAAGAATGTACGTTCAAGCTCATCGTTAAAGAGGTTGTTCAAAAAGTCCGCTTTTGATTACGAAGGGTGCCTAGCGGCATCATCAGCATCTAATATGGAATTCAGCCGAAATGTCCGTTGATCACGTAGCTCTATCTACGCTCCGCTACTCCATTTCTAGCTTTATCCCATCTTCTTGGTACTGAAAACCGACCTTTTTGAACACACACTTAAAATCAATTCTTCACAAGATTACCCAAAAAGAGTGTCTTTTAAATCAACAACAACAAGTTTTTTCACCGTTGACCTACACCAACGTCACAGCAACTTCAGGATCGGTCCACAACTTTATAACTGGCACTCACCATTCCAACTCAATGAAAGCGGCATCATCTTCAAGTCCGCCGGTATGTGTAGCATCCAGCAATACCTGAATGTGTTCATCCGGGACATAGGCTTGAATGGCATCCAGGTCGTTCAGTCCATCCGTATATAACTGGAGCCGCAGCGAATCACCTGCTGAACCTTTTGTCTCATAGATGTGCGGTTTACCTCCAACGGGACCTTCGAGTGTAGACCAACGCTCATTTGTCTTGCAGTGAGTCTGAAATAATTCAGACTGTTCCTGACCATTACGCCACAGGCGAATACGGGAATCTCCTTGCCACGCAAGCCACACCCGACTTTTGCGTCCGCCTCCCGTGAGCTCGATCCGTCCACACACATACATGGCCTGACTGCCCCGACTTCGCTTTTCCATCAACACTTCACGCAGCAACAAAGGTGAACTTTCCAGTGGCTGTAATTTCTCCAATTGCTCCGATGCGGGAAGGGTTAGATCATGGAGAAGACGTTCAACACCCTCTACCGTTGTGTGTTGCGTCGTTTCCAACCAATCCAGCAGAGCATTCCCCAGAAAACGCGCTGCAAAATCGCCCAGGTAACTCATGCCTACCCCATCACACAAAACAAAATTGCAGATATTCCCCTTCATACGTACCGCAGCAAAGTCCTGTCCGGTATCTCCCTGATGTACCGTCTCAGCTGCTCTGCCATAACCATATCTGCACTTAAATGTGCCCTGATAGCGAGTTAGCGGCTGTTCCCCGGTCTGTACACTCACATAGCGAAAGTTGCCATGCCGTTGCTCGGCATGGCCCCCCTTATCTCCAACAGACAATGTTGCCAAACGCATCGCTCTCATGATTCCCCTCCTATCTCACAGGCGTAGCAGCGGACATCTGGAACCCGATTGATACCAATTCTGCACATGTACCTGGCAGCATCATGAGTGCACCGGGTGCAAGCAAATAATCAGCTTCAACAAGCATTTCCCGATAACTTTCGGGCAGGACGGATGACATATTCCGCAGCTTCTCTCCATGCTCATCCTGTAGATTCGTTTCCGAAGAGATTCCCTTCCATCTTCTGGGTTCAGCAATTGGTCCTTCAAGCAGATGATCCGATATAAAAATATTCTCCACCAACACATTGCCGTCAGGTACACTCATCCCCATGATTCTTTTTGCAATAGGTTCGGGATCTTCACCTGTGGCTACCCCATCGGTCATGTGGCATACAAGTGGCGCAGGACAATCCTGCATATTCGGAATTTCGGCCTGTAGAATCTTTTCCGCCTGCAGGAAAGCCTTCGCAGAATCTGAAAACCGTCTCGGAGTCAGATCAGGCAAAGAACCAACGGCAGCGATCTCGTCAATCCCTTTGATTCCGTTCAACAAGTCATATACATCATCGCTGTAAGCCAATATGGCTATACGATAGCGAGGTGTCAGACGATTTCCCTTTGTAGAGCGAAATACCATTTGGCGGATCGCGAGAGATAGGGCATCATAGACGACGTCAATCCGTCGACGATTTTCCAGAACCATGTTCATGGAGGCGCTAATATCAATTAAATATATAATAAGTGCAGGTGTACGCTGTGATGCTTGAATCGTGTAGTTCATCTAGGGTGAGTCACCTCCATCGTTCACGTGTTATTTTATAAGAAGTTGTTCAAAAAGTCCGCTTTTGATTACGATGGATGCCTGTAGGCATCATCAGCATCGAATATGAAATTCAGCCGAAATGTCCGTTGCTCACGTAGTTCTTCCTACGCTCCGCTACTCCATTTCTAGCTTCATCCCATCTTCTCGGTACTGAAAACCGTCCTTTTTGAACACGTATTATAAGTTGGGCAACGTGTAGCTGTTGTTGCTCAGGAATTTGTTAATGGCGCTCATTCGAGCGGCCACTTTGCCGACCCCTTTGAAATAAGCAGCATCAGTATTGTAAAGATTTTTGAAATCACGGGCATACGATTCCGCATTTTCAATTTTTCTGCCTTTTTGCGCATTATACGTTTTATTGTAATGAGCAATCAGCGTGACCACATTCTCGGCACGTTTTTTCTTGAGCGCAGCTGCCTGAGCGATCTCCTGCTGACGCTTTACTTCAGCTGCTGCCTTGCGCTCCGCTTCCTGTTTTGCAAGCTTGGCATCATTCTCTTTTTTCCAGACCAGATAAGCTTCATATTTTGCTTGTTTATCGTACTTCTCCTGCTGGGCTCTCTTAGCGGCTTCTTTCTTCTGCTGCTCCTGCTTCACCAGATAGGCCTCATATTTCGCCTGTTTGTCGTATTTGGCCTGTAACGCTTTACGTTCTTCTTCTTTTTTCTTTGCTTCAGCTTCCTTCAACTTGGCTTCAGTGAGCTTTTTCTTTTCCTCTGCGGCCTTTTGCTTCTCTTGCTCTTGCTGCTGTTTGAGCGCAGCTGCCTTTGCTGCTTCAGCCTCTTCCGCAGCTTTGATATCTGCCAGTCGTGTGGCTTCCTGCTGTTCTTTCTGTTTCACCTCTGCCTGATCGGCTAGTATTTTGACCGTTGGCACGCCACCTGCCAGCAATACAATAAGCACAGCGGAGGAAATCATGAACTTTTTGGATCTGTAGAATGGCACAGGTACAGGCTTGTCTGTGTCTTCTTTTGGATTAAGCTTTGCATCCAGTTCCTTAATTGCAGCCTCGACTTCCATCTGCATCGCGCTGTTATGAGGAATAAAATGATAAAGCGAGCGGTACACTTCCAGTGCTGCAGCCGGTTTATCTTCATCCTCCAGGGCTCTTGCTTGCAGGAACAGACGGTTCACAACCGCTTCCTGATCGGGAGAGTGCGGCGTTTGGGAACGGTTCCCGTCTTGCGTATTCACCGATTCACTTACTGATTCTGAGCTCTTTTTCAGATTCACATCAGCTTCGGACGGATTGGCAGCTTCTTCTTCCGATGTCGCAGCAGCCGCCGCATTGGCCTGATCCACGTTTACCGCGGCCAATGCAACATACCACTCACCAAACGTCGGACAGCTGCTCAGATCGTGACTTTCCCAAGCTCGAATAAACAGATCGGACAGTTTGGAACCCCAACGCTTCTCAAGGGACTCCCGCATCGCATAATACCGTTCACTCACCGTTTGCATTTCATGCTGATCAAAATAACTTTCGCCCCACGCTTTCTCTACAATCACAGGGTCGGACCAACTTAACATCTCAGCAATGATAACAGCTCCGGCAAATCGGTCAGCATATGAACTCCACAAACCGCTGTGCACTGTTCGATGGGCTGCATAACCGGGTGACCCGGCAAGCAGGGCATCCGGACGATCCATCTTGGAACCGTACATCTGCTCGACATCCACAAGTTCTACCGCAGACGTCTTCCCCAGGTTCTCCACTTCGGAAAAAAACGGAATCATTACATTGGGAGCGGACATATCGCAATGAGCCAGTCCACGTTGTTCCATAGCCGAACCCGTTCCAGCAAGCGCTCTAGCCAGCTTCAGGCTCTCCTCAGCCGTCAACTGTCTCTGATCACTGATCACATCGAACCAGGTCTGACCTTGCACCCATGGCATCAACACCGCATATAACAGATCGGGATGTTTTCCAATGAGCGCTCCGTTTCTTTCCGGAGTGAGCACATCACGCTTGCATACCTGCAAACCTGGCAGTTCACTATAAGACTCCATATGTTCAGACTGATATACCATAGCCGGAATACGGAATTTAGGAAAAAAGACTTTTAGTGCTTTGGCCCCATGAATGGAACCATTACGGGGTATCAACTGATAAACAATCCCCTGCCTTCCGGCTTGGGCATAAGCCAGACCCGGCGCAGCCGGATGTTGCCCAATCGTATAGGCAATGTCGTTAATCACCACTTCATCCCCGGGATTTGGTTGAAAAGACATGCTTATCCCTCTCTCTGTCCTAGTGTCATAGTTGCAACAAAAACCGGGTGTTGTGAAAACGCCCGGTTTTTGCTGTAGTTGTACATCTTCAGCTTGCTATCCACCTATAATTCAGGACGAATTCAGACTTCACATCGGCCTGATCTATGTAAAGCAGATTAACGAGCTTGGTCAGCTGTACGGAATTTGTTAGCAATAGCTGTAAGTTCAGCGCTGATGCTGTTCAGCGTTTGAACGAATGATTGCATTTGTTTGCTAGCTTCTTGGAACTCTTGGAAGAAGCGTTGCTTTGTCATACCTTCCCATTGTCCTTCCATGCTTGTGATGGATTGAGTCAATGTAGATACGATTTGCTGACTTTGCTCACCGCTTTGTTTAAATTGGTTGGAAACCTGATCAAGCTGCTCTGGGGTAACTAAAATACGTCCTGCCATTTGTAATTCCTCCTTGGTTTGTGCAATTAAATTTTTACTTGTTCAAATTGTACTATACCAGGATCGATCGGACAAAAGCCGAAGGACCTACTCCTATTTACCCCATTTTCAGTACTTGAAACTTCTCCTAACAGCCTATTTACAAAAAAAGATTCACTTTCTGCTGTTAATTTCATTTACCCTGTTCAGGAAACCACAGGCTCGGTCCCTCTTCTTCCCCGAAAGGAAGGATCTGTGAATCTCCATGCTACAGGCTCAGGCTGCATAGCCTGCACCAGTGTAGCCGGGGAGCCATCAGGCGGAGCGGCATCCTGTACACGATATACGGCCGCCATTGCGGAAAGGGGATCGGATACTACAGCTACAGTTGCAGAATGTGCAGGCATGATTTCTCCTGTACGATTGTTCTGAAGAACATTCAGCATATTGACCGCATTACCATAGGCTGTGTTCACATGACTCAGCACGGAACGATACTCCATGTCTGCCTGCTGGAATAACAACGCTTTGCGTCCCAGCTGTACGCTTAAGTCCATTAATCGACGCAGCGCATCCTCGCCCAGTCGTTTACTGTGATTCCATTCATTCATCACCGCTGCGCGGGATTCAACCTCCCACTCCAGCGAATGAATCGCCTGATCCAACACTGTCATCTTTTGCTGTATTTGCTCCGCTGCATACTGAATCTGCTTGCTCAGTGCCCGAAGCACATCCGGTTCCACACGAATGCGCATTTACCATCACCTTTCCTCTTCCCCTGCAGGCTGTTTAAGCCAGTCCAGCAGCATCTCGTGAAACTGTTCTCTAGTCGTTAGTGCTGCAACAAGCCAATCATCTGAAGCCGCAGTGCTCATCCGGAACAACCAGTTGGATACCGCACTTGCAGCAAATGCTGCCGACTGCGACTTCCACCCGTCTTCATTCCATACAAGCAACCTGAGCTCCCCGTCTGACTCCTTACCCACCAGACAGCGTGCCAGTGCAAGTGAGCCCTCAGGATCACTTGTCTCCTGTTCGAGTTCCGCTGCTACGGTCTGTACTCCGCTGTTTTCGAGCTCATTCATGACATCATAAAATTTTTTCTTGGAGCACATTAGGGCCGGTTTCTCCGCAGGAGAATGGCCGCTCCATTTCATCCGCTCTATCAGAACATCGATGGCTTCACGAACACTTCCCAGATCGCTGAGCCGGAACGAGTCCGGTACGTCGTCAACACGGGAAACTTCAACGACCCGCTCATCCGTGCAATGTATATAACTCTCATACGACTTGCCGTTGATCGTGTAGCGAATCCAACAAGCTCTGTCGGACAATCCGGCAATGGCTACCCTGGAGAAAACGGTCGGTGTCATGATCAGCTCATCGGTATCCTGATCCCGAATCAGATATCCTTTGTCAAGCAAGGAGGTTTTGACACGCTCCCACTCCATCGCGATATCCTCAGCCATATAGCCGCGAAACGGATCTTCCACACCAAGCAGTCGGTCTGAACCGAGAATACCAGCCAGGAAAAAAAGTTCCTTTGTTTGCAACGTGACTACCTTTTGCTTAGAATCATGAACCGTCAACATTATGAGCCACCTCCCCTCAAACTACAACATGCCATCGGTCACGAATTTCAGAAATCCAATCGGTCATTTTCCAGCTGTCATCACATGGAACTGCACCTTTAACCCTGGAATATTTACGTTTTACATAATAACCTTGACCCGGAGGCAGTACCTTCAGCCCACCTGAACTACCTCCAGATTCGGAATAAGGTATACGGAAGAACGAGAGATCGTTAGGGTCTAAAGTCCCGAACAGCATTCCACTCTGGGAAGCCTTCACATCTGTTACCCAGTCAGAACCAAAGGTTGGGAAGTCTGCCGGAACCCCGGATAGAATCACGTGTACACCGCGATCCCTTCCTTGACGAACAATCGCTCCCAATTGATCTTTTACATTAAAATCGTTTAACTGCTTGGACAAGGTGTCCGCATCATCGATGACGAGCACAAGTTCCGGTCCACCGGAAATCTCGCCTCTTTTCAGAACTTCATCGTACAACTGTTGAATCACAGGTGCAAGCTGTTCTTCTCGCGACACATGTCCACGGACATGGGGCAAACTGCTGATTTCCCCCAACCCACCTGAGCCATAACGCATATCTACTGTGTATATTTGTACATCTTCCGGAGAAGCATGATAAGCCAGTGATAACATCCATGTCAATAAAAATGTCGTTTTGCCGCCTTCCATCGGACTCGTTACCATGAAATGCGGACCTTCACGCAGATTAAGCTCGAATGGTTCCAGATCATCCGTAAGCAGTCCCACAGGGACAGTTACAGACGATGTATCCCAAGCCTGACCATATGATCCTGTCCGAATGAACAGATCTTTCAGTTTGATCTCTTCCGGAAGTGGAGCAATCTGCGGCGCTTCTTCCCCTGTCCAGCCTTGGCGAATCTCAGCAATCGTACGGCGCAGTGCCGATGAACGCTTGCCCTCATCTGCCCCTGAAGAAGGTAATGCCGCCTGGAACATTAATGGAGGCACTTGCCCTTTGACCAGACCTCTTCCTGGCGGAAGTTGGCTTGGTGCCTTGGAAGGTCTCCCCACGGCATAATAATAATCACTTGGATCGGATAACTCAAATGAAACCGCATTGGGAATATTACTTCTGAATTTTTCAAATACATCGGTTACCCGATTCGCAGTAAGCACAAAGGTGATACCCAGACTTCCGCCTTCACGCAGGATCGTCTCCAGAAGTTCATTTTCTTCCGGATAGGCATTGCGGAATGAAAGATAACCATCAATAACGACCACAACCTGCGGGACTGCCGCGTGAGCTGAACGGCGGTACGCCGAAATCGTTTTAACACCCGCCTCCGAGATGATATCTTTGCGTTGTGCTGACAGCTTGAGAATATAGCGGAATAACCGCTTGATCCGGTCTTCCTCTTCAGCCATCATCACGCCACCGATCTGAGGTAGTGCTGCAAAGTCCTTCATCATGCGGCCCATATCGATAATGTAACCATGCCAAGGCTCCGTTCTATGGGAACGTGCCAGAGACATAAGCAAGGTCTGAACAAATGTTGTTTTGCCCAGTCCTGGCATGCCGTACACGACCAGATGTCCTTGATCCACAGGCAATGCGAGCGGTTGTTGGCGCTGATTCGGGAGATCATCCAGCAAACCAACCAGTGGTTTCAGACCATTCGCCCCGCCATCAAGCAGCAGATCCCGATTTTCTTCTTCCTGCCAGTCCTGAAGACCTTCCCATTCCAGTGTCTCTGGTAAAGGTGGCAACCATGGTCCTGGCAAACGACGGATACCCGCATCCGCTGCAGACTGCGCAACATAATCAATAAATACCTGAAGCTGTTTCGGAACATCTTCACCTTTGAGAACGGCTCTGCGCTCTCCAGTTAACAGAGGCTCCCGCTTACCATTCAGGCGCACTTCCATAACAGGCAATACCGTTGTTGAATCCTCCTGCTGGTTATAAGGTGCACCACTCCAGGCGAATTGCATTTCTTCAAACACTTCATCACTACCAACCTGGAAATATCCACGACCAGGCTTTGTAATCCAGGCAGCATTTGGAATCTTGATCATATCCCTGCTATCTCCCTCACTCTGTACGCGAAGGCAGATCCGAAAACGGGAATTACTCCATATTTTATCGTCTACAACACCAGCTGGCTTTTGGGTTGCCAGAATTAGATGAACCCCAAGTGTCCGGCCAATGGCCGCGATACTGATCAATTCATCCATGAACTCCGGCTGGTCCCGCTTCAATTGAGCAAACTCGTCAATGATAATAACCAGATGTGGAAGTGGCTGTTCATGTCTGGAACGCAGAATCTTGTAATATTCATCAATATGCTGGAGGTTTCCCGCATCATTTAATATTTTTTGCCTTCTGACCAGTTCGGCACGAAGTGAGATATTCGCCCGCTCGATCAGATTCCCATCCAGATTGGTGATCGTCCCTACCACATGAGGCAGATCAACAAATGTATTGGACATACCGCCACCTTTATAATCAATCAGCATGAAGGCCAGATCATGTGGATGGAATTCAGCCGCGAGTGAAGCTACGATGGACTGGATGACTTCACTTTTACCTGAACCGGTTGTACCTGCAATCAGACCATGGGGACCATGACCCTGACGTTCAATTTTGTCATGCAGGTTTATCGCAATTTTTTTGCCGCCAGCTCGTACACCCATTGGTACGGGCAGCGTATCAGGATATCTCGTCTGTCCCCACCTGGACACCACATCGAGATCTTCCACGCGTGATGTGCTCAGCATATCAAATAACGGGAGCACTTGCGGGATATCCGAAGCAGATGAACGTTTTAACCGGATCGGTGACATATAACGGGAAAGCGCCTCTGCCATCTCTTTAGAGATCACATCAGGCTTGTACGTTTGTTGAATAACATCTGCATCTTCCGTTTTTTTGATATACACCCCTTTGCCTTTGGAGGCATCCATAATCAACTGGCAATGCATCGGTAGAGACTCTTTGCGATTTGCCAGTATGATGGTGCATACATCAATCTCGTGAGCCGACTCCAGCAGCAGCGGAAGCAACGGTTCTTCTTCAATCAATTGCGTATCGGAGAGAATCACAACGTAACACGGCGTTTGCACGCTTTTCTTGTAACGGTCTTCCTTATTGTTACGACGCCGGTTCAACACGGAAAACAAGCTGTCCGCCAATTGATGCGCACCGCTGTGCCTGTCGGCCATATAGCGTTGTCCTTGGTCTTCATCCCAGATATGGGGCATCCAGCGAAGCCAGTCCCATTCCTTGCTGTCCTTCTCTTCATAGAAAGCAGCAAGCTTCAGTTCATCCGGGGAATGGCGTACCGTCAGTTGTGAGATGATGACTCGCAGGGAAGCAAGCACTTCCTCCCGATCACCGACAAGTCCCATAACCTTCGATTGGAACAAAGGCAATGTAATGGAAGCATCCGGTACCGTCTGGAATTCAGCCGCAAGTTCATGGGCCGCTTCAATCAGCTCATCCTTCTCGTAACCATCAATCCGCGGAACCTGAAGTTTGATGCGGAATGGAATCTCTCCCGTACCAATGCGTACCTGAAGGAAATCATCATCCTCCGGTGAACGCTCCCACAAGGAACTGTTCCGGTTCTTCACCACTTGAAGACACACACCCGGATCACCATGAATTTCGTACAGGCTCTTCACTTGCTCCGCCTGAGCTTCCTTCAGTTCTTCCCGGTGTTTGTCCAGTTGGGCAAGATACATTGTTTTTCGTTCTTCCAATTTTTTGCGATATGATTTCTTGTTGCTCAGATACACGAAGAATGGAATGGTGTAAGAAGTAAGCATCATCATGACCGTCATCATCTGAAACATCATATAATTGCTGTTGCCCATTTTGCCGGTCATATTGATATATACGTAGAAACCAATGCTGACCATGGTCATCATGATCGGCACAATAATGGATATCATGGAAAACGTGGGTTTGCTCGGTTCTGTTGGAGGCCTGAGTACTTCGAGTCTCTCTTCCTTGAGAACCGGTGTCATTCTTGGAGAACGCTGATATAACACATTCACGAAGAGAAGACCTCCTTTAGTTCGTTCAATAATGAATGTATACGTTCAAAAGCCCTATTTGTTGCTGTCCTGCTGAAACAATGAACGTCTTCCATATACAGGCGCTTCTTCTGAAGTCGTTGAAAATGCCCGCTGGACACGTACGCAACTGCCTTGCCGCAACCCGGTTTCCATTAACTGCTGCGCGTTCTGTGGAGAGAACCACAGACCTTCCGGGAACTTGGCCTCAAGGATGTACTGAATGCCGTCGCCCGGTGCCTGTCCAAAAATGCGAACGCCGAGTAATGTCTTCAAATGTTCGATGGTACATTCGTCCGGAACATCGATGTCGAACCATTCTCCTTCCTCGCGGCCGGAATACACGGTTAGAATCATCCGAATCCCTCCCATGGTCTCATATGTAAATTGTCCTAATGTCAGATTAAATCAAAAAAAAGAGAATGAATCGTTATATCAACCCTATTTTCTTACATAAACACCCTGTTTGCAATGTACCACCTGTAATTTTGTTACATATGACCCACGTATATATTAAAATATCGTACATTCGACTCAGAACTTTCGTGGCAGTTATGCAATTAAATATTGCGAGGATACGAAAATTATCGTTTTTTGTTCCATTTAAATGGTAATTAAGTTACGTATTTCAGGACTTTTATTCCTTCGCTCACAATTGAATTGTGAACACTTTTCAAACATTACCCACCTTTATGTTTTCATAAGCTGATTTTAAGGTAATTTTAAGCATTGGAATTTAATATTAGCTGTATGAAATAACAACCGTGAGGTGATTTCAAGTGAGAACCCTAATAACCTTTCAAAACAAATCAATCCCTGTATATTTTAATCAAGAAAACAAACAACCTATGCAGAAGACATTAAGATTGCTTAGCAGTGCTCTTGAGCATAAAATTAGCAACGGTAAACGCGCCATTCAAAAATGTCTGCATTCTTTAATTAGTATTGAGATTGTTAATGGAGAAGCCATTCTCCACAGTCGAAGTGAAAACGACTCCCTTGCTTTATCCTTATATTAAAAGGAGTCAACCAAGACACAGTCAGTACAAGACATGAAAAAGGAAGCTGTCGTTATAGACAAGCTTCCTTTTTTGAGTTGTATACACGTTAACAGCGGATTGCAAACTATTATCAGCCATCACTCAGTGCAGTTTGCTCAGGACATAGGCGGCATCATGTTCTTCCGCAATCTCGGCTTTACGAATACGAATGACAAACAGCCGAACCAAATTGGCACGTGTATGTTCTTCCTGACAGGTATTCAGTTTCCTCAGAATAAAGCGGTCAATGGACATGAATTTAAGCCCCTTTGCCATTGGATTTACGGATCGATTCTTCCGTGTATCCATAAATAACCAGATAGCGTCAGCCCCAAACAGCTTTTCCACTCTTATATTAAGCCGTATTTTGCCGAGGTGTAAAATTGTGCAAAAAGCCCGTCCCACCAAGCTGGAGACGGACTTCCGCATGATTTGTCGATCTTTTTGTAACCCGCTCTAATCATTCATAAATGCCCCTGCTAGTTCACTCTTTTTCGACTTATTTCACTCCCGGATATTCCCGATATTGGTGCTGAATGCTGATCCAACGCGTACGTGTAAACTTCTCAATGGCCCAATCCCCACCGAAACGTCCAATCCCTGAAGCTTTTTCACCGCCAAACATCACATGCGCTTCATCGTTCACAGACTGATCATTTACATGCACCATACCCGATTCAATGCGCTGGGCAACCTGATATCCTCGATTCAGATCTTGGGTGAATACGGAACCACTAAGTCCATAAGGAGTATCATTCGCCAAACGTACAGCTTCCTGCTCATCATGAGCCTTCATAATCACTGCCACCGGGCCAAACAATTCCTGCTGCACGATATCCTGTTCAGGTTTAACATCGGCAAGTACAGTAGGAGACAGCACACTGCCTTTACTGGTCCCCCCGAGCAATAACCGTGCACCTTCGGCCTTGGTTTTGTTCACAAGCTCCAGCAATCGTTCTACCTCTTTTTCCCGAATGAGAGGGCCAACCAGTGTTTTGGCATCCGCCGGATCACCTGCCTGAACATTCTTCGTCTTGGCTACAAATGAATCGACGAACTTATCGTAAATATCGGCATGCACAATGATACGATTCAGCGCCATGCAGATCTGTCCCTGATGCAGAAACTTGCCAAAGACCGCCGCTTCGGCAGCACGTTCAATGTCCGCATCTTCCAGCACAACCATGGCGTTGTTGCCGCCTAGTTCCAGTGCCGTTTCTTTTAAATGTTCACCCGCCAGTTTACCGATCCCTTGTCCAACTTCTGTGGAACCCGTGAATGAAATTACTTTGGGAACCGGATGAGCGACAAAGTAATCCCCGATCTCGCTGCCACTTCCGGCAACGACATTCAGCACGCCCACAGGCAGACCAGCCTGTTCAAACAAATCGGCAATGAGCCAACCTGCCGTAATCGGAGTGTCTGATGCTGGTTTAATCACCACACCATTACCAAGGGCAATCGCTGGAGCTACAGATCGCAGGCATAGATGCAAAGGGAAGTTCCATGGCCCGATAACACCAATCACTCCCTTCGGCTCTCGAACCACACGGTTCTCTTTGCCAGGGGTATTGGACGGAATAATCTCACCCTTCATGCGATAAGGAAAAGATGCTGCTTCGTCAACAATGCGTTTAGCCGCTGCAAACTCCGCCTCCGATTTGATTCGGGTACTCCCGGATTCCGTGATCAACAGTTGAATGATCTCCTCTTTTCGCTCCGCCATCAGGGATGAAACTTTACGCAATACCTCTTCTTTCGCAGCAGGTAATGACTTCGCCCATTCAATCGAATTTTTCTGAGCTGACTCATAAGCCTTATCTATGTCTTCCTTATTGGAAGAGCGCCATGTGGCAATAACTTCTCCCGTATAAGGATTGATATTCTCCATTGTTTTCTCACCGGAGCCATCTACCCAGCTGCCATTAATATATTGTTTCGTCCATGTTGTATGTTCAGTGTCCATTAAAGTCATGTGAATACGCCTCCTGATCAAGATTGAATGTCACACCTGCACAACGGTGTAATACATCATTAACCTTGTTCAGAATTACGCAAACGTGAAGACCTGAATTAGCTCTTCCATTCCTTAAGCTTAAGGAAACAACACAATCCACAGTATTTTGCCGCCCTGTAAGTCTTTCATCTGTCAGGCAGGCTCTTCTCTCCAAAGAGGCTCAAGTCTTCCCATCCGTAGCCAACTTCGATCAGATCTTGACCACCAATGCGGAGGGACTGTGTCTGGACTGGAGTGCCTCCCATCTTTTCATAGAAGCGACAAGCTGAATTACGCTCCAAAGCCCATATGATCAAACGTTTCATATTGTGGGTCTGCAGATGATGAACGACATGTGTCGCCAGTTGCTGACCTATCCCCGTTTGTTGCACTTCCTTCAGCAAATATATGGCGTACAACTCTCCATCATAAGGTAATTTTCCTTCACGCTCCTTACCCCCACAAGCAAATCCGACAATGTTCCCATCATCCTGTTCAGCTACCACCAGGATCTGATCCTTTTCGCCAGAACGAATGGTCTTCTCCCACTGGGGCAATCTTGATTCTATAGTCAAATGATCCAAAAAATCGTCAGGCACAATTCCCCGATACGTTGTTTTCCAACTCTCTGTATGTACATGGGCTATTCCTTGCGCATCCCCTTCCCGCGCCCGCCTGATCAGCATAGCTATCACTCACTTTCTCTCGTAACTGCCTTAGATTTACCATATTATATGTTCTTCTTTATATAATTCCAAATTCATCCACTGAACTACCTCTTATAAAGTAAAATCCGGCCCTACGGCCGGATCGTTACCCTCGTGCCTACAGATACCTTGGAAGACAAATCCAGTACATCCGAGTTGTACATGCGTATGCAACCATGGGAGACGGATTTGCCAATAGACCAGGGCTCATTGGTTCCGTGTATGCCATAATGGGGAGCAGACAGCCCCATCCAGAACACGCCAAATGGCCCACCTGGATTCGATTGTTTGTTAATAATAGTGAACTCCCCGTTTGGAGTCTGCGTGAGCATCTTGCCGGTGGCCACAGGATAGCCCTTAATCACCTGATTGCCGTCCAGAAGATATAACATGTGGTCAGACAGATCTACAATAATCCTGTAATCTGGCATAATGACATCCCTCCTGACCTATCTTATGCAAGATACCGGATGATGCCCGCCTGATTTCAGGCTTCCTCCCACTCTTTCATACTACGGGAGTGCTTGGGTTTGCGACTATTGGCCGGTTTGCTGGAAGCGGTACGTCTTCTGGATGCCACTTCTTCCTTGCGCTGCTGATATTGCAATTCCTTCTGCATTTTCAGATAATTATTCAGTCTTTTTTCATCCAATGAACCATCCTGTATGGCCTCTTTCACTGCACATCCAGCTTCCCGTGTATGACTGCAATCCAGAAATCTGCACGTAGCGGCAAGTTCTTCAATTTCTCCAAACGCCTGCGACAGCCCATCATTGCCCTCATCCCAAAGATTAAGCTCACGCATTCCCGGAGTATCGATCAATACGGCTCCCTGAGGAAGTACAAACATCTCCCGGTGTGTTGTCGTATGTCTCCCACGGCTGTCTCCCTCGCGGACGGATTGAGTAAACTGCACATCCTCACCCATCATCCAGTTCACCAGCGTAGACTTGCCACTGCCAGAAGATCCTGTGAGCGCAACAGTCAGCCCTGGCTGCAAATATCGTTCCAGTAAGGATTTCCCTTGACCCTCCACTGCAGATATCGCAAGCACTTCAACGCCTGGAGCAATTCCTTCTACACTTCGGATCTGTTCTTCCACATTGCTGCACAGATCACTTTTGCTCAAGACAATGACCGGCCTTACGCCACCATTCCAAGCCATCATCACGTACCTTTCGAGTCGTCTAAGATTGAAATCATGATTAAGTGCAGCCACGATTAACAGTGTATCTACGTTTGCGGCGATTAATTGTTCCTTGGTCACTGGACCTGCCGCCTGTCTCGATACCCTGCTCCGACGGGGCACCAGATTGTGAATAATTGCTTCTTCACCTGCCTGACCTGTAATTGCCACCCAATCTCCAACCGCTGGTACCAAGCTGGTCTCCAGACTATCATGACGCATTCGGCCCGAAATTCTTCCCCAGCATTCGCCCTCTTCTGTAATCAAACGTTGCAGATGTCCATGGTCTGCGATAATTCTGGCTGGCTTTTTCTCCTGCTCTTCCATCCCTGTCTCTTGCCACAGTTCCTGCCACTTTGCAGACCAGCCGTACTTCTTAATATGGTTATCTAAAATAAAAATTCCTCCCAAAATAAGTTGTTTGTTTACTTCGTTCAAGCCGAGTGAACAATCATCTCCGGTTCAGATCAAAACAAAAAACCACGAGTAGAAATACACCCGCGGCAATAAGTAATTAGCCGAACCAAAGATCATCCTACTCGTAGATATACCGGATAGAACACTTAACCATCCGCTATAAACAATTCAGGAACACCCTTTTATCGACAAACAAAAAAGCCACGGGTGCGTCACCCGTGGCTTCATCTGAGCATGCGATACTTCACGTTACAATGGATACTGCTATCCAGCTAACGCAAAATTACATGCTTTGATCCGTTCCGGAGACGCTGTTCATATTCAAATTAACGTATACTGCATTTAAGTTTGTCATAAACAATCGCCTCCCTTGTAGAATTATCCATTATGTTACACACTGAGCTTTGCAGTTGTCAAGCCCAAACTATTTTTACCACCAGCCTACTCTATTTAACCTGATCCCAGCGTGTCCACATCTCCTTCGGATTCAATTCATAGATCTCCTCTTCCCGATACATGAACTGATGCATGATAAATTCCCGCCGAATCGTGGCAAAGTCTTCATGGTATTGCTTTATAAATGTATTGATTTCTTTCTCCGTATACTTCCGACCAAATTCAAGCTGCTCGACCAGATGACCAAGTACAATCAGTTTTTTCTTGTATTGAGCCGGAATTTGACGCAGTCGTCCATCTTTGGAGAAAAAATTTCTCATGACCGACGCTTTCAATGTTTCGTTCACATCACTCATATCCGGAACCTCCTCTCGATTAAAGATAAAATCAACCGAAGCCTGTGCATTCTCGCGGATAAACGAAGGATTGAGTGTGAAATACACTGTATTTTTCTCCCGTCGTTCCTTAATCAGCGCCGCCTCTCTCAGCTTCGATGCATGATGTGTCACGGTTGGCTGTGACAGATTCAGCCGCTCGGCAAGTGCCTGTCCGTGCAGTTCACCCTGTGCCAACAACAGCAGCATGCGAAGCCGGGTCGGGTCAGCCAACGCTTTATGATAAGCCACAATTTTCTCCAGCTGCATCATCGTTCATCTCGCTTTCGATTAGATATATATCTAATTTGATATTATTCTTTTCTTCTCTACACGTCAACTCCTTTGGTTTCAAGTAAGCTTGTCTAATTAAACTCCACGCTTGAACTGGCATTGGTTCGTTATTTACGGTAGGATTATATTGCTTGAAATAAGGAGGATTAAGAACATGGAAGATGTCATTATTATCGGCGGAGGCCCATGCGGTCTGTCTGCTGCCATTGAATGTGAGCGGCTGGGACTGTCCGCTGTGATCGTTGAGAAATACAATATCGTTCAATCTATTTATCTGTATCCAACCCATATGCAGTTTTTCAGCACAGCCCCGCTGCTTGAGATCGGAAACGTTCCGTTCAGCACACCTAATGATAAACCGTTTCGTTATGAAGCACTTGCCTATTATCGCAGGGTAGCTGAACATTTTGGTCTGCGTGTTCATAACTATGAGGAAGCCCGTGAAATTAAAAGCAAGGATGATGGTACGTTTGAGGTACATACGCTCAATCGCCGCGGGGAGGCCATCGTACATGTTGGACGCAATGTAGTTGTAGCTACCGGTTATTTTGACCATCCTAACTATCTGGGCATCCCTGGAGAAGATAAAGATAAAGTAACTCACTACTTCCGGGAAGCCCACCCGTATACCCGTACACGTGTCGCCATTATTGGCGGAAGCAACTCAGCCGTGGATGCAGCCATGGAACTGGTTCGGGTCGGAGCACATATTGATATGGTTTATCGCGGAAGTGGTCTGTCCCAGCATATTAAACCATGGGTACGCCCGCTATTCGAGAGCATGGTGACAAAAGGTCGTATCACACTCCACCTGGAATCACGCGTGAATGAAATACTGGATGATTCGATTCGTCTGATACACACGGATGGTTCCACTCGGGAACTGGATAATGACTTCGTACTGGCAATGACCGGTTTCCGACCAGATCGTCAACTACTCACGTCGGTAGGTGTGGAGATGTCTGATGATATGGATAAACCTCTATATGATGCACAAACGATGGAAAGCAGCGTACCTGGTGTATATGTGGGCGGAGTCATCGCTTCTGGTCGTAATGCCAATGAAGTCTTTATTGAATCCGGACGCTGGCATGGACGGTACATTGCAGAACATATCGTTAGCAAACAACGTGGACAGACTGAAGGGAAATGAAAACAATGGATATGACTTCCCTGCTGTTGCTCGTATTTGCAGCTCTCGGGATTATCAGCAGCAACACACCTGTGACCGTAGCGATGGTATTTCTGTTGTTGCTACGAGTCCTGAACCTGAATCAGGCATTTCCATGGCTTGAAAAATACGGACTTACACTGGGCATTATTATTCTGACCATTGGCGTGATGGCACCTCTTGCCAGTGGCAAGATGAGTCTGCAGACGATCGGCGAGTCTTTCCTGCACTGGAAATCACTACTCGCCATTGGCGTAGGATTACTAGTGGCATATCTCGGAGGACGTGGCGCTACGTTGATGGGTACACAGCCAACTGTCGTAGCAGGGCTGTTAATCGGAACGGTACTTGGGGTTGCCCTGTTCAAGGGTGTACCTGTGGGGCCATTGATTGCGGCGGGAATTTTATCATTGCTACTGGGCAAATCCTGATTCAAGTTGTGAAGGTTGTGACATGACATGCTATGCAGATTGGCTGTATTTCCCACCGTTGTGTGATATACTTCTATTCATGCAAATTATGTACACGAGTCTACAACAGAATAATCCACATTAGAGGTTGTTCAAAAAGTCCGCTTTTGATTACGAAGGATGCCAAGAGGCATCATCAGCATCGAATATGGAATTCAGCCGAAATGTCCGTTGCTCACGTAGTTTTCCCTACGCTCCGCTACTCCATTTCTAGCTTCATCCCATCTTCTCGGTACTGAAAACCGTCCTATTTGAACACGTACTATTATGGTTATGCTGTTGCATGAAAATATAGATTCACTTTGCAACTATTAATGGCGCAGGAGGATTCAGGAACCATGTCACGTCAGTTTATTACAGAAGCCGTGATGGTGGCCATTTACGGTCAATTGTTAGCGCCGCCCGCGCCTGTAGAATATATTGTTCCTTATACCACCATCCTTGAGCTATATGAATTTCAGACCAGTCCTGATCCCATGATGGATAACCCGGCAGATGATCAGCATGTGAAATCCAAAATCAATGAAATGATTTCTTATTTCGAGGAACCGCTGAATAAGAAAAAAATAGAGCGTGCGTTACTTGTTCCATGGGCCAAAAGCCCCTCCATTTTATTTGGTGACCAAGTATCCATTGCCATTATCAATGCAATAGATACGGCACAGTACGGGGAGTATTTCGATCCCATTGAGACCGAACTGCTGCTGACATCTCAGCGCCTGAGTATCCCGATTCTCACCGATCAGGTTGAACTGATTGCACGCATAATTGAGTCTGAATCACCTGTGCAGGTATTCGATATTGATGATTTTGATTTTGCGATGGATGATGAACCACTGGATCAGGTGTAATTCATGCTCTGAGCACGTGAATCGGATTTTTAAAAAATGACCTTGGCATCCACTTTATCGTGCATGCCAAGGTCATTTTTTTGCGTAAACACTTATTTTATTCTGCAATATCCCGCGCTAACAGGGTTCGGCTAATCTGATTAAGAGGTGGTAACGACTCCAGCGCAAAAAACTTCAGACCTGCATCACTATTTACACGCGACTCCACAAGGTCATCCTGAATGATCACTGTCCGGAACAGGGCAATGACATAATACTCTTCATCTCCGCTTGAATGCAGATACCGAAGGTCAGGCCCCGAATAGAGACCTTCCAGTGTCATGGTATCAGCAGTCCAACCTGTCTCTTCCCATAACTCCCGATGTGCAGCTTCTTCAATGGCCTCACCAGGGCGCATCTCACCTGCTGGCAACCGCCAGTGACCGTGTTCAGCATGCTGAATCAGCAGTAATTCACCTTGTTCGTTCTCAGCCCGCACAGCCGCCTTTACAACAATATGAGAGCGTTTCGCGATATACTGGGCCAAATCTCGTGGTGGCAGACTCACTGCTTATCCCCTCCTCCTACTCGGAAGCCGGTGGCGACCTGTAATCCATCTATTGCTTAACTTCCGTGTAACGGTATTCGATATCCTGACCTTCATCAACGATATCCACATGCAGTTGGTGGCCTTTCAGATACCAATAATCGTGATCTTCCATAAAGAATTGAATCCCCGACACTTCGGTTTGATCCGCAGGATGTCTTGGTTTCTCCACAGCAATACCTAGCGAAAATCCAGGGTGAAGACCTCCGCCAGAGCTATAACGGGCAAAAAATCGAATGCTGTCTCCCTCGTTCAAATTCAGTTCTTCCTTGTACCAGCGAGCAGCTTGATCGGATACATGTATGGTACTCATTTGGTGTCAGCTCCTTCTGTATATATATATGTTCCATCATATCTCGACAGGGACTTGAATACAAACCCGAGTGACCACATAAAGACAAAATAAGTTGTGAAAAATGTTTGACAGATTGTAAAAGCCGGTGTTAAGATGCAAACATACGAGGTCTACATTGTATTTATTTCCAAAAAAAGAAAGGGTGATTACGGTGTTTAACAAACATATGATTGGTCAATTCAGCACACAACTAAATACCGGAGCACACCCGAAATCATTATTCCGTTCATAAGTCGGCATGACATGGCGTTCTTTCATTAGAACCTCTGTGATGTATACTCACAATCGAACTTATATATGGTGACGGCTCTGTTCTCTGAGCCATGCTGCCGTATGATTATATGAAGACATACCGCCTGCGTGCGGTATGTCTTTTTTTGTGGGTACATTTCGGCATACATGAACGGAATCTGCATTTCTTGGACATCGAAAGGAAGGGATAACACTTGTTCTCTGTACTTAAAAACCTGGCCTGGTTCTTCCGGCTGGAACGCAAACGATACCTAACCGGTGTCATCTTGCTTATTCTGGTGGGCATTGCTGAACTGCTGCCTCCTCGTCTTCTTGGTAATGCCATCGACGAGATTGTGCGCGGTTCCATTACCGGCACCTCACTTACCCGTTATATCTTGCTTATTCTGGGAACGGTCATCATTATCTATCTGGTTACATACGTTTGGATGCACAAACTGTTTGGTGGTGCCAACCTGGTGGAGCGGCTGCTTCGTTCACGCTTTATGGACCACTTGTTACGGATGACTCCTCCCTTTTTTGAGAAAAACAGAACAGGAGATCTGATGGCTCGGGCCACCAATGATCTTCGTTCCATTGCCACTACAGCAGGCTTCGGCATGCTGACCTTAACAGACTCTACAGCCTTTCTGGCCACCGTATTGTTCGCAATGGGTTTCCTGGTTAGTTGGAAACTGACCCTGGCGGCAATCCTGCCATTACCTTTTATCGCCATTGCCATGATGATCTATGGTAAAGCTGTACATCAACGTTACACCCTGGCACAGGATGCATTCGGAGATATGAATGACCAGGTGCTGGAATCCATTGCCGGGATCCGTGTCGTGCGTGCCTATGTGCAGGAACGTCTCGACGAGAAACGGTTCGCCGACGTGACCGAGGATGTGTATCGCAAAAATCTGGCTGTTGCCAGAATGGATGCGCTATTCGAACCCACCATCCGGCTCTTCGTAGGACTCAGTTATGTGATTGCACTTGCCTACGGCATATATCTTGTATTTCATAATGAAATTACCCTGGGGGATCTCGTATCGTTTAACATGTACCTGGGGATGATGATCTGGCCCATGTTTGCTATCGGCGAATTGATTAACCTGATGCAACGTGGTAGCGCTTCGCTTGATCGGGTCAACGAGACTTTATCGGTAGAACCTGCCGTACAAGATGTGGAGCAACCTGCCCACGTCACGAATCCGGAAGAAATTGCGATGCAGGATGTTACATTCCGTTACCCAAGTTCCACTGTCGACAATCTCAGTCATATCAGCTTTTCGCTGCGACGGGGTCAAACATTGGGTGTTGTGGGTCGTACGGGTAGCGGTAAGTCTACTTTGCTCAAACAACTGCTTCATGAATACCCTGCCGGTTCGGGCACATTAAGCATCTCGGGTCATCCGATTCAGGATATCGCCAAAGATGACTTGCACAGCTGGATAGGGTACGTACCACAGGAACAAGTTCTGTTCTCCAAATCAGTTCGTCAGAACATTCAATTTGGTCAACCTGGGGCCAGTGATGAAGTCATCATGGAAGCCATTCGTACCGCCGCTTTTGACGGGGATCTGGGGACTTTGTCCGATGGACTGGATACACTTGTTGGTGAAAAAGGAATCTCTCTGTCCGGTGGACAGAAACAGCGGGTATCGCTGGCGCGTGCCTTTATTGCTAATCCTGATATTCTGATCCTCGATGATGCCTTATCTGCGGTCGATGCACGTACTGAAGCCAAAATTATTGAAAATATACGCAACAAACGCTCGGGCAAAACCACGCTGATCTCGACTCATCGCCTGTCTGCTATTGAACATGCTGACCGAATCATCGTACTGGAGCACGGGAAAATTACGGAAGAAGGCACTCACCAGGAATTGTTAGCCATGAACGGCTGGTACCGTGAACAGTATGAACGGCAACAGGTCGAGTCCAATCTGTCCACGTAGGAGGTCAATTCATTGAAGTCTAATACAGGCAAAAGGCTGCTTGATTACGCCTTGAAAGCCAAAGGAACATTTATCGCTGCATTAATTATGCTTACTATTGGTGTTGCGGCCGAGCTTGCCGGGCCGTTCATCGCCAAATCCATGATCGACAATCACTTGCTCGCGATTGAGCAGCCTTTCTATGAGACGACAGTTTCAGATGAAGCCGCAGTCTACAACGGCAAGAACTACAAACGCGAAGGCTTGTTCGAACCGGATGAAAACAAAGGCTCCGAAGTGCGGGTATTACAAGCCGGCAGAAGTTTTTATTTTGTAAACGAACCGGTCAATGCACCTGATGGGGACCGCACATATGCGGATGGAACCCTCACAGTTACACGCGCAGGTGAAGTGACAGGCCAATATGCGGCAGTACCCCTGTCCGCGGGTGAACTGTTTGCTTTTTACAAACCGGAGATGCCCAGCATCTATCAATTAATTGTGTATTACATGATCTTCCTCGTGATCTCGGTCATTATGGAGTTTGGTAAAACTTTCTGGCTGCAATCCTCGGCCAACAAGGTCATTCAAAGACTGCGTAACGATGTGTACGCCCATATTCAGCGACTGCCGGTGCACTTTTTTGATAACCTGCCCGCAGGTAAAGTTGTATCTCGGGTCACAAACGATACAGAAGCCGTCAAGGATCTGTTCGTTGCCGTTCTTTCGAACTTTTTCTCAGGAATCATCACGATTACAGGTGTATATGTCGCGCTCTTCCTGCTTGATGTTCGCCTGGGTCTAATCTCATTATTCGTTGTGCCGATGCTCATTACATGGATTGTACTCTATCGCAAATTCGCTACTCGCTACAACACGATTATTCGATCACGACTGAGTGAGATCAATGCAATCATTAACGAGTCCATTCAGGGGATGTCCATTATCCGCGTATTCCGCCATCAGAAACAAACCAAACAGGAATTCGAAGATCTGAATGATGACTATATGAAACACCAGAACAAAATGCTGAACCTGAATGCCTTCACCTCACACAACCTGGTTAACGTATTACGGAATATCGCCTTTGCGGTTGTCCTGTGGTACTTCGGTTCCAGCGTGTTGGATGGCACAAGTATTATCTCCCTGGGTGTTCTGTATGCCTTCGTTGATGTCCTGGGCCGCTTGTTCCAGCCGATTACCGGCATGGTGAATCAGCTCGCCAACCTGGACTCCTCCCTCGTATCCGCTGGTCGCGTCTTTGAGCTGATGGATGAAAAGGGAGAAGCCGTAACCGATGGCTCTATGCCAAGATACAAAGGGAATGTTGTCTTCGATGATGTATCCTTTGCCTATAAAAAAGATTACGTGCTTAACAATATCTCATTCAAAGCATCCCAAGGTCAGACGGTCGCTCTGGTCGGTCACACCGGTTCAGGTAAAAGCTCAATCATCAACCTGCTATTCCGGTTCTATGACCCGCAAAAAGGCAAGATCACGATTGACGGTCAGAACGTCAAAGATCTGCCTAAACAGTGGATTCGCGAGCATATGGGGATTGTATTGCAGGACCCGTATCTGTTCACAGGCACCATTGCTTCCAACGTCAGTCTCGGCGATGAGAAGATCTCCCGTGAGCGAATTGAACAGGCGCTGCGTGATGTAGGTGCTGAACGTATACTGGCTCATTTGCCTCAAGGCTTTGACGAACCTGTCATCGAAAAAGGAAGCACATTATCCGCTGGACAGCGTCAATTGATCTCCTTCGCTCGGGCACTGGCGTTTGATCCGGCCATCCTCATTTTGGATGAAGCTACTGCCAATATTGATACGGAAACGGAAACATTAATTCAGAACGCACTCGAAGTCCTCAAAAAAGGACGTACCACCTTCATCATTGCTCACCGTCTCTCCACTATTCGTTCGGCAGATCAAATTCTGGTTCTGCATCGCGGGCGTATCGTTGAGCAAGGTGCACATGATGAACTGATGGAGCTTAAAGGCCGCTATTATAAGATGTATCAGCTTCAACAAGGTGCGCAAGCAGCAGCGGTCGCAACTCTCGAGAATCCGTCAGGTGATTCCGTTCCAACCTCAACCTCCTTTGCCGGAGGCAATGCATAACAGAGTAAAACAGAACGTTCTTTAAGTAACCAATCAAAATGATGTACTCGACGGCAACACAAAAACCGATCTACACAGCTACCTCAGGGTTTGCGGTGTAGATCGGTTTTTTGTATTTTCATCTGGAGGCATGTTCGGTTACTGTTTATTTCGTCCAAACAAAAAAAACAATCCGCGTGCAACCTCATGGCTGCTGCGGATTGTCTATCCATCCTTTGATCGTATATCCCATGTACATCACGGTCTCTCTTGCGAGAAAAGGAAACTTGCTGCGCCAGGTTCGATACGCCGTAGTTCGTGTCGGAGATGGTACGGCATCCATACCCAGTCCGGCAGCCAGCTTCATGGCCCGTTTCATATGTAACGGATCACTCACAATTGTATAGGTTTGATAATCGGCCTGTTCACCAATCTGAATAGAATTGACCAGATTCTCCTCGGTAATTCTGGATTTGGTCTCTATGCGAATGTCCGCAGGATCTACACCATGTGCGATGGCATACTTCTGACCCACTTCAGCTTCCGTATGTTCTCCATCACCACTTGATCCACCTGTGAAAAGCAGATTACGAACGGTACCCTGACGGTATAATTCAATCCCGTGTTCAATACGTTCGCGAAATACAGGTGAAGGGTTATCCCCCGCCACGGCTGCGCCCAGAATGATTGCTGCATCCGATATCCTGGATGAATCCTCATCCGTATATGCAGATATACGGATTGCGGTAACCACAGTCCACAGGATTCCAACCAATACTACAGCCAGAACCGTCATTAATATCCAGCGTTTCGTTATCCGTTTGCTTGTCATTCATCCTCTTCCAAAGCCCTTGCTTGCATACTCTCGGTATGCATCCGCTCCAGCGTTTGCAGAGCTGCTGCGGATTCGGCATCCAGACCAAGCTCTGCAATCCATGCACCCGTATATTGCTGAAGACGGATCTCCAACTCCTGTGCACGGTCTTTGAAATCCTCCAATTCCTTAATCATGCGTGAGCGTCCTTCCGGACTGAATGTCTCGTGAATTCGTTCCTTGAAATAATGATGTACAATACGGTTACGTTGCTGCCATAACTCATTCAACTGGCGAGTCTCTTCCTCAGAGAATGTAAAATGATGGCGCACTTCGTGAATGAGCTGCCCCAGTGAACTGCTCATCTTTCGTTCGTACAAATCTTCCAGATCCTCTTCAGACACGGCTTTGCCTTGAGACATTTTCATTAATAAAATCAGATTGACCAGCTGCTGTTCAAGTGCCTGCCCGTAGTACACTGCCAATCCGTAATAGGCAAACAATTCCCTGGAGTGTTCGCTGTCCAGCATGTCACCATTCTGGATATCTGTATTTTGCATATGCGAGCGCCCCCTTAAACCGTACAATGTTAACTATTCCATGTCCCTCTATCCTAACCAAACCAAGAGCAACATTCAAGTTATCGGGAAGCGCGTCTTCTAACTCCGCAGATCTCTTCTTCCGGACAGCCACACATGGATGATTAGTAACCCTAATGCATAGAGCACAGTCCACAGCATAACCGAAACAAAAGAGTCCATCTTCGATTCATCAAATAACATCATCTCACGAACCAGATAAAAGGCTGGTGGAAGAATGCGGCCAAGCCATTCTAACGATTCAGGCAAACGTTCACTTAAGGAACCTTGGATAAACGATAGTAATAATACAATAATGAGGGCAGGCATACTTCGACTAAGCAAGGGAATGTACGATTTTTGAAAAAATACACTGATGCCCAATCCCAACAGCGATAATCCCAGATGTCCTAACCAAGTCATCATCCACTCCTCACCTGTGGGTTGTCTCTCGAACATTCCCGCGAACACGGGATACAGCACAGTGATTGCGGTGAGCAGGAATTGCATTATCCAGGCACAGATGAGTTGACTTGTTACAACCTTACGCCTGCTTCCTGTATGAAGGACAAGTAATTGATACTGCTTTGCAGGTTCGGTATTCATCACCATTACTCCGAGCCAAGCAGCTGCCAGAAATAACAGCATAGCCGTAACACTGTAACTGTCCGCAATAGGGTTGGGTTTGTAGGAATAGATCAGCAGCATGGCGATGATATAAAAGATAACCGGTGCAAAATATTTCTGTGAGCGAATGTGATGCCTTAACAAATATCGGGTTAGATAGATCATTCGGCTTCTCCCCCCGCTTCATCCATGGAAAAGCTTAAGTCCACAGATTCTGTGACACCTCCACGACTCGTATGTACAGCTGGATGTTGTCCTTCCAGCAGACTTTCCATATGTAATTGACTTTCTTCCTGTTGTACAGACACAACCGAACCTCCGGATGTCAGAATCATTCTGAGGACATCATCTGTTGATTGTTGAACCACTTTCCAATCCCACAACCAAACATTGGATATCCCTGAGCTTGTATTGCGAACTAAAGACAGTACTCCTGGTTGTTGTACAATAGATAGATCGTTAGCCAGATCCTCTCCAGCTTTCGTCAGACTTTGAATACATACAACGGGTTCGCCAGCTTGTAGTATATCTTCACGACTCCAGTAGCGGAGCACGCTGCCTTTTTTCAACACAATCACCTGGTCTGCCAAACGTTCAATAAGCAACGGTTCATGACAAGCTGTAACGATGGATGTCCCTTCATCCTTCCATTGTCCCAATAAGGATACAATGGCCTCTTGAGCTGGAATATCCAAGCCCGATAAAGGTTCATCCAGCAGCAAAAGACCACCCGGTCCAGGTAACAGGGCCTGAATCAAATTTACTTTTTGCAGTGTGCCCTTGGATAATAAGGGTAACTTCTGATCAATCGCGGTATCCAGATATAAAAGTTCACTAAGTTCTCTAATCCGCCCACGCAGTACTTCGGGGCGAATGCCCCGAATTCGACCCATGTCCCACAAGTACTCTCCAGAGGTAAAGGGTAAACGTGGCAGGCCATCTACTGCATACCCATCAGAACCCTTCATTGTGCGCTGGATCGATCCTGTATCGGGTAACAAAATACCTGCCAACATACGTAGCAACGTGCTTTTGCCCGAGCCGTTTCTACCAACAAGCACAGCACATTCGCCCTGTTTCACTTCCAGATTAATTTGATTCAGTACCTGAGTACTGCCTAATCGCTTGCTCACTTGTTGAAGCAATATACCTCGACCTGATGAGTCTGGTACATCTTGATCGGCTTTCTTGAAAAGTCCACGTGTACTCCATATCACCTGGGATCACATCCGCTCTGGAGCTTGCACACCTAGCAAATGTAAACTGTACGCGAGGCGTTCGGCAGTCCGTTTGGCCAATGCCACCCTGAAGGATCTTACATCAGATGACGCATCCGCAATCCGTTCGGCGTGATAGAAACGGTTGAATGCTTGAGCGACATCTATTGTGTATTTGGCAATGACCGAAGGCTCATTCCGATGAATTGCTTTTTCCAGGTACTCGGGATATTCACCAAGCAGTTTCAGCAATGCCCATGAGGTATCTCCGATAAGGGGTGGAGTGGTTACTGTGTTATTCTCACCATCCGCAAGGTTGGGCTTAGTCAAAGGGTTTTCATTTTCCATACGGGTCGCCTCTTCTGCCTTGGCAAGCACACTTTGAATCCGAGCATGGGTGTATTGCACATAAGGTCCGGTCTCCCCTTCAAAACTCACCGCATCCTCCAGGGAGAAGTCCACATCGTTTAACCGACTATTACGCAGATCACCGAAGACAATGGCACCTACACCAACAGCCTCAGCCACCTTCTGAGGGTTCTCCAGATTCGGGTTTTTCTCCTGAATAATCTGCAAGGCACGAGCGACTGCCTCATCCAACACTTCCTGCAAAAAGACGACTTTACCACGACGTGTAGACATTTTCCGTCCCTCAAAACGCATTAATCCAAACGGGATATGTTCACACTTCGCAGACCATTCATGATCCATCCGGGATAGGACCGCAAATACCTGCCGGAAATGTAACTTCTGCTCGCCTCCGACCACATATAACAACCGATCTGCCTTCATCACCTCATGACGATAGACTGCCGTAGCCAAATCCCGTGTAGGATAAATTGTTGTTCCATCTTTTTTGATAATCAGGCACGGGGGCATGTTCTCATCCTCCAGACGTACCACGAGTGCTCCATCACTCTCTTCAAGTAAACCTTTTGCCTTCAGTTCTTCAACCACTGCACCCATCTTGTCATTGTAAAAGCTCTCCCCCAGCGTATGGTCGAACTGCACATTCAGACGTTCATACATCCGGTTGAATTCCTTCATGCTCACTTCCACAAAGAACGCCCATAACCGCTGTGCTTCATCATCTCCTTGCTCCAGCTTGCGGAACCAGTCGCGTGCCTCAATCTCCAGTGAAGGATCGTTCTCCGCCTCATCGTGGAAGCGCACATACAATTCCAGTGAAGTACGGATCGGGTCTGCCTGCAAGGCTTCATCATTGCCCCACCGTTTGTACGCTGCGATCTGCTTGCCAAACTGGGTTCCCCAGTCTCCCAAGTGATTCACACTTACGGAGGTATAGCCCGCTTCGTTATACATCCGATACAGTGCTGCACCAATTACAGTAGAACGCAAATGTCCAATTCCGAAGGGTTTTGCGATGTTAGGGGAAGACATATCAATCACAACACGCGAACCTTGACCAAGCTGAAGCTTACCAAATGTGGCATTCCCCAGTTCTTTCAGCAGATTCGGCGCGAGCTTCTCCCGATTAAAACGGATATTTACATACGGCCCGGCGGGAGTCGCTTCAAGTCCTGCTGCCTGCAATCCCGTTGCGAGCTCGGTCGCAATGACTGCCGGTGCTTTCTTTAATGACTTCGCCAATGCAAAACAAGGGAATGCTGCATCCCCCATCTCCGCCTGTGGTGGGACTTCCAGTAACCTCAGAACCTCTTCTTCATTCAATCCCGTTAAAGGGGCAATATCGGCCGCAGCCTGCTTCATCAACATGTCAAACACTCCTTATCCATTCATTATTGGCTGAAAATAAACACAAAAAAGCTCTCGTCTCTAAATAAGAGACGAGAGCTGAATTAACAATTCCCGCGGTACCACTCTAGGTGAACAGCTACTCTTAGTATACATCAACATGCATACCAACAGAACTCGTTCCGCTCGATGCGTATAACGGTCGCAAGCCGGATTACCCTCAGACAGATATGCCCTATCCCCGGTCGGGATACGTACATCTTTTCGGATAACCATCTCACGGGTGCGGTTCACTCAGGTCATGTCATACCGGCTTCCACCTCTCCCGGCTCGCTGTCATGTATGGATCTGGCTACTCTCCCGATCATTGATATTCTTCGTTTCAATTCATTGCCATCATTATACATACCACGATCAGACTTGGCAACCTGCATTAAAAATCCCCTACTGAAAGGCAACACATAGGCACATCGTCTCAGATGCCTGTGTTCACTGCCTTCCCTTAGGGGACAACGGTCATTATCGGTTTTAATTATATATTCCAGTGAAATAATATTTACGCTACTGCTGCCATCAACCGGCAAGCTTCTGCACATCTGCGGCAAGCCTCTGCACATGCTTGGCAGTGATCATGGTGGTGTTTGCCACACTCTGCGGCGCAAGCTTCACAAGCTTTCACACACAATTCGCATATTTCAGCAATGAAATCACTTCCACGTGTCATCGCTTGTGCAGCAAAACTGCAGATCTCCGCACATTCCCGATTCAAACGAATGCAATCACGCAACATCGCCAGATCATATTCTTTCAGACTCGATATGTAACATACGTTGCATGCATTCATGCACTCCAGGCAAGCATCGATACATTGTTGATATTGTTGTTGTGTCATTTAAAGTTACCTCCCAGGCAAAGTTTGCTATGCATCTTAATACCCAGTTCGGAGGAATATTGAATCATCTAACCTACTTTATCACTTCCAATTCCAGTAATTGGTCACGAATGACAGTTTGGTCAAAATGTTCACCTATAAACACAGCAACATTAGGGACCTCTCCCTGAGGTGTGATCTTCATGTAATCCGATTCACGGTAGGCATACTGGAACCAGAAACGGCTCGCCGTGTCACTAAACGATAAAATGCCTTTTGCTCGATACACGTCCCGTGGCAAAGCAGATACAAATTGTTCAAATGCTTCGCTGTTCACCGGATGACTGAAATAATGCGTATACACCATGACATGTTCGTGTGATGCATGAGGCGCGGAATGCTCGTGACTGTGGGCATGGACATGGCTATGGGATGCGTCAGTATTCGTATCATCGCCTTGGACTGTATGATCTGTATGTTCATGACCATGACTGCATCCATGTGTACCACAGGCTTCTGTATGCACATGATGCTCTTGGTGAGCCGGCTTGTCTGCTTCAGAAGCTGAATCACGTACATGCACGTCTGCCCCGCTGCGAAGCAACAGATCCATCTCTACCTCACATTTCACCGTAGGAATTACAGGGGCGAAGCCATTCCATTTTGCCAAAAGCTGCTCCAGATCCTGCAGTTCCTGTGCACTCACCCGATCCGTTTTATTCAAGAGAAGCACAGACGCACAACGAATCTGCTCCTGCATCAGCTTGAACGTCTGCCCCTTCTGCTCCTGATACAGGCCAGACAGATGTGCTGCATCCACAACAGTAATGAGACTTTTCAGTTCCAGTCGCATGTAGAGTGAGGTCTCCGTTACCGCATCCAAAATCTCCATTGGGTTCGCGGCACCGGTAGCTTCTATAATGATCACATCCGGTGATTCCTCTTGAACGAGATCAGCAAGTTGCAACCCCAAGTCACCACGTACGGTACAACAGATGCATCCACCTAACATCTCTGTCATCGGAACGGTGGAATCCACAATCTGACCATCCAGATTGACTTCGCCTAACTCATTCATAACCACTGCGGGACGCAAACCCTGCTGTTGCCAATGTTCGATCAACTGAACAAGCAGTGTTGTTTTGCCACTTCCCAAAAAACCTGACAGTATATATACAGGTATGGATTGTTCTTTTAAAATCGTTTCATTCATGCGTATACACCTCTCTGATTGTCCTTCTTGTAACCTGATCTATCTATATCTAGCGAGTGTACACCATCCCGCATTCGTTGTGCAATAACGTTCAACTCTTCCCCAGTACATTGCCTGATTCTACCGGATGGTCTATGCTATGAGGACATGTTGATTGAAGGAGGAAGTTTCATGACTAATTCAGTGGAACAACATCGCCAGGAAGCTCCGACCACGGTATCGTGCATGATTGTTACAGTATCGGACACACGCACTAAAGACACTGACACCAGTGGCCAGCTCATGCACCAGCTTCTGAATGAAGCGGGTTATCCGATTGTTGAATACATCATCACACCAGATGAAACGGAGAACATTCGAAGCATCCTGCAAGATGCAGCTGTTCGTGATGATATCGAAGCCGTGCTGCTTAGCGGCGGAACAGGGATTGCACCCCGAGATACAACCTACGAAGCGGTGTCTTCACTGCTGGACAAAGAACTTCCGGGCTTTGGTGAGATCTTCCGTTTTCTCAGTTACACCGAAGATATCGGTTCCGCTGCCATCCTGAGCAGAGCCGTCGCTGGAACGATTGGACGCACAGCTGTATTCTCCATGCCGGGTTCCAAAGGAGCCGTCAAATTGGCCATGGAAAAACTCATTTTGCCCGAGTTACGGCATGTGATGCGTGAAATATATAAACCCGTCTGAAGAATCAGACGGGTTTTTCGGGTTTATTTTCAGCTGTACGGTAAAGTACGAAGGGTATCTCGCTCTACTTACCTTAGTTGCCCCAGCACATGTTGGAACACCTGCATCACATCCTGTTCATACTTGTCCTTTTCCCCACCAGAAGCTGTATATACGAGTGAGACGTACCCTTTGCTGCGAATCGTTGTCCGGCCAAGCGCATTCTCCAAGACAGCCTCATCACGATTCTCACTATACATTTGTTTCATGCTGGCAGCTCGTGCAGCCTTATCACTGAAAATATGGACTTTCACGATGTGTCTGCCACTTCCATTCAACAAATACATATAAGAGATCCCACCATGGCCGTCATCGGCAGACATATTATTCATCAGCTGAATGCCTTTTGCTTCAAAACTCTTACTGATCTCACTCACCAATTCACCGTTTAATCCGTGTCCTTGACTCTGTGCACGCACATTTCCTTCATCTGTCGCTTCGCGGGTGTAGACCTTCCGCTCCTGTTCAATGGATGATGCCGAACAAGCCACCAGGGACCAGATACTCGTGATCAACACGCCACTTACAAGTACCGACTTCATTGTTCTTCCAACCAGACTTCGCCCTTTTCTACCAAACCACATGCCAATCCTTCCTTTCCAGCCACGTGTACTGTGACCCAATCAGGTAGAATTAGCATGTCTAAGGACTTAGAATCTTATGCGGATGGCAGATCTGATATCGTATTGACCACCGTACGACCTACTGCACCACCTTGGAGTATCGTCTCCAGCGTATGTGGTAATTGGTCTAGAGAAATCTCCCGGATTCCCAGTTCCAGCGCACGCTCCGGTTTCCATTCTCCGCCGAGCAGTTTCCACAATCGTTCCCGACGTTCCATCGGACAATATACAGAGTCTATACCCATAAGCTGGATACCACGCAAAATAAACGGAAGTACCGTGGATTCAAAAGCTGTGCCTCCGGTTAGTCCGGATACCGCTACCGCACCTCCGTATTGAATCTGTTTTAATCGCTCCGCAAGAGCTGGTCCTCCTGTTGGATCAACAACTCCCGCCCATAGCTGTTTCCCCATGGCTCCTTTAGCTGGAGCATCAGCTTCTTCACGAGTAATAACCTCTGAGGCGCCCAAGTTTCGGAGCAATGACCCCTCCTGATCTTTCTTGCCTGTGCTGGCTGTTACTTCAAAACCAAGTTTCGCCAGAATGGCAACTGCCATACTGCCAACGCCACCCGTTGCACCCGTAACCAGAACCTTGCCCATCTCCGGTGTCACTCCAGCCTGTAACAGCGCATCTACCGAAAGTGCGGCCGTGAATCCTGCAGTTCCAATTGCCATGGCTTCTTTCTCACTGAGACCCGGTGGCAGAGGCACCAGCCATTCACTGCGCAGACGAGCATACTCGCTGTACCCTCCGTAATGAGATACGCCAGGTTCAAATCCTGTACTGATCACCCGATCTCCTGGTGCAAAACGCCCACTTACCGACTCTTCTACCGTTCCGGCCAGATCAATTCCCGGTACCATCGGGTATTCACGAACGACACCGCCTTTCTCAAGGGTAGCGAGTCCGTCTTTATAATTGACACTGGAATACTGCACCTGTACAGTTACATCTCCATTTGGCAGATCTTCCTTCTTCAATTGCTCTATAGCAGCTTTCACTCCGCCCTGTTCTTCTTTACGGACAACATATCCGTTAAAATGGTTTTTCATCGATAGCCACTCCTTCTTTGGATTTTATATATTTTTCCATTAAGCACATGAATTGTTCGCATTCAAGCTTAACGGCTACCTTTTACTTCTGGATTCTTCAGATGTTGATGATCAAGCTCTGTCTCTCCTGAGCGTCAACAGATAGATTAGTGGACCCACAATAGGGATGATGCCTGCCGCAGCCCAAGCTGCTGAACGTCGACTCACTTCAGTATCCCTATATATCGCAATCATGGAAAGTAAGGTCAGCAGTACAAAATCAATCGTCATGATATGTACAAAGGCAGATTGCTTGAATGCTTCCATATATACATCCGGATGACCTTGCGTCATGGCATAGAATGCCGTCCCCAGCGTCAACAGCAGAAGGACTACATGTGTCAGCTTGTGGGCTGCTACCCGTCCAATTCCCGACTCTCGCTGACGACCAAAATGTAAGCTTGCGTAACCCGAAACTCTATTTGCGGACGATGACCATACATAATAGGGAAGCAGGGCAAAAGCACCCAATCCAAAAGAAAGTATGACAAAAGGCCAAGCCGGTACACGGCCACCTCGTTCTTTCACAGATGTCCTTAACAGCATACAAGCATACACTGCCGGGAAAATACCTAACCACGAAAATACCGTAAGTAACCAAGGTTCTTTGCTTTGCATTGTGATCAGTTCTTTGAATATCGGGTCACTTCCAGGTGACTGCCCTGGTGCCAACAACACTGCATAGGCAATAAAAGCGATCCAGACCAGTCCTAATATCCATCTCATGTCTGCACCTCCTCTTACTTTCATCCCCTACAGGTACGGGATTGAAACAATGCTAGGATACTTAACTGGAACTGAAGGAACTGTTCTAAAAATCGGCACTGAAATAACTGCTCTAATATGTTTAAGCAAATTTAAATCTGGAATGATGCAGAATTTGGCGTCTCCTGCGCTTTCCCGAGAAATAATTACTGCTTTTCCCCCTGTAAATACGTGTTCAAAAGTCTATTTTTGAACAACCTCTTGAACTGAACAAGACAAATTCCAGTATAGCCTGCTACCTGGGCAGTCTGTCCATGAGATTTCTTACATCACTGGTCCATCTCATCGGGACATATAAGAATAACGTCTATCAACTATCGACGTACTTTCACAGAAGACAGAACGCGTATAGCGGAAATTTTGCTTGCGATCATCGAATCGTTCAACTCCGCTAAGAACGTATACATTTTATAGGCATCAAAAAGGCATAAGCCAGAATCCCTCACTGGTTATGCCTCTCTGTAATTCTTATGTGTAGATCATTCCTCTGTGGATTTCACATGTTCCGCAATGAGCTTCTGCTTCATATTCCATGCCGCAGGGCTGATGTTCACACGGTAGATCTCCGGATTGAGCTTCCGTTGGTATTCAGGCCAGAAGAGGTTCATCTGTTCCCGGTGGTACGCCCGAATCTCATCCAGATTAGGCAGTTCATACACTTTACGTCCATTCACAAAGATTGGCTCCAGCATATTGACCGCTTCGTAGCGGGTAACCGTCTTTTTCAGGTAAGGGTGTAGCGGGTTGAACAGCTTGAGCGGTCCGCCCTGTAGCGGCTGCTCTTCATCTGGATAGCAGATATAATCTGCAATCGCTTTGCCATGTTTCGGATCAATGATCCGGAACACTTCCTTTTTACCTGGAGTGGACACCTTTTCAGGATTGGCAGATATTTTGATCGTAGGCAGCATGGCACCGTCTACTTCACGCTCCACCAATTTGTATACTCCACCCAAAGATGGCTGGTCAGAAGCGGTAATCAACTGTGTACCAACACCCCATGTATCAATCCGTGCTCCTTGAGCCTTCAGGTTGAAAATCGTATTCTCATCCAGATCATTGGATGCAACAATTTTCACATAATCCAAGCCAGCCTCATCCAGCATCTGACGTGCCTGAATCGACAAGTACGCAAGGTCACCACTGTCGAGACGAATGGCATTCATCTTTTTACCCTGGCTCTCCAACTTCTTGGCTGTCTTGATGGCGTGAGGTACCCCACTGTTCAACGTATCAAAGGTATCGACCAGCAGCGTAACCTGATCAGGCAACACTTTGGCATACACGTCAAACGCCTCCTGCTCGCTCATAAAGCTCTGTACCCAAGAATGGGCATGTGTACCTGCTGTTGGGATTCCAAAGCGCTCTCCGGCCAGCATATTGGACGTTGCATGGAAGCCTGCCACATACGAGGCACGTGCGCCCCATATAGCAGCATCCGCTTCCTGTGCACGTCGTGTGCCGAATTCGAGCAACGTATCCTGCTGTGCTACCTGTTTGATCCGCGAAGCCTTGGTTGCAATCAACGTCTGATAATTCATGAAGTTAAGTATCGCCGTCTCCACTAATTGTGTCTCCATAATGGAGCCTTCTACCCGAATGAGCGGTTCGTCAGGGAAAACAATTGCACCCTCCTTCATGGAATGAATCGTCCCCTGAAATGAAAACTGGAGCAATTCTTCCAGAAAGACCGGATCGTAATTTTCCTCTTGTTTGGATAAAAATTTGATGTCGTCCATCGTGAACCGAAGCTGACTGATATAGTTCACAATACGTTCCAATCCGGCAAATACCGCATATCCGTTGCCAAAAGGAAGCTTACGGAAATAGGCTTCAAATACCGCCTTCCGCTTGTGAGTACCATTCACCCAATGGGCGTACATCATATTGATCTGATATTTATCCGTATGTAAAGCCAGGCTAGTTGTCTGCATTTGTCTCATCCTCTCTGACTTCCGCTCGTGCCCCCAGATTTTATCTGTGAACACGGGTTAACATATGGAGACTTATTCTTCATGATTCTGTTCATCCGTATTAAACAAACAAGTCTCCCGTAAAAAACTCTATACACCATTCACCACATTCATCCGGTTCCTAACAGGAGGTCAACCAAACATGACTATGGAGTAGACTTAAGCCAAGACTGTCTCGCTCGCCTTAACCACCGAAGCACCAAGGCTGGAACGAAAATGTCCAAGTGCCCACTCATGCCCTGCCGGATTGAAGCTGGCAACGGCATCTTCATATATCGTAATATGAAAACCTTTATTGTAAGCGTCCACTGCAGTATGCAATATGCAAATATCCGTGCATACCCCAATCAGTGCAATATCCGTAATACCACGTGCACGCAGTCTGAGTTCCAGATCGGTCCCACAGAATGCGCTATATCTCGTCTTATCCATCCACTGTATATCTGTTTTCCGTTCTTCCATCACTTGGGCAAGACGACCATATAACTGTCTTCCCTCCGTATTTCTGATGTTATGAGGTGGGAAAAGTGCAGTCTCCGGGTGATACGGATCATTCTCTTCGTGCAGATCCACAGCCATGATTACCTCATGTTTGTTCTTACAATAGGCCTCGGTTACAGCTGCAATCGTCTCTTCAATCTCAATAGCCGGCTGACCTACAGGCAAAGAACCTGTCACAAAATCCTTCGTAAAATCAATGACAATCAGTGCTTTCATCGTCAACACTCCCTTAGCCCAGAAATGGTTGATCCTGATTCAATCAGATTGACACATCTACACCTTATTACGTATAGATGGAAAGGCGTGGTACGAGTTCTGTAAAACGATATAGCTGCGCCGGACGCTGCGAGTACTGGTTGGAACTCACCAGGTTCCCCTCTTCATCTCTTACTTCTTCCACAATGCCTTTACGGCTGCGGGTAGACGTAATCTTGCGAATGAAGTTTGGTTCTTCAAAATCCGGTACAACACTTTGAATAACCTGATATAATTCACTTAATGTAAAATCACGTGGCAGGAACTGACGAGCAATCGTCGTTTCCAGCATCTGCTGTTGAATACGTCGATAAGCATCTTCAATGATTGTTCTGTGATCAAAGGCCAGTTCCAGTTCTTGCAGCGCCTCCTGAATGGTGAACAATCCAACATCCTCAGCATCATCTGCTGCTTGGCGTTGATCCAGCATCCATTCTTCCACAAGCGCGAAAAATGCGTGGGAGATAATCCAGCCCCTCGGATCACGGCCCGGCTGACTGTATACATTCAAGTACTCCAGATGTCCACCATCTACACCTGTCTCTTCCATCAGCTCACGCTTAGCTGCACCATAGATGGATTCATTTTCCTGACAAAATCCACCGGGTAATGCCCATCTGCCTGCAAAAGGCCAGCCTTTGCGCTTGATCAGCATCACTTTCAGTTCCCGAATGGGAAGTGTCTTAGTCACCGTCTTGCGCTCCCGCTTGGTTAAGGTGAACATAACGATATCCGCAGGAACACCATCGGGGGTACGATATTTTTTGGAACTATAAGCACGTGCTGCTTGTTCGTCGCTCTCTGCATTAAAGTGTTCGTAGTTTTCGCTCATGGGCACCACCGACTATTTTCATTTTGATAATTTCATTATGACATAATAATATCTTTTGTCAACCGCAGGATTCATGCGTTACGTTCTCGGGCGTGCTATGCGGAATGTCGCCGTAGCCATACATCCCAACGTGCCCGATGCATCGCGAACCTCCGATTGAGTCGTAACACTGCGTCCTGCTTGATGCAGTACGGTAGCTGTCACCGTTAATTCCCCTTGTTTCATCGGTGCGAGAAAATGTACGTTCAGATTTGTTGTCACACAGCCGTCCACTTCCATTGCTGCTGTTGCAACCATACCCATCGCCTGATCCATCAGTGAAGTTAATACACCCCCATGAATAATCCCCATGGAGTTGGTATGATGTTCGCCTGCTGTCAACGCGATCTGTACTTCTTTGCCGTCTCCTTTAATATAACGACATCCGAGAAATCCCCAGAATCGTCCGTCTCCGTCTTCCACCATTTTGTCCAAAATACTCATTATTCATTTCTCCTTTATTCACTGTACGTATCAAGCTCTCTTGATGTCATGTGCCTTTATCATTAAAAGTCAGTTGCGCCACACAAAATAACCCCACAGCGTGGAGCTTTGCTTGGAATTATATTCCGAGTACTTGGCGATAGCCACTCCACGTTAAAGGTTATGTAATGTCAAAAAAGGCGCGGACAGCGTCCGCACCCTTCCGTCATTTAACCGCAACTGGTCGGAGGTGAATCCGTTCCAGCCTCCACGTTTACTTTTTCAGAAACCGTATCCCGGATTACAGAGATCACTAGTTGAAGCAAGTAGTTGATGTCGCTCTGGCTCTGCTGGAATTCCGTAACCAATGGAATACTGTCCAGTTCGCTTTGCAGATCTTCAATTTCCTGTTCAATTTTGCTGACCATCTCCACATTTTTGAAGCTTTCAAAAGCAACGATTTCTTTTTGTTTTTTCTTGATCGTTGCAATCAACTGCTGGATGCGCTCATGGTCACGAATTTTGGTTTCAGCCTGTTGAAACTGTCTAACTTCCTCACTCGTTCCGAGCATATCAGCCAATTCTTTGGCTTTTCCCATAATGTCGTCGCGTATGACCAGATTGCGCGTATCGTAGGTTGGCATTCCATAATGGTTGTACTGCACTTCTTCCTGCGCCACTGAAATCGCTCCATTCTATGAGATGATATAAGATGAGAACCTGGGCTCAAATGAGTTCAAACGTCTGCTCCATGACCGCTGCGGGTACGGATCGTTCTTTTGATCGCTGTTGTCTCCGGGTTTTTCTGATTACAATTGTTCAAGGTTAAAATCCGGAGACAAAGGCGAACGCTTCGCTTCTACAGACCGATTCCGTCCCCTCCGCTACTTGCGCGAATGTCCGAACCTGATATTGAACCCCAAAATTCTCATCTTATTGGTGTGTGTATTACTGATTGGCAGCTACCGGCTCGGAGAGCAGGTTGCCCCGAATATAAAAAGTCATCGGATCGGTGATTTCCACTTGTACGAAAGTACCGATCAATTCTTTGGGTCCTTCAAAATGCACCAGCTTATTGCTGCGCGTACGTCCTGCCAGAACTTCGGAATTCCGCTTGCTCTCACCTTCAACGAGTACTTCAACGATTTTGCCGCGTTGCTCTTCATTGCTTCGGTGGCTGTATTCGTTGATCGTTTCGTTCAAGCGCTTCAAACGTTCCTTCTTCACTTCCATCGGTACGTTGTCTTCCATCACCGCAGCCGGTGTACCTTCACGTGGGGAATAAATAAAGGTATAGGCAAAATCATACCCTACTTCACGGACAAGGGAAAGTGTATCTTCAAACTGTTCTTCCGTTTCCCCCGGAAAACCAACAATAATATCCGTTGTCAACACAACATCCGGGATGGCCTTTTTAATTTTGTCAGCCAGTTTCAGATAGTGTTCCCGGTTATACTTGCGGCTCATACGCTTGAGTACTTCTGAACTACCAGATTGCACCGGAAGATGAATGTGCTCCACCAGGTTTCCGCCCTTGGCCAGCACTTCAATCAAGCGATCATCGAAGTCACGTGGGTGACTGGTTGTAAACCGTACTCGCGGAATATCAATTTGGCGAATGGCATCCATCAAGTCACCAAAGCTGTAGTTCAGGTCGGTGAAATCCTTGCCGTACGCATTCACATTTTGACCAAGCAGCGTGATCTCCTTAAAGCCTTGTCGTGCCAAATCCCTAACTTCGGCAATGACATCTTCCGGACGACGGCTGCGTTCTTTGCCCCGCGTAAACGGAACGATGCAATATGTACAGAACTTGTCGCAGCCATACATAATGTTCACCCAGCCGCGCATACCCTCACGTTTTTTCGGCAGGTTCTCAATAATGTCGCCTTCCTTGGACCACACCTCAACAACCATTTCTTTGCTGAACAGCGCTTCCTGGATTAGATGTGGCAGTCGATGCACATTATGTGTACCAAAGATCATATCCACAAAGCCATGTTTCTGCATGATTCGGTTGACGACGCCTTCTTCTTGGGACATACACCCGCATACGCCAAGTAACAATCCCGGACGTTCGAGTTTTAGCGTTTTCAGGTGACCAAGCTCACCAAATACTTTATCTTCCGCATTTTCCCGTATGGCACACGTATTGAGCAGAATAATATCAGCTTCTTTGCGATTCTCTGTAGCCTGATATCCCATAGACTCAAGCAGTCCTTTGATGGTTTCCGAGTCATGCTCGTTCATCTGACATCCATACGTATATACAATATAATGTTTGCCTTTCCCTATGTTTTTCAGTTCATCGGGAACGGCATTTTCGTAAAGCACCTGGACGTCTTCCTTACCCCGCTGTTTCTCCTGACGATGATTGGGTTCCGATTTGATGTTAATCTCACGGCCCCGGATTCTTATCTTTTTGCTGAATTCATCTTGCGAAATTACTTTGGCATCCGAGAAATCAAAATATTGGGAGTAATCCTTTTTTGAGTCTTTAGCCATTTCCTTCGGTCACTCCTTACAGCCTCTATTAATAAAAAATCGTTCATTCATCCCTGTTCCAGTGAATTTCTTGCTTGGAACATTAAAAGAGCATTACAGCAAATTATAGCATGAATTGGGCTGTAGTTCCACATCCAAAGCGCATGTTCCTTCGTCTAATCCGAAACATGCCATGCTCACAAGAACACTAAGAAAACACAAAAACCTGAGCCTTGCCATCAGGGCTGGAATTAACCGGCCCCTGTTGGCTGTGCTCAGGTTTATATGTTATTCAGACCCCCAATTGGCGGCTGAAGCTATTACATGTAATTAATCGATGATTTCAGCAGTGTCGCCATTACGAGCGCCAGCAGCGTTAGCTTCATCTGTATCAATATGCATGTCCAGTGCAAAAGAATCGGATACACGAGCCAGTACATTTTCCAGTACCAGACCACGATCTCCGCCAAGGCGAACTTTCAGCAATTGTTTGTCCTCGATACCCCATTTTGCAGCATCCGAAGTGTGGAAGTGGATGTGACGAGCAGCAACGATAACACCTTTATCAATCGTAACTTCGCCAGCAGGACCTTTAATCGTGATTCCCGGTGTACCTTCAATGCTTCCGGACTCACGCACAGGTGCTTTAACACCAATAGCAAATGAATCTGTCATAGAGATCTCCAGTTGCGTTTCAGGGCGAACAGGTCCAAGGATACGCACTTTATCAAACTGTCCTTTCGAACCAATTACCGCTACAGTTTCGTTAGCAGCGTATTGGCCAGGCTGGGACAGTGGTTTAAATTCAGTCAGTTCATAACCTTTGCCAAACAAAATTTCAACGTGCTCTTGGGATACATGAATGTGACGGGCAGATACGCCCACAGGTACTGTTTTACTCATTGTAAATTTCACTCCTTGTTTATCTATGGCCTGTACTCAGGCTCTTAACAATCCAATGGTATTATACCCCTTTTTGGAGTGAAATGAAAACGAACTGGTGAAAATTCATGAAATACACTTATTTCACCATCATTCCCCTCCTTTATTTGGAAAACAAGTTTCAATTCAACCCATTCAACGCACACACGGCTTCACTATTTCATGGAATTCCCCTTCATCTTTGGATTGCTCTCTGGCAAGTGTTCCCCCAGATAACTCATTGCATTCCCCCACAACCAGCCACGAACCAGATGTTCATCATAATGCTTGAGCAGGATTTCCGTCAGTCTCGGATAATGTCCTGAATGTTCAAGTCTCTGAATATACGTTGAAATTCCATCAAAATCGGACCCCATCATCAGGTGATGCTGCCCGCCGAGAGAACAGAATTGCTCAATATGAGGCAGCAGATCTTCTATACGTACCTCACCCTCCTGCTTGACAAACCAGGGTACAAACGTCAGTCCAATCCGCCCTTCCCGGGCAATGATGGCCTGAATCTGATCATCTTTCAGATTACGCACATGGGGACATACGCTATAACTGTTGGAATGGGAGGCAATAAAAGGACGTTTGCTCAAGTCAGCCAGTTCCCAAAACCCTTTCTCCGTCAGATGTGACACATCCAGTAGCATTCCGATTTCATTACACTGGCGCACCAGTTCTTTCCCCTTCTCCGTCAGACCTGCTCCACGCTTCTCCATTACTCCGTCAGCCGCCCAATTGGCATAATTCCACGTTAGTCCAATAATTCGAACGCCCATCTGATAACATAGCTCCAGATAGAACAGGTTGCCCTCCAGGCCATCTACACCCTCCATTGTGATTAATCCCCACGGACCCTCTGTTTGCCCCACCTGAGCCACCTGTTCACGCCATAACAACGTCTGTGTGCCGCCAGGCCGCTCCTGACTTCTCTCTACACGTCTACGATAAATCTCCAATTGTCCCATCACATGTTCAAACTTGCCTCTGCCAAGCACTTCGGGTAAATAGATGGCGAACGCCTGCAACCCTACATTTCCCTCTTTCAAACGTTGCAAGTTCACATCCAGTTGTGGAGCATCTTGGAATGAAAGAGCAGGCTGCATCAAAATTTTGCTCAGTGCATCACAGTGAAAATCAGCTATACGCCAATCAGACATGGACATCTTAAACCCTCCTCAATATGTTATTGCAAAAAAACGCAAAAAAACCTGTCTACATCGTAAACAGGTTCAATGCATACTGCATGTATTATCTGGGCTCCACAATCAGCTTAATGGCCGTTCGGTCCTCGCCGTCGATCACAATGTCTGTAAAAGCTGGAATACAAATCAGGTCAACTCCGCTTGGTGCTACAAATCCCCGGGCTATCGCTACCGCTTTAATGGCTTGGTTCAGTGCTCCCGCTCCAATTGCCTGCAGTTCAGCATTTCCACGTTCACGAAGAACCCCTGCAAGAGCGCCGGCTACAGAATTAGGATTGGACTTTGCTGAAACTTTTAATACATCCATGGTAAGTACCTCCCTGGGAATGTTGAAAGTTTGTTTCCACTTACTAGATGTTATTCGCGGGAGGCAAAAAAATTCCTTCTTTTTAGACGGGTTTCCCTGCAAATTGGGACAATACCCCTATTCCATGCGCCACTCGTCCTCCATCAGACGAATTTTTTCGATGCGTGTTGCCGCACCTGTGGCTTCATCAATTTCAACAAAAACACCATGGAAGTGCCATTTGCCATCATCCACAACGAAACGTACAGGCAGCTGAGTGTAGAACTTACGCAGCACGGCCTCACGCTCCATACCCAATATACCGTCACGGGGCCCTACCATGCCTGCATCCGTCAAGTAAGCCGTTCCTCCAGGCAAAATCCGATCATCATTACTCTGTACATGTGTATGTGTACCTACAACGAGAGACGCACGTCCATCCAGATGCCATCCCATGGCAATCTTTTCTGACGTCGCTTCAGCATGCATATCGACCAAAATACATTTATGGTCTTGGTGCAGCTCATCTACAATTTCATCAGCTACACGGAATGGACAATCCAGAGCAGGCAGGAACGTTCTTCCTTGAAGATTGACAATCGCTAGCTCTTTCCCTTCGCCTTTGACAACCGTGTACCCTCGTCCTGGTGTGCCTGGTGGAAAGTTCGCTGGACGAATCATGCGGGGCTCATCATCTATAAAATCAAAAATATCCTTATTGTCCCAAGTATGATTACCAAGTGTAATACCATGTACACCCCAGTTGAAAAACTCATTTGCGATTGCACCGGTAATGCCGCGACCTGCTGCCGCATTTTCACCATTCACAATCACCACATGTGGCTTATACTTCGATTTCAGGTACGGTAAATTTTCCTTTAATGCCTTACGTCCCACGTTACCTACAATGTCACCAATAAACAAAACCTTCATTGATTACTGCCTCCTCAATTCCTGCAAAGTCCTCTTACTTCAAATGTTGAACCTTTGCAGGACTCTATCTATGCTCTATGATGTGTAGTTGCCTTTTAACAGGCTATCAACAGGAAAAGTGGCCCACTACTGCGGCCACTTTTCCGTAATGCTCTATTTTGCGTATTCAACCGCACGGGTTTCCCGGATGACGGTGACTTTGATGTGACCCGGATAGTCGAGTTCATTCTCAATCATCTTCGTGATGTCACGGGCTAAGCGGAAGGCTTCAGCATCATCGATCTTCTCAGGCTGTACCATAACGCGAACTTCGCGTCCGGCCTGAATGGCGTACGATTTCTCGACACCTTCGAAGGACTCTGAGATTTCTTCCAGCTTCTCCAGTCGTTTGATATACGTTTCCAGCGTTTCGCGGCGTGCGCCTGGTCTTGCTGCGGAGAGCGCATCTGCTGCGCCAACCAACATGGCAATGACCGAAGTCGCTTCGCAATCTCCGTGATGGGACGCGATACTGTTGATTACAACCGGATGTTCTTTGTATTTCTTCGCCAGTTCCACGCCAATTTCGACGTGTGATCCTTCCACTTCGTGATCCAGCGCTTTACCGATGTCATGCAATAGACCTGCACGTCTTGCCAGAGTTACGTCTTCTCCGAGTTCGCCAGCCATCAGTCCAGCCAGATAAGCGACTTCCATGGAATGTTTCAAGACGTTCTGACCGTAACTTGTACGGAACTTCAACCGGCCCAAAATTTTGATCAGATCCGGATGCAGACCATGCACGCCCACTTCAAAGGTAGCTTGCTCACCGTATTCACGGATGCGCTCATCCACTTCTTTGCGGGATTTCTCAACCATCTCTTCAATCCGTGCCGGGTGAATACGTCCATCAGCCACCAGTTTCTCCAGGGCAGTACGGGCGATTTCACGGCGAATCGGGTCAAAGCCCGACAGAATAACAGCTTCTGGCGTATCATCGATAATGAGGTCAATCCCTGTAAGGGTTTCAAGCGCACGGATGTTACGTCCTTCACGACCGATAATCCGGCCTTTCATTTCTTCATTTGGCAGGGTAACAACAGATACCGTTGTTTCCGCTACGTGGTCAGCCGCACAGCGTTGGATGGCGAGTGTAATAATCTCGCGGGACTTTTTGTCCGCTTCTTCCTTCGCTTGTTGTTCAATGTCCTTGATCATTTGAGCCGTCTCATGACGAACTTCCTGTTCTACGTTGGACAGTATGATACTGCGTGCGTCTTCCATGGTGAGGTTGGATATACGTTCCAACTCTGTCACCTGGTTTTTGTAAATCATTTCGATCTGCTGCTGAGTCTCATCAATTCGTTTCTCTTTGTTAGCCACTTGCTCTTCTTTACGTTCGAGTGATTCCAATTTTTTATCCAGCGACTCTTCTTTTTGCAACAATCGTCTTTCTTGTCGTTGAATTTCATTCCGACGTTCACGAGTGTCTTTTTCAGCTTCAGCACGAATGCGATGGATTTCATCCTTCGCTTCCAGCACCGTTTCTTTCTTCAGTGCCTCTGCCTCTTTCTTCGCGTTCTCCACGATTTGTACGGCAGCTTGTTCCGCACTAGAGATTTTAGCCTCTGCAAGAGATTTGCGAATAAAATACCCTACTCCGAACCCAATGATTAGCGCGGCCACAACGAGAGCGATCGTGATTGCAGGATTCATACTGTTCACCTCCTCGTTGGTTCCTCCAAGGCATTCCTTGGGTCAATTTGCAGTTTTCAAACCTTACATATGTTTGGGAATAACGAATACTCACGGCGATCCCCCGCCGATTTTCATTTCACATGTACATGTTTCCACGTACTATTCACTGTTTCCAGCAAACCCATAATTAAGAATGGTATAAATCTTAAGAAACCGAAACCGCTTTTTTGGAAGGAAAAAGGGTTGTCCATTTCTTACAGACTCATGTCCATTTTAGTATTTGACGAAAGAAATTGTCAAGAGAATGCAGTATAGAGACTCTAGTCTGCTAATCCCATAACAACGCTTCGTCATCTTCAGGGTCCCCAGCCTCATCTTCTTCAATTAAACAATTCACGACCCGGCGCACCATATCCATTGAAAAACCACGTCTCATTAGGAAGGGAAGCGTTTTATTTTTCTTCTCTTTGACGTCCCCTTTGACCTGATTCCATTTTTTGCGTCCTGCACTCAAGGCAGTCTCAAATTCCGCATCTGTACTGATCCCTTCTAGTGCCTCAACAATGAGATCATTGGCAATGCCCTTTTGACGCAGCTCTTGCCTTATCCACAGTTTTCCCTTCCGCTTGCCCTCCATACGCTGTCTTGTCCATTCCTTCGCAAATAGATCGTCATCCACCAGGTTCTCCCGCTCAAGCCGATCCAGCGCCTCTTCAATCAAAGGTGCAGCAAACTCCTTCTGACGAAGTTTCTGACTTAATTCATGGCGCGTACGTGGCTTATGCTCCAAAAATCGCAGAGACTGTGCATAGGTCCGCTGTCGCTCGTCAGCTACAATGATTTCCTCCAGATCCTTCTTCATAAACGTATTACCTTGAGTCATCCTGTATTTAATCATCACATCTTCAAGAACCGTAATGGAGTGGATGCCAAAAGTGATTCGATAACGAGCTTGCCTGCTCTTCGTTCGTTCTACACGTGTAATAATAAGTTCTTCGTTGTCCGGAAATTGGGATAGGCCGTCCTGTTCTGCTTCTTCATATAAATCCTCGTCATGTTGATCCATTCTGGTCTCCCCTTTCATAACATTTTCGTTCTGACTACGCCAAGCACATCTTCACATAAGACAGAGAACACTAATAATACAAAAGACCGGGAACTCTGCCCGGCCTTTACTCCACAGTTAGCGTGCTAACAGCCCCTGTCCATTGGGACAGGGGCTGTTAGACAGCACGAGTACTCCCACTACAATCCATTATCCAGATTGATCCAAGCTCAATCAGATAAGTTTACGGAGTCCAGTGGGGAACACCCTCAGGGTCCTCCCTACAAGGGAGGTTTTGAGAGGTTACTCGTTGATTTCAAACAATTCTTGTTCTTCTTCTGCTTCTTTTTGTTGCTCTTCACTAGTTGGCGCAGGAACTGCAGTAACCAAGTTACTGGCTACACGAATTTTTTGTTCAATGATGTCAGCAATATCTTTATGCTCTTTCATGAACTGCTTTGCGTTCTCACGGCCTTGTCCTAAACGCTCGCCTTCGTAGGAGTACCATGCACCACTTTTATTAACGATGTCCAGCTCTGTACCAATGTCAATGATACTGCCTTCTCTCGAAATACCCTCGCCATACATGATATCCACTTCCGCTTGTTTAAACGGAGGTGCCACTTTGTTTTTCACAACTTTAATACGAGTACGGTTACCAATCATGTCATTGCCTGATTTGATACTCTCAATACGACGCACATCAAGACGTACTGTGGAATAAAACTTCAGAGCACGACCACCAGGTGTTGTTTCCGGGTTACCAAACATAACGCCGACTTTCTCACGAAGCTGGTTAATGAAGATTGCGATTGTTTTGGATTTGCTGATTGCACCAGACAGTTTACGCAGCGCCTGAGACATCAAACGCGCTTGCAAACCAACGTGTGAATCACCCATTTCGCCTTCAATCTCTGCTTTTGGAACCAATGCGGCTACAGAGTCAATAACGACGATATCTACTGCACCACTGCGTACAAGAGCTTCTGCAATTTCCAGCCCTTGCTCACCCGTATCTGGCTGAGACAGAAGCAATTCATCAATATTAACACCAAGTTTGCTTGCGTATTGTGGGTCAAGAGCATGCTCGGCATCAATAAATGCAGCTTGTCCACCCGCTCTTTGTACTTCAGCGATAGCATGCAATGCTACGGTTGTTTTACCAGAGGATTCGGGTCCATATATTTCAACAATACGGCCTTTAGGCAAGCCGCCTGTTCCTAATGCAATATCCAAAGCCAAGGAACCACTGGGAATAATTTCCACATTCATATGAGTGGACTCACCCAGTTTCATGATGGATCCTTTACCAAATTGCTTCTCTATTTGACGGAGCGCCATATCAAGCGCGGCACGACGGTCTGACAATAAGCTCACACCCTTTACTGTTTATAAGATAATGATACCTTGTTTTAACACGTTTGCCAAGCTTTTTTTCGAACATACATTCGTTTTTTTTTGTAAAGGCCGAGGCGCCTCTTCCTCAAGGAAACTTTCCATTAAACAGAAAAAAGAACCGTAAACAAGGCTGTAAAGCCTAATTCTACGGTTCTTCCGTCTTCCTTAATTATACTTGCTTGGAACTGTAAATGCAATCGAAGCTATTAACTAATCAATCCATCGCCACAAGTTTTTGCCATAAGCGATATAGAATTGCTTTGGCTGAACGAATGCGAACCGTCTCGCGATTACCATTAATACGCAGCTCATGAATTTCCGTCTCTTTTCCACGTTCAGCAAGAGCGATGAAGACAAGTCCGGGTGGCTTGCGTTCCGAATATCCCGGTCCAGCTACACCGGTAACAGCCAAGCCAAAATCAGCATCGCCAATCATGCGGATCTGCTCAGCAAGCACTTTTGCAACCTCAGGACTTACCGCCCCAGGTGCATCTTCACCTTCCAGATAATCATGAGGCACATTCAGCAGCTTTTCCTTAATTTCATTGGAGTAACAAACAATTCCACCTTTGAGCATTGACGCACTTCCGGGTACAGAGGTCAGACTTTGCATGACAAGCCCTCCTGTACAGCTCTCAGCAGCGCTGAGCGTCAGCCCCATGTCAGACATCATGGTTACAATCGTGTACTCTATAGGCACATCCTCGTTCGCGTAGAGATGTTCTGTCAAACGTTCCCGAATCTGAACCTCCATCGCATCCAGCTTCAGCTTCGCCTCTCCCTCACTCGCAGCCTTTGTGGAGACACGTACCGTAACTTCGCCTTCGCTCGCGTAAGGAGCAATCGTAGGGTCTGTCTGCACGTCAATCAGATCCAGAAGTCGATCTTCCAGAGCAGATTCACCAATACCTGCGAATTTGAGCATTCGGGAATAGATCGGCATCTCTTCTGTGAGTACATGCTGGAACAGCCAAGGTTTGACTTCCTGTTCAAACATTGGAATCAGCTCTTTAGGTGGTCCAGGCATCACAACATAATATTTGTCATTGTCAGAAATCGCATTTCCTGCCGCAAGGCCCGTTTCATTGGCCAGAGGTGTTCCGCCATCAATAACGATCGCCTGACGTCTGTTATTCTCTGTCATATCCACATTACGATCTCTGAAAAAGCTCTCAATTTTGTCCATTGCCATTCGATCTGTATGCAGTTTCCGGTTAAGAACAGCTGCGAGCGCATCCTTGGTCAGATCATCTTGGGTAGGTCCGATGCCACCGGAAAATAAAATAACGTCTGCACGGCCCTGCGCAATGCGAATAGCTTCACTAAGTCGATTCAGGTTATCCCCAACCACCGTTTGGAAATATACATCGATCCCCATCGCAGCCAATTCACGGGATAGGTATCTGGCATTGGTATTGACGATTTGTCCAAGCAGTAGCTCTGTGCCAACTGCAATGATTTCTGCCTTCATTGAGCATCCTCCTGTACACGTGGTGAGTGATCAAAGGGCAATAGGATAATTTCCTATTGCCCCTGACCCAATGCTTCCTTCATGATTACCCATTTAAGAACAAACCATTATGCTTTTGTTAAATGAAGCAGGTTTTTGTTTTTGATAAAGTAATCGATACCCGACCAGATGGTAATAAGCGCTGCTGCCCATACCGCGATAATATCGACGTGAATACCCGTGTATGAAAACGGGAAATTGTTCAACAGCAACAGCACAATCGCCACAATCTGCACTACAGTCTTCAGCTTGCCCCAAGCACTGGCGGCAACAACCGAACCATCCAGCAATGCAATTTGACGCAAGCCGGTAACTGCAAATTCACGACTAATAATAACAACTGCAATCCAGGAATCCAGCTTGCCCATCTCCACAAGCGAGACCAAAACTGCAGTAACCAGCAGCTTGTCTGCGAGTGGATCGAGCAGTTTCCCCAGATTGGTAACCATGTTATTTTTCCGCGCAAGGTATCCGTCAATTCCATCTGTGCTTGCGGCGATGATAAAAAATAACAGCAGCAATCAGTTGATTATACGGAAGCGAAAAGCTTCCAAGCTGCAACGGCTCTGGATAAAATGGAAAATCCACGAGCAGGAACACCATCAAAAAAGGGATTAAGCAAATTCGTGCAAGCGTAATCCGGTTGGGTAAATTCACAAGACGCCCTCCCTCATATCCTCCATTACTCCAAACAATCATCATAATCCCGTTATCATCATCCGGAACATGAAATGTACAGTTTCAATGTCAATCCATATTAACATGATCCCACTATGTAGAAACGCAAAAAATAAAGTCAACCGCTCAAAAGCAAAACCGCTTTAAACGTTCCGGTGACTTCCAGAAGATGTACTGCTTTTCACAAAGTCAGCAAACGATGAGGACTGGACTTGATGCTTGACTGCCAGCAATGCACACTTAGTATAATATACGCCCAATACCGTGTCAAAAAACACTTTTGCTACAAAAAGGCCATATTACTTGAAATTTGTATATTGCAAATCCAGAGGCAGGTTAGCACCATTTAGCAGCTGCATGACAGCTTGCAAATCATTTTTACTCTTACCAGTTACCCGGAGTTGGTCTCCCTGAATCTGACTCTTCACCTTCATCTTGGAATCCCGAATCAGGATATTGATTTTCTTGGCGATGTCCTGATCAATCCCCTGTTTAAAATTCAAACGCTGGCGGACTGTACCAGAAGACGCTGGCTCTACCTTTGCGTAATCAATGTTTTTCAATGGTAGACCACGCTTCGCCATTTTGGATTGCAGCACTTCAATGACAGCCTTGAGTTTGGTCTCATCATCAGATACGATCGTTAACGCATCCTTATCCAGCTTCAGGCTGCTCTTGCTGCCCTTGAAGTCATAACGAGCGCCAATTTCTTTCTCGGTTTGTGTAACGGCATTTGTCAGTTCTTGCAAGTCCATTTTGGACACGATATCAAATGAATTTTCTGAGCTCAAACCAGTCACCCTTTCAGTTAATCGTATGTTCTGTAACATTATAGAGGATACCTTAAGCAAAAGTCTAATTTCAAGCTGTTTTACACAAAGAAAAAAGCATTTTTGGCTTCCACTTCAAGTGGCTGCCAAAAATGCTTGCTGGTCCAGCTTCCAAGCTAATAGCGGCTGCGGTTGGGCTGTCTAAACATATCGAGCACACCCAAAAGTACATGTGCAAGTCCAAAACCCAATATTCCGTAACCCCAAGCACTTGGAGTCAGGTAATAACCCAGGAGGCTGACAATGATCCCTAAACCTGTTACGATCCAGCTGACTGTCACAGCCATCCACCTCACTTCACCAAAAGTTAACTGCAAGTTAAGACACGATTATTGTCTCCTGCAGTTGACCCGGTTATTCGCTACCCGTGGTACCTCCTGTACCATCCGTTGATCCATTTTCAACACCTGTGGAAGAAGAAGTACTACTACTGTCTTCACCAAGCTTCAAACGGATCCGATTGGTCGCCTTGCCATCCGTTACAACTTGCCCGCCAACCTCAATCGTGGTCGCTGCAGCGTAACCGGACTTAATATACATTCCCGCACTATCCAGCTCAAAGGTATAGCTGTCGCCATCGGCTGTATTGCCATACTCCAACTTCTCTCCACTGGAGTTCTCGCCCTTGTAAACTTCCAGCCAGCTATTGCCTGTTGCTTTAATCGTAACCGTTACAGGCTGCCCTGCACTACCGTTAACTTTAAAGTTCGTAATATTTCCTGATTTCCCATCTTCTGCAACAGTCACATTAGACGGTGAATTTTCAGTTGGTTCTTCCTCAGTTTCATCCGTCTGTCCGTCCGTTTGGCCATCAGTTTGGCCATCCGTTTGACCGTCCGTCTGTCCTTCCGTGTCTGTACCGCCACCGTTACCGCCAGCGTCGCCCTCACCAGTACCGTCAGTACCTGAATCTTTGGCAGGCGGATTAGATGCCTGTCCGTTGTCGGCAGGTTGATCCGGTTTATCCTCAGGCTGTTGTTGACTGTCTGTAATTTTGACTGAATCAAGCCCTGGATTATCTGATTCATCACCATTGTTATAAACCACGTATACATACAACAGAACTACGATCAAAACAGGGAATGTCCACATCAGCGCGACAGACATCCACCGATTACTACGCTCAACCGGACGGCTGGAACGCTTCTGAATAACCGGTTCCATCGTTGCTTCCGTCTCTTCTGCGGGTACGTCTTTTTTGTGTCCCTCCAGCAGCTCATCAGGGTTCAGTCCCACCGTCTCCGCATAGGTTTTGATGAAAGCACGCACATAGAAGCTACCCGGCAGCACTTTATAGTCTCCTGCTTCTATGGCCTCCAGATACCTCTTGCGAATTTTTGTCATTTCCTGTACATCGTCAAGACTCATCCCTTTTTGCAGCCGGGCCTCCCTTAACTGCTGACCCAGTTCAGACATGCCATCTCCTCCTTATGTTTATCTCTTGAGTTGTTGCTAATCTATTTCATGATTCCGTACGGTTCCTTACAATTCGTCGGTGTAGCTAGCCGTAAACGTATCATAAATAATTTCTTCATTCGGATTGTTGCGAAGTTCAATAATAATATCAAAATCATTAAAATCATATTCGGATTCCTGCACAAAAATATCCGGATGTTCAATAACTTTGGTGCTAGGCATGGACATAATATCCTGCAACAAATTGTAATGCCGCTCACTGGAACGAATCGTGCTTACAATTCCGTCAATGATGAAGACATTGTTCGGGTTCAATTCGTCTTCGGACATTTGACTCCTTATCGTCTGACGAAGAAGTGTGGAGGAAACAAACGTCCATCGCTTCATTGCACATACGCTGCCCGCAATAATGGACTCCGTTTTGCCAACACGAGGCATTCCGCGCAAACCGATGACCTGATTGCCTTCCCTCTTAAATACTTCACCCAAAAAGTCCACAAGTAACCCAAGTTCATCTCGTGTAAAACGAAATGTCTTGCGATCATCCGAGTCACGGTCAATGTATCTACCATGACGCACGGCCAGAATATCCACCAATTTAGGTTGCCGCAAAGCCGATACGGTGATGCTGTTTACTTTGCCAAGCATTTCACCGAGCAAACGGATTTTTTCATCATCATCCGATTCAAGCAGCATGCCTCGAGTTTTGCCTTCAACACCGTTAATGGTCAATATATTCACTTCAAGCATCCCCAGCATAGAGGCAATATCGCCTAACAAACCGGGTCTGTTCTTATGTATTTTATATTCCATATACCATTGTTTAGATTCCATTTCAACACCCCGTAATGCATTATTCCACATTATTCGACAGCAACAGAACGTGTCCACTGGACAACAATCTGAGACATCTTCTAAAAATGGGTCACGTTAATGATATATAAAATGAAAATGAATTACAAGAACAGCTCTGTAATCCGTTTGTAATCATTAGAGAAAAGCCCCCTTACGGGAGCTCTTCATCTGTAATCTTATGCGTTTTGTTTGGCCAATTTGACCATCAGGCACGCAATCGTACGACGCTCATCTGCATCGCCGACATCCCATAACTCTTTCAATGCCCGGTTGGAATGGTTCGCCGGATCGACTTTCTCATCAAGGAAGTCGCCGATTTCATACGCAAGTTTGTTGATGGTTTCTTCACTCATCCCCATCTTCTCTGCTTGCAGTACGCGGTCACCCAGGAACTTCTTCCATGTGTCAAAACTGGAGAGCACTGTTTTTTCTGTTGACATGATAAATCCTCCTTAGATGACGCATGAGATTTAAAATCAACAGTTGTAATATGTGCTTTCGAGGCATTTTATATACGAGCATTTTGAAAATAATCCGGAAGACGGCTGCTTCTCAGCAACCTTCACCTGTTTCGTTCACAGCCAGTCAAGTTTTCTTGCTTTTTTACGTTAACCAACCGCCATTTGGACTGATGATCTGCCCATTGATATAACCCGATTCAGGGAGGGCCAGAAAATAAACCAGTGATGAGATTTCATCAGGTTGAGCAAGTCTTCCTGCCGGAATTTCCTCTTCCAGCATCTTCAGTTCACTCTGATCCAGATGGTTCAGCATGGATGTCTGAACGGCGCCAGGAGCAACGGCATTTACGGTTACTCCGGAAGGTGCGAGTTCTTTCGCAAGCGCTTTGGTGAATGCATTCACCCCACCCTTGGTTGTGGAATACAGCACCTCACAAGAAGCACCAGACAATCCCCAAATCGACGATACATTAATGATTCGGCCATACCTTTGGGAGATCATGTGAGGCATCATTTCCTGTGTACACATAAACGTGCCTTTGAGGTTAATCGCCATCACTTCATCCCAGATCTCCTCTGTAACATCAGCCAACATCCCATAGTGCGAGATTCCTGCATTGTTCACAAGAATATCTGGCATGAGATTATGCGACTCGAGCTTCTCACGCATGCGCTCAATCTGTTCCCGGCTGCGAAGATCCGCAGACACGGTCATGATTTTTCCACTGCCCTGTTCCATGCACCGTCTGGCGGCTTCATTCGCTGCTTCATGCGATTTCATATAGTGTATAACAACATTCATTCCCACTCTGGCGAAACGTTCTGCGATAGCCGCTCCAATGCCACCGCTTGCGCCAGTTACCAGTACAGTCATTTCCCCGATTGCCTTCAATTGTCCTGTTCCCCTCTCCATATCAAGGACTCACGACTAGCGATACAGCCAGTTGATCCCACCGAATATGCTCTCTCAGTCTGAGATTTACATCTTCCAGTGTAATCGATTCATAGAGCGGCAGCATATTGAAAAAATCACCGCCACGGAATTGCTGACGTGTAAATTCATGCGCAATGTTCTCCGGAGAATTGAGCATACGCAAATATCCGCCTATTTTCTTTTTGCGTGCACGTTCAAAATCCGTGGATTCGAACCCTTTTTCTACAATGGCATCCACTTCTTCACGTATACGCGCGAGCAGTTGATCCGGGTCTTTTGTATCACCACCAATGGCTGAAAACGCATATTGCGGCGAACTGTTATACTCATGTCCAAAGCTGTCCGAGATCAGATCTTCATCGTAGAGCTTCTGAAATAATCGTGTGCTTGAGCCAAACAAAAGGTCCATCATCAGCTGCGTTGTCATATCTCGCCGTAACAATTGTTCCCCGGTAAGTCCAACGTCCGTCTCCTTGAATCCAAACAGACATTTGGGCAGTGAAACAGCCAGTTTTGCTTCCCGTCTAACTTCTCCTACCTGCTCAGGCTCCGGTTCGAAGAAGCGTTGAATACTCCCCTGTGGCTTATAATCCTTCTGCTCCTGGTTCGATCGAACCATATCAATGACTTCCTGTGGATCTACACCACCCACCACAAACAAGAGCATATTACTCGGATGATAGAAGGTGTTATAACACTCATATAACATCTCTTTGGTAATCGTACGGATGGATTCCACCGTTCCTGCTATATCGATATGCACCGGATGTTTCTGATACATGGCTTCGATAAGCCCAAAATAAACACGCCAATCCGGATTATCAGCATACATGTCAATTTCCTGTCCAATAATGCCTTTTTCCTTTTCCACATTTTGATCCGTGAAGTAAGGATTTTGCACAAAGTTGACTAATGTTTGTATATTTTCATTCACATATTCAGTCGCTGAAAACAAATAAACCGTCTGATCAAAGCTCGTAAATGCGTTAGCTGAAGCACCATGAGACGCAAATGTTGCAAAAATATCACCTGTTGGTTCTTCAAACATTTTATGCTCCAGGAAATGAGCAATCCCATCCGGGACCTTCACTGCTTCCTGCCCTTCAACCTGAAAATGATTATCCACCGATCCATACTTGGTTGCAAACGTAGCATACGTTTTCTGGAATCCCGGTTTAGGCAAAATATAGACATGCAGTCCGTTATCCATTACTTCGTAATATAGTGTCTCCTGCAAATGCTCATACCGAATGCTCTCCACCGATTATTCCTCCTTCTCGTCCCGCAAGAAATAAATCGTATCCAGACGGAATTGTTCTGCCGCCTCACGCACATCTTCCTTGCTAATATGTTCTACCTGAGCCAACAGTTCTTCAGCCGTTCTCTCTTTGCCAGACAACTGTCGATTGAAGTCATAAGCGATCATCTCAAAAGCAGAATCCTGCATTTCCTTAAGCAGGTTACGGATCATTGCTTTGGTCTGAGACATTTCCAGATCACTGATTGTACCGCTTTTCATTTCTTCCAGCTGCTGCTTGATGATCGTGACGGCCTTCTCATAATTAGGGATTTCAATCCCGGATTGAATCGTTGCAATGCCCTTATGTCCGTCATAACGCGAAGACGCGTAATACGCTAGGCTTTCTTTTTCACGAACATTGACAAACAGTTTGGAATGAGGATAACCACCGAGTATCCCGTTGTACATTAGTGCTGCGGCATACTGAGGATCTCCATAAGTGATAGATGTACGGAGTCCCATATTGAGTTTTCCCTGACTCACATTCAGTCGCTCAACAACGTTCTCCACTTCCTTATCTCCTCGAACCGCTGCCTGTGTCTGGTAATCAGAGGAGGACGTTCGATCTACATTGAAATGACGCTGAACAAGGTTCTCGACCTCCTCCAGTGTCGTATCCCCTACCACGTATAAATCCATACTCGCCTGCTGTAGCCACTCCTGATAAGACGCAGTCAGTGTGTCAGGCTCAATTCCGGGCAGATCCTTTCGCTCACCCAATGGATGAAGACGGTATGGCTCGTTCTTGCACATTTCCTCGATACTGCGTTCAGCGGCATAGCGCATTTTATCGTTCACGATGGACTCCAGCTTTTTACGAACAGTCTCTCGCTCCGCTTGTACATAAGACGTCCTGAAATGTCCTTTCTCCTGTGCAGGTCGTGTAAGAACCTCTCCTAGGAAGGCAAATGAACGATCCAGTAGCTGTTCATCCCCTCCAACAAAGGAATCATTAATGGTATCCATTCGGAACTGTACAATCTGGTAATCCCCGCGTTTATAAACGTCAAAACCAAAACCTGCTCCATACAGATGCTCCAGTTGCTCACGAAATTGCGTTGTTTCCGGATATGACTCCGTGCCGCGTCGCAGAACAAAAGGTGTCAGCGCTACTTTGGTTACTGTATCTTCCCGTAAGGGAACTCCTGCATATAACGATATAGCAAACGTTTTAAAACGTTTAGTTGGAAGCACATGTATACGAAACTCTCTCTTGCTACCTCGTTCGAATCCTGATGTATTCAAATGTCAAAACCCCTTTACGGCGTCATTTATCATGCAATCGTATTAAGCTAAACGTAACAACCATTTTAACCCATTCAAAAGGCAAGAAGCAACCGAAGTCACGCCTTCTGGTTGCTTCCAACATCATCACATACAAAAGATATGCTGTCCGATTGTTTTCACTTGTGGACGGGTCCAGATCCATTTGGATGTTGCTGTCTTCGGGTTAAAATAATAGAGACATCCACCGGACGGATCCCATCCATTCAAGGCCTGCTCAACTGCCTTTTTGGCTTGTGCGTTTGGTTCCAGATAGATCTGTCCGTCCGCTACAGCCGTAAATGCACCTGGTTGAAAAATCACACCAGAAGGTGTACTTGGAAAGCTTGGTGAATTTACGCGATTCAAAATTACTGCTGCGACTGCAACCTGACCTTCAAACGGTTCACCCCGGGCTTCACCATATACAGCGTTAGCCATAATCTTGAGTTCATTCTCTGAGAGACCAAGGGCATTGGCAGATCCCATATTGTCTTGCTCTTTATCTGCCGTATTGTTGCTACCTCCACCCCCACCTGAGGATTCCTTGTGTAGCGGCGGCTCTGTTGGCGACCATTTGGTTGACGCATTGTACAGCTTGAGCTTGGTCTCAGCTCCAACCACACCATCTGCCTTCATGCCAAACTCGGATTGAAACCATTTGACGGATTTCAGCGTGCTGCTGCCAAAATTACTGTCGATTTTACCATTGTAAAATCCCAGGTACTTCAGACGCCCCTGAAGCTCATATACATCCTGACCGTAACTTCCATATTTCACTGTATTGCTGCTAAACGTAGGCAAGGCCTTTTCTTCTAACTGCTGCGGTGTACGCTCGGCTGAACTTTCAGTTGCTGTATTCCCAGGAAGCAAATAACGAATTCCCAATGCGGATATCAGCAAAATAGCAGTGAAAAGCCATAGGTTCATTTTTCGCATCGACTGTGCTCTACCTTTCTCTTGTGGGATTAACAGAATCGCTAAGGTTATTATGACAAGCCTGCTTGTTTCCTATGCACCAAATCATCCGATCTTTGGAGTAGATGGCAAAACTTCAGTCTGCTGAGCAAGCAAAAAGCCCTCAACCAATACGGTTGAGGGCTTAAACGATTCGTTGTAACCATGTTACATGTTACACTACGAGCTTATTTTATTCTGCTGATACTGTTCAAGTGAAACCAGTACTTCCCTTGGTTTGCTGCCCTCATAAGGACCAATTACACCCCGGGCTTCCATGGAGTCAATTAAACGCGCTGCACGTGTGTAACCAACCCGCATACGACGTTGTAACAGGGAGACTGATGCTTGTTTTGCCTCCAAAATAATCTGTACAGCTTGCTCATATAACTCATCCTGTACTTCATCTGCTGCCTGAATGGAATCATCCACTTCAGGTACAATGGACTCATCATACTGCGCTTCACCTTGACCACGTACGTAGTTTACAATATTCTCTACTTCTTCATCGCTCATAAAGGCACCTTGTACACGAACCGGTTTTGATGCGCCCATAGGCATGAACAGCATGTCTCCACGGCCCAACAGTTTCTCAGCCCCACCCATGTCCAGAATCGTTCGGGAATCGACTTGAGAGGATACGCCGAAGGCAATCCGCGATGGAATGTTAGCCTTGATTACCCCGGTAATAACGTCAACAGAAGGACGTTGTGTGGCTATAATCAGATGGATTCCGGCTGCACGAGCCATCTGAGCGAGTCGTGCAATGGCATCCTCCACATCTCCGGCTGCAACCATCATCAGATCTGCAAGCTCATCCACAATGACAACGATATAAGGCAGAACAGCCGCAGGATTATCTTTCATCAGATTATTGTAGCCCTCGACGTTACGCGTGCCTGATTTGGAAAACAGTTCATATCGTTTCTCCATCTCAACCACAATCTTTTTGAGAGCAAGTGACGCTCGTTTAGGATCAGTTACTACTGGTGCCATCAGATGTGGAATTCCGTTATATACGTTTAACTCAACCATCTTGGGATCGACCATCAGGAACTTCACTTCATCCGGCTTGGCTTTGTACAATATGCTGGTAATAATTCCGTTAATACACACCGACTTACCGGAACCTGTAGCACCCGCGACCAGCAAATGGGGCATACGAGCCAAGTTACCAATGATCGTCTGTCCGGAGATATCTCGGCCAAATGCAATGGTCACTTTGGATTCTGCATCCTGGAACGTTGCCGTCTCCATTACTTCACGCATCGTTACAACCGACACCTCGCCATTAGGTACCTCTATACCTATAGCGGACTTCCCGGGAATCGGTGCTTCCATCCGAATATCCTTTGCCGCCAGAGCCAACGCGATATCATCAGTTAGGCTGACAATCCTGCTGACCTTAACACCAATATCAGGCTGAATTTCATACCTTGTAACGGCAGGGCCCCGGACCACTTCAAGCACCTTGGCGCGAACACCGAAACTCTCCAGTGTAGCTTCCAGCTTGCGTGCTGTCTGCATATAATCCTTCTGGTCACCCGCCTTGCCCCCATTGTTTGGCTTGGCAAGGAGACGGAATGACGGCAGCTTGTACGGCTTAGGAGGTGGCGGTGGTGGTTTCACCGGTTGTGTGTCCTGCCCTTCAGGAGTAGGAGTATCTGTTCCCTGCATTGCATCATTAGGTACTTCTTCTCCACTCTGAATCTCATCCACAGCATTCAACCCGTTCGTACCCGCATCGGATGCAGACCACTCTGTCTCTACCAGTTCATCCGTTATTTTAATGGCATGCTCGCCCTGTTGTACTACGTTTGGATCGGCCAGATCATCCGGGAACGGATAAGCATCGTCCAGATCATCTTCAATGCTTGCCTCTTCTGCTCTAACGTGCTCGAAAAAGTCTCGAATGATCGGCGCTGAGTTAGGTTTAGCCTGAACAGGAACACGTGATGAAGCTGATTTGTTCGCTACGTCTTCGGTCGCATCCTGCCACGCCTCTACATTGTGATCTTGTTCGGCGCGGTACACAGTCTGTTCTGTTTCTGCCGAATCGACCTCATCCATTTCACGTCCTGATGTCGCCTGTTCACGATTAGCTCCCCATTTCCCGAAAAGTTGGAAGAATATTGGCGCTTTTCGTTTTGGCAGATGCTGTTCCTCTAATTCATCCTCATACTCGTCTTCGTCATCTTCAACAGGAACAGGCACCACTTTACGAGCGTTACCTTTCTTCCTTCCATCAGATGCCGAAGCAGAACGTGCAGAGGGCCTCGACTCCAGCTTCTTGTACATCGAACTCCCGGCATCCCAGATCTTGGTTCGGAATATTCGAATCAGATCCACATAAGATAGACTCGTAATCAGCATAAAACTGATGATAAACATGACAATCATGATGAGTCTCGCCCCAAGGCTGCCGAACAGCCACAGGAAAAGAGCAAATTGTCCAGCTCCGAGATAACCACCGCTGATGTCCTTGTTAAGCATGGAGTCCCTCTCCCCTGGCGCAGCAGGGGTTAGCAACTCGGTTTGCATATCATTATGTACCTGCGTAATCACAGCACCAGGCTCAAGCGCACCAACCGGAATGAGCTTCTGGTGCATTGCAGAGACAGTACTCATCAAGGTTAAGGCAAAGACCAGCAAAACAAGTCCTGTCTTGCGTGTGGTCCAGCCACTCGGCCATTTCCGGTGAATCATCACCATGAGACCATAATAAATACCAACAAGTGGAATCGCAAAATAAAACTTACCAAGCATCAGTCCGAACATCTTGGAAAGCGAACGTCCAACGGTGGCTTCACCCGATAATGCTATGACAGCAAGGGTAATAAGCACAATCCCGTAAATTTCATATTTTAAAACGCCACTAAAACCAGCGCCCTTTTTTTTCCTCTTTTTTCTTCTGGCCAAAATCAGGTCACCCCCAGAAGAATATTATACCATACAAATATAATCCGTACATATGTTCTTTTTCTGCTCAATTTGTCTGAATTCGTCGCGTTATGCTGATCCCAAGTTACCCGAAAGCGGAATGGTCGAACCGGGCATATTGGCAGGATTGAGATAGGCTTCAAGTGGACAATCCAGCAAACGTACGATAACGGCTTCATTGTCATTAACAGGTCTCACCTGCATCAATAAACCATTCATCTTGATCTCCTTTGTATCTTCGCCCTCTTTCCACATTCCCGACCAGAGTTGTTCCGGGGGCATCACTGTATATAATGTCATTGGGTATAACCTCCCGCTTGCAGAGTCTGTCTCTTGTCTCCTATGAGCTGATTTAACTGAGCAATAGCCTGCCCAATTCCGCCTACTGCATCCATCAATCCATATTTCACTGCATCTGCGCTTCCTACAGCTGTACCAATATCCCGATTTAGCTCACCGGTCTTAAACATTAGTTCTTTGAACATCTCTTCAGAGATATTCGAATGCGAAGTCACGAACCGAACAACCCTCTCCTGCATTTTTTCCATATACTCAAACGTTTGAGGTACACCAATGACAAGGCCGTTCATCCGAATCGGATGGATCGTCATCGTTGCACTTCCCGCAATCAGGGAATATGTTGAAGCTACAGCAATCGGTACTCCAATGCTATGCCCGCCTCCAATGACCACAGTAACCGTAGGTTTGCTTAGAGAAGCAATCATCTCTGCAATGGCCAGACCCGCCTCTACATCTCCACCTACCGTGTTCAAAATGATCAGTATACCTTCAATACGCTGATTCTGTTCTGCGGCCACCAGCTGTGGAATGATATGCTCATACTTTGTTGTTTTATTTTGTGGCGGCAAAATCAAATGCCCTTCGACCTGTCCAATAATGGTCATACAGAAAATATTCGATTCACCTGCAGGCGACTGTGTCTGCCCAAATTGCTGAATAGTCTCTGTCACGGGAGAGATGGCCTTGTCCTCCTGAATCGGAATCTCCGGTGCTTCAACTTCCGGTTGATTGGATCTTGACGCCTGTTTGCCATTCATACGTTCATTCATTTCAATAATCCCCTTCTCCAGAAACATTAATGTATTTCCTTAGTATGGGGATTTTTCCAACCGCCTTATACCCGTTACATCAAATTGCTTCACATATTGACCCTATTGCAGTTCTTCCTGAAAACGCAAAAAAGCCCCTTCTCTACGAGGAACCGTCCAATATTACTCGTAGAGAAGGGGCGACTGTGTGCCTGAATATATGTTTTTGTTTAGCTTATTTTAAACTTCCATAATGATTGGCAAAATCATCGGTCTACGACGAGTTTGCTCATACAGGAAGCGTCCCAGTGCATCTTTAACATTTGTTTTGAGTGAAGCCCACTCGTTAACGTTCTCACTCATCAACTTCTGCAATGTGCTGCTAACGATCCGGTTGGCCTCATCCAGTAGTCCTTCCGATTCACGTACATACACAAATCCGCGAGAGATGATGTCAGGACCGGAAACAATTTTTCCATCCTGTTTGCTCAGTGTTACCACAACAACAAGGATACCATCTTGTGACAACAATTTGCGGTCACGAAGTACAATGTTACCCACATCGCCTACACCCAAGCCGTCGATCAACACATTACCTGCAGTAACTTTACCTGCTCTACGTGCTGCTCCACCTTGAATTTCAATCACTTCACCGATATCCGTGATGAAAATGTTCTCAGGTTCTACCCCTACAGATTCAGCAAGAACCGCGTGGCGACGCTGCATACGGAATTCACCGTGAATTGGCAAGAAGAATTTCGGTTTCATCAGGTTGAGCATCAGTTTCAGCTCTTCCTGGCTACCGTGACCAGATACGTGGACACCACTCACTGTTAGCACCGCTGTAATGCACGTTAGCACCCAGACGGAACAGTTCATCAATCGTACGGCCTACATATTTTTCATTACCTGGAACCGGTGTTGCTGCGATAATGACGGTGTCACCTGGCAGGATGTCCACTTTACGGTGTGTGGAACGAGCCATACGTGTCAGTGCTGACATTGGCTCTCCTTGACTTCCTGTGCAGAGAATCACGACACGATCAGCTGCCATCTTGCCTACTTCTTCAGGTTCAATGATCATGCCATCCGGAATCTCAAGATAACCCAGTTCTGAAGCAATACCAACCACATTCACCATGCTGCGTCCGATAACTGCAACTTTACGTCCAGTCACTTCTGCTGCATTGATCACTTGTTGGATACGGTGTACGTTGGAAGCAAATGTCGCTACAACAACACGTTGACTAGCTTTACGGAAGATATCTTCCAGAACGATACCCACATTTTTCTCCGATGGTGTGAATCCAGGTTTCTCAGCGTTTGTACTGTCGGACAACAGTGCTAAAACGCCATTTGTTCCGATCTGTGCCATACGCTGAAGATCTGCATATTGACCATTGACTGGAGTATGATCGAATTTGAAGTCACCTGTGTGAACAACTGCACCTTCCGGTGTTTCGACACATACACCAACTGAATCCGGAATACTATGGTTAGTAGCGAAGAACGATGCTTTCAGAACAGATCCAAGTTGGATCTCGGAATCAGCATCAATCAGAATACGTTTTGTTTCACCCAGCAAATTCGCTTCTTTCAACTTGTTTTCTACAAGTCCAAGCGTAAGTCTTGTTCCGTATACAGGAACATTCAGATGTTTGAGAACATATGGCAGACCACCAATGTGATCCTCATGTCCGTGAGTAAGAATGATTCCTCTTACTTTGTCACGGTTCTCAGTCAGGTAAGAAATGTCAGGGATGACAATATCAATACCAAGCATATCTTCTTCCGGGAATTTAAGACCAGCATCTACGACTACAATGTCGTTGGCGTATTGGATGACGTACATATTTTTACCAATCTCGCCTACGCCGCCCAAAGCAAAAATCATCAGTTTATCGTTATTATTTTTCTTAGACAAATGAATCTAAACCTCCTATGGTAGTTGGACGTCGTACCTTATTATTTATTGTAAGTTAAGAAAAGTAGTCCATACATCACATACCCACCTATCGGGATGAATGCAAAAGAACACCTTTATTCACGATATTTGGAAGAAGTTCTTCGAAGTTATTCCCTTTGACCAACAAGTTGGATTTGAAAATTCCCTCTTAGCCGTTCCTTCCTTTTTCACCGCAAAGCTGCACCACGAAACGATGTCGCTTTCAATTTCAAAAAAATACCGCACCCAGTCACTTGACATCATTATACATGATTAAAAACAAAAAAAACAAGTCACTCTATCGTTAACCTGTAGGTTTCCCTTTAGCAGTGGAAAAGAAACCTCACATTACTCGTAAAAAAAAGAACCGCAGCCTCTACGAAGAGGAGCGGTTCTTTTGCTGATCTGAAGGATATTCCCACGATTAATAAAATAGTCCATATACAACCAAAATGATTACAAATTAAGCAAACCTTTGATATAAACTTGCTCCTCTTCCGTTGGCGGAATAAGGGGCAACCGTACGGAACCAACGTCTAGACCACGCAATGTCAGCGCATATTTCACCGCTACGGGGTTTGGAAGAGGCTGTGGACACTCAAACAGGCCTTTGAACACCGGGAACAACTGCTGATGAATCTGAGCAGCCTGAAGAGGTGCTCCGCCATAGAAGGCGTCAATCATTTTCTTCATTTCTGCCCCTACGACATGACTGGCCACGCTGACAATTCCATGTGCTCCAACCGCAATCGCTGGTAAGCCTGAAGCATCGTCACCGGAATAAACTCTGAAATTCTCTGGAGCACTTGCTGCAATCAGCGTAACCTGCTCCATAGACGCACATTCCTTCGTAGCGACGATGTTAGGAATCTGTGCAAGACGAAGCGTTGTCTCTGCTGACAGGCTGGTTACTGTACGCCCAGGCACGTTGTAGAGCATAATGGGCAGCTTGGTGGAGCCTGCAATCGCTTCAAAATGTTTGAACAAACCTTCTTGGCTAGGTTTGTTGTAGTACGGAACAACCAACAAAATGCCATCCACTCCGGCACGTTCAGCTTCCTGTGTCAAATGGATGGAATGTGCCGTGTTATTGCTTCCCGTTCCGGCTATAATTTTGCACCGACCGGCCGCATGTTTCACTGCAAATTCGAATAATTGAACTTTCTCAGTATCACTAAGTGTTGGAGACTCCCCTGTTGTTCCAGAAACCACAAGTGTCTCCGACTTTTGATCTGCAATCAGATAGTCGATTAGACGTGCCGTTTCCTCCCAATGAATCTCTCCTTGTTCATTGAACGGAGTGACCATTGCTGTAATCAATCTTCCAAAGTCCAATTCGATTCCTCCTTCAAAACAGGTTTGGCTCCTCTAACTTCAGTTATTTACAAATGAAGTTCGAATGAGGCGTGAAGTGCCCTCAGGGCCTGAACCATATCTTCTTTTTTTACGAGTACCCAGATCGTTGTATTCGAATCTGCCGATTGCAGGATCTGAATGTCTGCCAGTGTCAAGGACTCCACGATTCGAGCCATAATTCCAGGTACACCATTAATGCCTCCGCCAATAACGGACACTTTGGCACAACCGGACAGGCTTTGTGGCTTGAGACCTATCTCCTGCAATACCTGTATGGCTTTCTCGGAATCACTGTCAAAAACCGTATAGACAACTCCCGAGGGGGTAACATTAATAAAATCAACGCTGATTGAATTCTCTGCCATGGTTTTGAACACTTTAAGTTGCAATCGATCTGCACCACCACCAGGCACATCCACCGTAATTTGCGTTACATTGCTCACGTAGGCTATGCCTGTTACATAACGGTCAACAATGCCTGTCTGCACATCCTGGAATCCTTCCGGATGCGTAACCAGCGTTCCTTCCGTGTCTGCAAAAGTAGATCTTACCCGTACTGGAATCTGGGATTGCATTGCAATCTCAACCGCACGTGGATGGATTACCTTGGCCCCGTGGTGGGCCATGTTACAGATCTCTGCATAACTCACAACAGTCAGTGGACGTGCATCCTCAACAATTCGCGGATCAGCGGTAAGTATCCCGTTCACATCTGTGTAGATATCCACCATTTCAGCACGTAATGCTGCCCCCAGAGCTGTAGCAGACGTATCGCTTCCCCCACGACCCAGTGTCGTGAAGTCTCCGTTCTCTGTCTGCCCCTGGAATCCGGTTACAACAACGACACGGCCGAGCTGAAGCTGCTCCAACACACGAACAGGACGGACATCCAATATCCGGGCATTCCCGAAATTGTCGTCCGTCACAAAACCTGCTTGTGCACCGGTCAGCACTGTAGTTGGAATGCCTTCATGTTCGAGTAAACTGCTCAACGTTGTCGCCGATATGATTTCACCACAGCACAGCAGTAAATCCTTTTCGCGTGCGGATAGTGCGTTTCCGTTCTGTGCAGCCCAGTCCAGCAACGTATCGGTCGCATATGGCTCGCCGCGGCGCCCCATCGCAGACACAACGATGACCAGACTCAATCCTGCTTCAAGTTCACGTTTAACATGACGGAGCACATGCTCTCTCGCCTGAACAGTGGAGAGAGACGTGCCTCCGAATTTCTGTACCATGATACGCATCTTTATTCCTCCATTTGTGTACGCAAGAAGACTGGACACGGGTCAAATCAACAAATGGATCACTCTAGGGAGCGTTCTGATGCGATAATTTCAGCATTTTATACGGCATTCCATGCCGCTCCTTATTTTTTGTAATTGTCTGGGACAATTGCAAATCAAAGGTCGCGGTTGTTATCGAGGTCATGATGCATACATTCACAATAGACCTCTCCCGCTTGCTTAACCTGTACTGCCCGCAAGCAGGAATGCCTTATAGACAGGAACGTGGACATAGTAGCTGTTCAATCCAGCATATCGTCCCCCATGATTTTCTTTGTCTCTCGAACCCTTCTTCATTTCTCCAAGCGCATAAACGTTGTCACCGAATCATTGTTCCATCAAGCCTGTGAAGAACGCTCCACAATCATCGGCTGCAACTGTTTGCCCTCAAGAGCACTCCAGCAAGCCTCTGGAATCAATTCCATTTTGGCGACTAACGAGTTTGGTTTTTTCACTGGATCGTCCTGCCCAAATGGCACAAAATACAAGTACTTGGCCACGAGCAATTTGGCGATATTCGCAGCATTCAAGCCCAGACCGTCATTCGTGGAAATCGCGAGCACAAGCGGACGCTGATTGCGCATCTGCGCTTTGGCTGCCATTAGCACTGGACTGTCGGTCATCGCATTAGCCAGCTTGCTTGTTGTATTCCCTGTGCATGGAGCAATAACCAGCACATCAAGCAGCTTGGAAGGCCCTAATGGCTCCGCCTCAACAATTGTAGAAATGATATCATTACCTGTTATATCTTTCAACTGTTTTTGCCAATTTTGCGCCGTACCAAAGCGTGTATCCGTCGTCAGAACCGAATTCGAAATAATCGGAATGACGTTGGCACCTTCAGCTACGAAGCGGCTAATTACCGGCATAACCTCTTCAAACGTACAATGAGAACCCGTAATTGCATAACCTACCGTTTTTCCCTGCCAGTTCATGATTTAACCTCCCGTGCGTTCTGTTCTTCCAAAAGCAAACGGATCAACGCGTCGGCAATAATGCCGCCAGCCGTTTTGGGAGCAACAATGCCGGGGAGGCCAGGCGCAAGTAGCGCTTTGATACCGCGTTTATCGGCATACCTGAAATCACAGCCGCCAGGAGCGGATGCGAGGTCGATAATGACAGCCTTTTGCGGCATTCTGGACAGGATTTGTGCTGTGATTATCATAGTCGGTATCGTATTAAAAAGCAAGTCAACTTCCCCGGTCTGAGCGGCCAAATCCGTTGTCATGAAAGGCTTCCAGCCCATTATTGTAGCGCGGGCAGCATCCTCTTCCCGCCTGATTCCCACCCGTACATTTGCTCCAAGTCCCTGCAGTGTTTTGGCCATTGTGAATCCTGTTCGACCAATGCCAAGCACAATGCATTCCGAACCATGGATTGTGAAGTCCGTCTCCCGAATAGCTATGGCGATGGCTCCCTCAGCTGTTGGAATAGAGTTATAAAGTGCAATATCATCACGATCAAGTACTTCAACAAGTCGCAGCCCATTTTCAAGACAAAGTTCGCGCAAGAACGGCTTTGCCATACCTGTGAACACAATACAATGCTCTGGTAATGCTGCAATATGTTCCTTTTTCAAATAGATTGGTGTGTCACTGAATGAAGTACTTACTTTTCCCTGCTCATCGCAACCGACAACAGGCAGTACGAGTACATCTGCGGAAGTAAACACTTCATCCTCCAGTTCCTGGTGCTCGATCCCTGGAATGGAACGCTCTATTTTATCGAAACCCACCACACTTACCGTTGCATCCAGCTCAGCGCACTTTTGAATGACTTCAAGCTGCCGCGCATCTCCGCCCAGGACTACAATCCGGACTCCGGTCAGCATCGGGACGTCACTCCTTTCACCACATGTATGCCTTATCGTATGCAAGGGCCCACAGGGGGGTGAAAACAATAATTGCATTCATCCGTCTGTTTCTCAAATGTAAAAAAGAGCCGCCCCTGTCAGGGACGACTCTAAAGAATGGGTATATTTACGCTGCTTATTTCCCGGTATGACCGAATCCACCTTCGCCACGTACCGTTTCCGAAAGTTCATTCACTTCCGTCAATTCAACCGCAGGCACGGTCTGGAAGACGATCTGTGCGATGCGCTCTCCCCGTACAATCGTGAACGGTTCCTGACCCAGATTAATCAACAGAACTTTAACTTCTCCGCGATAATCCGCATCAATGGTCCCCGGTGTGTTGAGGCAGGTAATTCCATGTTTGAAGGCCAGTCCGCTCCGAGGACGGATCTGTGCTTCCAATCCAGCTGGCATTGCCATCGCAAGTCCGGTTGGGATCAGCGTACGCTGACCCGGCTGCAATACAACATCTTCCTGAAGTGCAGCTACTACATCAAAGCCGGATGCCAGCTCCGACATTTTTTGAGGCAGTTTAATATCTTCATTGCCCGGCAGTTTCTGTATTTGAACGTAATGCAACAAAATCATCCCTTCTCAATCCAGCGATCGTCTTATCTGAAGCGCCAACCATAGCAAGTGCAAAAGGTTCAGCAAACATCAGATCAAGTACCGCGTTAATATCGTCCATGGTAACTTGCTCAATTTTGGTGATCATCTCATCCAGCGTATGGTGTCTGCCCAGCATGAGTTCGTTTTTACCCAGACGATTCATGCGACTGCCTGTGCTTTCCAAGCTCAGAATCAAGCTGCCTTTCAGCTGTTCTTTTCCTTTACGAAGTTCATCTTCGGACAAGCCGTTTACAGCCAGGTCGCGCAGAACCTCTTTGGTCAGATCGAGCACTTCTTTGGTCTGTTTCGGTGCTGTACCCGCATATATCGTGAAAAGTCCGCTGTCCGCATGAGAGCTATGATAGGAATACACGGAGTACGCAAGACCCCGTTTCTCACGAATTTCCTGGAACAGTCTGGAGCTCATGCCTCCACCAATGGCGTTATTCAGAACAACCATAGCGAATTGCAGCGGATCTCCGATTTTACAGCCCGGGAACGAGATACAGATATGATTCTGTTCCGTTTTCTTTTTGTGAAAGAGCTGTCCGCTTTGGAAGGCTGGCATCGTGACTGCTTCCGTTACTCCATTTACATCAAAAGCACCAAAATGTTTCTCCATCAGATCGATTACACTGTCATCAATATTACCCGCGATACTAATGACCGTGTTCTCAATCGTGTAGTGCTCCTTCATATATGCACGCAGATGACTGGAATCCATCGCTTTGAGACGTTCTTCCGTACCCAGGATTGGGTATGCGAGTGGATGCTCACCATAGGCGGCCAAGGCCATCAGATCATGAACCATATCATCAGGCGTATCTTCATACATCGAGATTTCTTCCAGAATGACGTTTTTCTCCTTGATCAATTCACCATCATCCATTTTGGAGCGGAAAAACATATCAGACAATACATCAACCGCAATCGGCAAATGTTCATCCAACACTTTAGCATAATAACACGTGTATTCTTTGGAAGTGAATGCGTTCACGTTACCGCCAATCGCATCGAACTGCTCCGCAATCGCCTTGGCATCATAACGATCTGTTCCCTTGAACAGCATGTGTTCAATAAAATGTGATACTCCGTTACTTGCAGGTTGCTCATTGCGTGAACCTGTCTTGACCCATATTCCGAAAGACACAGAACGGCAGGTCGGTATCTGTTCCATGACAACTCTGAGGCCATTGCCCAGCTGAATTTTTTTCATGGTTGGCCCTCCTACATCTCTATAATTGCCTTGATTTCAACCTTGAAATTGAAATCGACATTTGGGTTCCAACTGTTTGATATTAACAAAAAAACAACGTTCACTCAACCGCAGAGGTATTTACACGTTCCGAAGACAGCGTCTCACTTACTGTTCCGAGCACCAGACCTTTGGCCCGTATGGATTGAATCATGCCCTTTAAAGCTCCCGAAGAAGCAGCTGTAGGGTGCATTAGAATTAACGTGCCTGCCTCGGTATTTTTAGCAATTTTGGCAACAACGGCATCCGGGCTTGGCTTACGCCAATCCACAGTATCTACTGTCCATAACACGGTTTGCAGTCCCATGGATGAAGCAATGTCAACGGTCTTCTGATTAAAGTCACCGGAAGGCGGAGCAAACCAACGATTCTCTACGCCCAGTGTTTTATGGAGCAGATCCTGGGTTTTGCTAATTTCCAGCTTGGCCCGTTCTGCGCTCAATCGACTCATATTGGGGTGAGAATATGCATGATTGGACATCTCATGCCCACGCTTTTGAATTTCTTTGGCCAGTTCAACATTTTTGCTTAACCAACTTCCATCCAGAAAAAAAGTAGCCTTCACTTTCTCGGCATCGAGCGTATCCAGCATCGGTTTAATGTATTCGTTCCCCCAGGCCACATTAATCATAAAAGAAACCATCGGTTTGTTTGCATTCCCCCGATAAATCGGATGTGCACCCAAATCCTTAAGCTGGATCTCCGGCTCAATCTGACGGTAGACATACGCTATTTTGGTATTCAACGTTCCACTCAGCGCCTTACGGTATGTCGCTTCCACATCAATCTCCATGCCATTATAACCAGGAATCGCTTTCCATACCCGATCCACTCTGGCATTTACCGGAGCAATTTTCGTTTCAGCCGCTTTATCCCGAATCGCAGACAACAGCGCATCTTCTCCAGTTGCCTCCTTAAACATGTCAAAAGCATTTTGCGTACCTGGCCCATCACGGATCTCCGTAATGTATGTACGTACACTGCCAACTTGTCCGATCAATATGACCGCAGTCACACCCGCCAGAACAGCCGCCAGCTTTTTGGATTGGTTTCCCACAGCTCCATCCTCCCGCCGTCTTTGTCCCCATCATATGAGGACAAGGGCAAAAATATGAATGCTGAGCCATGGTTTCATCCTTGCTTTACGTATTTAAACGTTAAAAAAAGAGCCAGAAATTCACATTCTGTCTCTTCATTCAATCTATCCATTTATAACCTGTCGCTTCGGTATCCTAGGATTGAGCCGGAGCTTCAGCAGTCAAAACTGCTTTACGGGACAAGTTGATTCGACCTTGTGGGTCAATTTCCGTTACTTTTACCGTAATGGAATCACCGATAGCTACAACATCTTCCACTTTGGCAACACGTTCAGTTGACAGTTGCGAGATGTGTACCAGACCTTCTTTGTTCGGAAGTACTTCAACAAATGCACCGAATTTTTCTACGCGTTTTACTTTGCCGACATAAATCTCGCCGACCAATACTTCGCGCACAATACCTTCGATGATCGCTTTGGCTTTATCATTCATCTCCTGGTTGGAAGAAGCGATAAAGACACGTCCATCCTGTTCAATATCAATTTTAACACCGGTTTCTTCGATGATTTTATTGATAATTTTACCACCTGCACCGATCACATCACGGATTTTGTCCGGATTGATATGCATCGTTGTAATTTTAGGCGCATATTGTGATAACTGCTCACGTGGAGTTTTCAATATTTCGTTCATTTTGCCCAAAATGTGCATACGACCTTCTTTGGCTTGCGCCAATGCATCAGACAAAATTTGACGATTAATACCAGCAATTTTAATGTCCATTTGAATCGCGGTTACACCTTCAGGTGTTCCTGCTACCTTGAAGTCCATGTCACCCAGGTGATCTTCCATACCCTGAATATCACTCAGAATGGATACATGATCACCATCTTTGATCAGACCCATAGCTACACCCGCAACTGGAGCTTTGATTGGAACACCTGCATCCATCATAGCTAAAGTGCTGGCACAGATACTTGCCTGAGATGATGAGCCGTTGGATTCCAGAACTTCAGATACCAAACGAATCGTGTACGGGAAATCCGTTTCGGAAGGGATCACTTTGGAAAGAGCGCGCTCACCCAGAGCACCATGTCCGATTTCGCGACGGCCTGGAGCACGTAATGGACGAGCTTCACCTACGCTGAATGGTGGGAAGTTATAGTGATGCATGAATCGTTTCGTTTCTTCAAGACTGATTCCGTCCAAAATCTGAACATCACCCAGTGCACCAAGTGTACAAACGCTAAGTGCTTGCGTTTGACCGCGCGTAAACAGTCCTGTACCATGTGCACGTGGCAACAGAGATGTATCACATTCAATTGGGCGAATTTCAGCAAGTCCACGTCCATCCGGACGAACTTTATCATGCGTGATCAGACGACGCACTTCTTCTTTGACGATATCGTGCAGAACTTCCTTCACGTCTTTGAGCAATTCCGGACTTTCAATATATTTCTCTTCAAAGTGAGCAACGGTTTCGTCATTCACTACATCGATTGCATCTTGACGAGCATGCTTCTCGGCGATTTTAACCGCTTCGACCAGACGAGCGCTGGCGAATTCACGCACACTGTTGTTAACTTCAGCATTAACGGTACGCAACTTAACAGCCATTTTTTCTTTTCCAGCAACTTGCACGAGTTGTTCGATTACAGCAATAATGTTTTGGATCTCATCATGTCCAAACATGATTGCTTCGAGCATCACTTCTTCCGGCACTTCGTTTGCTTCGGCCTCAACCATCATGATGGCATCTTTGGTTCCTGCAACGACCAGTTCAATATCACTGACTTCAAGCTGTGCAATCGTTGGGTTAATGATGAACTCGCCATCAATACGTCCAACTTTCACGCCACCAATCGGTCCGCTGAATGGAACATCCGAAATGCTCAATGCTGCTGATGTACCAATCATTGCAGCGATTTGCGGTTCGCAATCCTGATCCACACTCATAACGATATTCAGAACTTGTACATCATTCCGGAAGCCTTCCGGGAACAAAGGACGAATTGGACGGTCTGTCAGACGGCTCGAAAGAATCGCTTTCTCACTTGGTCTGCCTTCACGTTTAATAAACCCACCCGGGATTTTACCTACGGCGTACAATCTTTCTTCATAGTTCACCGTTAATGGGAAAAAGTCCAGATCTTTCGGCTCACTTGATGCTGTCACAGTACACAGTACCACGGTATCCCCGTATGTTACCTTAACGGCAGCATTAGCCTGCTTGGCCAAACGCCCGGTCTCAAGCGTAAGCTTTCTTCCACCAAGCTGCATTTCAACACGCTGTTCCATGAAACCCCTCCTTTTATTCGTTCCTAATTCAATGGATTCTGCATATTCACAGTATTTCCTGCTTGTCCTGCATTCATTAGCTATGTATGGAACTTTCAACATGCTAACCTGCACAACAAAAGCTCCTCACGGAGCCCCATCTACAAATATATGGCAACATGTTCATCTACAAAACAACCCGGCTGTAAGTTCCGCTTGTCCTTTTAGACAAAAGAATGACGGATAACAGCCAGGTTGATTTTGAAAACATGTACGATAATTAACGACGCAATCCGAGTTTTTCGATCAGTGCGCTGTAACGTTTAACATCTTTGTTTTTCACGTAAGCCAAAAGCTTACGACGTTGACCTACCATTTTCAAAAGTCCACGACGTGAGTGGTGGTCTTTCTTATGCGTACGCAAGTGGTTTGTCAAACTTGTGATGTTTTCCGTAAGGATAGCAACTTGCACCTCTGGAGATCCTGTATCGGACTCGTGAGTTTTGTGCTCGTCGATCAGTTGTTGTTTACGTTCTTGAGTCAATGCCATCCTGTTCACCTCCTTCAATATAATCGCCATTAGCCTCGTCACCGCCGGTGAGAGCAAGCAACCAAGCCAAGGTTAATGTTGTCTCAATCGACAACGTAGTACAGTATATCATAATTGCCTAGTTAAAGTAAATGTAAACATGCATTTAATCCTGAACCTTTAAGATAACAGGCGGCCGGCAGTTAATGCATCTTCACGAATCTGGCTAATTAATGCCTCAATGGAGTCAAACTTTCGTTCTGCACGAATATAGTGAACGAGCTCAACCTTTAGTTCCTGGTCATACAAGTGTCCATCAAAATCAATCAGGTGCACTTCAAACGTAGGTTTCATCCCGCTTTCGTGAAACGTAGGTTTCACACCGAGATTCATTACGCCATGCAGTTCCTGTTCGCCATACTGCACACGAACAGCGTAAACACCCTTCGACGGGGTAACGTAATGATCCGTGAGTTCAAGGTTGGCTGTAGGAAATCCAATCGTTCGTCCACGCTTCTCCCCGTGAATGACGGTTCCTCTGATGCTGTAAGGTCGGCCAAGCCAATGACTGGCCTCATCCATCTCCCCACGCTTCAACAGGCCACGAATGAGAGAACTGCTCACTTTTTCACCATTTAACAAGAAAGGAGGAACGGTTTCCACCGTCATCTCTCCTTCTCCCAAAGTACGAAGAAGTTGTTCATCCCCGGCACCCTTGTGACCAAAACGGAAGTCAAAACCCACCACCGCTGTTCGTGTCTGAAGAGGAATCAACAAGTCGTGTACGAATTGTTGCGGCGTCAACCGTGAGAAATCTTCATTGAACTCCACCACATAGAGTACATCAACGCCCATTCCTGCCAAGATCTCTTCTTTATCTCTCAAGGGAGTTAAATAACCCTCGTAATCCCCTTTGCGCATAACTTCCTTCGGATGTGGATGAAAGGTCATGACCGCTGCCTGCATGCCCGTTTCCCGCGCAATGCGGACAGCTGATAAAATGACACTTGCATGTCCGAGATGCAGTCCGTCGAATTGACCAATCGCAAGCACTTGGGGCAGTGTGCTCAGCTCAGTCGAATGTAACGTCTGCGGATAGGTTAGCATTACGGTTTTCACAATCATTCACCTGCATTTCACTAGATAGGCCAAGCTAGAGCATCACCACAACTCCAAGCTCGAAACCTCTTTATTCCGGCAAAAAGACTTTAACTGCCCTCACCGTTGGTTTTAGTTCATCCCGTTCAAATATCCCCAGAAACGTACCATCCTGAGCATACAACCGCAATAAACCAGGTTGCTCTACAGGCGGTTCCAGAAGACGTGCAGACAGTTTCTGACCTTGAAGTGCTCCTTTGGTCTGTTCTTCTCCAACCTTATGGGCCGGAATTGAAGCAATAGCCTCGTCAACAGGAATCAACGCCTCCGCCAAAGTCCCGTCAGCCATAAGTTGTTCCACTTCTTCAATTCGAAGACAACGATCTGCAGAGATACCTGCCGATATCGTACGCTCCAGTTGAACCATGGTTGATGGATATCCAAGTTGCCGGCCAATGTCTACACACAATGTCCGAATATAAGTACCTTTTGAACATAAGGCCCGGAAGGATATATCGGTGGTCTCACCCTGAGTCTCAATCCCAGTGAGTTCGAGCTCATAGATTGTGACCTCACGGCTCTTACGCTCTACCGTCTTACCTTCACGAGCAAGCTCATAAAGACGTTTGCCGTCTACCTTTACCGCAGAATACATGGGTGGTACCTGTGAGATCGTGCCCAGAAACTGCTCAAGCACCTGTTGAACCTGTTCCTGTGTTACTTCCACAGTCGTTTCAGCCCGCTCAATGACTTCCCCTGTCATATCCTCTGTGTCAGTAGACAGTCCCAATCTCAGCGTAGCCAGATATTCCTTCGGAAGCTCCTGCATGTACTCCACCACACGTGTCGCCCGTCCAAGACAGAGCGGCAGAACGCCTGTAACTTGTGGGTCAAGTGTGCCCGTATGCCCAATGCGCTTCATTTTGAGAATGCGACGCATTTTGGCTACAACATCATGAGAAGTAAATCCCGCCGGTTTATATACCGGAAGTACACCTTCAAATGGCTTTACCATTGTGAATTCACCTGCTTCAGCACTTTTGCGATAATATCATCAAGTCTGCCTTCCAGACGACATCCGGCTGCGAGCACATGCCCGCCTCCGCCAAAGGTCTGTGCTAGTGCAGCAACATCAATCTTACCAGCTGAACGCAAAGAAACCTTGACTGCATTCTCGTTGATGACTTTGAAAAAGATACCAACTTCCACGCCCTGAATGTTGCGCGGATAGTTCACTACCCCTTCAAGATCTTCATTAGCTGCTCCACAAGCCACCATATCATCTGGTGTAATAACAACCCAGGCTATCTTTCCATCATCTGTCATCTGCAGGCTTGATAGTGCCTGATTCAAAATCCGAACTTGCGGAAGAGTCACCTGTTCCAACAAGGTCTGGGCGAGATAGGGTCCATCCACGCCATGTTCAAGCAGTCTGGAGGCCGTTGTCATAACATTTGGGCTGGTGTTGGCATAGCGGAATCCACCTGTATCCGTAAGCAATCCTGTATAAACTGCCGTCGCAACATCTTGATCCCATGTTACTTGGAACAGGTTAAGAAAATCGAACAAGATTTCAGCCGTAGCAGCAGCATCTGACTTAATGATGTTGACTGTACCATAACCGTCATTTGTAGGGTGATGATCAATATTCAAGATAACAGCATCTTCTTCGAAATAATGACGTGTCAAACCTACTCTGGCAAAGTCTGCACAATCCACACAGATAACAGCTTTATATTTTCGCTGCGGTGGTTGTTCGGTCATGTTCACAATGTTGCCTGCTTCCCACAAAAATTGCATACGTTGCGGGATTTCACCTTCATTAATCATCGTGAATGTCTTACCCAGACATGACAGCAGCCAGCCCACCGTTACCGTCGAGCTGACTGCGTCACCGTCCGGCTGTACATGCGACACGACCAGGTAATCATCATGCTCCAGCAGAAATTGCTTTCCGGCCTGGAGCGCCTGTTCATAAGTGTGCATTGCCGTCTCCTCTATTCTGTTACTGGGATTCGTTCTTGTCGGAACCAATATCGCCAAGCAGCTTCTCAATTCGGCTGCCATAAGCGATGGATTCGTCAATCTTAAATATCAACTCGGGAACATGCCGGAACCGGATACGTTTGCCCAGCTCCGAACGCAAAAATCCATTTGCTTTTGCCAGAGCTTTCAGCGTGTTATCTTTTTGTTCCTGTTCACCGAAGACACTCAGATAAACTTTGGCTTGCGACAAGTCTCCTGTCACTTCGACTCCCGTTACCGTAATAAAGCCGATACGTGGATCTTTCAGTTCAGACTGGATGAGCAGACTTATTTCTTTCTTGATCTGCTCGCCCACTCTACCTGTACGAATCTTAGCCATTGTTGTTCACCTCATGCTTCCTTGCTTATCGTTGTACTGTCTCCATAATGAAAGCTTCGATAACGTCGCCTTCTTTGAGATCATTATATTTATCAAGTGTGATACCGCACTCGTAACCTTGTGCTACTTCTTTGGCATCATCTTTATAACGTTTCAGGGAATCCAGCTTACCTTCGTAAAGGACAATGCCATCACGAATCAGGCGTGCTTCCGCAGAACGCGTAATTTTACCTGAGGTAACCATACAACCAGCGATGGTACCCACTTTACTGATGGAGAACGTGCTCCGAACTTCAGCATGACCGATAACTTTTTCTTTGTAGATCGGATCAAGCATCCCTTTCATCGCTTGTTCAATTTCTTCGATAACACTGTAGATTACGCGATGCAGACGAATGTCTACTTGCTCTTGATCTGCAGTTGCTTTCGCCTGGTTATCAGGACGAACGTTGAAACCAATCACGATGGCATTGGATGCTGCCGCCAAAATGATGTCGGACTCAGTGATTGCACCAGCGCCGCTATGAATGATTTTCACGCGTACACCTTCAACTTCGATCTTCGCAAGGGAACCTTTCAATGCTTCAACCGAACCTTGTACGTCACCTTTGATGATTACGTTCAGATCTTTGATCTCGCCATCTTTGATGTGCTGGAACAGATCATCCAACGTTACGCGAGTATGTGTACCCAGATCGGATTCACGTTGCGTAATCGCAGCGTTTGTCAGCGATGGAACGCGCTTTGCGCTCATCTTCAAACACCATGAATGGATCTCCCGCACCTGGAACTTCAGTCAAACCTGTGATTTCTACAGGTGTTGAAGGTCCAGCCTCTTTCAAACGACGACCTTTGTCATTGACCATCGCACGGACACGACCGAAGCAGTTACCTGCTACGAAAGCATCGCCGACTTTCAATGTACCGTGCTGTACGAGGATACGTGCAACTGGGCCACGTCCTTTATCCAGCTCGGCTTCAATCACTGTACCACGGGCACGTTTGTCCGGGTTCGCTTTGTATTCGTTCACTTCTGCAACCAGCAGAATCATTTCAAGCAGACCTTCCAGACCCATTCTTTGTTTCGCTGACACGTTAACAAAGATGGTATCTCCGCCCCACTCTTCAGGAACGAGTTCATAGCTAGTTAGTTCTTGTTTCACTTTGTCTGGATCAGCGCCCGGCTTGTCAATTTTGTTGACAGCCACGATGATTGGTAGCCCAGCAGCTTTGGCATGGTTAATCGCCTCAATGGTCTGTGGCATAACACCGTCATCCGCAGCTACGACAATAATCGTCATATCCGTAACTTGTGCGCCACGTGCACGCATCGCTGTAAACGCTTCGTGACCCGGAGTATCCAGGAACGTGATCTTTTTGTTGTTAATTTCAACTTGATATGCACCGATATGTTGCGTGATTCCGCCTGCTTCGCCATCGGATACATTCGTGGAACGAATAGCATCCAGCAAAGTAGTTTTACCATGGTCAACGTGACCCATGATCGTAACTACTGGTGGACGAGCCTGCAAGTCAGCAGCATCATCATTCTCTTCCAGTGTTTCGAAACGGTCATCTTCAAGCACAATCTTCACTTCAACCTCAACACCGAATTCACCTGAAAGCAGAAGGATCGTTTCGATATCAAGCTCTTGGTTGATTGTTGCCATAACGCCCATAGCGATGAGCTTTTTGATAACTTCGGAAGCATCCTTATGGAGCAACTTCGCTGTTTCACCAACGGTCATATCACCACGAACGATGATTTTCTTAGGTGTGTTATCAATTTTCTCACGTTGTTGGTACTGTTGTTGATTTCTGTTGCGGTTGTTCTTGCCACCACGGTTACCACGGAAGTTGCCGCCACGGTTGTCATCATAACGACGTCCACCGCCACCGCTGTTCGAACGGTTACCACTATTGTTGTTGTTGCCAGTAGTACCACCTGGGCCGCTTCTACGTTGGCCTTGTCCTTGGCTCTGACCTTGGCCACCGCTACGGTTGCCAGCAGTACCTGTATTACCACCGCTGTTAGGGCCTGAAGTTCTTACTTGACCGCCACCGCTGTTATTCGGACGTTGACCTGTTCCTTGCGGACGGGATGCAGTACTGCTTTGTCCTCCTTGAGCTGGTCTTGGACGGTTAGTTGATTGTCCTCCTTGGCTTGAGCCTTGGGAAGAGTTCGTTCTGTTACGGCTGTCTTGGCCGCTGGGTCTTTGGGTGCCATTGTTATTGTTGGAATTTGGTCTATTGTTCATACCTACCTGCTTTTCCTGTTGTATTTTTGTTTGTACGGGACTACCGGATGGGTTACTGCTCTTCGGCGTGTTCACTCCGCCGGCCGGCTTGTTGCTGTCCACTGGTTTGTCACTGCGTACTGCCGAAGTAGCAACTGGTTTTGCATCGTTGCCTTGTTTCGAAGCAGCAGTGGATTTTATATCTTTAAAAAATTGTTCCACCTTACCGACTGAACCATTCTCCATGACACTCATATGATTGTTTACGGGAATTTCCAGCTTTTTAAGAATGGTTATAATTTCTTTACTACTCATATTAAGGGACTTCGCATATTCATAAACTCGCAATTTATCCTTGTTTTCCTGTTTACTCAATATACTCCACCTCCGACATTATACCGACTTGCTTGGAGATCATTTTTGCAAACCCTCGATCCGTTACTGCAAGAACAACACGCGTGTCTTTACCGATACTTGAACCCAGGCTATCCCGGTCAAATCCGATCAACAGAGGAACCTTATAAGTTCCGCATTTATCGCGAAATTTCTTTTGTGTATTGGCTGAGGCGTCACCCGCAACAATAACCATTTTAGCTTCGGAAGAACGGATCGCTTTAAGTACAATTTCTTCACCTGTTACAAGTTTACCTGCACGCATAGAGAGTCCCAAATAAGACAGCGTTTTAATATTAGTCATGTTCACGCTCCTGTGCTGCTTTGAATTCATCCTCAACCGCGATGAAGTCAGCTGCTAATTGCTCGTAAATTTCAGGTGAGACTTTGCCTTTTAACGCCCGATCCAAAGCCCGGTTTTTGAGTGCGAGTTTAAAACAGGACTCTTTGCCGCATAAATAGGCACCACGTCCGGATTTTTTGCCAGTCAAATCGATCAGCACTTCATCCTCTGGCGTTTTAACAATGCGAATCAGCTGCTTTTTGGGCATCATTTCTTGGCATGCCACACATTTGCGCAGCGGCACTTTTTTTGGTTTCATACGTCAGCGCCCCCCGTACTTTACTTTAGTCGACGGAGACGGAATCCTGATGCATTTCAGAAGAAGAATCTTTTTCTCTGCCGAATTCCTGTTCCGCCTGGCTCTCGCTCTTAATGTCGATTTTCCAGCCGGTTAATTTGGCTGCTAATCTGGCATTTTGGCCTTTGATACCAATTGCGAGCGACAGTTGATAGTCCGGAACGATAACCCGAGCCATCTTTTCTTCCTCAAATACATGAACTTCCAATACTTTGGAAGGACTCAGTGCATTAGCGACATATTCGTCTACCTGATCGGAGAAACGAACGATGTCGATTTTTTCACCGCGCAGCTCACCCACAATGGTCTGCACGCGCATTCCCCTAGGACCTACACAAGATCCAACTGGATCAACTTCCTCGTTGCGGGAGTGAACGGCAATCTTGGAGCGGAACCCTGCTTCGCGAGCGACGGAGCGAATTTCAACTACACCGTCAAAGATCTCAGGCACTTCCAGTTCAAAGAGACGTTTCAAGAGGCCCGGATGGGTACGGGACAAAATGATTTGCGGCCCTTTCGTCGTATTCTCGACCTTGGTGATATACGCCTTAATACGGTCACCATGAACAAACTTCTCGTTCGGCATCAATTCGGTCAGCGGTAAAGCCGCTTCGATTTTGCCCAGATCGATGTAGATATTGCGCAAATCCTGACGCTGCACCACTCCCGTAACGATATCTTCTTCCTTATCTACGAAAGCGTTGTAGATCAGGCCGCGTTCGGCTTCACGAATCCGCTGGGTCACTACCTGTTTGGCAGTTTGTGCCGCGATACGTCCGAAATCACGCGGCGTAACTTCAATCTCCGCAATATCTTCCAGCTGGAAGTGTGGGTTGATTTCTCGTGCAGCAGGCAATGAAATTTCGGTACGTGAATCCAGGACTTCTTCCACGATCAATTTACGGGCATACACCCGAATAACTCCCGTATTACGGTTCATGTCAACACGCACATTCTGGGCCGTGTTGAAATTCCGCTTGTAGCTGGAAATTAGTGCAGCCTCGATCGCTTCAAACAGCACATCCTTGCTGATCCCTTTTTCCCGTTCCAATTCATTCATTGCTTCAATAAAATCCATACTCATGAATGTTGATCCCCCTTTCAAACATGGCATCTCATACGTAAAACGGCGAAAGGCTCTGAACTCATGAGCACCTTGCCGTTATCGTGAGATGTGTCTTTTTCATTAATAAAGTGAACAAGGCACTTAAAACAAAATAGCTAGGCGCGCACTGGCAACCTTATCATAAGAAATGGCATGCTGTTTTTTGCCTGCTTCGATCACGAGTTCCTCGTCATCAAAGGAAAGCAGCTTGCCTTCAAATTCCTTCAATCCGTTCACCGGCTCGTAGGTTGTAACAAAAACATTTTTGCCTACAGCTTTGGTAACGTCCTCAGGTTTTTTCAGTGGACGCTCCGCACCGGGAGAAGACACTTCAAGGAAATAGATGGTTGGAATCGGATCGTTCTCATCCAGCTTGGCGCTCAGCTTTTCGCTGATCAAGACACAATCGTCGATGTCGATGCCACCCTCTTTGTCGACATACACCCGTAAAAACCAGTTGCTGCCTTCTTTGACGTATTCGATGTCAACCAGCTCGAAGCCTTGTTCGTTCAAGTAGGGTTGGATCATTTCTTCCACGGTAGATTTAATGTTCGTTGTGCTCAAAACCAATAACCTCCAACTTAGGTTACACCAGCAAAAAAGCACTGGCAGATTATTCAATACCCAAGATTCTTGTATACCAAAGACTAAAGAGTGGGTTTCCCCACTCTTTAGAAATTCGTACTATCTCGTTCACTTCAAAAATTATAACATAGTCTGGTAATAGTGACAAGTAAGCGATGGTTCAGGCAGTTTACTTACTAATGAAGGAAAAATTACGTTCCCCCAACAATCGCTATGGTTAGATCCAAATTCAATCCTAGAAAAGGGAAAGCTGATTGCTCTCTGGCAAGCCACGGAAACATCCCATATTCGACAGGAGTTCAACAATGGTCTTACTTGCTTTCGACTTCTGCTGGAAATCTTCCACCGATAGGAATTCACCATGATCTCTTGCCGCAGCAATATTGCGAGCAGCATTATCCCCGATTCCTGCCAACGCCGAAAATGGAGGGATTAGTGATTTTCCGTCAACGATGAACTTTGTCGCTTCCGAACGGTATAAGTCAATGGACTTCAGCGAGAATCCGCGTGCTGCCATTTCCAGACCCATTTCCAGGACAGGTAACATGTTTTTCTCTTTTGGAGGTGCTTGGAAACCTAATTGCTCAATTTCCGTAATTTTGCGATAGATCGCGTCATATCCTTGACACATCAGTTCGATATCAATCTCATCCGCCCGCACGGTAAAGTAAGTTGCGTAATATTCAATCGGATGATACAGCTTGAAGAACGCCGTACGTACTGCCGAAATAACATAAGCGGCCGCGTGAGCCTTCGGGAACATGTACTGGATTTTGAGACACGAATCAATGTACCATTGAGGCACTTTACAATTCTTCATCTCGTCAATCCATTCCTGTGGCAGCCCTCGTCCCTTACGAACACTCTCGGTAATCTTAAAGGCAAGACTTGCGTCCATTCCCGTTTTATAGATCAGGAATAACATGATATCATCCCGACAACCGATTACCGTCTTAATGTTACACGTTCCGTTCTTAATCAGATCCTGAGCGTTTCCAAGCCATACCCCTGTACCATGAGACAATCCGGAAATCTGCAGTAAATCGGCAAAAGACGTCGGCTGGGATTCGACAAGCATCTGACGTACAAACTTCGTTCCCATCTCTGGCACGCCAAACGTCGCGACTGGCGACCTAATCTGTTCCGGTGTAACACCCAGAGCGTCGGTTGAGTTAAACATGCTCATGACTTTGGGATCATTCATCGGAATGGTCGTTGGATCGACCCCTGTCAAATCCTGTAACATCCGCATCATAGTTGGATCATCGTGCCCCAGAATATCAAGTTTCAGCAAGTTTTCTTCAAAAGCATGATAATCAAAGTGTGTGGTTTTCCACTCCGCATTAACGTCGTCAGCCGGAAACTGAACAGGTGTAACGTCTTCGACTTCGATATAATCAGGTACCACGACAATACCGCCGGGGTGCTGTCCAGTACTCCGTTTCACCCCAGTACAGCCAGAGGCCAAACGATTCAATTCAGCTCCGCGCCATTTCTTGTGATGTTCTTCCTCATACTTCTTGGCAAAACCAAATGCTGTTTTCTCAGCCACCGTACCAATGGTCCCCGCACGGAAAACACTCTTCTCACTAAATAGTACTTTCGTATAGTTATGAGCATGAGGCTGATAATCACCAGAGAAGTTCAAGTCAATATCGGGAACTTTATCTCCTTTAAATCCAAGGAAGGTCTCGAACGGAATATCCTGGCCTTCTCCTTTAAGTGTGCCACCACAATCCGGACACTCTTTCTCTGGAAGGTCAAATCCACTCCGAACACTGCCGTCCAGGAACCACTCGCTGTGTTTGCATTCCGAATTCACACAAATATAATGAGCAGGTAGTGGATTAACCTCGGATATCCCCAGGAATGTAGCAACAACAGAGGAGCCTACCGATCCCCGCGAACCTACGAGATAACCATCCTGATTCGATTTTTTAACCAAGCGTTCCGAGATCAGATAGTTGGCAGAAAAACCGTATTTAATAATTGGAATGAGCTCTTTCTCTAGTCGTGCCACGATTACTTCTGGTAATTCCTCACCATAGATGGACTTGGCAGTGTTATAGCAGGTATTACGGATTTCTTCGTCCGCACCTTCCAGAATCGGAGTAAACAGTTTGTCCGGGAATAACTTAATTTCCTCAAATCGGTCAGACAACTCCACCGTATTTGTAACAACGACCTCGTATGCTTTCTCTTGACCCAGGAACTGGAATTCTTCCAGCATTTCCTCTGTCGTTCTAAAATGTGCATCCGGTTTACGTTGATCTTTCAGTGGACTAAATCCTGTAATACCGTGAATGGTGATATCCCGATATAACTTGTCACGCGGTTCCAAATAGTGCACGTTACCTGTGGCTATGACCGGTTTATTAAGTTTTGCACCTATATCAATGACTTTACGGATCGCTGTTTTGATTTCTTCGGGTGTAGCCACCAACCCTTTATCCACCAAATGCATATACATGGTAAGTGGTTGAATCTCCAGTATGTCATAGAACTCAGCGATCTCTTCCGCTTCTTCGAGCGATTTGTTAAGCACCGCTTCGAAAAACTCCCCTTTTTCACAGCCCGATATAATAACAAGGCCTTCACGCAAATTAATCAGTTTTGATTTGGGAATGCACGGTACCCGCTTGAAATGTTCCGTATGAGAGAGAGATACCAGCTTATATAGATTTTTCTTACCGACATCATTCAATGCATAGATGCCACAATGGAAAGGTCTTGTATTCGACAAGTCGACACCTACATAATCGTTCAAGCGATCAAGCCTCGTTAATCCTTTCATCTGAGCAGCATCATTTAATAATCCGATTAGTATACCCGCGAGTGCAACCGTATCATCAATGGCACGGTGATGACTTTCGAGTCCAACCTTATACTTATCCGCCATCGTATTCAGACGGTGGTTCTTATTTTTTGGAAATAACAATCTCGCCAGTTCCAATGTGTCAAGGACCGGGTTAGGAAGCTCTGGCAATCCAATTTGCTTCAGGGAAGCCTGGATAAAGCCCATGTCAAAACGTGCATTATGCGCAACAAGCACACCATCACCAGCAAACTGCACAAAATCACGGATTACAGGCTCCAGCTCAGGTGCGTCTTTTACCATGTCATCATTAATATTGGTCAACTGCTGAATGTTGTAGGGAATGCGTTCATGCGGATTCACAAACGTTGCAAATCGGTCGATTTCTTTACCATCTTGCATCTTCACGGCTGCAATCTCAATGATTTTGTTTTGTGTTACCGACAAACCTGTGGTCTCGATATCAAATACGATGTATGTTGCTGTTTGGAGATCCAATGGCTGAGGAGCCATTACAACGGCAACAGAGTCATTCACGACATTGGCCTCAAGGCCGTAGATCATCTTAATCCCGTTTTTCTTAGCAGCCTTGGAAGCCTCAGGATATACCTGCACCCCACCATGATCAGTGACAGCAATCGCCTTATGTCCCCACTCGGCTGCCATTTTCACGTATTTGTCAATTGAAGTTACAGCATCCATCGTACTCATTGTAGAGTGCAAATGGAACTCCACCCGTTTCTCTGGTGCATTGTCTTTGCGAGACGGCGGTGCTTTAACTTCAATCAAATCCGAAGGAATCATGGCGAGTTCAGGAATTTGCATAAACCGGTCATATTCTACACGACCACGCACTTTTACCCATTTACCGTTAGCCAACAAACTGAGAATTTTTACATCCTCTTTTGTTTTGGCAAACATCTTCATTTGCATGGAATCCGTGAAGTCGGTCAGGTAGAAGGTAAACAATGTGTTTCCGTTTCGCAGTTCTTTACGATCCAGTCCAAACACCGAACCTTGAAGCGTGACCTTTTTCTCTTCATCCTGAATTTCCTGCATAGGTACCGCAGGTTCCTTGATGTCATAACCCATTTGCAAACGCAGATCACCCTGCTCCTCATCCACCGGGATTTCTGTGTCCACTTCACTCATCATCTTCTCGATGACCTCAAGTTCTTCTACACGTTTTTGGGCCTGGAACTGTTCCATGGCCTCTTTATTGCTTCCCACTTCACCCACTTGCATCTTGATGCGAAGAGGTAGATGAAAGTATTTTTCATAGAATTTCGTAATAGCCTGATCAATCTGTTTCTTACGTGCCAATTCCATCGACGTTGCATCACTCATTGTCAGTTGTAGGAGATCCTCTTCACATTCAAAGGTTGTCCGGTTCATCCAACCATTTACAGATGGAATCTCACGGGTAACCCATTCCAGAAACAGATTCCAATATTCACTGACGATATCACCATTTTGTACTTGGTCCGTGTATTTGAAGCCAAATGAAATTTTGGCGATATGATTCATCTTCTCTTGAATATGCAGACAAAATGTGCGATAGATTGGAGCGGGTACCAACGTATCCTTTGCAATCAGAATATTCCATTCCCGATTACTTCGATTGGTCTCTACTTGTTCAATCCATCCATCCAAAAAATAGGGCTCTAACAGACCAGCCGGAAGCTCTGCCTGTTTCATCAACAACTCAAACCGTTTTCTTTTCTCCTCGAATCCGCTCATCGTGTTCCTCCTTGTACCCCCTTAAAGCATGAAAAGCCCCTGCATTCAAAAATGTCACCGATCCGAACTCGCACCGACTCATTTTATCCGACAGAAGCTCTCCATTCATTACTCTTACAGTCCGTACGTGCCATTATATAAATTGAACAAAAAGATATTTACACTTACCACTCCGATAACAGAACAACCTTCCGATCGCTGTTATCCCCAGATTTTTTGATTCTCTTTTACAAAGGGGACAATCCGGGGATAAAGGCGAACGCTTTGCTTCTTCAGGTTATTTCTGTTCTCTACGTTCTCATGTAAATGTTTAGTTCAATGTATATAGTCAGGTTATCCTGACTTAATACGCTCTAGCAAACACAACCGTGTGTTCTGCCTGTTCACCACAAGCCAGGCACGTATGCTTTTCTTCCGCAGGCTGGAACGGAATGTTCCGGCTTGTTGCACCTGTGACTTCTCTTACTTTATCTTCGCAAGCTTCTGAACCGCACCATCCAGCCAGTGTAAACCCGCGTTTATTTTCCATCAGTTCTTTCATCTCATCGAGTGTATCCACGGAGTAGAAGTTATCCGACATAAATGTGCGAGCACGCTCTAACATATCTACCTGGATCTGTGTCAGCATAGACTGGATTTCTTCTACCAGGTTCGCTTGTTCTACCACTTTCTTCTCACCTGTGATGCGTGATACGAGTACACAAACGCCATTTTCCATATCACGTGGACCAATCTCCAGACGAATCGGAACACCGCGCATCTCGTATTCATTGAACTTCCAACCTGGGCGAACATCGCTGCGATCATCCATTTTCACACGGACTCCAGCTTTTTTCAACTCAGTGAACAACTCATCTGCACGCCCAACCACAGCATCACGCGTTTTCGGAGGTCCAATTGGAATCATGACCACTTGTGTTGGTGCGACTTTAGGAGGAAGTACGAGACCACGGTCATCTCCGTGAACCATAATTAATGCACCGATCAAACGTGTGCTTACTCCCCATGAAGTAGTGTAAGCCAGCTCGAGCACATTATTCCGGCTAAGATACTGGATTTCAAATGCTTTTGCAAAGTTCGTCCCCATGTAGTGAGATGTACCTGCTTGTACAGCACGTCCATCCTTCATCATTGCTTCAATCGAGTACGTATCCACCGCACCCGCAAACTTCTCGGATTTGGTTTTCTGACCCACAATTACAGGAATAGCCAAGTATTCCTCAACTACTTCACGATAAATCTCAAGCATTTTCATCGTTTCTTCACGTGCTTCTTCTTCCGTCTCATGCGCTGTATGACCTTCCTGCCACAGGAACTCACTTGTGCGAAGGAAAGGCAACGTTCTTTTTTCCCAACGAACTACGTTAGCCCACTGGTTGATCAGTACCGGAAGATCCCGATAAGACTGAATCCACTTGGAATACATGTGACCAATAATCGTTTCGGATGTAGGACGGATTGCCAGACGTTCTTCCAGCTTCTCTCCGCCGGCTTCCGTAACCCATGGTAATTCAGGATTAAAACCTTCCACGTGCTCTTTTTCCTTTTGAAAGAAGCTCTCAGGAATGAACATCGGGAAGTAAGCATTGCGATGACCCGTTTCCCGGAAACGACGATCCAACTCATCCTTAATGTGTTCCCAGATTTCAAAGCCGTCTGGTTTAAACACGATACAACCGCGTACGGGTGCATAGTCCATGAGATCAGCTTTTTTGATAACATCAATGTACCAGCGTGAGAAGTCCTCACCCTGTGGTGTGATTTCAGTCACGAACTGTTTATCATTTTCCTTTGACATAAGACTCCAGCGTCCTCCCATAACGACTATCTCTGAATGTCCAGAGCGTAGTCCAACCGTAATTATCCGTTAATTAAACGTAATATATCATTGTAAGTTACTGCCAGCATCAACACAAACAACATCGCAAACCCGATGAAATGCACCATGCCTTCGCGATTGGGATCAACAGGTCTGCCGCGCAGCGCTTCAATTCCCAAAAATACCAGACGACTACCATCCAGTGCAGGTATTGGTAGCAGGTTGAAAATCCCAAGGTACAGACTCAAAATTGCTGCCCATCTCGTTAACTGTTCAATCCCTTGTTTAGCAATTTGCCCTGTCACTTCAAATGTACGAACTGGGCCACCAATATCATCCATGTTGAATTGATTGATCAGATGTTTAAAACCTTCAAATATTATTTTGGTTGTATCAACCATGGCCACGCCTGAGACTTTAAATGTCTCTACAAATCCAACAGATCGGGTTGGTAACGTAGGTACGATTCCCACTTTACCGCCTTCTTGTCCTTCTACAGCAAGTGGAGTAATCGTTATATTAAACGTATCCGAACCCCGGCGCAGCGTCCATTCCATCGGCTTGTCTTTGGAATCGGCAATCATCGACACCATTTTTTGTGAATCCGTACCAATTGCAGTACCATTGATGGTTTCTATAATATCGCCCTTTTGCAGGTTCGCCTGATCGGCTGCCCCACCTTCAAGCACTTCACCAATTTGAAGATTTTTTGGATTTTCCACAGGAACTCCTGCCATCTGCGCATATACAGCAAACAGCACAAAGGCCAAGATAAAGTTCATGAGTGGGCCCGCAAAAATAGCCAATGCACGCTGTCCAACAGTTTTGCTGCCGAATTGACGATCTTTCGGTGCAATCTGCGTTTGTTTACCACGACTTACCAACATCGCTTGGGGATGTATACGATACTCCTGAATCTCTCCATCTACATCGAGTTGAAGCTTCAGCGCTCTCTCCATATCAATGGAGATGACTTCACCACGTATTACATTTTTACGGTTATCCAGCTGGTCCAGATAGATCATCTTCACCTGGTCATCCGCCGATCTTACCGCAATGGTCTGTCCTTCCTGGATCTCTACCAGTTCCGGATCTTCCCCTGCCATCCGTGCATATCCACCAAAAGGCAACAAACGCAATGTAAACTGGGTCTCGTTTCTTTTATATGAGAACAATTTGGGACCAAAACCGATCGCAAACTCCCGTACAAGAATACCGGCGCGTTTGGCAAAATAATAATGCCCCCATTCATGAACCGTCACGATGACAAAGAACATGAGCACCGTTAGAAATACCACTTGTATGGTTTCCAATCCCTATCCATCCTCCTTCACGGCACATACCGCAGTCTGTCCCTCTAGATTATCATTATTCTCTGATGCCGCACAAGAGAATCACTTCTTCCAATTTGTAATGAAAAAAGAGATTACAGACTGGCCGCAAGCTTACGGCTCTCCTGATCACAACGCGCGATCTCCTGCAGATCAGGCTCGTCCACATTGTGGTGTGCTTCCAGCACAGAAGCAATAATATCTTCTATTTTAAGGAATGATATCTCTTTACGCAAGAAACGGGCTACAGCAACCTCGTTGGCTGCATTAAACGCCGTTGTTGCGGTTCCTCCCATTTTACCACACTCATACGCCATTCTTAAACACGGGAACCGTTCCATATCCATCTCACGGAAATGTAATTTCCCAGCTTGAGCAAGAGACAGACGCTGTGCCGGTGATGGCAAGCGGTCAGGGTAAGTCAGTGCATATTGAATGGGAACACGCATATCCGGATTCCCCAGTTGTGCGATGATGCTGGTGTCATCAAATTCCACATAGGAATGAATAACACTCTCTGGGTGAAGCAATACATTAATCTGATCATATCGAAGACCAAATAACCAATGTGCTTCAATGACCTCAAGTCCCTTGTTTACCATCGTTGCCGAGTCTATCGTGATTTTCGAGCCCATTGACCAATTTGGATGTTTAAGCGCATCCTCTATAGTCACGTTCTTCAACTGTTCACGGGTAAGATCACGGAATGATCCACCTGAAGCGGTGAGCGTGATACCTGTCAGGCGTTCTCTGTTTTCACCATTTAAACATTGGAATATAGCAGAGTGCTCACTATCAACGGGCAGTAAAGAGACTCCTTTGGCAGCCGCTCTTGTCGTGACGATATGCCCCGCTGTAACCAATGTCTCCTTGTTGGCCAGTCCGATCTGTTTGCCTGCGTCTATGGCAGCAAGCGTTGACTCCAATCCAACACTGCCCACCACTGCTGTAACAACCGTATGCGCATCGGTTCCTGCCGCAACTTCTACGAGTCCTTCGTTGCCATAAAACAGTTGCGTTCCTGCTGGCAAATGTGGAGCTACCTTCTCCGCCAGTTCTTTGGACCCCACCGATACCTTCTTCGGCCGGTAACGTTTGGTTTGTTCGATCAGCAGGTCTGTATTGCCTCCGGCAGCCAGTCCCTCCACTTGAAAGAGTTCTGGATGCATGTCAACTACATCCAGTGTCTGGGTTCCAATGGAACCGGTTGACCCGAGAATCGCAATTTTTTTCATGCTGCACCTCATCTTTAATTATCCAATGCCTACGGCGAACAATGCTGTTATCTCAGACTCATGTTCTTCTTTAGTAGGGCAGTAGCATTAGTATATGTACGAATGGAAAAACAACAATCCAGCTGTCGCACCGATCAAGAATGCCTCCATGCCCTGGGAGAAGACTGCCTGAATCCTTGATATTATATACACGTTTGTATGCAGACTGGATCAAGTCACCCATCTGACCTACAACTGCACAGGCAATTCCGATCACAATCGCTCTCTGCCAGGAAAGCAAACCATCTGATACTAATGCAAAAATAACAGAAGTAACAATTGCAATCACGATGCCACCCAGTGCACCCTCCACGGTTTTGTTTGGACTAATGGAAGGCCACAGTTTGTTTTTACCAATTAGTTTCCCTACAAAATAAGCTCCTGCATCACTGGCCCATATGGAGCCCAGCAACAGGAACGTCCAGAACAACCCATGATGCAGATGTCTGGATTCTGCAATGTAATAGAAACCGATTCCTATATACAACACGCCAAGGAAAAGCATCGCCACTGTATTCACGGGAACCTTATTTTTGGTGACAACCGAAGCTGTCATCAGGACAAGCATTACTATCCAGATGACCTGAAATAAGGATAGCGGTCTTGCCTCCCAAAGCATTTCCCAAGGAAACACAATGGCAAAAACACCAGCATATCCAATCAGGGCCACACCTGAAAAAGGCATCACCCCGGTCATTTTAACAAATTCATAATAACCGATGAGAGCCATAAGCAATACCAAACCATGGTACCAGGGTCCGCCCAGCATGCAAAAACCTAAAAACAACACACCTGCTATGATTCCTGTCGTTAGTCGCTGTTTCAACGGCTTCATCCTCCATCTATTTCAAACCGCCGTAACGCCTTGTTCTGCGCTGATATTCGGCTACTGCTTCAAGCAAATGCTTTTTGCCAAATTCGGGCCAGTATATATCCGTAAACCATAATTCACTATATGCAAGCTGCCAAAGCATAAAGTTGCTTAATCTCAACTCTCCACTCGTCCGGATCAGCAGATCCGGATCGGGCATGTCAACCGTCAGCATATGTCTATCAATGAGTTCAGGTGTTATGTCCTCTGCCGATAGTTCCCCCGATTTCACCTGCAGAGCGATCTGTTTAACACAGTCCGTCATTTCACGACGACTTCCATAGTTCATTGCAAAGTTCAAAACGAGACCTGTATTATGTTCCGTAAGACGAATGGCTTCCCGCAAGGCATTAATGGTATGAGAAGGTAAATGTTCCTCTTGACCCATCATGCGAATGCGCACATTTTTTTCTATAAGTTCATCCAGCTCTATGGCTAGAAATTCTTGCGGAAGTCGCATCAGAAAATCCACTTCTTCTTTTGGACGCGTCCAGTTTTCTGTCGAAAAAGCGTACATCGTCAGATATTTGATGCCCAGTTCATCCGCCGCGATGGTCGCACGTTTGACCGCCTTCATGCCATTTTGGTGCCCGGCTATACGCGGGAGTCCCAAACGTTTGGCCCATCGTCCATTGCCGTCCATGATGATGGCGACGTGCTGCGGGATATTGTCCTCGGATATAGTCAGCGTTTCCTGCTTGTCAGCCCCATTCCACCACGACCGAACCCGTTTGATCATTCCTGTTCCTCCAAAATCCCTGAAGTTTCTTTATCTGAAGCTTGGAAAAAGAGACAAAACCCCACCGTATTGGAGGGGCTGCGCTTGTCTTACACTTCCATGATTTCTTTTTCTTTGGCAGCGAGTACCTTATCGACTTCAGCAATAAACTTGTCGGTCGATTTTTGGATATCGTCCTGATGTCTCCGGGATTCATCCTCGGAAATATCTGACTTCTCCATTTTCTTGATGTCATCATTCGCGTCACGACGAATGTTACGAATCGCTACTTTACCTTCTTCACCGAACTTCTTCGTCAGCTTAACAAGTTCCGCTCTACGTTCTTCCGTCAATGCCGGAATAGACAAACGGATCATGCTACCATCATTGGCTGGAGTAAGACCCAGATCCGATTTCATGATGGCACGCTCAATGTCACCCATGGAGGATTTGTCCCAAGGCTGAATCATCAGTGTACGGGAATCCGGAGTGCTGATATTAGCGAGTTGATTCAATGGCGTCATTGCTCCATAATACTCTACCTGAATTCGGTCCAGAAGAGCTGGAGTTGCGCGGCCTGCACGCAAAGTAGCCAGGTCACGACGCAATGCTTGAATTGCTTTTTCCATACGCTCTTCGGCATGTTGTTTAACCGCTTGTGGCATTAATCTACACTCCCTTTAACGATTGTTCCGATACGTTCGCCAAGAACAACACGTTTGATGTTACCTTGTTCCGTAATGGCAAATACGATCAACGGGATGTTGTTGTCCTTACAAAGCGAGGATGCCGTCGAATCCATTACACCAAGGTCTTTGTTAAGAATATCCATGTAAGTCAACTGATCAAATTTCACAGCTGTACTGTCCTTAAACGGATCTGCTGAGTATACACCATCAACTTTATTTTTGGCCATCAAGATAACTTCTGCTTCAATCTCCGCTGCGCGCAGTGCTGCTGTTGTATCCGTGGAAAAGAACGGGTTACCTGTACCTGCTGCAAAAATAACGACCCGGCCTTTCTCCAGATGGCGAATAGCTCTACGACGAATATAAGGCTCTGCAATCTGTTGCATTGCAATAGATGTCTGTACACGCGTAGGCACTTCAATCTGTTCCAAAGCATCCTGCAGTGCCAGCGAGTTCATTACTGTCGCCAGCATACCCATATAATCGGCAGTTGCACGATCGATGCCGTTTTCACTACCGGCAATTCCACGCCAGATGTTTCCGCCGCCACATACAATAGCAACCTGTACACCAAGTGCAACAACCTCTTTTACCTGTTGGGCAATCGACGAGATCGTATCTGCATCAATACCGTAGCCGTTTTGACCGGAAAGAGACTCTCCGCTGACCTTTAAGACAACACGTTTAAATACTGGCTGTTCCAATTATTCACCCTCCACTTTGAATCGAACACGCTTGGTGTTCAACCAACAAAACTTCTCGCGCATGGCCTCCTGCTTAAAAAGAAAGGAACACAGTTGTGTTCCGCTCTTTTAGGAAAAACGTTTAACCGGTAAGGCACTGTTTTCCTGAGATATAAGGGAGTTTACGCTTCGAAGTTTCATCATTCTTATATCTTCGAAAATCAATTTTGCTCGCCGGTTTATAGAAACCGTCTTATTTGTTTACTTGGGACATTACTTCTTCTACGAAGTTGTCTACTTTTTTCTCAAGACCTTCACCCAGTTCGTAACGAACGAAACGACGGATGGAGATGTTTTCACCAATTTGGCTGATTTTTTCGTTCAGCAATTGAGAGATCGTTTTGTCTGGATCTTTAACGAAAGTTTGTTCCAGCAGGCAGTACTCTTCGTAGTATTTACCGATACGGCCTTCAACCATTTTTTCAATGATTTTCTCTGGTTTGCCTTCGTTAAGAGCTTGAGCTTTCAGGATTTCTTTTTCTTTTTCCAGCTCATCTGCAGGAACTTCTTCGCGTGTAACGAATTTAGGATTAGCTGCAGCGATTTGCATAGCTACATCTTTAACGAAATCCTTAAATTGATCCGTTTTACCAACGAAGTCTGTTTCACAGTTAACTTCAACCAAGACACCAATACGTCCACCAGCGTGGATGTAAGATTCAACAACGCCTTCAGTTGCTGCACGGCCTGCTTTGCTTGCTGCTGCAGAAAGACCTTTCTCACGCAACAATTCAGCTGCTTTTGTTACATCACCGTTTGCTTCTTCCAGTGCTTTTTTGCAATCGAGCATACCAGCGCCCGTTCTTTCGCGAAGTTCTTTTACTGCACTCGCATTAACTGCCATTATAAATTCCCTCCAACATTAAGTATTGTACGTACACTCTAAAAAAAGGGCAGTGAGAGGTTATCCACCTGCCAACCACCCTTTTCATTTAGTTTATAACATATGTTCGAATCTATTAAGCGGAAGTTTCTTCGCCTTGGTTAGCTTCGATTACAGCATCAGCCATTTTACCTGTCAGCAATTTAACAGCGCGAATCGCGTCGTCATTACCTGGGATAACATAATCGATCTCATCCGGATCGCAGTTAGTATCAACGATACCAACAATTGGGATACCCAATTTGCGAGCTTCCGCAACAGCGATACGCTCTTTGCGTGGATCGATGATGAACAGGGCGCTTGGCAGGCCTTTCATATTTTTAATACCGCCCAAGAATTTCTCCAGACGATCTTTTTCTTTGCGAAGCAAGATAACTTCTTTTTTAGGCAATACAGCGAATGTACCGTCTTCTTCCCAAGCTTCCAACTGTTTCAAACGATCAATACGTTTTTGAATAGTTTGGAAGTTAGTCAGGGTACCGCCAAGCCAGCGTTGGTTAATGTAAAATTGACCAGCACGTTCAGCTTCTTCTTTAACGGAATCTTGAGCTTGTTTCTTAGTACCCACGAAAAGAATTTTACCATTCTCTCCTGCGATTCCTTTAACGAAGTTGTAAGCCTCTTCGACTTTTTTCACCGTCTTTTGCAAGTCGATGATATAAATTCCGTTTCTTTCAGTGAAGATATAACGATCCATTTTTGGGTTCCAACGACGAGTTTGGTGACCGAAGTGTACCCCAGCTTCGAGAAGCTGCTTCATGGAGATTACTGCCATCTTCACACACCTCCTAATATGGTTTTTATTGTGTCCTCCGCCGGCATCATTTTTCGCCAAGACTCTCCATAAGGAAAGCACCCTCAACAAAATTAGCACATGCGTGTGTTTTAACACCGTTATCTAATATAGCATAACTGACTGTCCGATGCAACAGTCTTTAAAGTTAAAATCTACTTTTCGTTTTTTGCTAGTATCGAATCATTTTAAACTTGATATGTAACTCAGGCGCTAATTATTATCAAGCTTTGAAAATGTACCGTTTAATACGCAAAAACCGTCCTGTCCGAGCATGCTCAGTTTGACGGTTCTTTCGTAATTTTTGCGATAATGGATTTGAAACTTTCGCCTTTTTCAAGCGCATAGGTACCCACCTGGATTTTGGTATTGATTCGCTCAGCCTTGCCAGCTTTTATGAATGCTTGAGCATCATCTACGATTCCCGCGGTTTTCAGGTTTGCTGCAACGATCGCCAGACTATTGCCTGAACGTACTTTGAATGATACTGTTGCGCCTTTCGGATTGCTCGGCGTTACAGGTTCTGTTGTCTTCGGCTCAGTTATCTCTTTTTGCCCTTCACCTTCACTTGCAGCAGGCTCTTGTGGCTTCTCAGGCTCTGCAGGTGTCTCCGTAGAGGTTACTGTCTCAGGTGGTGTTGCTGTTTCCCCTTGCAACTCACTGCTTTCCTGCTTTTTCTTCTCAACCCACTCAGCTTCTGTGTACAATTCCTCTTCAGAACCGACCACCTTCATATCCAGGCTTTTTGCGGCTGTTTCAAGTTGTTCTTTGGTTATATTGGCGATCTGCTCGGGGTCCAGATTACTATCCGACAATGCATTTTGCCCAACTGTGGCCAGTTGAAGCAAAACCGCACCAATAATCATGCCGCTCCCCAGACCAATCCATAAGGATCGCTTGTCCATGACTTAGCTTTCCTCCCGTTCTGCCAGTTGCAGTATTAACTGTACCTCACCACGCTGAATGCCTGTCTGCTTGGATATGGCATCCATCGACTTACCTTCAGCATGTAGATTAAAGAGTTCTGCATATCGATCTTTAATCGACTCACGTTGTGGCAAAGATTCGACTTCACTGGTCTGTTGGTCTGCTTCTAACGCCTGCTGGGCCGCCTCTGCTTGGACACTTTTCACGAGCGCTTGTGCTTGCAAACCTTCGGAAGATTGTACAGATACATTACCGGAGTGTGGAACAGGTGATGCGACAGCTTCATTCTTTTTGCTCTGTTCCAGCTGATCCAACCGCTGCTGTAATTCCTGAAGTTGCAATTGCATACGTTGATCGGCTGCTGTCGCTTCTCCCTTCATTTCAGCCACACGTTGAATAAGAGCATCATTATCATTTTCGATCTCGGTCATGTAGTGTTCAAGCGTAGATTCCATCTCCTGCACCAGTTGATGCCCAGGCTCTTGCGCCTTGTTTTTCCGAGGCATAATACAAGCGTAGGCGATGGCGCAGGCCCCTAATATGACAATAATGATCCATGGTGACAAATTGGGTTCTCTCCTTCTGATTCAACCATCGGTGCGCAAGACTGCATGTCCATAACAACCATTTATTATAAAGACAGATCTATGTGTTTTCCCTTGTACGGGTGCTCTGCAGGTTTGACAGGTTCTTGAGCCTGAGCATTCTCCTGTCCATCGGAACCACTCTGCTGATCCCCATCATGGTTATGACCATCACGCACCGAAGTCTGTGAAGTTTCGTCCATTGCTTCACTTCGTTGCCTTGCTTCATTTGCTTCTTTCGACGTTTGCTCTGCCAAAAGATTCTGATCCGTAATCGGTCGCTGCTGGGCTTCACTTTGATAACGTCCCGCTTCACTTGTTCGTGGTACCGCAATCTGCAACTCCACTGCTTTGAAACTCATACGCTCACCTCACGGTTTCGAATGGATTTCTTCCTGTGCCTGAATGCTGTACTTAAACGTATGGAACCATCGTAATATCACCATCGTGATAATAAAATGAAATTCGACTCACTGGATCTTTAATAAATTTCGTGTATCTGCCGATAACTATTTTAGAGCCTCCATAAATCATCTTCAGAATATCAACACGAGCCTTACTTGTATCTTCAAGTGCCTTTTCAATTTCAAAGATACGCATTTTCGTTTCTTCACTTATACGAAGAGCAGATTTCTGCGTAGCATTCAGCTTGATTCGCATCGACATCTTATCTGGAGTTAGTTGTCCAGCGGCAGCTAATTGATCCAGCAATGTCAAAGCTTTCTTCGTTTTGTCCAAGGAATCCATCTGCTCTCTGACTTCCTTGCGCAAATCATTGAGTTCGTTACGCAGCTTTGGTAGCACACCAACTTCAATGGAAGTGACCGTGGACATGCTGTTGCCCACAACACGCGCTGAGACGTTCTGACCAGCCTGGATCGAGCCACCAACAATAAGACCCTTGGTTCCCGCACAGATGACACCGTGGCCAGCACGAATATTGGAATGCATAATACTTTGGGAAACCAGAACATCTTCACCGGCATCCACGTTGCCTTCTTGAATGAAAGTACATTTAACATTATGGCCTGCTTGTACCAGTCCTTTGTTATAACCAATAATACCACCGGTAATTTCGATTGAGCCGCCTGCTTCCAGTTCAGCTCCTTCGACACCTCCGACGACACGAATGTCACCTGCTGCTTTTACTTTAAATCCGGTGAGTACATTGCCTCGTATGACAACTGTGCCTACAAAGTCGATATTACCGTTATTGTAGTCAACGTCACCATTGACTTCATAAACCGGAAACACATTCAGTTTGTTACCGTCCGTTTTGGTAACCAGCCCATCCAGTGCAGCATACATCGCAGAACCATCCGGGTTAATCACAACGTTTTTCCCAACTTTAAACCGAGCTTCTTTTCCCGGACGATAAGGAATTTCCTCACCCGTTACTGCCCTGCCTGGTATGCCATCGCTAGGAGCGATCCGCTCTGCAATGATCTGACCACTACGGACATTGTTTAACCGGGTCACTTCTTTGTAATCGACAGTTCCATCTTCCGATTCCAGTGGTCGTCGTTCATTCGTATCGTCCATTCCAACCAGAACCTTGATGAAGCCATCTGTTCCTTGAATGGGAGCGACACCTTCTGCAATCTTGTATTTATCTTTCAAATAGGTTTCAGGGTTGCTCACAAAAAGTAATAATGCCTCTCGCGATACACCTTGTTTGATGCCCTTGTCCGCCACAAATTGTTCAAGTTCATCGATCGTGCAGGCAAAGCCTTCTTCCTCTTTGGAAAATTCAAGGTAGGCTGTGCATTTGTCGTCCGATAAAACAATGTTTAAACATTGTTCCAAAGCAGTCCGCTGTGTCACTGCAATTCTTCCCCCTTTTAGACTTTCCACTCCCCAAACTCCAATGATATTACTTCTCTCTATTAATCTTTACGCATCAACAAATCTTTCTGTTTGTCCAACGTGCCGCGTAATCGTAATATTGCTTTGGAATGTAACTGGGATATACGAGACGGAGAAAGAGACATAACCTCAGCAATTTCACTAAGAGAAAGATCTTCGTAATACAAGAGTGAAACAACCGTTCTCTCTTTTACCGTCAACTTGTCAAGCCCTTGCACCAAAGCTTCCTTCAAATAAAACTCATTCACTTTATAATCCGGATTTTTGGCTTTCTCATCCACCATCAAAGACAGACGAGTCTCAGACTCTTCCTCACGAATTGGGTCCTCCAGCGAGCAAAGTGACATGACTGCCACTTCCTGAAGCATATGTTGAAAATCTTTAGTGGATACGTCCAAGTACTCGCTCATTTCTTCATCACTAACGGACCTGAGATAACTTTGTTCCAGCTGTTGGTAGGCGTCTTCAATTCGCTTGGCCTTCTCACGCACAGAACGCGGAACCCAATCACCTTGACGCAGACCGTCAAGAATGGCTCCGCGGACCCTCCATGATGCATAAGTTTCAAATTGCAGACCACGTTCATAGTCGAACTTCTCCAATGCATCAATTAACCCCATAACACCATTGCTCTCCAAGTCATCCTTGGGAACATTTTTGGGCAAACCAACAGCCAGTCGACCGGATACATAATTTACAATATGAAGATACTTTTCAATCAAAGTTTTCTTAGCTTCAAGATCTCCATGTTCTTTCCACTTTTCCCACAGATCAGAATGGTTCAAATGTGAAGCTTTACGCTCGTTCAATTGCTTTCACCCTCCTTATTTGTCTGTCAGGTGACGAACGGCCTGCGCCAATTCCTCCGGATCCTTGGTCCGGACAAGTTTAGGCGGATCCAAAGGGGCGAATCCCGTTGGAGCTTTCGTCTCAGATGGCGGAAGATCGTCCCCAGATGAAGCGTTCTGTCCACTCTTGAGCAAATCATTCAGCTCTTGTCCATCGTCTTCGATTTTAATGTCCACCTGTGAACCTCTTTGATCTTGAGCACTTGGTGAATCATAACCATACCCATTTCCCTCGATCTGAGGGTTCAGCAGCAATCCCAATCCCCAGCGTAAACCATATGCAAGGACAAACCAGGCTACGAATCCGATCAATCCGCGAATTAAACTGGTCATCAGCACATTGCTGCTGTATGCTACAAAAAAAGTAAGAATAAACCCAACGATGCCTGCTCCAAGATTAAAGCGGTAGTTTCCTATCATAGTCTTATAGTTCCTTTACACCCATTTGTACACTTCGAATAGTCAAAAGTCCAGTTTCACAGTCCATCTCAATCGTTCGTCCATAATTCCCACCCGTATCTTCTGCTAGAAGAGGGATATTGAGTTTTTGAAGCCACTCTCGACAAGAATCTGCATTCCTTGGTCCAATGCGCATTGTATCTCCAGCGCCAGCAAAGGCAAACATCTGAGAGCCTCCGGCCATTTTAGACACAATACGTGAGTGAGAAGCGCCTAGTTTTATCATCTTTTCCAAAAGCTCAGGCAACGCCGTATCCGCATATTTCGCAGTGTTCAGTTTCCCTTCACGGGCGATCTCTGAAGTAGGAAGCATGACATGCGCCATTCCAGCCAGCTTCAAATGTGGGTCATACATTGTTAATCCCACACACGAGCCCAAGCCAGTCGTACGGATTACACCAGGAAGATGAGCGATGTTTAAATCCGCCATACCGACTTTAACGACGCTTTTGTCCTCAATCATGGCTCAGTGGCACCCCTAGCGATTCAAATATCTTTGCAAAGGATGGTGGATCCGGAATGAGGAAAAACTGACCCTCAACTTGATCTTCACCTTCAAAGAAAGATGTGTCAATCAACAATGCAGCGTCACCCATCTCGCCAAATTGCAGCAAGCCATAACTTAGAATGGCACCTGCCATGTCGATGGCAAGTCCAGGGACAGTTGGATACATAGACAACTTCGTGAAATCTGCCAAAGAAGAAAGATAGGATCCAGCCAAAATATTTCCAATCTCGGAAAGCGCTGATTGTTCCATATCTGTAAAAGCGAGTCCTTCTTTCAGATCAAACCCGGCAAGTCTATTCAACAACATTTTAGCAGCCTCTGGTGTCATCATAAAGAAAAGATTTCCCGGTGCTTCGCCTTCTACACGAAGAAACACGGTAACCACGATGCGTTCATCTCCGCCCACTTTTTCGGCAACTTCTTCAAAAGGGAGCATTTGTACTGTAGGTACACCCATGTCAATCGGTCTGTTGAGGAGTTGAGACAACGCCGTTGCGGCGTTGCCTGCTCCAATGTTACCGACCTCTTTGAGCACATCCATCTGGAATACCTCAAATCGGTTGAACATCTCCACGGTACTAGCCCTCAACACTTTCCAGCTGTACAATCTCGCTTTTATTTAATACTTCGTTTAGGTTGAGCATAATCAACAAGCGTGAATCCTCCAATTTAGCAACACCCCGCAGGTATCTCGCTTTGACGCCGCCGACCACTTCTGGCGGGCTATCGATCGCACTGCTCTTGATATCAATAACATCATTGGCAGAATCTACGATAAAGCCAACTTGCATGTCGTCTACACCTACGATAACAATACGAGTCTGATCCGTGTATTCCGTTTCCGGAAGGGAGAAACGACCGCGTAGATCAATAACCGGAATTACAACACCGCGTAGATTAATAACTCCTTTTACAAAGGAAAGTGTCTTGGGAACACGGGTAATTGGCATCATACGCTCAATCGTCTGAACCTTATCTACCTCAATACCATACTCTTCGGTACCCAATTTAAAGACGATGACTTTCAACTCTTCTTCCATGTAAAAAACCTCCCTATTAAATGTAAGACTTAGCTCTATGCTTATTTAATAAATGCATTAGGATCAAGAATCAGGGCTACTTGTCCATCTCCGAGAATGGTTGCTCCAGAGATTCCTTCAATAGCAGGAAGATAGGTTCCCATTGATTTGAGAACAATCTCACTTTGTCCAATAAATTCTTCAACAGCTACGGCTGCAAGACGGTCGCCTTTGCGAATCACGACAATTTCTGTTTCCTGCTCATCAGCGTCATTGAAATCCGGTACGGAGAAAACTTCGCTCAAAGACAAGTACGGAATCAGTGACTCACGGAACGTGATCATTTTATTGCCGTGAATATTACGCACTTGCTCACGTTGTACAATGGCCGTCTCTACAATGGAGGACAACGGAACAGCGTATTTCTCTGAACCAAGTCGTACAAGCATTGCAGCAATAATGGATAGAGTCAACGGAAGCTGAACAGAGAAGTTCGTGCCTTTGCCTGGAGTTGAATGAATGGTTACATTACCGCCAAGCGAAGTGATCTTCGATTTTACTACATCCAAGCCAACGCCCCGGCCAGAGATATCCGAGATAATATCAGCAGTACTAAAACCAGGTGCGAACAACAGTTGATTCACTTCATCGTCACTCATCTTGGCACCTTGTTCTTCGGTTACAACACCACGTTTGATCGCGGTTTTCAAAAGCTTGTCGCGATAGATACCTTTACCATCATCTTCAATCTCGATAAATACGTGATTTCCACTGTGGAAGGCACGCAGGTTTACTGTACCCATCTCTGGTTTACCTGCGGCTACACGCTCTGAAATGGATTCCACACCATGGTCAACCGCGTTACGCAGTAAATGCACAAGCGGATCACCAATCTCATCAATTACCGTACGATCCAGTTCCGTCTCAGCACCTGTAATCACCAAATCGATTTTTTTATCAAGTGTCTTAGCCAGATCACGGATCATGCGCGGGAATCGATTAAATACGGTATCTACCGGAACCATCCGCAATTTCAGTACAATATTTTGCAAATCTGTGCTAACTCGACTTAAATGAGCTACTGTATCGGATAAATCATTGTTGCCTGTTTCACTGGCCAATTGCTCCAGACGTGAACGGTCGATCAACAATTCACTGAACAGGTTCATCAATACGTCGAGACGTTCAATATCCACACGAATGGTACGTGAAGGTGCAGCAGCTTGCTTCGGTGCAGCTGTTTTAGCTGGTGCCGTTGTGGTTTCTTCTTTGGGTACAGAATTCTTATCCGGCGAAGCAACCTCAGCTACAGCTGTTGGTGCGGGTGGCGCTTCAACTGTAGCTGCTACCTGATTGGCCATCTGCTGAAGAGTCTCCTGATCCAGTTGAATGAGCTTCGCACTTTCAATTTCAGAGATACTCTTGATGCCTTCTTCCAGTTCGTGCGCCTCTTTAGTTGTTATGTAATACAACGAGAAACTGCGCTCAAACTTCTCCTGCTCAATATCCTGAACGGATGGGTAAGCCTTAACGACTTCACCTGAACGTTCCAGCATATCAAAGACCATATAAGCCCGTACACCTTTTAACTGGCTATGCTCGCTAACAAGCACATCCACGTAGAACACACGATGACCTTCGGCGATCGACTGATCCAGCACTGAATATTGGAATTCATCCAGCTCCACAGCCGAAGAGATTGAAGCGTTAGCCGGCTTGTTTGTTTCTGTAGCAGGTCCATTTCCGTTTGTCATTTCACCATTTTCAATGGCCTGAAGTGAAGCTACGATTGACGACACATCTGCTTTACCTTGTCCACCTTCGGTAATATCCTGAACCATGGTTTCCAAAGCGTCCAGACTCTTGAACATGGTATCAAAAATGTAATCCTGCATTTTCAACTTCTCATTACGAACCAGATCCAACACATTTTCCATTTTATGTGTCAGTGATGCCAAATCTTCAAAGCCCATAGTTGCTGCCATACCCTTCAAGGTATGAGCAGAGCGGAATATAACCTGAACTATGCCCAGGTCTTCCGGATTGCCTTCAAGTTGAAGCATGTTTTCGTTAAGCGATTGCAGATGATCATTAGACTCATCAATAAACATGGATAAATATTGGTTCATGTCCATTGTGAGGCACCTCCTCCGTGAGTTACACTCCGTTATTTCACTGCTTGAACAAGTTTAGATGCAATCTCCTGCAATGGCAGAAGATGACGAACGCATTGCAGCTCTACAGCAGAACGCGGCATACCATATACAACACATGTTTCTTCATTCTCGGCAAAGGTTGATGTAACTCCAGCTTCGTATAATCTCTTCATCATACGTGCTCCATCACTTCCCATTCCCGTCAGCAAAACAAGATGCCTTTGTAAAGATGTAAACGGCAGAAGTGACTCAAACATCGTATCCACTGAAGGTCTATGTCCATTCACTGGTTGATCTTCAGTCAGCTTCACGATAAACTTCCCGTCTGCTGTTTTGTTAACTTTCACATGGAATCCGCCGGGTGCTATATAGGCGGTTCCTTTTTTCAGAACCATGCCCTCTTCAGCTTCAACCACATGCAGTGGACTGAATGTATTCAATCGTTGAGCCAGAGAACGTGTGAAATTGGGCGGCATATGCTGCACAATAATGACCGGTGCAGGCAAATCAGCAGGCAACTGCTCAAGCAATGTCTTGAGAGCCCTCGGTCCACCCGTAGAACAACCTATTGCCACAAGTTTGTTGAATGGTCCCTCCAGCCCCCCTCCACCTTTGGTGACAGGATTGGGCTTGATTACATCCTTGGCTTTTGCAGAGGCAGAGGTTGCCGCTATTTGATCAGCTGCCACTCTAGCTGCATTAGGTAGTCGAACTTCCTTTGGAGTCTGTACTGGATTAGCTGACCTCACTGCTTTTTCTGCCTTCGTCCCCAAATTGCGTTCAGCCTTTGGCAATGGCTCCGGTTTATTCTCTACGCGACCTGGTTTTGAAGGTGACAATGGTTCAATTGGTTTCTTTGATTTGGCCTGAAAGGCTTCAGTCCGTTCTCGAAGAGAGCGTTGACTCGTCTCGACAGGTTCGATCGTTTTTTTCACAGGCTCCGCTCGATCCCTGGCCGGCAGTTCTTTCTGTACTGGCTGAGTTGGGGGAGCAACTGCTCCTCGCAACATGTCTCTATTTTTCATGGATAACTCACGATCAGCTTTTCTTTTGATCTCATTCATCGCAGCACGCATGCGCTCAACCAAGGCTTTACCAACTTGAGCAATATCCTGGTCATGTGAAATAGATGGTTTGCGAATGAAGTCAAATGCCCCGGCTTCAAGCGCCATAATGGTTTCTTTCATGCCTTGTTCATTGATACCAGAGAGCATAATCACAGGAACGAAGGATTCCTTCATAATTGATTTTAATGCATCCAACCCATTCATTTCGGGCATCTCAACGTCCATTGTAATAATATCGGGTTTCAATTCTAGTGATTTTTGAATCGCTTCTCTACCGTTTGATGCCGTTGCCGTTACCTTGAATTCCGGATCCGCTTGGATCAAATCCGTAACAATCTTACGCATAAAAGCGGAATCATCGACAACCAATACTTGATACGCCGCCATGTTGTGTCACCCCTGTTTCCTTTATTCAGAAATCATGTTGTCCGTTTAAGCCACTTATTCATAAATCCCCTGATTCCTGTCAAGGTTCCGGATCCCGGAGTTGCAGGTACAGCCAGATAACGAAGAGCAAGTTTCTCTATATCTTTGGAGGCTTTGGCATTGGGATAAGCCAGACTATAGGGCATTTGCCTTTTAACCGCCTTGACTACCTGGGCGTCTTCTGAAATATACCCAAGCAGCGGAATATCCGTCTGCAAAAACCGCCTCGCCACTCCAGCTATTTTTTCTGCCACCCGTTCCGCTTCTCGTTCGTCTTCCACCCGGTTAACGATCATCCGAAAGGGCGTAGCATTTTCCTGGCCGTGCATAACTTTGACTAAAGCATAAGCATCGGTTATTGAAGTCGGTTCAGGTGTAGTTATAATCAGGCATTCATCAGCAGCACCGATAAACTTCATATTCTCTCTGGAGAGTCCTGCCCCAGTGTCAAAGATGACATAATCCATTTCCTGGGCAATATCCTCGACTTGACTGGCGAAGAACTCCAGATCACGATCAGACAATGAGAACAACTCTTTCATGCCCGATCCTCCAGCAATGTAAGGCAAGCCACTGGCACCCAGTTGTATGATTTCCCTTATGGATTTTTGTCGGTACAACAGGTGGTAAAGATTATAGGAAGAAGACGTACCCATAAGAACATCAATATTAGCCATTCCAATATCGGCATCAAATACAAGTACCTTTTGCCCCAAAGCCTGCAATGCCAAGGCAAAGTTCAGTGTGAAATTGGATTTACCAACACCTCCCTTACCACTGGCCACAGTAATGATTTTCGAGGATCGAATATCTCGCTCAATGCCTTCCAATTCCAAAGGCGCGGAGACCATACTTCGAAGTGCAGCTGCCTGATCCTTCATTGTGACCATTCTCCCAGCAACTGTTTAGACAACGAATCTGCATCTGGTTTCAACAAATCGTCCGGAACATTTTGTCCATTTGCCACATATGCGAGCTTGAGTGGAAAACGGTGTAACAAGTTAAATAGCGGACCGCAGCTCCCCGTCTCATCCATTTTGGTGAAAATCACCTTATCCAGTCCATATTTACTGAAATGTTCCGTGATCTGCACCATATCAGCACTTTTGGAAGTCATACTCATGACCAGAAAGGTTTCGCTATTCTCTACAGGAGCAAGCAAACTTTGCAGTTCCGAAACAAGTAATTCATTTCTGTAGTTTCTACCCGCTGTATCCATAAAGATCAAATCACAATTCTCTAATCGAGAAATGGCACGTTGTGTATCACCGGGCGATTGCACCACCTCAAGTGGAACATTCAGTATAGATGCATACGTTCTAAGCTGTTCTACTGCCGAAATCCGATACGTGTCTGATGTAATGAATCCAACTTTACGCTGTTTTTTGAACATTTGTTCAGCAGCCAATTTTGCAATTGTCGTGGTTTTCCCTACACCAGTTGGTCCAGCTACATAGACGATTCGCGTGGTAGGAAGAATGCCTTCTTCAATACGATGCTCCAAAAAGTGCATGACCTCAAGCTTCACTACTTGTTCTACATCCTGTTCTTTCAATCCACCCTCAGACCATTTTGCTTGAATTGAATCAAACCAGGATTCCCATACTTCCGGCCAGACATCTTGTTCTGTCAAACGTTCTCGGATCATATGCAGTTCCTCTGGCACAGGGTCCGCAGAAATACCTTGCTTTGTAAGCCTGGTCACCATCTGTTTAAGATCCTGCAATTCAGTCATCAACTTATCCTGCTGCAGGTCTGAACCTGTTGGCTCCGGACCAGTTGTTGAACCCGAAAAATCCGCCCCTTGCGGTCGCGGTTTATGATCCGTGCTCGAAGAACCTGAGCCGCTGTCTATGTCTGAACCGATATAACGCGATTCAAACACAGACGGCGCAGCCGCAGATTGGTCCTGTACACTTTGATCAGCTGTATTCGTTGTCGCCGACTCATCAGAAGCCGCAACAAACGAACGAGCTGTTTGCCGGTAAGCTTCAGGTACAAATGCACGAGGTACAGGTGTGAATTGATTTTGTACTGGCTTTGTTGTTTGCTTGTTTTCTTCCTTATCCACTGCAGCTACAACTTCGATCCGTTTTTTGCGAAACATTCCCATCACACCGCCCACCTTAATCTCTTTGGTGGACAGAATAACGGCATCACTTCCCAGGTCTTTGCGAATTTGAAGCATAGCTTCGGGCATGGTCTCAACAACGTATTGTTTTACTCTCATAAGTTCACCACCCCGATACTTTGAATTTCAACATTCGGCTCCAACTCGCTATAGGAAAGCACAGGAATGTCCTGCATAGTACGTTCAATAACCTGACGCAGATACATCCGAATGGTTGGAGAAGTTAATACAACAGGTTGTTGACCTGATTGAATCAAACGGTTCACTTGTTCACTGAGCTTCTGATATACACTTTGTGTAGATACAGGGTCTAACGCAAGATAACTGCCTTGATCCGATTGTTGCACACTTTCAGCAATTTTCTTCTCAAGACCAGGTCCAACCGTGATCACTCGAAGTGTCTCACCTTTCTGTGAGAACTGCTGAGTAATCTGACGTGAGAGGGATTGTCTGACGTATTCAGTCAGCACATCAGGATCCTTCGTATACGTACCATAGTCAGCCAGTGTCTCGAAGATGGTAACCATATCACGAATAGATATTTTCTCACGCAATAACTTGGCAAGCACTTTCTGTACATCACCAATGGAAAGTAGAGAAGGGATCAGTTCATCCACAAGGGCAGAATAGTTCTCTCTGAGATTATCCACAAGTGCTTTTGTCTCTTGTCTTCCAAGTAACTCATGCGCATGTTTCTTAATCAGCTCCGTCAGATGTGTAGCCACAACGGAAGGCGGATCAACTACCGTATATCCTGCAAGTTCTGCTCTGTCTTTGGTTACTTCATCAATCCATAGTGCTGGAAGTCCAAAAGCAGGCTCCGTCGTTTCAATACCTGTCACAGACTCCTCATCATAGCCAGGACTCATGGCAAGGTAATGATTCAACAACAGTTCTCCGCCGCCTACCACATTACCCTTGATTTTGATAACATACTCATTGGGTCTGAGCTGGATATTATCTCGAATCCGTATGACCGGAACGACCAACCCCAGTTCCAGAGCACACTGCCTCCGAATCATAATGATTCGATCCAATAAGTCCCCACCCTGCTGATTATCAGCAAGCGGGATTAAACCATAACCAAATTCAAACTCAATAGGGTCCACCTGAAGCAGGTTAATTACACTTTCAGGACTTCTAACCTCTTCAATCTGCTGTTCTTCTTCCAACTGTTCTTCCGCTACTTGTTTCAAATTCAGATTATTCTGCATACGCCACGCTGCATATGCCAACACACCTGCCAACGGAAGTGTAGTAATAACATGAATTGGTGTGAAGAAACCGAGCATGGCAATAACGAAAGCTACGATATAAATAAGTATTGGATATGTAAACAGTTGCCCCGTAATATCATCTGCCAAGTTTCCTTCTGATGACGCTCTGGTGACGATAAGTCCTGCTGCTGTGGAAATAAGGAGAGCAGGGATTTGGCTTACCAATCCATCTCCGATAGTCAATACAGAGTACGTTGACATTGCATCTGCGAAAGCCATCCCATGAACAGTCATACCGATTATAAATCCACCAATGAGATTGATCAGGAGGATGATAATACTTGCAATTGCGTCACCTTTTACGAATTTACTTGCTCCATCCATCGCTCCATAGAAATCGGCTTCACGTTCAATTTTGGAACGACGCTCACGAGCTTGTTGCTCGTTGATCAGACCCGCATTCAGATCCGCATCAATACTCATTTGTTTACCAGGCATCGCATCGAGGGTGAATCGGGCAGCAACTTCAGCTACGCGTTCGGACCCCTTTGTAATAACGATAAACTGAACGACAACGAGGATCAAAAACACGATAAATCCAATCGCAATTTGCCCTCCAGCAATCCAGCTACCAAAGGTAGCAACTACAGCTCCGGCATCCCCATCACCAAGGATTAGCTTGGTTGTCGAAATGTTCAGTGCCAGTCGGAATAGTGTGGTGATCAACAGCAAAGCTGGAAAAATAGAAAACTGCAACGCTTCTTTGCTATTCATTGCAACAAGGAGTATCATCAGAGCAATTGAAATATTGACGACCAGCAACAAGTCCAACAGCCAGGTCGGGATCGGAAGAATCATCATCAACACAATGCCAATGATACCCGCAAGGACAGCTATATCTTTAATCTTCAATGAATGTACGGCCTCCGATCCCCTTTTATTTCGTTCTGCCCTTTAGTTTATATACATAAGCCAGCACTTCAGCTACCGCTTGAAACAAATCAGCCGGTATAGCGTCACCAATCTCGGCTCTCTGGAACAATGCCCGTGCCAGCGGCTTGTTTTCCATCGTAATAACACCGTTTTCTTTGGCAATTTCCTTAATACGCAAGGCGACATAATCTTGACCTTTGGCAATAATCTGAGGTGCCTCCATCTCGGAACCTTCATACTTTAACGCAACCGCAAAGTGAGTCGGATTCGTAATGATTACATCCGCATTCGGCACTTCCTGCATCATACGCTGCATAGCCATACGACGCTGGCGTTCCCGGATTTTACCTTTGATCAGCGGATCACCTTCCATTTTCTTGTACTCGTCTTTGATGTCTTGCTTGGACATACGAATCTTCTTCTCATGGTCATACTTCTGATACATGTAATCAAATATCGCAAGTATCATTAATGCCACTGCAATCTTGATACCAAGACTTAAAGTGATCGACGCAGCGAAATGTAAAATAGCATCCAATGAAAAATGAGAAAGTGAAGCAATATCTGACTGGTAGCCCTTAATTGTACTGTAAACGAGATAACCGATAATCGACATTTTTAAAATGGATTTAGCAAATTCCACTAGTGAGCGGAGAGAGAATATATTTTTGAAACCTTTAATCGGGTCCAGTTTCTCAAGTTTTGGCTTCAAACCTTCCCCTACAAGAAGAAAACCAACTTGCATGTAGTTAACGATCAAAGCAACCAGTAACGCACCCAGCAAAACGGGAGCGATCAATAACAAAACTTCAATGCCATAGCGCATCATAAGCGCCATCACATTCTCTCCGGTGATATCCATACTCAATCGATTGATGAAAATATCTGTGAACAGACGAACTATACGTTCTTTATAGAAATTACTGAATACCATCATGATCAAAAACGCGATTAGGAGAATAGATGCGCCAGATAGTTCAGCGCTTTTTACAACCTGTCCTTTTTTTCGTGTATCCTGTCTCTTTTTCGGGGTAGCTTTCTCCGTCTTCTCCCCTGAAAACAACTGGAGGTCGAGTTGAAGTTTCATCCGTGTCTTTTCCTCCGTTTCACTCAGCCGGGCCTTTGTCCAATGGTTCCAAGCAATTTTTCCATCGATCTGAATATCGCTTCGAACAATTGACTAAATACAAAGGAGAAACTGGGAACCAGCAAAAGCAAAATAGCAAGACCAACGAGTAACTTAAGCGGCAACCCAACTGCAAATACATTAAATTGAGGAGCAGTTTTGGCCAAAAAACCCAATCCAACATCCGTCAAAAACAACGCAACTACAATCGGAGCCGACATCTGAAAAGCCAACATAAATGATTGACCTAAGGTCTGAATCAAAAATTCAGCAATACTTCCATCTGCCAACCGTAGGAAAAACACATTAGATAATGGTACCCACCGGTAACTGTAAACTATCGCATCCAGCAAATAATGGTGTCCATTCATCGTCAGAAACAGAAGCATAGCAAATGCATACTTCAAGTTACCCGTAAGTGGAGCTGAAGCACCTGTCATTGGATCGTATACATTGGCCATACCAAAACCGATCTGTAGATCAATAAAGGTCCCCGCAGTCTGAACTGCCGTCATCAACAGATAAGCCACAAAACCTAAAAGCAGGCCAATTAGAATCTCTCTGATGATCAATAAGACATAACTCAGGTCTGTGGGTACGGTCTGGTCTATTCCGTAAATCAGATAGACAGACAATGTGACAAATGCAGAGATACCAATTTTAACTGAAGCCGGCACATTTCGAGCCGAAAAAACAGGCGCAGTTACAAAAAATGATGTGATTCGACAAAACATAAGCAGAGCGACAGGGAAACTTTGCAACAATGTCTCCATCTGCTAAAGCCTACCCTATGTATCTGTATAGATTATCGAGAATGTTAAACGTAAAATCCACCAAGATATTTAAGATCCAAGGTCCAAACAAAAGTACTGCCAGAAGTACGGCAACAATCTTGGGTACAAAAGCTAATGTTTGTTCCTGAATTTGAGTTGTCGCTTGAAAAATACTGATTGCAAGTCCTATAACCAGAGCTAGTATAAGCATAGGTGCGCTGGCCAGCAATGACGTGTATACCGCTTTCCCGGCCAGACCGATAATAAATTCCGAAGTCATGACCGTCCTCCTTTAACTTTCCGGATCAAGTGTTAAAACTCAGTAACAGTGACTTGACAACCAGGTACCACCCATCCACAAGGACAAAGAGCAGTATTTTGAAAGGTAATGAGATCATGACCGGCGGAAGCATCATCATCCCCATTGCCATGAGTGTACTCGCGACAACAATGTCTATAACCAGAAACGGAATAAAAATCATAAACCCCATCTGGAATGCTGTCTTCAACTCACTGATTACATATGCCGGCACCATAACAGTAATTGGGATATCCTGATAGGTCTTTGGTTGTTCAGTCTGATTGTACTTCATAAACAGTAACAGATCTTTTTCTCTGGTGTGACTAAACATAAATTTCTTCATGGGATCCGCTGCTTTTTCAAGTGCCTCGGTTTGCGTAAGCTCTCCCTGGAGATAGGGCTGAAGCGCTACCTGATTTATGGAAGACAACGTCGGCGACATAATGAAAAGTGTCAGAAATAGCGCCAAACCGACCAGCACCTGATTGGGTGGCATTTGTTGTGTACCCAAAGATGTACGTATAAAACCGAGCACAATCACAATCCGAGTAAAACTGGTCATCAGTACAAGCATTGCTGGAGCAATACTAAGCACCGTAATTAACAGAATGATGGACAGTGAACTCGTGCTTGGTGTCCCTCCATCACCGTTTCCAATCTGAATATCAATATTCGGAATGGGTTCGGCAAAGGCAACCGTTACAGATGCCAGACTGATAAGTCCTAATAAACAACACGCTAACCAAATCTTTTTCTTCATGAATCCCTCGACCGATCTGTAGTATTGTCTTTATCCAGGAGCTTTTCCATCTTCTCTTTACGGTTAGGCATCTGCCGAAGTTTGGATTCAAACATTTCGTGAAAAGAAGTTGTGTCCTCTAGTTCCATTTCCCGCGGCGGTTCTTCTCTACGGAAACGTTTTGTGAGCTTGGCAATGAGAGGTGAGAGATTTCCTTGTTGTGCAGCCGCATCTCGTTCGAAGGAATCAATGATTCTTTGGGCCTCTTCCAGATCCGAAACCTTGTCTATCAACTGGATGTCTTCACCTACACCAAGCAGATATACACATCCACCAATTTCCATAATTTGCAACGACTTGTTTTGCCCCAGTCCAACCCCGCCCAGGGTACGAATTGTGCCGTGCCGGAACATTTGCTGATTCCTTTTGTTTAGAAAACGGATCAGATAAACAATAAGGGCCAGGATGACGGCCAGGACAACAATCACCCATACAAGCTGTAAATAATAATTACTTCCCACGCCAGCTCCTCCTGGAATATCACCCTGAGCCATCATCATGTCTCTTAAACGCCCAGTGTCTTGCTGATAGCTTCGATAACCCGGTCAGATTGAAACGGTTTAACGATAAAGTCTTTAGCACCTGCTTGAATAGCGTCGATTACCATCGCTTGTTGACCCATCGCGGAGCACATAATTACTTTAGCGTTAGCATCAATCTTTTTGATTTCTTTCAAAGCTGCAATGCCATCCATCTCAGGCATCGTGATATCCATTGTGATCAGATCCGGACGAAGCTCTTTAAATTTCTCAATTGCTTGTGAGCCATCCTGTGCCTCACCAACAACCTCATATCCATTTTTGGACAAAATGTCCCGGATCATCATTCTCATAAATGCAGCGTCGTCTACGACTAAAATTCGGTTTGCCATCTTGATTCAAGTCCTCCCTAAATTGTGCTTATTGTAATTTCTGAATTCGGTCCCATTGGCTAACGATATCTATAACACGAACACCAAAGTTTTCGTCAATAACGACAACTTCTCCCTTGGCGATCAGTTTGTTATTCACCAAAATATCGACAGGTTCCCCGGCTAACTTATCCAGTTCGACAATCGAACCCTGTGACAGTTCCAAAATATCTTTAATTTGCTTCTGGGTCCTTCCTAATTCTACGGTGACTTTAAGGGGAATGTCCATCAATAAATTCAAATTGTTTTCGTCTACCTGACCATACGCCCCATTTTGCAAATTGGCGAATTGAACTGGCTGTACGTTAACATTCCTATTTGGCATTCCACCGTAATGTTGAGGTGCACCATAAGGTTGCTGCGGTGGCATGCCATACGGCTGCTGTGGCGGCATTCCTTGAGGCATACCCATCGGGGCCTGTCCATATCCGTTATAGTCCTGAGCAGGCTGTTGTGGAGCCTGTGGAGCCTGTTGGTGTTGAACGGGCGGCTGCTCCGCAACCGGTGATGGCGTTGCTGGTACAGCTGCTGGCGCAGGTTCAGGTGTTGATGCCACTGGTGCGCTGGCAGTTGACTCCTGAGCGCCTCCAATTAACATATCTACCATGCTTTTAGCAAAATGTACTGGAAGCAACTGCATCAGATTGGAATCGATCAGATCCCCGATTAACAAACGAAATGAAACTTGGATAAGGGTCTCATCTGCTGGAAGATTACTTACACCCTCTCCACTCTCCAGATTGAGAATATCGATTCCCGGAGGGGAAATATTCACAAAACGATTAAAAATCGTGGACATTGAGGTTGCAGAGGAACCCATCATCTGGTTCATCGCTTCCTGTACTGCACTAATATGGATTTCATTCAGTTCTTCATCGACCGGATTTCCTTCGCCACCCAGCATCAAATCAGCGATGACTTGAGCATCTCTCTTCTTGATAACAAGCGAGTTAATGCCTTCGAATCCATCCACGTAATTCACATGAACGGCAACATGTGGCTTAGGAAAAGCTTCTTCAAACTGCGTTCGACTAATGATAGAAACTTTAGGTGTTGTAATATCTACTTTGAGGCCTAATAGCGTGGATAAGGCTGTTGCCGCGCTACCAAATGTAATGTTACCAATCTCCCCCAAGGCATCCTGCTCCAGCTCGGTCAAAAAATCATCAACCGTCTTTTCAGCGGGTTCCGAGCTGTTTATCGATTCCGATTGCCTGAGCAAAGCATCGATTTCTTCTTGGGATAAATAATCCTTACTCGTCAAATTCTTCAACTCCTTCGGTGACAATCTTGTCTATTTGCACAGCCACACGGTCTTTGATTGTCCCCGGACTGCCCATGTATTTCAGTTTGTCACCCACTTTAATGGAAAGTCCCTCATCAACTGGTTTGTTCAACGTAATGACATCGCCAACGGACAGACCCAGAAATTCTGCAATTGAAATTCTCGATTCTCCCAATTCCGCAACGATGGGTAACTTGGCTTTGTTTACACGCTCTTTTAGTGCATCATACTCCTCCGGAGCTCTCGTTTTTCTTCTCCGAAACAAACCACTGATGAGTTGACAACCGTGACATAATAGGTTCAAGAACGACATGCGGTATACATAGATTGATCATGCCTGTCGTGTCACCAATTTTGGTACTGAGCGAGATCAGAGCAATGGTCTCATTGGGAGATACAATCTGCATAAATTGCGGATTGGTCTCGAGCGCTTCCATCCTTGGGGTAATATCCAACACTGTCTTCCATGCTTCTTGCAAACTTTCAAATGCACGGCTGAATATTCGTTCCATGATGGTCGTTTCAATCTCCGTCATCGATGCAATCTTTGTTGGAGCACTCCCGGTTCCACCAAGAAGGCGATCCAGCATCGCATATCCCACGTTTGGATGGACTTCCATCACCATTCGTCCCTGTAGTGGCTCCGCTTCAAAAATGTTCAATATCGTCATCTTAGGAATAGAACGGATAAACTCATCATAAGGCAACTGTTCGACCTGAACGACATTGATTTGAACGAATGTCCGCAGTTGGGCTGAAAAATAAGTGGTGAGAAAGCGTGCAAAGTTTTCGTGAATACGAGTCAAGCTTCTGATATGGTCTTTGGAAAAACGCACTGCCCGCTTAAAATCGTACGATCTGATTTTCTTCTGAGTTTCTTCCTTCTTCAATTCTTCTGCATCCATTTCACCAGAAGAAAGGGCTGCTAATAGGGCGTCAATCTCATTTTGTGATAATACATCCACCATGTTCTCACCCCCTTACAGGTCTACAGCGTGTTCTGTTCATTACATTGGTGCTATAACAATGTCTGAAAAACTAGTGCTTTTCAATTTTGGCTCAGGCAATGCCTCATTAATTAGACCTGTCAGTTTCTCATTGAATTGTTTCATACCCTTGGCCGAACTCAGTTCCTCAGCCTTGGTGTCTGCAAGTGCCTGAATAATAATGGGCTTCACCGTAATGCTTTTAATTTTTTCAAAATCTTCTTTGGCTGTTTTGTCAGATAACCTGAAAGAAAAACTAACCATAATAATACGATCCGGATCGGCCAGATTCGTTTTAATCTGTGCAAGCTCTGACGATACCTCTACAATTTCATCCGCAGTCATTTTTTTTTCTTCAGCAGCTGCCGCCGTATGTGTGTCGTCCTTATTCCCGTTCTGTCCTTGCATAAATACAAACACAACCACCACAATGAGTGTTATTGCCAGCAACATTGTTGCAAGCCAGGGCATCATTTTTTTCATCAGGATTCCTCCGTTTGCTGCACTTTAATAGTGGCTGCCTGAACCCCGATTTCACGGTTGTAATCTTTAATCTTGGAAATAACGTCATCGGCTTTTTCAAGCACAATCAGTCTCTTTCCAGTTACCAGAGTAATATACGTATCCGGCGTCTCTTCCACAATTTCAACCATCAGCGCATTTAACCACATGGGAGAACCATTTAACCGCGTAACCGAAATCATGCTAAGCCCCCTTGATCAGAGTGGGAGGAGCAAGCCCCTCCACATTTTAAAAATTCATTAATCAGCTATTAACGTTTCAGGTTAACAACTTCCTGAAGTATTTCATCCGACGTTGTAATGATCCGGGAGTTTGCCTGGAATCCACGTTGAGCTACGATCATCTCAGTAAACTCTCCAGTCAGATCCACGTTAGACATCTCGAGCTGTCCAGCAATGATTGCTCCTGTTCCGTCCTCAGCACTGTTCGCTGTTAATGGTTCCAGCACCCCATCCGGATTAGCGTTTGCTGTCATACGGTACAAGTTGCCCCCAATTTTCTCAAGGCCTTCCGGATTGACAACTTTACCTATTCCAATCTGTGGACCTGCTTCGATGGTTCCGTCTGCCATGGTCTGGTTAATTGTTCCATCCTGACCTATCGTGAAGGAAACAACATCATCCGGTATCGTAATATTTCCACCACCGTTATCCAGAACAAACAATCCATCCGAAGTCAAAAGGTTACGTGCAGCATCCACATGGAAATCCCCCGCACGAGTCAGGTAAGGTACTTCCTGATCTTCACTCAAACGTACCAAGAAGAATCCATCTCCATTAATCCGAAGATCTGTTGGATTATTCGTTGTCATTGGGCTACCTGCCAGATGCAGCGTATCAATTGAACCTACGGATACACCAAGACCGATTTGTTTCGCATTGACACCACCACTTGCATCGCCAGGGGCAGTTACCCCTGCCGTAGTTTGGCTCATAATATCTTTGAACATAACCCGACTGCCTTTGAAGCCAACCGTGTTTACGTTCGCAATATTGTTACCAATTACGTCGAGTTTTGTTTGGAAACCCCGCATCCCGGAAACGCCTGAGTACATTGATTTCAACATTTTTAAAAATCCTCCCAGTCTTCATTTGGTTACCGCATCAGTCGGTCAGCGGCATTCCGGCTCCCGAGAAGGGCCAGCCGGTCAAGAAATGATTACGGCACTATCAATCTGAGTGAACACATTATCCTTCATGCTCTCACTATCCATAGCTGTAACCACAGTACGATTTTTGACATTGACGATAAAAGCCATATCCTGCATTAAAATCAATGACTCTTTGGCTCCTTTGGCAGCAGCTTTGTCCAAAGCAGAACCAATCTGTTCCATTTGCTCGGTCTTGAGTTCAATGCCACGCTGTTCCAATCGTTTGGCAGCATGATTGCTCAATTTCAGAAGATTATCTTCCAGCACCTTTGCAAAAGGTTTTTCGGGTATGGCCGAAGCTTCTCCCGTTTTGGGTCTTTGAAGCATATTCGGTGTAATCGGGCCTGCATATAATTGTCCAACCGTTATACGATCACTCATATCGTTTTCCCGCTATCTTCCGTGTCACCCGTTTCAGTGGATGATTCAACTGGCTGGCTCTCGTTCGTTTCAGGGGTTACGTCCTGAACGTTCTGTACCGGAGTTTGACTCTCTTCTGCCTGTTTTGGATAATTCACCTGAATGATCTCATCCAGCTTAATCTCGTCTTTGCCCACTTTTGCGTATTGAACGCTATCTCTTACAATGATGGAATCTACAATACCCTGGCGAAGAATTCCGTTATCATCTTTATTAGAAGAAAGCCAACTTACCTCCATGCCAATCATGCCGGATACTGCACCAAGTGACTGGTTCAATGTTTTAAGCTGCGTAGAAATATTGACCAGTTGTTCCACTGAGCTGAACTGTGCCATTTGAGCGATAAATTCCTTATCCTCCATCGGCTGCATCGGGTCTTGATTTTGCAGCTGGGTAATCAAGATTTTTAGAAACTGATCTTTACCCAATTCTTTTGTTGCAGCACTTGTGGTTGCTTTATTGGCTGCCGAATAGTTCGGCCAGGTATTATTCGTTGAAACAATTTCATTAGCCATTTGCTCACCTCATTTCTGTTTAAGCCTTAGCACTAAACGTATCTCTCTGTAATTCGTTTCCTTCGACTTGCTCGCTACGCCAGTTACGCAATTCTTCTTGAATCCCTGCTGTAGCTATAGCATCATCCGATTGTTCTTCACGCTCACGCGAACGGCGTTGTTGCTGAGAGTTACTTCCCGGCTGACGGCCTCCGTCCTGATACATCTGTGATCCAATTGAACTGTTCTGGGTAACCTCAAGTCGTTCCACTTGAATTCCCTGGGCTTGAAGTGAAGAACGCAGCTGCGTCATTTGTTGTTCAAGCATGTCTTTAGCCATCGTGTGCTCAGTCATAAACCGTGCAACCAACTGCCCGTTCTGCAAGGTAATTTGAACATCCAACTTACCTAGATGCTCAGGCCGAAGTGAGATAGTCGCCTCGGAAAATCCTTTTTGCTGGACAATATCCAGCTTGTTAACAACAAACTGTGTCATTTCTTTGGCAAACTGTGATGTTTGCATTACAGGTTCAGCCGGTTTTCCTGCTGTTGTACCTGAAGAACGCAAGGACAGCTCTCCTGCAGTAATGATGGTTGAGTGTTCCACTTCTCCACCTGCATTTGAAGCAGATGTGGTAACAGCCTCATCTTTCACCTGGGTTCCAGAATTCGCCACTGCCGCAACAAGAACTTGTGGTACAACAGAATCCTGTTTGGATGATTGAAGCGAAGTATTTGGAGCGACTTGTGCAGTCTGATCCTTAACTGCAGTTAATGTATCCAGTATGGATTTCAGTTCAGTCCATCCTTTGTTACTCGCGGTATCCACTCCAGCCTCTTGAAGCTGACTCTGCAGAGATTGTAACAAATGTTTGAATTCAGGAGCGTTCTTTGCAACGTTACTCTCTGGATCATTCATTCCAGCCACTAATTGTGTAAGCACATCTTGCAGAACAAAACGTACTGCTGCCGGATGCTGCGACAGTTCAATTGCGGGTACTGTTTTTACGCTTTCCGCTCCGTTCGAAGACTCGTCGGAACCTTCTGCATTAGTACCTGAAGGATTACTTAATTGTGTATACATCTGTTGAATCAGAGTTTGCAAACCTGCAAGTAGAGCTGGGTCATTTTCCAAAGCTTCGTCAAGTGAATCCAAGTCCGTGAACAACGAATTCAGTATAGCCGTGATTGATGCCGCTTCTCCTTCTTCACTTGTAGCAAAGGAAAACACCAACGGATTGGCAGTTAAGCTTCCAGTAGCGCTTGGACTATCACCTTCTGTATTTCCTCCAGATAACGATTGTGCAAGAGTTTGGAGAAATTCACCGCTAGCACCTGCAGCTGAACCTTTCGATTGTGCTCCGGTTGTCTGACCTGCTCCTGTTGCTTTTGCAGATGCTGTGGATGCCATCTGATATACAATCGACATTTATTTTCACCCCCTCTCGGTTATACAGTGTAGTCAGCTCTACTTGTTGCCCATTAATTTGTTCAAAATTTTTGCAGTTTCAACCGAGTCCTCTGAAGACATGTTCTCAAGCAATTGAGAGCGTGTTGCATCATCTACTGAATTCAGGATGGTCAATGTTTTGTCAGGACTTAACTTGTATGTTTCCAATAATAACTTGGCACCACTTGAAGCAGACATCGAAGCAAATGTTTGACTAAGCTGGTTTTTATCCAGGTTTTTGCTTGTGGTTGTGGATGCAGTTGAAGTTGCTGCGGTTTCTTTCTTCAATCTGGATTGCAGCGCATCCAGTGCCAGATCCCCGGACGGTTTGGCATCCTTCATCATCATGGTGACATCGGCTGCTGTTTTCGGGTCCATCTTTTCAAGCACCTTGGTCCGAGCAGATGACTGCATGGCATTCAACAACAATACCATTTCCTCATTCGTCATATTTTGCAAAATCGGTGCAGCTTTGCTTGGACTCATGTCCGCATACATTTTAGCTAAATCTTTGATTTGCTTTTGATAATCGGATTCCGTTTCCGGCGTTGCTGCCGTAGCCGTTTCAGCAGCTTTCTCCGCATCATCCAACTTCTTCTGAAGGTCTGTTGCTTTCTTCGCTTCAGTTGTTGTCGCTTCCTGTGCTGCCTTAAGTTCTGTTTCTTTTGCCGTAACTTGGGACTTCAGCTTTTCGATTGTCGCTTCAGCACTTTCAACCTGCTGCTCACTCTTCTCCAGCTTATCTTTCTCAGGGTCCAGCACAGGATCAGGTACCCATTCCTTAACTACCGGAATCTTGTTAGCAAATTCAAACAAATTATTACGAATATCTACATTAAAAAGCGTAAGCAATACGCCCAGCAATACTACGGTGAATACAATCGGGATGGAAATCATGAGAAATTTTTCCCAGCCGCCTCCCGATTCTTTTTCCATGTCGCTATCGTCTTTAACAGCCATCGTTCATTCCTCCTTCACGAGACAACTTCGCGTCCGGCTCACATCAATTCGCGCGTCCGGCTTTGGCAGCGAAGCGTACAGTAGCCATCTCGTCCAGATCGTTCTGTTCCCGGAGGAGCATCTCCTGCTGAAATTTGATCTTGGCCTTGTCTCTCGCTCCAAGCCATACTTTTTCATCAACCATCTTACCGTTCAGAAACGTCTGATTCCGTTGCACGTTGACCTGAGCATGTTTAACATCATTGTTTTTACGTGAAATGCACTCGTCAAGATGATGTACATAACGCTGCATCTCCTGCAAACTGTTTACAGACGCTGTATTTTCCGTAGCAGATTGGATAATCCCGACCAGATTATTTCTATCGTTCAGAAGTTGTATCAGATGTTCTTCCTCCGTCTGAAGTTTACCGATCGCTGTGGATAACATCCACTCTGCCTGTGTTTTTTCATTACTCTTCAGGTCAACAACTTTCTGGAAATGATATCGAAATTTCATCGCTTAACCATTCATCTCCTTGCAAATTCAAGAATCAAACGTTCCTGCACTTCACTTAAGGTGACTTTCTCGTCGACTTTCTGCTTGGTAAAGTTCCATATACTATCAATCTGGTCTATCGATTCATCTATGGCTGCATTTGATCCCCGCTGGTAAGCTCCAATATTGATCAAATCTTCCGATTCTTTGTACACAGCCATCAAACGTTTCATATTATTAACAGCTTCCAACTGCTCTTCCGGAGCAATATCCTTCATAACACGACTTATGCTGGCTAACACATCAATCGCTGGAAAATGACCTTTATTTGCAATGGATCGATTTAACACAATGTGTCCATCCAGAATACCCCTTACCGCATCGGCGATCGGTTCGTTCATGTCATCCCCATCAACCAGAACGGTGTAAAAGGCTGTAATCGAACCCGTAGGCCCTGTGCCTGCCCGTTCAAGCAGTTTGGGCAAACTTGCAAAAACCGATGGCGTATATCCTCTCATTGCCGGAGGTTCACCTACGGCCAGACCAACTTCCCTTTGTGCCATCGCATATCGAGTTACCGAATCCATCATGAGCATCACGTTCATTCCACGATCTCGGAAATACTCTGCAATAGTGGTCGCAATAACTGCTCCCTTGATCCGAATCAGGGCAGGCTGATCTGAAGTTGCAACAATGACTACGGAGCGTTCCAGTCCTTCCGGACCCAGATCCCGTTCGATAAAGTCGCGAACCTCACGTCCACGTTCACCCACAAGCGCGATGACATTGACATCTGCTGCTGTATTACGAGCGATCATGCCCATCAACGTACTCTTACCAACACCAGAACCGGCAAAAATACCTACACGCTGTCCCTTACCTACGGTCAGCAATCCATCGATAGCTCTTACACCAACACCCATCGTTTCAAGTACACGTGGACGATCCATTGGATTAACCGGTGTATTGGAGGTAGAGTACATCGGCATTCTGGATGGGAGAAGGGAACCATCTAGCGGCTGCCCAAGTCCGTCCAATACTTTACCGAGCAATTCGGAGCCTACCTGAACACCGAGTGGTTTACCCGTACCTACTACATCGCAACCAGGACCGATGGATTGAAGTTCACCCAGTGGCATAAGCAGCACTTTGTTATCTCGAAACCCAACAACTTCGGCCTGAAGAGGCTTGGCCGATTTACCAGGATAGATATAACATACGTCACCGATACTTGCATCTGGCCCTTCTGACTCCACCATAAGACCAATGACCTGAGTTACTTTGCCGTTAATACGAACAGGATCGAATTGGCGCAAATGTTCCATATATCGCTGTGAACTAAGAACCTTCATGTTGATTTTTTCGCTCCTCATCCTCAAGTGCTATGCGGACCAGTTCTTTTTTAATCTCAGCAAGCTGTGTATCAATTCTCGCATCTACACTTCCAAACGAAGAACGAATGACACATCCCTTGTCTTTGACCGTTGAATCAGGCAAAATCTGCAATTCTGCCTGAGAGTCAATGGACAGAGACAATTCTTCACGAGCTGCCTGTACAAATGTAAACTGATCAGGAGCCACACAAAGTGTGATCAAACCCTGCTCCCGTTTACGTGACAAACTCTGACGAATCAGTTCCAATGTATGATCGGGTTCAATGGTAAGTTGCTTATCAATGACTTTCTCAGCAATCCCGCAAGCGAGCTCCACGAGGAACGGTTCGGCTTCCTGAATGATCTGATCTTTAGCTACATAAGCTTCCTTGAGCACTTCCTGGGCTTCAATCATCATCTTTTCGATCTGCACCTGGAGATCCAGTTCAGCTTGTACTTTGCCTTCTTCAAAACCCTGTTGGAAACCTTGTGAACGAAGCGCTTCAGTCAGATGTTCATCCTGTTGTCGTTGTTCCTGCCACCAGCTGTCGATCTGTTCACGGGCCTCTTGAAGCATGCGCTCTGCCTCTTCTGAAGCTTCACGTACTTGCGTTTCTGCAAACTCCTTGGCATCTTCCAGCATCTCTGCGGTAAGACGTTGTGTTTCTTCGTCCACGCGTGCTTGAAGCGTTTCTGCTTCAGAACCTTCAGCACTTTCACCGTATAATTCCGTTTCAGACTCCTCAGCACCACCATAATGATGATGATTTTCAAGTTTTTTACGGTCATCAACGGGTACATACTGGAAAGATTTAATCAAATTAGACAATGATATCATCTCCTCCACCGCGTGCGATAATGATCTCACCGGCTTCTTCCAATCTGCGTATCGTTCCTACGATACGTGTCTGAGCTTCCTCAACATCACGCAATCGCACAGGTCCCATGAACTCCATCTCTTCTTTGAATGTCTCGGACATCCGTTTCGACATATTCCGGAACACGGCATCCCGAACTTCTTCGCTTGCCACTTTGAGTGCCAGCTGCAAATCTGCGTTGTCGATATCCCGAATAATGCGCTGAATCGAACGATCATCCACATTGACGATATCTTCGAATACAAACATGCGTTTTTTGATTTCCTCTGCAAGCTCCGGATCCTGAATCTCGAGCGAGTCCAAAATGGTACGCTCTGTACCCCGATCGACTCCGTTCAGAATCTGAACGATTGATTCGATACCACCCGCATTCGTGTAATCCTGCGTTACGGTAGAAGATAGTTTCTGTTCCAGAACCCGCTCCACTTGAGAGATGACTTCCGGCGAAGTACTATCCATAACAGCCACCCGGCGAGCGACATCTGCCTGTTTCTCTTGTGGCAAGGATGATAGAATCGCTGCTGCCTGTTCGAATTGCAGGTAAGACAGAACCAGGGCAATAGTTTGCGGGCTTTCATTCTGAATAAAGTTCAAAATTTGATTCGGATCAGCTTTGCGCGCAAAGTCAAACGGTCTCACTTGCAGCGTAGCTGTCAAACGATTAATGACTTCAAGTGCTTTTGAAGAACCCAAAGCTTTCTCCAGGATTTCTCTCGCATAATTGATACCGCCCTGAGAGATATATTCCTGCGCCAGACAGATCTGGTGAAACTCGGCCATGATCATGTCCTTTTCGGAAGAATCAACCTTGCGAACGTTGGCAATCTCCAACGTAAGTTGCTCAATCTCCTCATCTCGCAGATGTTTGAAGATCTGAGCCGATACTTCCGGACCTAATGTAATCAACAAAATTGCTGCTTTTTGTCTTCCAGTCAAACCTTGACTGCTTGCCTTCGCCAATGCGTTCACCTCTATTCGTCAGCCAGCCATGTACGCAGCAGATTGACGAATTCGTCTGGCTTTTTCTTGGCCAAACTCTCCAATTGTTTGCGCACCTGACTTTCGTTCGTTACACTGTCCAGCGTAATGGACGGGAACTCTGTTGCTATTGGAAGAGGAATCTCTTCTTCTTCGACTTCGTTTTGTTTGCGGCGACGGCGTACTAACAAAATAACTACCGCTGCGATCAATGCCGCTATGAGTGCGCCTCCACCCCACATCATCGTTGAGGAAAGCTGGAAACCTGTATTGTCTGCAGAGGCAGTCTGGAAGCCTTGTGACATGACTGAAACTTTCTTTGTCAGATCGGCGTCACTTATTACAGTGCCTGAGTCTGCCAGTGAAGCACGAACAATGTTAACCAAAATGTTCTCAATTGCGTCCTGAACCGGTCCCTGTAATTCTGTTTCTCCATTCGGTGGTTCAACTGCAACGTTAATGGTTAAGTCTTTTACAGTATACGGACTGGAAATGATATCCTTGGCAATTCGATTAACATCGTAGTTTATAGTGCTTGATGATTCTTCGGAGGTAGAGTTACCGGTTGCATCAGATGATGGGTAACCCGGAACTTCCTCTTGTCCTGTGCCAGCAACGCCACCTGTTGGGTTGCTGGCGCCAGTGTAGCTCTTTTGAATCTCCTGCACACTGATCTCGATGCCTTTCATATTATCTACATCAACAGGTGTGACCAGATTTTCCTTACGAGTTTCTTTGTCAAAATTAAGCTTGGAGGCTACCAAAACATTAACTTTGTCTTCCCCTACAATCTGGGAAAGGAATTGCTTTACGTTATTACGGACATCGTTTTCAAACTTTTTCTGTAAAGCCATGTTTTCTTGAACTTCGGAAGACAACCCGCCACTGCCACCTCGGGCAGTTGGAATCAATTCTGCTTCATCTGTGTTCGTAATCGTGATGTTCTCAACAGGCAGATTAGGAATTGCAGTCTTAACCAAGTTAAAGTAGCCATCTACCGCTGCCTGATTTGGGTGATAACCCGGTTTGAATTGGAGAGCTACCGATGCTGATGCTTTGTCTTGTTCTTCTAAACCAGCAAAAATGTTATCTTTCGGCATATTAACGAGTACTTTAGCATCCTGTATCCCTTGCATCCGCTGAAGTAACTGTTCAACTTCTCCGTTTATAGCGTTGTTGTACTTTACATCAAACTCTTTATCCGTCATCCCGATAGGTGATGATGACTCCTCAAATGACTTATACCCTAATGAACCATTCTGAATAATCCCTTGAGATCCAACATTGACCTTTGCGATTGCAACACTTGTACTCGGTACGGATATGGTCTTGCCATCTGAACTTAATTTGTATGGAATGCTAGATGAATCTAGATAACTGATCACGCCCGCTGAATCACTTGCATTCAAATCTGTAAAAGCAACTTCATATTCCGTCTTGGACAACTGCATCGTGAGTACAACTGCAGCCAAAATCAGGAACAGGAAGGTGGATATAAATAATACTTTTTGCTTTTTGCTAAAACTATTCCAATACTGGGATGCCTTATCCCTGTACTGGGCGATTCTCTCATTCACTCTGTCACCCCATCCGAAACTTTGCTTAGTCTGTCCTTACTCAACCCTAGCCGTTTCATAGGTTGACGATCAGGAGCAGCATCGCAGCTGCTTTGTTGTAATGATCAGCGCTATTATCGAAGCGCAAGTAGGTTATTTTATAACTGCGTTCGCATAACTTCCTGGTATGCTTCGACCACTTTGTTTCGGACTTGAGTTGTGAGTTGTAGGCTTAACAAGGCCTGTTCTGAAGCAATCATCACCTGATCCACATTTGCTTTGCCGACCAAAAATTGATTCGACATTTCATGCGATTGAGCCTCCTGTGCTGCAACGGACCCTAATGCATTCTGTAAGTATGTACCGAAGCTCTGAATGGTTTCGGCTGGTGTAGAAGGCTTACTTTCGGTTGCACTCTTCATCTGTAGCGGTTGTATCCCCTGTGTGCTAAACATGTTGTTCTGAATCATTAATGTCCCTCCCCTTCATCCCTGGTTTGTAATTTTCTTATTTTCATTTCAAAGCAGATTATCTTCCAATCTCCAAAGCTTTGGAGATCATCGCTTTGGTTGAATTCAGTGCTGTTACGTTTGCTTCATAGGAACGCGAGGCAGAAATCATGTCGACCATTTCTTTCGCAATATCCACATTAGGCATAAATACATATCCTTCTGCATTGGCATCCGGATGAGAAGGGTCATACACAGGTTTCAAAGGTGACTGATCCTCGCGAATCTCCGTTACTCTTACGCCATCTCCTGAACCGCTACCTCTCATCTGATTTTGCAGCATCGTACCAAATGACGTTTTATTCGGCTCAAGCACAACCATTTTACGTTTGTAAGGGACCGCTTCACCATTGGATACGCTCGCGCGCGTCGTCTCTGCGTTGGCAATGTTGGAAGATATAACGTCCATCCGCAACCGTTGGGCTGTCAGAGCTGAGCTACTGATACTAAAACTATTACTAATGTTCAATTTAGGTTATCTCCCTTCCACACCAACACGCATAATTTTAATTTGTTCGTTCACTTGCTGAATATAAGCGTTATAACGCAACTGATTCTCCGCCAGAAGACTCATTTCTCTGTCTATATCGACATTGTTTTCGTTGTTATTCATGGAGGTTGACTGGTCCATATTAACTACTGGCGTTGGTACGGAAGAGGAAGGACCTATGACAAAATGCCTTGCATCAGTTACTTTCCCCTTAAGAACAGGCATATCTCCATTCATTTGCCCTTGCAACATTTCTTCAAAAGAAACGTTCGAGCGCTTGAAATACGGGGTATCGGCGTTCGCGATGTTGTCAGCAATTGTTCGTTGTCTGATATTGGACGCATCGAGTGCACCTTGCAATCTTTTAAAGCTGATATCGTTTAAAAGATTCACAATCCCCCTCCTCTCTTTAGAAGTTATGGAAAAAGATTGTATCTTTTTCCTTGAAAATTCTTATGTTTTTTTCGACAAAAACATTCGTCTTTACACGGTTTTCTAGGACTTAAGTAGAATTAACTCTGATGTTGTCGTATAACATAAGTTTCTTCGAGTTTGGGATTTATTACAATAAGAAAAAAGCCCTATCTTTTCTGAAAGACGGGGCTTTTTGTGTATTTTCTGCAAATTATGAATTTTTTCGTAAATGTTCGGGCCCAAAACAAAAGTATGTTAATACTCTCCCTTATTGTTCTTAAACATTCTTAAAATAAAAAAAAAATTTCGAGTCTCAACATGAGCTTATAACGCCCGTAATTATGTATATTTCCGAATACTTCATAGTTGATAATGTTAGAATTTTTTGCCGTTATACTAAGGGTTTATGGACAATATGATAGGTATACATACAAAGCTGTATATTAATCAATTGACAAGTTATCTTTCAAGAATGAAGAAAAATCGTCCTTCCCACACAACACTTTCTTAACAATTAAGTGGGGTCTATATATTTTAATTTTAAGAAAACAATTAGTGACTTCACACTTTTCTATAATTCATCATTTTGCGCATTTACGCAACATTTACCAATCCATCGACTAAACCGATGCCCAGACTTGGAATAAGGAAAATTCTTTTAATGGGAATCATTGGGTATGAAAAGGAAAAATAACTACCACTCCGATAGGTTTTAACTCCGTATACATGCGGCACAAGTCCTAGGTTTTGTCGATCCGTATAACAACCCCACATCTTTTATCGGTTGTAACATCAAAATCCTTTAGATAGAAACAAAAATAAACGATATGCTTCAAGAAAGAGAACCCTTGTGATTCACTAAAGGATTGCTACCCTTTGTCGATCTCGCAAATGTTCTCTACTCTCGTGCATACCGTTCATTTATAACATCATTTTAACAACTACATTGCTAACTCCATGTTACAGGATATACTGACTCAAATCACGATCAAGCGCAATATCATTTAATTTCTCCCGGACATACTCCGGAGTGATAACCATACGTTCCAGTGTAAGCTCAGGTGCCTCAAAGGATAAATCCTCCAAAAGCTTTTCAAGAATCGTATGCAATCGACGTGCACCTATATTTTCTGTATTTTGATTGACGGATTCAGCCAATTTGGCAATCTCGCGAATAGCCTCATCCGAGAACTCAATCTCAATATTCTCTGTCCGCAACAGATCAACGTACTGCTTGGTCAGTGCATTTTGAGGTTCAGTCAGAATGGATACAAACTCCTCCAGTGTTAGACTGCTTAGTTCCACACGAATTGGGAAGCGTCCCTGAAGCTCGGGAATCAGATCAGAGGGTTTGGCGACGTGGAATGCACCAGCTGCCATAAACAGAATATAATCCGTTTTGACAGGGCCATATTTAGTCATCACCGTAGAACCTTCCACAATAGGGAGAATGTCCCGTTGAACCCCCTCCCGAGATACATCGGGTCCACTACCGCGTCCTTGACTGGCAACCTTGTCGATTTCATCTATGAAAATGATACCTGTCTGCTCCGCCCGGCGAATGGACTCCTGGGTAACATCATCCATGTCGATCAATTTGCCTGCTTCTTCCTGGATCAACACTTTACGCGCTTCTTTAATAGCGAGCTTGCGCTTTTTCGTACGACGAGGTAAGAGGCTACCAAACATCTCCTGCATGTTCATGCCCATCTGATCATTGCCTTGTCCAGCAAACATGTCCATCATGTTAGGCGCAGTGTCCTCCACATCAATCTCAATAATGTCATCCTCCAACTTGCCAGATAACAGATCAAACTTGATCTTACGGCGGCGTTCGGCAACCCCAGTATCCGGTTCTGGCTCATCCTGTTCCTGAACGTTGTTGCCATTATTACCAAAGATCATCTCAAAGGGATTACGCTGATTCTTGGACTTAGACTGTGAAGGAGCCAAAATATGTACAATTCGCTCATTGGCAGCTTCTTCAGCTTTGTCCTTCACTTTTTCAGTCCGCTCCAGCTTCACCATCCGCAGTGATGTCTCAATCAGATCTCGCACCATCGATTCAACGTCACGGCCAACGTAACCTACTTCAGTGAACTTGGTAGCTTCCACTTTCACAAATGGCGCACCTACCAGTTTAGCGAGGCGACGGGCGATCTCCGTTTTACCCACACCGGTAGGTCCAATCATCAAGATATTTTTAGGCACAATGTCGTCCTGAGTGTGCTCAGGCAAAAGGCTACGCCGATAACGATTACGAAGGGCTACGGCTACCGATTTTTTAGCTTTCTTTTGACCTACAATATACTTGTCAAGCTCTGCAACAATCTGTCTCGGTGTTAACGCTTGAGTATTCATATTGCTTCCCTCCTACCAGTATGTTGAATTTATTTTTCCTAACAAGGACAAAGAATCCCCTAGACGTCCTGGAGCAGATTACAGAATCATGCTCCACTACGGGAGATTTCTTTGGCTTATAACTCTTCTACAATAATATTACTGTTGGTATATACACATAGCTCCGAGGCAATCTGAAGCGATTCACGCGCAATATCTTTCGCTTCCAGGTTTACTGCATGACGTTTCAACGCACGCGCAGCAGATAAGGCAAAGTTTCCACCTGATCCGATAGCAATAACGTCATCATCTGGTTCAATAATTTCGCCGCCACCTGAGATGAGCAACATGCCTGTTTTGTCCATCACAATCAACAATGCCTCAAGCTTGCGCAAGATCCGATCCTGACGCCAATCCTTGGCAAGCTCTACAGCAGCACGCTGTAGGTTACCATGGTGCTCCTCCAGCTTGCCCTCGAATTTCTCAAACAGGGTGATCGCATCCGCCACAGAACCAGCAAAACCAGCAACAACCTGTCCGCGGTACAATCTTCTTACCTTCTTGGCTGTATTCTTCATCACGACGCTCTGGCCCATGGTCACCTGACCATCTCCAGCAATTGCAGCCTTACCATTATGACGAACAGCACAGATCGTTGTAGCATGAAATGACATATCCATGATATCAGCATCCTCCCACGAATAATTTATACGCGTTCCGGAACAGTTAGACCTTCTGCCGCAGCAAAACTAGTAATGCCATCCAGTGCACGCTGTGCAAGAGCTTCATTTTTTTCCTTTTTGTTACGGATTTTCGTTTCAAGCTTCGGCAACAAACCAAAGTTTGCGTTCATTGGTTGGAAGTGCTTGAAGTCAGCAGTTGTAATATATTGAGCCATACTGCCAAGTGTTGTTTCTACCGGCAATACCACCAGTTCCTGCCCAAGTGCTGCTTTGGCTGCGTTCATGCCGGCAATCAGCCCTGATGCAGCAGATTCCACATATCCTTCTACACCCGTCATCTGACCTGCAAAGAACAGGTTTGGACGCTCTTTAAACTGATACGTTGGAAGAAGCAGTTTAGGCGAGTTAATAAATGTATTACGGTGCATTACGCCATAACGAACGAATTCTGCATTTTCAAGTCCAGGAATAAGGGAAAAGACACGTTTCTGTTCTCCCCATTTCAGATGCGTCTGGAAGCCCACCAAGTTATACAGGGTCCCAGCTGCATTGTCCTGTCTAAGCTGAACAACCGCATGTGGCAACTCTCCTGTATGAGGGTTAACCAGACCTACCGGTTTCATTGGACCAAACAGAGCCGTCTGTTTTCCGCGTTTCATCATCACTTCGATTGGCATACAGCCTTCAAAGTAGATTTCTTTCTCAAACTCTTTTAATTGAGCGACTTCAGCAGTAATGAGAGCTTCATAGAAGACATCAAACTCTTCTTCTGTCATCGGACAGTTCAGATATGCCGCTTCACCCTTATCATAACGGGAAGCCAGATACACTTTATTCATATCAATTGAATCTTTTTCGATGATCGGTGCAGCTGCATCATAGAAGTAGAAATACTCTTCCCCCATTAGTGCCTTGATTTGCTCAGACAATGCAGGTGAGGTCAGCGGCCCCGTTGCAACAACAACGATGCCATCTTCCGGCAGAGAAGTTAATTCCTCATTCACCACTTCGATGAGCGGATGCTGGTGCAACGTGGATGTAATCTCACCTGAAAATCCATCCCGGTCCACAGCAAGCGCCCCACCTGCGGGAACTGCATGTTTGTCTGCTGCTGACAATACGAGAGAATTGAGCATTCTCATTTCTTCTTTTAACACACCCACTGCATTGGTCAATCCATTCGCACGCAGCGAGTTGCTACATACCAGTTCTGCAAATTTATCCGTATGATGGGCTGGCGTTTTCACAACAGGTCTCATCTCGTATAATTTTACGCGTACGCCGCGACTTGCAATCTGCCAGGCAGCTTCTGTCCCTGCCAGCCCGGCACCAATAACGGTTACTTGTTGTTCATTAGTCAAAATCATTTACCCCCATAAAACAATTTCATAATTCACTAAAATTGATTCGCATATATACTAATCCGCTGATTCGTCATCCGGTTCATCCACCGGCTCCTGATGATCACATGAAGTACACTGCAATCGTGCTCCCTTTTTGTTTCGCTTTTCAATCATTAGCGATCCGCAACTTGGACATGGCTTGGCTGAAGGTCTGTCCCATGAGACAAAATCACATTCAGGATATTTGTCACAACCGTAGAAAATACGTCCTTTTTTGCTACGACGCTCAACAACATGACCTTCCTTACACTTCGGACAAGTCACGCCGATATCCTTGATAATCGGTTTGGTATTCCGGCAATCAGGGAAGCCAGAGCACGCAAGAAACTTGCCAAAACGTCCGAGTTTATAAACCAGCGGTTTGCCGCACTTCTCACAGATCTCATCCGATACTTCGTCTTCAATCTCGATTTCTTTCATTTCTTCTTCCGCAAACTCAAGGCGTTTCTCAAAAGATTCATAGAATTCTGCGAGTACTTTGACCCAATCCTCGGAACCTTCCTCCACATGGTCAAGATCACCTTCCATGTTTGCGGTAAACTCTACATTCAGGATTTCCGGGAAAAACTCTTCCATCTGTTCGATGACCAGTTCACCAAGCTCCGTTGGCATGAATTTCTTTTCTTCTATCGCAACATATCCGCGCTTCTGAATGGTCTCCAGTGTTGGCGCATATGTACTCGGACGCCCTATACCCAATTCCTCAAGCGTCTTAACCAACCTTGCCTCTGTATATCGGGGTGGCGGTTGTGTAAAATGCTGTTTTGGCTCAATCTCCTGCTTCTCAAGCACATCTCCACTTTTCAACGGAGGCAGCAGACGATCTTCATCGGTTGTACCATCGTCGTTTCCTTCAACATATACCTTCATGAAACCTTGGAACCGTACCTTCGAACCTGCTGCACGGAAAATGGTGTCCCCCGCAGCAATATCTACAGAGAGTGTATCCAGGATAGCCGAAGACATCTGGCTCGCTACAAAACGTTCCCATACCAGTTTATACAACCGGAACTGATCGCGACTCATGAATGACTTGATTGAGTCAGGGTCACGCAAAATTGAAGTTGGACGAATCGCTTCATGCGCATCCTGAGCATTAGCTGCTTTTTTGGAATAGTTTCGTGGAGTCTCAGGTGCAAATGGCTCACCATACTTACCAACGATATATTCTTTGGCTTCTTCTTGTGCAGATGCCGCAATTCGTGTGGAGTCCGTACGCATATACGTGATGAGACCTACTGTGCCTTCTTTTCCAAGGTCTACACCTTCATATAGTTGTTGGGCGACCGACATCGTCTTGGAAGCTCTGAAATTCAATTTACGCGCCGCTTCCTGTTGCAGAGAACTCGTCGTAAACGGGGCGGAGGGGTTACGGCTCCGTTCTTTCTCTTTAACTTCCTTGATCGTAAAGTCTGCACCTTCGATCTGTTTCAGGATCGCTTGCACTTCCGCTTCACTGCCCAGCTCTGTTTTGGCCCCGTTCAGTTTATGAAACTTGGCTTCAAACGGATTGCCGTCTGCTGTCAGTTTGGCGGTAATGCTCCAGTATTCTTCTGGCTCAAAATCATCAATTTCATTTTCACGATCTAAAATGATTTTAACAGCCACGGACTGAACCCGGCCTGCAGACAAACCTTTTTTCACTTTCTTCCATAATAACGGACTAATTTTATATCCAACGAGCCGATCCAGAATACGTCTTGCCTGCTGCGCGTTAACCAAATCCATATTGATTTTCCGCGGTGTTTTGAACGCATCTTTGACCGCCTGTTTTGTAATTTCATTAAATACTACCCGGCAATCTGCCGTATCGTCCAGTTCAAGGGCATGGGCCAAATGCCATGCGATAGCCTCACCTTCGCGATCCGGGTCAGCTGCGAGATACACTTTTTTCACTTTCTTCCGTGCATCCTTCAGTTCTTTCAAGATTGAACCTTTGCCGCGGATCGTAATATATTTCGGATTAAAATCATTCTCTACCTCAACGCCGATCTGACTCTTTGGCAAATCGCGAACATGCCCCATCGAAGCTTTTACGATGAACTTGCTGCCTAAATATTTGCCTATCGTCTTCGCCTTTGAGGGCGACTCCACGATTACGAGTGCATCCGCCATAGGTTCATCCTCCTCTCATTCATGAAACTGTCATGAAACTGTTTCTGTAAGCTTATGCATAGTTAATAACTTCTGCTAATTATATATTTCCACGCACCACGTAGGTTGTAGCTTCGTCATACCCTCGCGTATTTAGTGCCTGGTATTTGGCTAATCTGCTTTTTTATGATTAAAGATAACAGAACTGAATGCAAATGTCCAAAATCCCAACCAAGCAGCTCAACCAGTTGATCCAATGATTGTTCTCCCTGTTCCAACAGATAAATTACGCGTTGTTCATCTGGAGAGAGCTTAACTTCAGCGAATATCCCTCGCCCGGAAGGCTCGGTTGTTTCGGTCGAACGTCCTCTATTGTAAGGAAGTTGTTCTGCATTTGGCAAGCCCAATCGATACTCTTCCAATACATCTGCTGCACAAGTGACCAATTTGGCCCCTTGACGGATAAGATTGTGTGCTCCCCGACTTTTCGGCGATGTAATAGGTCCAGGGACTGCAAATACATCCCTGCCTGCTTCAAGCGCAGCATCTGCTGTAATGAGTGAACCACTGCGAATGTCAGCCTCAACAACCAATGTTCCCAGTGTCAGACCGGCAATGATTCGATTCCGTTCCGGAAATAATCCCTGGCGCGCTCTTGTACCTGGTGGATATTCCGACAACAGCAGCCCCGTCTCCGCGATTCGTTCAGCGAGGCTTGTATTTTCGGGTGGGTATATATTATCAATCCCTGTTCCGAATACTGCAATGGTTTTTCCTTTAGCACGTAGTACTGCCTCATGACATACGCTATCAATACCACGGGCAAGCCCGCTTACAATCGTCAGTCCTGCATTGCATAGTTGCTCTGCCAGCTTTTCTCCAACTTTGCGCCCATACACGGTTGGCATACGAGTTCCCACCATGGCAATAGACGAATTGTGTAGCAAACTAACATCCCCTCGAGCATACATTACCCAGGGAGGCTGAACGGTTTCCTTCATTAATATGGGATAATTCTGATCCAGATAAGTAATAACCTCTATTCCCTGATTGTAAACGTGTTCTCTTTTACTCTCAATCCAGTCGATATTAAATTGGCTAGTCAAACGTGCAGCCTGATCTTTGCGCAAGCCTGCTGCGACCCAGTCGCTTTCCCCATAATTCAATAGATCGGTTAATGCATGTTGTCCCAGAATCAGTTTCGAGATTGTTTTTTTACCAATACCCTCCATCTCATGCAACCCAAACAAGATCCATCTTTCTTCCATACCATAAACCTCCCAAAGCGGGAAGAGATCTTCCCTCATATTGTGTGTTAAGTGACCACGGAATGCAAGCGTTTACGCAGATGAGGGACAATTCCTCCTCCTTTTCCCGTAAAAAAACGCAAAAAAGCAACCCTTCGCCCTGTTCAAGGACAAAAGGTTGCTTACCTTTTCCGTAACCATAATAGTCGGTCTACCAGAAATAGATCATTTCCGAGCCGTTTCTTCTATATATAACGAAAAAAAAATTAATGTGTCGTGCACAAATTCAAAATACCGCGTTCCTCAAGTACACTCACCAAAGTCGAACCCATCTCAGCAGGAGTTGGTGCTACTTTGATTCCACATGATTCCAGCTTCGCAATTTTCTCTTTGGCTGTACCTTTACCGCCAGAGATAATAGCGCCAGCATGGCCCATCCGTTTGCCTGGAGGCGCTGTTACGCCACCGATAAAGCCAACAACCGGTTTGGTCATGTTTTCACGTACCCAATCTGCAGCATCCTCTTCAGCTGTACCACCAATCTCACCAATCATGATGACCGCATGAGTCTGTGGATCTTCATTGAACCGTTTGAGGATATCAATGAACTCGGAGCCTTTTACAGGGTCTCCCCCGATTCCTACAGCAGAAGATTGTCCAATGCCACGTGTCGTCAGTTGATGAACGGCTTCATAGGTAAGTGTTCCACTACGGGAAACAACGCCTACGTGTCCTGCCATATGGATATAACCAGGCATGATACCGATTTTACATTCGCCTGGTGTAATGACACCTGGACAGTTTGGTCCGATCAGGACGGTATTTTTACCTTCCATGAAGCGGTCAACCTTGATCATGTCAAGAACCGGAATACCTTCTGTAATACAGATTACGAGGTCCAGCTCAGCATCAACAGCTTCCATAATGGAATCTGCTGCAAATGCAGGAGGAACGTAAATGACGCTCGCTGTTGCGCCTGTAGCTTCCTTCGCTTCCTGCACAGTGTTGAACACCGGCAGACTAGCTACTGTACCATCTTCCAACGTGATATCCACATTAGTTCCGCCTTTACCCGGTGTAACTCCGCCTACCATCTGGGTTCCGTAGTCCAATGCGCCCTTCGTGTGGAACATTCCCGTTGAACCCGTAATGCCTTGCGTAATGACTTTTGTATTTTTATCGATCAAAATACTCACGTTGCTTCACATCCTTACGGTTATTTTTCAATTCCCGGACAGCTCCGGTACTAAGGAATGAACTTATTTTACGAGGGCAACAATTTTCTGTGCACCATCGGCCATGGAATCAGCAGGAACGATATTCAGGCCAGATTCACCCAGAATACGTTTGCCAAGCTCCACGTTAGTTCCTTCAAGACGAACAACCAGCGGTTTGGTCAGGCCAAGCTGCTTCGCGGCTTCAACAACACCATTGGCAATAACATCACAGCGCATGATGCCACCGAAAATGTTAACAAAGATCCCAGCTACTTTGGCATCGGATAAGATGATCTTAAATGCTTCAGTCACCTTCTCCGTTGTCGCACCGCCCCCAACGTCAAGGAAGTTGGCCGGGTCTCCACCGTAGTATTTGATAATGTCCATCGTTGCCATCGCAAGTCCCGCACCATTGACCATACAGCCGATGTTGCCATCAAGTGCTATGTAGCTGAGGTCGTATTTGGAAGCTTCGATTTCTTTTTCATCCTCTTCATCCAGGTCACGCAGTTCCAAAATGTCTTTGTGACGGAACAGGGCGTTGGAGTCAAAGTTCAATTTTGCATCTAGCGCGATAACGTTTCCATCTCCGGTAACAACGAGAGGATTGATCTCGGCAATAGAGCAATCTTTTTCGACAAATGCAGTGTACAGCGCGAGCATGAACTTAACGGCTTTGTTCACCAGTTCATTCGGAATCTGAATGCTGTAAGCCAGTTTACGCGCCTGGAACACTTGCAATCCAATAGCAGGGTCAATAATTTCTTTGAAAATTTTCTCAGGTGTAGCTTCAGCTACTTCTTCAATCTCAGTACCGCCCTCTTCGGAAGCCATCATAACTACACGGCCTGTGGCACGGTCCACAACAACACCCACATAATACTCTTTGCGGATATCGCATCCTTCTTCAATCAGAAGACGTTTCACTTCTTTGCCTTCTGGTCCAGTCTGGTGTGTTACCAATACTTTGCCCAGAATTTCGGAAGCATAGGCACGAACCTCATCCGTACTCTTCGCCACTTTTACGCCGCCGGCTTTACCCCGGCCACCTGCGTGAATTTGCGCTTTAACAACAGTCACCGGACTGCCCAGTGCCTCTGCGGCCGCAACCGCTTCATCGACTGTATAAGCAACCTTTCCGTTTGGAACGGTAACTCCATACTGTTTCAGTACTTCTTTTCCTTGATATTCATGGATATTCATTCTCGAATCCTCCTATCAACATGACTGCAACAAGGCGGGTTGGTAGACTAACAAAAGACAAATGTTGACTATTTTCACTTAAACCCAATTCATTGTAACACGTTTTTAAAACGCTTTCCTTAAAAAATTAATGGTTAATAGACAGTATTTTGATATGAGTATGATCCCATATTGTGAATGCTTGGGTATATATGGAAAAAACCTCAGCTAAAAGCTAAGGTTTCCTTGATGTAAAACTACATTTTATTTTTTGGCTGCGTTAGTGTTGGTTTGGTGAACTTTCTCCAGCAACCCTTTGAACTGACCCAGCAAAGCTTCAAACTCTGTACTGTTCAAACACGCATCTCCCTGAATGGATTCAGGGATGGACAATGCCTTGTTCCGCAGCTCACGGCCGGAGTCGGTTAATGTAATTAATACTTTTCGTTCATCCTGAGCAGAGCGTTCGCGATTAATAAGTCCTGCTGACTGCAACCGTTTGAGAAGTGGTGTCAACGTTCCCGAATCGAGATAGAGTGCCTCCCCGATCTCCTTAACCGTACATTCTTCACGTTCCCACAATACCATCAGAACCAGATACTGTGAATACGTTACGCCGAGCACCTCCAGATAAGGCTGGTACATCTTCGTAATCTCACGTGAACAAGCATATATGGCAAAGCATAATTGGTTATCCAGCTTCAAACTGTCAGTCTGCATATGTCTTTCTCACCTGCCTATTGTGCATTCTATTCCTTATAAAAAAGGAACTATAAATCTATCTTATCACAAATTAGAAAAAAAACAGAATAATTGAGCACAAATGATTTTACCATTCAATTTAATTATGATAAATTAGATTGTGTAAAACATAATATTTTCACCAAAGCTATTTAATGATTTCCTTCCAGAAATAAAATTCAGGGATCAGGAAAGATGACTACAGCAATGATAATGACAGGTTGACTCCATGATTCCTTTTATATAAAATGCTTAATAGAAGCTGAGGAAGCACCTTAATTCGTAGACTGGCCCGTATTATGCGGAGTCAAGAATCGAGTGAGGTGTTTCTTTGTTATGTACGGAAAATTACACAGTGCGTGTTTGTACGGAATCGATGGCGTTCTGATCGAGGTGGAAACCGATTTATCCAATGGTCTGCCACAGACATCAATCATCGGTTTACCGGATTCAGCCATTCGTGAGGCCGTTGAACGTGTCCGTGCAGCGATTAAAAACTGCGGATATCAGTATCCTTTACAGCGGATCACAATCAATCTGGCCCCCGCTGATCTGCGAAAGGAAGGATCTTCGTTTGATCTAGCCATTGCTATTGGTTTACTTATGACAAGCGGCCAGCTTGTACTGCCTCCCCAGGAACGGACACTAGTGGTTGGCGAACTGGCGTTGGACGGTTCGATCAGGTCCGTGCCGGGCATTTTATCCATGGTGGATCTGGCCAAACGACAAGGCTTTACGTCCGTGCTCCTGCCTTTGGATAACGTGGAGGAAGCGTCACTGATTCGAGGTATCCAAGTGTTTGGCATTCGTCATTTACAAGATATTGCTCCGAAAAACCCAGATCAACCCGCTAGTTCAACGGGAATACCAAATAATTCGAATGCAGGACCAGTCGTGTTGAAAAATTATGCACACCTCGCTGCTCCTATAACTGATAAGACTCATAAGATGGCGGATAGGAAGCCGAGACAAACACCATTATTTGCAGACGACTATAGCGATGTTCTGGGGCAGCATCATGTAAAACGCGCGCTTATGATTGCTGCAGCCGGCATGCATAATATACTGCTCGTTGGACCGCCAGGCACGGGCAAAACGATGTTAATCAAACGTCTGCCCTCCATCCTTCCTCCTTTGTCAGAAGATGAAGCGTTGGAAGTCACCAAAGTATTAAGTGCCGCAGGCAAATTGAAAGAAGCGCCTCAAGGCCTGATTGCAGACAGACCTTTTCGCTCCCCTCACCACACAATATCCACCTCTGGTCTGATTGGAGGCGGTGGTATCCCAAAACCTGGTGAAGTGAGCCTTGCCCACCGTGGCATATTGTTTCTGGATGAATTACCTGAATTCCAGCGTCAAGTGCTGGAGGTATTAAGGCAGCCGTTAGAGGATCGCACAGTGACAATTAGTCGGGCACGGGCTGCATTCACCTTTCCGGCCCAGTTCATGCTTGCATGTTCCATGAATCCCTGTCCCTGCGGATATTTGTCCGCTCATTCGGAGGAGCAACGCTGCATATGTAGTCCAGCCCGTGTTGCCGCATACCGAGCTAAGATTTCAGGACCACTGCTGGACCGCATTGATCTTCAGGTTGAGGTTCCTCCACCAGGCGAGTGGCGCAAGTCTGCTGCTTCCCCTTCCTCTGAAGAAATGCAGGCAAAAGTGATCCACGCTCATCAAATTCAGGCTACACGTTATGCCAAAAGTTCGGTTCGTTGGAATAGCCAGCTTTCGGGCACACTTTTGCGACGAACGATCCATCTACCCCAAGAGGCAGAGCAACTTTTAGAGCAAACCTTGCAAACGTTGAACCTGAGCATGCGTGCACATGATCGGATTATCAAGATGGCACAGACAATTGCCGATCTGGACCATGAAGGTGAAATTGTGACAGCTCATGTGGCTGAAGCCATCCAGTATCGTCAATTGGATCTTAATTTATTTTGAGAAACTTATGGAGGAAGAACGGGGTGGCCTACCAAAAGGCAGTGAAATGGATACCAACCTGTAGACCTCAGAGGAAGATCGAGAAGGATTTCTTATGCAGATTCTACAATGCGGATACACCAACATGACAAAAAACGTACAAGCCCTTCTCTTCTGTGAAGAAAGGTACTTGTACGTAGATTTCCCTGTAAACGTAAGGGGATCGTATATAGCTAAGGTCTACAACAATTTATTATTCAAAAAGAGTGAGTTTGTCCTTAGCTGGTGTGCGTTCTTTGGCAGAAGGAATAACATCAGGATATCCCATATAAATCATGCCTACAATTTTCTCTCCCGCCTCTATTCCAAGCGGTTTGCGGAATTTGGGAGCGTACAAGAATGGCTTGGTCACCCAGAACGTTCCAATGTCTTCACTCCAGGCTGCAAGCATAAAGTTCTGAACCAATGCACTGACCGCAGCAAAGTCTTCGTCCCAGATATTCTGTCTTGGATCTTCTTCCAGCACGACAAGCATAACGGATGGAACTTGCATAATATTGGGTGAGAATTTGTTGTCTTCTCCCATTTCTGCATCAATAGCCTCCGCCAGTTTCTTCCGTCCATTTCCGGTAAACAACAAAAATCTCCAAGGTTCACGCAGTTTATGGTTAGGAGCCCAGACTGCGGTGTCCAGCAATTCTATAATCTGCTGTGTAGGAACAGCTTCTTTTTTAAATTTTTTCACCGTACGACGGTTTTGAATCGCATTTCTGACTTCATTTATTGTTTTCGTAGCTTTACTCATCGGCCGTACCTCCTGTTTATAATTATGATCTGTACCCGTAAAGATGGCTTACGGTCTGGAACAATTCGTTTATGACAAATCAAAAGATTAAAACGCCAGATTACATTCTTGATTATACACCCTTCTGTTCACGAGATTCAAAGGAAAGACGTCGACTACTAGGGCTACAGGCATTAAAAACGGTAAAGACGGCTCCGAATCCTGATCTACCGAGGGCGATCATCATGTCGGAGCCGTCTAATTAGATTAACATATTATACCAATTAAACTATCATATCAATGATGAATCAATATGAACCTGCGCCTTCAAATGTGCCATTAATAAAATCCATTTTGTTGTACTTCTCCTGGTTACCTGCAACATCTGTGCTGTAGTACTCTACCACCTTGACATCGGGAGCATAAAACTTGACGGGTCCTTCATACGTATTCCATGCTCCCCCATTGATTCGATATTGCGTTGTTTTTACGCCCGAACCTTTGACTTCATCCGTTGCCTGAAGTCTGAATGTAAATCCTTTGATGTATACCTTCCCGTTCACAGTATCTGTAATAGGAACTAATCTGTACTTGGTTACTGGAGGTGTAATATCTGCATCTTTCTTAAGTACGATATTAAACGTATTATGGTCTCCTTGTACGAGGGCAACGTTCTGAGTCGATTTTAAGTACCCTGCTGCTTCCCCCGTTATTGTTCTGGTGCCTGTTGGCACGCGCTTTATGAAATAATTTCCTTGAGCATCCGTTGTTGTTGTTGCCGAGCCTCCGGCATTAACTTTAGCTCCACTTACTGGATTGCCCGCCTCATCTACGACTTTCCCCCGCACATGTGCAGCTTCTGTCAAAACAACATCTACGATTAAGGTTTTTCCAGCCTGAACATTCAAACGATCCTGTTCATAAAGCATATAATCCGCAGAATCTACCCAGATCGCAATGTTTGGATTGTAGTCAAAATCAAGCCCAGTAACGGCATACCGACCTTGCTGATCTGTTTTAACCGGGCGATCCAAGGCTCCTGTTACTTTGACCAGGGCATCTGGAATCGGATTGCCTGTTTGATCGGTTACAGACCCTACAATCGTAGAAGGTTCATATAGCTCGAAATTAACCAGAATCTGTTCCCCTTCTGACAAATAGTAGGTATTACGGTGCCTGTCTGTCACATAGCCCTCTGCTTCAATTATAAAACTAATTTCCGTATAATCCTGGACAGACTCAAGTATAGAATAACTTCCAGTACCATCTGTCTTTACGCTTTTTTCAGTTTCTTCCCCTTGATATCTAAGGGAATACTTGATGGTTGCATCCTGGATAGGAAACCCTTCAAGATCAGTAACTTTACCTGATATTTTTGCCTGTGTAGACGGATCGGCTGCATAAGAAACTCCGGAATACATGATTCCAAACAAAATGAAACATAAAGATAGTGTACTTAGTCGAATTACCCATTTGATACTTGTCTGCATCTTCTCACTACACCTCACCATTTATTTTTATGGATCAAACCATTCCTCTTTAGCCTCTTTAATTAACTGACCATAAGTTCAAGCTTCCAGAATTCTCCGTCCCAAACATATTGCCAAATCCCCTGGCCACCGTTCATGGTCTCGCTGATATCCAGCACTTCCATCCGAGGGCACTCCCATACTTGTTTTACTGTGTTGTTCGAAGCATTATGAAGCTCTTTCATACATCCCACCAACCTCTCTTTAAATTTTTCAACGTTCTTATTTTATTACAAATGATACGATTTGTATCCAAAAATTCTGAAATACAATGATTTTATTATCAATGCTCTATCCTCTGTTTTGTGATTTCATAGTTAAATCAAAAAAAGCCGCAGTCCCTGTATGAAGAGGAACTACGGCTTTAGTATATTAACTAATTTTAAAACTAAAACGAATGCAAAGATAAGACATAATTAAACTTGTACTTCGAAATAACTGACCGACTCACATTAAAAAGATACATTACGTATCACTTAATACAGCAATAACTTTGAGTGTAATTCTTAAAAAGCATTAACAATATGATTCACAGAGACAGTTTTTCCTGATTGATCAAGCATTACGGCAATTACATCAAAACGGATCTGAAGTTCCGTCTCTCCCGTCATTTGCAAATACACGGATGCGGTTGAACGCACCTGCTGCATTTAACGCATATCAACCGATTCCTGAGGTGTACCGTACTGAGCGGCTCCACTTCTGCTTCTTACTTCCACAAAGACAATCAGGCCCTCGCAGGAAGCAATGATGTCAATCTCACCGCTACGGCAACGCCAGTTCTGTCTAATGATCCGATAATCGTGCTCTCGCAACCATTGACAGGCAGCTTCTTCACCTAATCGGCCCTTCTGCTGTCGTGTAAGCTTCAGTCCCGGACCCTTGCCTGATCTATGTTCTACCATGACTCATCTTCCTTACGCCCCGAAGCCAGTCGATCTGCACGATAGACATACGTTAGAACCTCTGCGACCAGTTGATACAGTTCTGCTGGAATCTGTTCATCCAGATCCAACTTGGAGAGCACCTCCACAAGTGCTGCATCCTCCTGAACAGCCACGCCATTTTCTCTGGCTTTATCCAAAATGGCTTCTGCCACTTTGCCACGCCCCTTGGCTACAACAACAGGTGCTTCACTCTCTCCAGGGACATATTTTAGGGCAACTGCCTTTTTGGAGAGCAGATCGGGTTGTGACGACTCGTCTTTCATACCTTCAAGTCCACCCCTTTGTATCGTTCAGGACTATAGTCCGAGGCCCGCGTTTTTCGTTCCGCGCCCGGTTCCTGCCCCACAGGCCATGGTTCCGCCTTGAAGGTCAGCAGTTGATAGCCCAGCTTGTCCAATGCCTGATGGATTACCTCTCGTCCGCTCTCCAGAAGCGCTCCCATTCCTTCGCGATCATTTAATACACGCAGACTGACAATGTTATTAACCACATGGACATCTACCAGAGTAGGCCCAAGACTTTTCATATCCAGATCAAACCATAGACGGCAGTTGGACGCATCCAGCTCACCACGAGGTCCACGACGTGATTGAATCTGAACAGACGCCGTTTCTTCCCCATCTGGTCCAGTGATCGGAATAAACCAGTGCATCTGTGCAAAAGTAGCACTGCGATCTGTCGTCAGCAATAACTGCTGACCTGTCAGATATTGCACGGCCTGTCCGGCGGCATCCTTAAGCGCCGCCGGTGCACCTTCGCTGCTGGCAAGCTGCAGCAGCAAGCCCTTCAGCGAGTCCGCATTCGCCGGACTCGCCGCATCCCCCACGCGCGGCTGCGCTGCCGCGCCGTGAACGGCCTGCTGCTCGTGCTCCGCACCGAGCAGCTTCAGCACGCGCCCCACCCACGGGTCCCCCTCGTGGGTGACAGGCGCGGGCACTGCCGCAGCTCCCGCAGGTGCCGCGGCACTACCGCCAGCCGGCGGCGCATCAGCGCCGGCTGGCAACGGCTGTGGCACGCCTCCGGCAGCCGCAGCCGCCTGGCCGCCCTGCGATGAAGGGGCGGCCTGTGCGGCCGCACCAGGCTGTGTCGGTGCGGCAGTGGACGCGCTGCGCAGGGCGTCCAGCAGCGCCAGCAGCTTGGGCGCCAACTGCGCTGCCGTAGGCGCTGCTGACGCCGCCTGGCCTGCTGCGGACGGAGTCCCCGCAGCAGCAGGCGTTTCAGCGCGGCCGTCAGTTCGCCCGGCCGCGCCTGCTTCAGGCTGGCCTGCACTTGCACGGCCAGCCACAGATTCAGCTGCCGCCCCTGGTGTTCCCGGGCGGCTCCCGGCTTGCCCCGCATCAGCCCCGCGCGGGCCCTCGCCGGGTATTCCGGTTCCAGACGGAATACCCGCACCTCCTTTGCCAGCTGTTTCAACATTGCTGGAAACTGCTTTGGCCCCGGCTTCAGCATTTCCTGTACCTCCACCGGTCTGCATGTTTCCTTTCACCGCAGTACCTGCATCCTCTGCCCCACCATCCGTCGTGGAGATCCCTCCTGCCAACGCCGCTTGTCCTTGCTGCGTCGACAAAGCTGGTGCTCCAGTTCCGGTTCCAGTCACCTGACGACCATTGCCTGATGCAGCCAATCCTTCTTCCGCCTGTGCTCCATTTAGTACGACAGGCACACCAGCCATAACAGATGGCTTCAACGTTGCAGATTGTTCTCCAGTCAGTACCGGTTTACCTGTTGTTTGTGTCAACATCGTTTCCAACTGATCAGCCAACCCGCTTAACAACTGGTGCAGAGGGGGGCCAAACACCGTCTGGTGTAATCCTTTTACTGTTTCCGCCGTAACCGGAAGACCACGCTGAAAAGCAATCCCTGTCGCCTGCACCCATTCTTCCACAGGGACCTGTGCAGGTTTGGCAGTCATCATATTCTGGACCATAGCCACATTATCCTTTGTGAGCGGCACTCCGCTACGCTGCATGGCAAGTAACAGTTCCCGGTTCCCTTTTGTATCCGGCAGTCCTACATCCTTGAGCAGGTTGTTCAGCGAAGCTTGTGGCAGCTCAGCAAGTGTTCCCGACATAGGTTTCATTACCGTTATGCCATTTTCACCTGGAGGCTGCACTTGAAGCAACGTGGTCTCACCCGGACGGAGTGGAGTCTCCAACTTGGCGCGCACCTGCACACCTTGAATCTGCAGAACTGCTTCTCCCCCATCATCGGATACACTAACGACGGAGCCACGAACCACCTGACCTTCCTTTAATTCAAGCGGTTTGGCATTGCCGGGCTTACTATCTCCCATTAACCCCTTTATCATGGAACCGATATTCAAATCTCTCCCCCTCCTTTCTTCAAACCTGTGTTAAAACAACGATTGCTGCTCTCCAAGCAGGTTGCCCAGAAAACTGCGTCGATGCATCGGGGTTGCCCCCAATGCCATAATTTGCTCCCGATGAACTTTTGTTGCATATCCTTTATGTATCGACAAACCATATTCCGGATATAATGTATCCCATTCTTCCTTACATAGTCGATCTCGCGTTACCTTGGCAATAATAGATGCCGCTGCGATCGATTGACTATTAGCGTCACCTTTAATGATGGACAGTTGAGGTACATTCACATCCACCTTCTCGGCATCCACCAGCATATAATCAGGAGTTTCTCCCAATGCTTCAACAGCTCGTTTCATCGCAAGTCTCGCAGCCTGCTTGATGTTAAGCCTATCAATTGTCTCTGCATCCGCGTACCCGATACCTACCGCCAGCGCTTTTTCCATAATGACGTCATATAATGCATCACGTTTTTTCTCCGTTAATTTCTTGGAGTCATTCACACCTTCCAGGATGAGATCCTTCGGTAAAATAACCGCCGCTGCGACAACATCCCCAAACAAACAGCCCCGTCCTACCTCATCAATACCAGCAATACGTTCAAATCCACTGTCCCAATACTCCCGCTCGTAGAGCAACAGGTCTCGAGGTTCACTGGCTTCTTTTTTCTTCTTTGGTCCAATCGGGGTATCCAGTAGATTCAACCCAATCTCTTCATTATTTTCAACCATAACGCTCATCTCCTCTACCCACGCTTTTTCAGCATGCGTATCACTTACAACTTTTTTATAATATAGACGTAGATCCTCTGTCTTTTGTTCTGTACAACCTGTCTCTCTCAGTAAAACTTTTCCTTGAGATTTACAATATAAAGATACTGATGTCTTCATTTATCGGTATTTGATGGTTTAAATTGAATATATCAGACCTCGACTAATCTAAATTGCACCACCATTTATCATAGCACGATTCTGACGCACCTGATATATAGACCAGCCAATTCCATAAAGCGTACTGTTCTTCAATCCTCTTCCATTTTATCGTTTTCGACGTATGTTCCAGCTCTACTTCCGCGTTTGTATACACAAAAAAACGACCGCTCCCGGTAATCCGGTAACGGCCGCTTCTTTCGGCACTTGTATATATGAAATGAACAGATAAAGATAATGATCTTCATCGTGTAGAGTCCATTTTTTTAATAGGGAGCTTCCATAGAAAAACGTCCCATTTTACCCGCGCGCAGTTCACGCAGAAATGCTCGTGATGCCTTTTCCAGATCAATGCGTCCACCGCTTACAACACAACCACGGATACGGCCGACTTGTTCCATAATCGCAATAACACTGTCTGAATCATCTGCATCCTTGGAGAACTCCTGAAGTCCGTATCTCTCTTCCAAAGCGTCCCAGTAATAACGCATCAGGTAACTGATTCCAAAAAAGGCGATATCCTCTGCATTCAGAATTTCCTCTTTGATCGCACCAGTTACGGCAAGACGATAACCTACATTTTGATCTTCGAACTTAGGCCACAGAATACCTGGAGTATCCAATAACTCCATTTCTTTGCCTACCTTGATCCACTGTTGCCCCTTCGTCACACCAGGACGATCTCCTGTTAACGCAATACTCCGTCCAGCCAGTCGATTAATCAGTGTTGATTTACCTACATTGGGAATCCCTACGATCAACCCGCGAACCGCACGAGGATTAATCCCTTTAGCAATTTGACGGTCAATTTTTTCTTTAAGAAGAAGCTTGGCCTGCACGGGAATATCTTTAACATTGGTTCCCGTCGAAGCATCCACAGGAAAAGCGGTAATTCCTTCTTTTTTGAAATATTCAATCCATTCTTGCGTCACTTTAGCATCTGCCAAATCTGATTTGTTCAACAAAATCATCCGGGGTTTATCCAGCAATATTTCGTCAATCATCGGATTACGGCTGGAGACAGGCAGACGGGCATCCAATAGTTCGATGACCACGTCGATGAGCTTTAACTTATCCTGAATCTGGCGTCTGGCTCGAGTCATATGACCTGGAAACCATTGTATCGTCAACTTGTCTTCACCTCATTATTTACTTCAATTTCAGTGGTTGATCCACTTAATCTCACCGATCGGCCAGAAAATCACATCTGCACGACCAATAATATCTTTTAACGAAACATAACCGATCATACGGCTGTCTGTACTATTTGGACGGTTGTCTCCCATGACAAACACATGACCTGCAGGCACTTTGCCATCAGGGAACTGTTCATTCGGGAAATCCTTCACGTTATAGGTTCCACCATTTGCTTCAGCTGCATCAATGGCTCCTTGAATATACGTTTCATCAACCTTTTTACCGTTAACCATCACGGTATCGTCCTGAACCTCAACTGTATCACCTTCTACAGCAATAACACGTTTAATGAAATCTCGACCTTCGGATGGTACGTGGAAGACGATAACTTCACCGCGCTTCGGTTCTCTGATATCATATAAGATCTCGTTGACAATCACACGTTCACCCGTTTCAAAGTTCGGCTGCATGGACGGACCGTCCACAACAAACGGCTTGAAGAGCAACCACCGAATCAGAATGACGAGAACTAATGCGATAACAATGGCTTTAAGCCATTCAACAATTTCATTTTTGGCTTTTTTGGATCGACTGTTTTTCTCTTCGGCAGGATTGCCCCGGTCATGTTGAACTTCTTGTTCCATTCAAGATCTTCCTCTCTTCATAGTACATGTTTATAGCAGTACACACATCCAGCATTCTGTATCGTTCCAATAACTCAATGGATGGATACAAAACATTCACATCAGTTATGTAATCTTTCACCAAGCATTACAGTACATTTAATCCACAATTCAAATGCCTTCAAGAGGTTGTTCAAAAAGTCGGTACTGAAACCGGTCTTTTGAACACGCACTTCAATAACTGATTTTACAAGCCTCCCGGACTATTCACCGCATGTGTTGCCATACCATTTTACTCGGAAGTGTACCTCCGGTTCAACTTTTCCCGGACAAAAACGAAAAGGGCTTGTCTCCAAGCCCTTCCCGGTATCCGTTATATTAACGAATTTCTTTAATTCTCGCTGCTTTACCGCGTAGTTCACGAAGATAATAAAGCTTCGCACGACGAACTTTACCACGGCGAGCCACTTCGATTCTATCGATTTTAGGGGAATGAAGCGGGAAAGCTCTTTCCACACCTACACCGTAAGAAATTTTACGAACTGTAAAAGTCTCACTGATTCCACCACCACGGCGTTTAATCACAACACCTTCGAACAATTGGATACGCTCACGAGTTCCCTCGATTACCTTAACGTGCACTTTCAAAGTGTCACCAGGACGAAAACTCGGAATATCCTTACGAAGTTGTTCTTGTGTAATCGCTTGAACGATATTCATCTATGACTCCCTCCTTCCGTACAGGCGTTCATACTTCTTCCAGAGATCACCTTGTCTCCTTCATTATCCATAGAGGACCGCCGTATTCCACATAACAGACTTATTGTATCACGCAGCATATCAAAACACAAGAGAAATTAAACAAATGCCTATTGATCAATCAGCAATGCTGATACTCATCCATCTCATGTTGACTTCATTCTAAAATACATTCTCTCATATGGACCGTGAATCAACGCTCTCATCTGCGAGTCAACCTGATACAGGAAAAAATACTGTAACTTCCATTGTAGAAATATCGTCTATGATATAACTTATTGACCACTTTAAAAGGAGAATCCCAAGACTCATGAAATATTGGAAAAAGATCACACTTGCCCTACTCGCCATGCTCACATGCTTCATTACACTATATTCATATGCCGTAACTCATCCAACGAATGCACTGTCACACAAAGCCTGCACTTCCTGGGACATAGTCAAACGCAAAGCATTCGAGCTGTCACACACTGACTTCTCTAACCAATCTGCGCTGGATCGTTCTACCTTCCAGATTGAACAAGGTACCGCTACAGAAGTTCCTGTGCTGATGTATCATTACATAGAGCCCAAATTGAATAATCACGAGACAGATAATAAATCCATCATTAATCTGGAGGATTTTGAGCAAAATATGAAATACCTGCATGATGAAGGCTACCGGACAATTTCACTGGATCAGCTTGAACAATATGTTAATGGAAAGTTATCCTTACCACAGAAGTCCATTGTAATTACCTTTGATGACGGATACCAGAACAATTATACTCTAGCTTACCCTGTGCTTCAGAAATATAATTTTCATGCCTCGCTGTTTGTCATAGGCAGTAAAATTCAGGATCAGCCTTCGGTATTTGAGCCCGCCATCAACAGTTTCATCTCCAAGCCAGAGATGCAGGCGGCAACTGACGTATTTGAATTTAACAGCCATACCTATAACCTGCATCATAAGGGATTTATGCGCTGTGGGAACAGCGTACCTGTCGGTCTGGACACCAGTCTTCTGGATGATGATATCCAGCATATGAAGGAAACCGGAATAGACACACCTTATTTAGCCTATCCTTTTGGTTATACCAGCACACAGATGATCTACAAGTTACAGCAACATGGATATCGCATGGCTTTTACCGTAAAGTCTGGATTTGTGCATCCAGGAGATCATCCCATGAAGCTGCCTCGCTTGACGGTCACGACAGGTACTGATTTGGCGACCTTGCTTCAACCCGAATCCAGTCCGCAGAACGAATTACCTGCATCGGAGAATGATAAGTAAAACCTAGATTTTAACTTCACCGCCCGGATACAGAGTCGAGCTATACAGCCTTTTTAGCTGTGGCTTGGCTCTTTTTGCATCGGTAAGTGATAATGTCATCGGAGAGCTGGAATACATCACTGCTTTCTCTGCGTCATAGATGATGATCTGTTCTTTCCCCGTCTGAACCAGGTCTGCATGTACCGCATATCCCTCTTTCGGGAATTCAGTAACCGTTTTCATATCTCCATCTACCAAAGAAGGCAACACATCTCCACCTCTGCGATACGCCAAAATATAATCGAGTCCACCTTCATCCCAGTTACATACAGGCTCTATAATGGTTAACCAGCCACGAGTCGTGCGGTTTTCTTTCCATATTTCTTTCCCAGCGCTATCCAGCATGAACATTCCATCCTTACCATGCTCATCCCCCCGGACAATCCGGTCCAGACCTGCAATCTGTAAACCTTCCATTCCAGTACAAAAATGGCCTAACGCAATATGCTGTGATTCAATCGAGTCTTCATAACGCCACTTCTCATTACCGTAGCGGTCCATCATGACCGTAACACTGCCACCGATAACAACCTCAACTTCCCCATCACCGTCAACGTCTCCAAACCATATACAGTCAGCATGATCATCGAGATTATGACAAGTCCATAATAACGTCCCATCATGATCCAGCATGTCATATCCGGCCATCACTTCATCTTTCCCATCTCCATCGATGTCATATACCCATGGAAAATGTCCCGGATTCCCTTCATGCTTCCATAACAAATTAAAATCATGATCGAGTGCCCATAACGTCTTATAGCGGTCTTTCAGTATAATGTCCATTCTCTGCTGGTTACCCGTCAGGTTGGCGAGAATAATGCAGTCATGTGCTTCATCCCCTGGCAGACCACGTGTTTCTTTGATCTCTCCGGTCCGGCCATCCAACACGAGAAATTGTTTGTCCATGACACACAACACTTCATTATTTCCATCTCCATCCCAATCTGCGATCTGAGCGGGATAGTCTGAACCCGGACCACCTGCATCGGGATCAGGAGTTCCAACCTGCCATAGTAATGTTCCTTCCAGATCAAACGCAGTCAAACAACATACCTGATGCGGGACATACCGATCGTCTATACCCCCATCTGCCTGTACCAGCAACATTTCAAGTCTGCCATCCCCATTCAAATCTCCCAAAAGCATTTTGCAGCGTTCTCCAGCTTCGCTAATATCTACTCTGGCGATTTCATAAGGCTGATTGCTCATCATCTTCCTCCTCAGCTTATCGTTGTTATTCAAATCCAGCTGAGTTCACCATAAAGAAAACCCCTTATTTTTACAACCATATTTTGTGGTCATGCAAAAATGTTCAAAGCTGCAAAAAAGTGTCTGCCTTCAAAACACACAATTTAAACGCATGATTTACTGCCACTCTAAGAACTCAAGACGATTACCAAAAGGATCATTTATATAGAAACGTCTTACACCTTCATCTATCCTTGCTTCGTCATCGACAATATGAATTTGGTTATGAATGAGATGATCACGTAACTGATCCAAATGTTGTACATGAAATGCCGGATGAGCTTTTGTGGCGGGAATAAAATCTTTTTGTACCCCTATATGCACTTGGTGTCAGCCACACTCGAACCATACACCACCCCGTTTTCTCAGAATTTCAGGTTTGGGAATCTCCGTCCAGCCCAGTACTTTATTGAAAAAATGACGCGCCTCCGCTTCACAACCTTCTGGTGCTGCGAGCTGAATATGATCAAGACCAATAATATTGTACATTCATACACCGCCTTTTGTTTCACTTAATGAAACTAAGTTTCATTAATTATATTTTCATTTTATAGAATATACCAATAAAAATCCAGTATTCTTTTCAATGTACACAAAAAAAGCCAACCTGTGGGTATCAAGGTTGGCCTTTTGCAACTCTGGAAATTTAATATTTACGTGTTTATACGATTATACTTACTCTGTGCCATTTTCACGGTTTGAGCGTATCTTTTTCAGCCAAACTCGCTCTTTATCCGTCAAATCAGCCATTTCCAACATCTCCGGTCTGCGCTCCAGCGTACGAAGCAACGACTGTTCTCTGCGCCATGCCTCAATGTTCAGGTGATGTCCCGACAACAGCATATCCGGTACTTTCATGCCCCTAAACTCGGGTGGACGTGTGTAGTGTGGATATTCGAGGAGTCCAGTACTGAATGAATCCGTCACAGCACTTGTCTCATTGCCAAGCACACCGGGTATAAGACGTACGATGCTGTCGATCGCAACCATAGCAGGTAACTCCCCACCCGTGAGTACGTAATCACCTATAGATAGTTCATCCGTCACGAGAAATTCGCGGATGCGCTCATCGTAACCTTCATAATGTCCGCATATAAAAATCAGATGATCTTCTTGAACAAGTTCTTCTGCTTTTTTCTGTGTAAACGTCTCACCTTGCGGACACATTAGAATGATACGTGGAGGTTTCATCGATGCCGCAGCTTCTCCGCGTTGCTCCAGAACATCTTCTACAGCAGCAAAGATCGGATCTGGTTTTAGCACCATACCTCCGCCTCCGCCGTATGGAGCATCATCTACTGTATTATGTTTATTGGTCGCATAATTACGGAAGTTGGTTGCACCGAGGGACACCAGCCCCTTCGTTTGGGCTTTACCCAGAATGCTTGCTCCGAACACACCGTCAAACATCTCCGGGAATAGCGTTAATACATCCACTTTCATGTTACAGCAGCCCTTCCATCAGGTGAATCTTCACTTGCTTCTGTTCGATGTCCACATCAAGTACTACATCATCAATAACGGGAATCAGCACTTCCTTACCTGCTGGCGTTTTGACAACCCATACATCATTGGCACCCGGAGTCAAAATTTCAGAGATGGTTCCGAGCGTTTCACCCTCTTCGGTGATGACCGAACACCCAACGATTTGATGGAAGTAGTATTCACCTTCGTCCAGCTCAGCCAGGTTCTCTTTTAACACTTTGGCCATGCCACCTTTAAACTTTTCTACTTCATTAATATTGCCGTACTCTTTCAGACGAAGAATATACATATTTTTATGCAAACGTGAAGATTCCACGTTAACCATGACTGGATGATTATCTGGTGTAAAGAAAAACAACTCTGCATTTTTCGCGAAACGCACTTCCGGGAAATCGGTTAAAGGCATGATTCTCACCTCACCACGAATTCCATGCGTATTAACGATTTTACCTACATTCATAAACTCTGCCATATTTCCTCCTACGAAATTAAATCAAACTAAACAGCTACTTCGACTCTCGTACGGTCGTTCCGGCGACGGTTCGTTCTTTCGATCGCTGTTACCCCCTCATTTTTCGAACTTACTTTAAAAGGTGAAAATGAGGTGATAAAGGCGAACGCTAACGCTTCTCCAGAATCGATCCCGTCCCCTGCACTGCTCCGAAGTCACTCATACCCAAAAATATTTTAATTCAATATCTAATCCAACCTATTAAGTTCAGCATGCACGAAAAGGGGCTAGGACATGCATCCTAACCCCCTTTCGTATATCTTTAAGATATGATATCAACGGTAACCCGTTTATCCATCTTAACTGCTGCTGATGTGACGACCGTACGAAGTGATTTCGCGATTCGTCCCTGTTTACCAATTACCTTCCCGACATCGTCAGGATGAACGGTTAACTCATAAACGACAAGCCGGTCTTTCTCAACCGTCCGAACCGCCACATCTTCCGGATGATCGACTAAAGCCTTAGCAATTATGCTTACTAATTCTTCCATAGATGACCCTCCGAATCAGCACTTTATTTAGATAATTTAGACTCGTGGAACTTCTTCATCACGCCCGCTTTGCTAAGCAAGTTGCGGACAGTGTCAGATGCTTGTGCACCGTTTTGAAGCCATGCCAATGCTTTATCTTCATCGATCTTAACAACAGCCGGTTGTTCAACCGGGTTGTAGTAACCGATCTCCTCGATAAAACGACCGTCACGTGGGGAACGGGAATCCGATACCACTACGCGGTAGAAAGGAGCTTTGTGAGCACCCATACGTTTCAGACGAATACGAACTGCCATTTGAAAATTCACCTCCTTCAATGAAATCTGTATATGATCCAGCTTCGCTTAAATCAACGGAAAGGAAACTTCATTCCTTTACCCATACCTTTAAGCTGCTTCATCGCTTTATTTTTGCCGCCTTTAGGTCCCATCATATCCGAGAACTGTTTCATCATGCGGCGCATCTCATCAAATTGCTTGATCAGACGATTTACTTCAGCCAGAGATGTTCCGCTTCCGGTAGCAATACGCTTCCGACGGCTATGGTTGATCATGTCCGGGTTGCGTTTCTCCTCGGTCGTCATTGAGTAAACGATCGCTTCGATCCGGCCCATCTGTTTATCATCAACCTTCAGATCCTTGGCTTGTTTCATCTTGCCCATGCCGGGAATCATATCCATGATCTGGTCGATTGGTCCCAGCTTTTTCACCTGATCCATCTGCTCCAGGAAATCTTCAAACGTGAATTCTGCATTACGCATCTTCCGTTCCATTTCCTTGGCTTTATCGGTATCAATGTTTAATTGTGCTTTCTCAATCAGAGATAACATATCACCCATACCGAGGATCCGTGAAGCCATACGTTCCGGGTGGAACGGCTCCAAAGCGTCAAGTTTCTCTCCAAGGGAAGCAAACTTGATTGGACAACCCGTAACGGCTTTGACGGAAAGCGCAGCACCACCACGAGTATCTCCATCCAGCTTTGTCAGGACAACCCCGGTCAGATTAAGCTGCTGGTTAAAGTGTTCTGCTACGTTAACCGCATCCTGACCTGTCATGCTGTCTACGACAAGCAGTACTTCATCTGGATTCACTACGCTGTGAATCTGGCGAAGTTCTTCCATCAATTCTTCATCAACATGCAGACGTCCAGCTGTATCGATAATAACATAGTCCATTACCGTTATCTTTGGCATGTTGAAGACCTTGACGTGCGATCTCAACAGGGCTTGTCTGATCTCCCAGTGTGAAGACCGGCGCTTTGATCTGCTCGCCAAGTACTTGCAATTGTTTGATCGCTGCCGGACGATAAATATCTCCTGCAACAAGCAATGGTCTGCTGTTTTGCTTTTGCAGCATTTTAGCCAGTTTACCCGATGTGGTTGTCTTACCAGCACCCTGCAAACCAACCATCATCAGCACCGTAGGCGGTTTGTTCGCTTTAGCCAGTTTCGCTTGGCTTCCACCCATCAAATCCGTTAGTTCCTTGTTAACGATGTCGATGATGACCATTCCTGGCGTGAAGCTCTCCATCACTTCTTTGCCAACAGCCTTCTCTTTCACCTTGGCGATGAATTCCTTGACCACTTTGAAGTTTACATCCGCTTCGAGCAATGCCAGACGTACCTCGCGCATAGCCTCGGCTACATCTTCATCAGACACCTTGCCTTTGCCGCGCAGCTTGCTGAACACATTCTGTAATCGGGTCGTTAATCCTTCAAATGCCATGATCCCACCTCCTTAAGCTTTAATACTGTTTTCAAGACCGATACGTTCCGCTCAGCCAATTTTCATTCACTAAGCTGAGCAACGATATCGTGTATTTGTTTGTTGTTATCAATGGAGACGCCTGCGCGTTCCAATGCATTTTGCAAATCTTCAAGATTGCGATTACGCCGTTCATGCTTTTCCAGCAAGCCCAGCTTGCTTTCGTAATTTTCCAGCACTTGTTCGGCACGCTTGATATGCTCGTATACCGCCTGGCGGCTGATCTCAAACTCGGCTGCAATTTCACCAAGTGAGAAATCGTCATGAAAGTAATACTTTAGAAAAGTCTGCTGTTTCTCGGTAAGTAACAATTCATAAAAAGCAAACAGCAAGTTAATCCGGTTTGTCTTCTCAAGCCGATTTTCTTGACTCACATCGGGGCACTCCCTTCGTCAAGGAAAAACACTTTACACTCTTGCAACGTTCCTAATAATACCTAAAACAAATCAGGTTGTCAAGCAAAAATACTTGTCACAATAAAAACAGCACTGATGATATGTTATTTCGATGTTTAACGGGTGGTTTATACCCTTTTTACAACAAGCAAATCCTGTCTGTATCTTTGTGACCCACCTCTATGTAGAAGAAAAAACGAATGCGTCTCAGTCCGTGGAGATGCATCCGTTTATGGTGTTCTAACGAAGTGGTGTCAGGTACAGCAGTACCATAAAGAAATGAAGAATACTGCCTGCTAACACAAAGAGATGCCAAATCGCATGGTGGTACGGAAATCCACGCCATACATAAAAGAGCGTACCCAGTGTATACATCAGGCCTCCAGCAACCAGCAGCACAATGCCGCCTGTAGGAATGGCAGCCATAAGTGGTTGCCAGGCAATAACGATGAGCCAGCCCATCGCAATATAGAAAATCGTGGACATGAATAGAAACTTTTTCGTAAAAAACGCCTTAAAGATCACGCCGAATAATGCGATACCCCAGATTATACCAAACAGGGTCCATCCAAGTGTACCGCGAACAGCAATAAATAAAAGCGGAGTGTACGATCCCGCGATAAACAAATAAATGGAAGAATGGTCGAAAATCTCAAATAAATCTTTCACCTTTCCATCTTTCCATGCATGAACGAGTGTAGAGCTTGTATAGAGCAGCAGCATGGTTATCCCGTAGATCGTGAAACTGACCACATGCCAAGCCGTGCCTTTCATACTCGAAAATACAATCAATATCACCAGTGCAGCTACACTGAGTGCAGCGCCGATTCCATGTGTCACCGCATTGGCGACTTCTTCACGGCGAGAATAGGTATACGTATTGGCCATTTTCAACCGTCCTTTCTAACCCTTTAACATTGCCTTCTTTATACCTCCATTATACACGTATTGCCAGTGACATTACACGTGACACTTATCACGTATATCACTGGCAATACGGTTAACATTATTAATTCAACCTATTATTAATGATTCTAGGAATTAGCTTCCTCTTCTTCAGCACTTTCCGCTGGCTGTTCCTGAATCAATCCGGCGAACAAAGCATGCACAAATTGCTCCGAATCAAACGGCTGCAGATCATCAATTTTCTCACCCAGTCCTACGAGCTTCACAGGCAAGTCCAGCTCCTGACGGATCGCAACAACGATCCCCCCTTTGGCTGTTCCATCCAGTTTCGTCAGTACGAGACCAGTTACACCGCTTTTCTCACCGAAAAGTTTAGCCTGATTTAAGGCATTTTGACCTGTTGTTGCATCCAGTACCATCAGTACTTCATGCGGAGCATCCGGAATTTCACGCTGAATGACACGATAGATCTTGTTAAGCTCGTCCATCAGGTTCGATTTGTTTTGCAGACGACCTGCTGTATCACACAGGAGAACATCCGCACCCCGTTGTTTCGCTGCCTGCACCGCATCATACATAACCGCTGCTGGATCAGAACCAGATTGCTGTTTGATCACATCGACACCGGCACGTTGTCCCCATACTTCCAGCTGTTCAATGGCTCCGGCACGGAACGTATCTCCAGCTGCCATGATGACTTTTTTACCTTGCTGTTTAAATCGATGCGCCAGCTTGCCAATCGTTGTTGTTTTACCAACACCGTTAACACCAACGAACAAAATAACGGTAATGCCATCCGGGTTCATTTTCAATTCGTTATTCTGTTCACCGCGAAGAAGATCCGTCAGTTTCTCGGACAATACAGGCTGCAACTCAGCCGCGTCCTCAATTTTGCGTTTTTTCACCTCAACGCGCAGGTCTTCGATCAGATTCATGACTGTATTCACGCCAACGTCTGCTCCGATCAAAATCTCTTCCAGTTCTTCATAGAACTCTTCATCGATTTTTTTGCGGCGGATTACGAGATCCGACACTTTTTCCACTAACCCTTTACGTGTCTTTTCCAATCCATCCTTGAACTGTTTGGTGACCGACTCCGTTTTGCTTGCAATGCTGTCTCTCAGCTTTTTAAAAAAACTCATAAAGCCCCTCCATCGTGTCCATAATCTAAGCGCTTTTGCAAAAATGCTCAATCTGAATGATTTTCAATGATTACAATGAGTTCATTTGTCTCTCAGGTTTGGATCAGAATTAGGCAATTACTGCTTCCTCATCTTCCAGTTTAACCGAAACAAGCTTGGATACTCCGCCCTCTTCCATCGTAACACCGTACAGCACATCAGCCTCTTCCATCGTACCTTTACGATGGGTAACAACGATAAACTGTGTCTGTTCGGAGAATTCACGCAAGTACTGGGCAAAACGTACCACGTTAGCTTCGTCCAGTGCTGCCTCTACTTCATCCAGCACACAGAATGGTACAGGTTTGACATGCAGAATAGCAAATAACAAAGCCATCGCGGTCAAAGCCCGCTCCCCACCAGATAACAGTTGCAGGTTTTGCAGTTTTTTGCCTGGTGGCTGAGCCACGATATCTATTCCCGTTTCAAGCAAGCGCTCCGGGTCCATTAGAACAAGGTCAGCACGTCCTCCGCCAAACAGCTTGGTAAACACGGTACCGAACTCACGGCGGATGGCATCAAACGTGATCTTGAATCGCTTCGCCATCTCGTCTTCCATTTCCCGAATAACCTGATACAACGTTGTTTTAGCTTCCACCAGGTCATTCTTCTGTTCACTCAGGAACTCGTATCGCTCATTGACTCGCTGGAACTCCTCAATCGCTCCCAGGTTAACATCACCCAGAGCGGATATACTGCGCTTCAGCTTCTGTACCTCTGCCTGTGTATGCTCCACATCTTCCGGCACAGGATAACGCTCTTTGGCCAGTTCATAGCCCAGTTCGTATTCATCCGTCAGCTTTCGCAGTATATTTTCCAGCTCAACATCCAGCCGGTTCACAGAAATTTCCGTCTGTCGCATCTGCTCTTCCACAGCTTTTAACTGTGTGCGCTGTTCCTTCGTTTCGCTCTCGGCAAGCTCAAGCTTTTTCGACAACTCACTTCGTGCAGCACGTTTGAAGTCCAGCTCCTGGGAAGCTTCCGCTTTTTTCAGCTTGTACTGGTTCAGATCTTCAATCTGCTTGACACTCTCGGTCTGTGTTTTCTTGAGATCTGCTTCCATCGAAGCCAGCAACGTGCGATTCTGACGAAGATCTTTCACCAGCGACTCCACCTCTCGCTCCAGACGTCGCAATTGTTCTCCATTGGAGAATCGCTCCTGATCGAGCTTGCCTTCGCGCACTTTCAATTCGGTGAGTTGGCTCTGCAATTCTTCCTTCGCGGATTCATTGGCTTTCCGAGCAAACTCAGCTGCATGAATGGCACGATGAGTCGCTTTTTCTTCCTCTTCAAGCTGCTCCAACTTCTTCACAGCGACGATGCGAGCCGTATCCAGCTCTTTGATCTCTTCAGTAAAGCCGCTCTTCTCCTGCCCGGCAACGGCAACCTGTTCAAGCACATGGCGAAGCTCATGCTCTACCTGTTTCATTTCCATCGAAGCCTGCTGTTCTGCATTTCGGGTATCGTCACCGGACTGACGAAGTTCATCCAGTTTGTCCTGACACTGCTCCAGTTGAACTTTTACATCATCCACACTGCGATGCAGTTTCACGATCTGATTTTCGGTATCCAAAATATCCTGGTCTAGCTGGTCCAGCTGCCGTTTCCGGCTGAGGAGACTCACATTTTTCTTGTGCTGGCTACCACCCGTCATGGAACCACCCGCATTGACCACGTCACCTTCAAGGGTCACGACCCGGAAACGATACTGGCAGCGAGCCGCAATTTTATTGGCAACCTCCAGCGTTTCGGCAATAATAACATTACCGAGCAAGCTGCCAATGATCGAAGCATATTTGGATTCGAATTGTACGAGATCAGCACCGATCCCCACAAAGCCCTCCATACCTTCGATCATGGAACGTTCAGCCGCTCCAATGGCACGAGGACGAATGACATCCAGAGGCAGGAACGTTGCACGCCCCAACTGGCGTTGCTTCAGGAAAGCGATTGCCTGTCTGGAAACTGATTCATTTTCCATGACCACATGTTGCAAGGATGCCCCCATTGCTGTCTCTACTGCAAGTTCGATCTTTTCTGGAACTTTGACGAGTTCAGCTACAGCGCCATGAACACCGTTAAGTGTGCCTTTGCGTGAAGCCTTGAGAACCTCCTTGACACCGAGCATGAATCCGTCAAAATCATCCTGCATCTCTTTCATCGTATCGCGGCGGGAAACTTGAGCTTCACGCTTCTGTTCCCATTTACGAACAGTACCCCGACTTTCTTCGAGCAGCTTCTGCAGCGACTGGAGTCGTTCACTTTCCGTAATGTAACCACCACGTAGATCACTGATTTCTTTGCCCAAACGAACAACTTTTTTCTCAATGTCCGCTTTCCGACTTTCCAGTGTCTCTTTCTGATCTTCCCATTTGCCTGATTCTTCAGCCGCGCGATTCATTCTGCGCTCCAGCGTTTCTTTCTGCTGATCCACATAACGAATTTCATTTCGTGTCTGAGCCATCTGATTCATCAGTTCCAGCAAGTTGCCTTTGAGGCTTTCCTCTTGCTGCTGACTAATGCCACCTGTGACACCGATGAGTTTGGCTTCTTCCTGAGACAGCTGATTTCTCACATCACTCAGTTCATGCTCAAGTTTGCCAAACTTCTCACGCAGTGCAAGCAACTCGGTTTCCCGTTCGCGATGTCTCTCTTCACTGGCGGCAAGCGTTACTTTGAGCTGCTCCTGATTCGTTTGCAGATGGTGTGAGCGCTCCTTGAGCAACTCCCCAAGCCCTTCGCTTTTCTCCGTCGCTTCACTAAATTGCAATAAAGCGGCTTGCAGTTGCTCTGTCTCTGTTTCCAGGATACGCAGTGCATTCCGATCATTTTCCAGCTTGGCATCATGCGTAGAGACAATTGCTGCGAGTCCAACCTCTTCCTGTTTTAACGATTGCAGTCGCTCATTCGCTTTACTCCAGGAAGCGTGAATCTGTTCGATCTGGTACACATACATGGAAATTTCCTGCGATTTGAGCTGAGAACGAAGTTCCTTATAGTGGATCGCTTTCTCTGATTGTTCCTTTAGCGGTCCAATCTGATCTTCCAGTTCAGTCACCAGATCATGAATCCGCAGCAAATTCTGCTCTGTCTCATCCAGTTTGCGCGTCGCATCCCGCTTGCGGGATTTATATTTAACGATACCTGAAGCTTCTTCAAAGATACCTCTGCGATCTTCTGAACGGGTACTCAGAATCTCTTCGATTCGCCCCTGTCCAATAATCGAGTAGGCTTCCTTACCGATGCCGGTATCCATAAACAACTCCGTGATATCCTTTAAACGACAAGATTGCTTGTTAATAAAATATTCACTATCTCCGCTGCGATGTACACGACGAGTCACCGTCACCTCACCGAAATCCAATGCAAGTGCATGATCCTCGTTATCGAGCGTTAGCGACACCTCACCGAAATTAACGGCTTTCCGTGCGTCACTGCCTGCAAAGATGATATCTTCCATCTTGCCACCACGCAGCGACTTAGCACTTTGTTCCCCCAGAACCCAGCGAATTCCGTCCGATATATTACTCTTTCCACTTCCGTTCGGACCTACAACAGCCGTAATGCCACGAACGAACTCCATCTCCGTTTTGTCGGCGAATGACTTGAATCCACCCAATTCAATCCGTTTTAAAAACATAGGGTTTCTCGTCACCTCCTCTTGCAAATTTCAAGTATTGCATTCAAGCGCCTAAATAAATTGAACAATTGTCATTACACATGATCACTCCAATTGCAGTACCATCCTCCGATCGCTCTTACCCCCAGATTTTTTCATTCCCTTACCAAGGGGAAAATCCGGTGATAACGGAGCGTATGCTTCCGATGTAGCTTACTTTCAGAAAGCTTTTAGCGTTGCTTCTCCGAATTGGTTCTGCACTCTTCGTTTTGTATAAATTAAGATTCAACTTATTTAGTTAACGATCAGGTAACCTTCTCCTGAACCTCTTTACAAAAAAAAGAGCAAAAAGCAGTCCGGCCGATTACTTCCGCCGGGGCGGACCCGCGGGCTGCTCTTTGCTCTTCGTTTGTCTATGCGCTATCGGTTAAGCTCCGGCTTCCGGAAGCTTCAGTCGATCAAGTGCTGCAGATGCAGCCTGTTGTTCCGCTTCCTTTTTGGAACGTCCTGTACCTCTGCCAAGCCGTTCTTGACCCATATGGACCTCCGAGACAAACTCACGTTCATGGGCAGGTCCCCGTTCCTCAACGATACGGTATTCCAAAGCTCCCATATTGTGATGCTGAGTAAGTTCCTGCAGTTCCGTTTTGTAATCACTCATTTGCAGCTTGCTGCCCAATACGATTAATGGGAAGACATGCTGGTCGAGAAATGTCCGGACAGGCGCAAGCCCCTGATCCAGATACAATGCACCAATGAAAGATTCAAACACATCTGCCAGCAGAGCCGGCCGTGTCCGTCCTCCAGTTAGTTCCTCACCTTTACCAAGAAGTACATACTGCCCAAAACCCAACGCTTCAGCAAATTTGACGAGGGAAGGCTCACAGACAATGGATGCCCGCAGCTTAGTTAATTCACCTTCCGGACGGTTAGGATACAAATGATACAAGTATTCCGATACAGTCAGTTCCAGCACGGCATCGCCCAGAAACTCCAGGCGCTCGTTGTCCTGATGCTGACTGAACCGGTGTTCGTTTACATAAGAAGCATGGGTAAACGCTTGTTTTAAAAGCTGCCTGTTGTCAAATTTGATTTGAAGTTTATGTTGTAACTGCTTCAGATCTTCACTCAAACGAACTAGCCCCTTATGCTTCAAATTTTTTGAGAATAATGGTGGCATTGTGACCGCCGAATCCAAATGAATTGGACATGGCAATATTAACTTTGGTTTGACGTGGAACATTTGGTACATAATCCAGATCACATTCCGGGTCCTGATTTTCCAGGTTAATCGTTGGAGCCAGTGTCTGATGTGTCAGTGACAATCCGCAGATGACCGCTTCTACACCACCAGCAGCGCCAAGCATGTGGCCCGTCATGGATTTAGTGGAACTCACGGCGAGCTTGTACGCATGATCACCAAACGCCTTTTTGATCGCAAGCGTTTCGGATCTGTCGCCTACAGGAGTCGAAGTTCCGTGTGCATTAATGTAGTCCACTTCTTCAGGCTCAATACCCGCATTACGAAGTGCCATCTTCATGCAACGTGCTGCTCCGTCCGGATCTGGTTCTGTCATGTGATGTGCATCACCTGTCAGACCGTAACCGATCACTTCACCATAAATGCGTGCACCACGTTTTTGAGCATGCTCCAGAGATTCCAGAATCAGAACACCAGCGCCTTCGCCCATAACAAAACCATCACGTTCTGTATCAAAAGGACGGCTTGACTTCGCAGGATCATCATTACGTGTAGACATTGCGCGCATCGCACAGAACCCTGCAAGACCCGTTGGTCTGATTGTTGCTTCCGCACCACCACAGATCATGGCATCTGCATCACCATTGGCAATCAGCTTGAAGGAATCTCCGATGGAGTGTGTACCTGTTGCACAAGCGGTAACAACGTTAATGTTAGGACCTTTGGCACCAAGAGAAATGGACATTTGGCCTGAAGCCATGTTGGAGATCATCATGGGAATAAAGAATGGGCTTACCCGTTTTGGACCTTTTTGCAACAATGCATTATGTTGGTCCTCCCACGTACCCAATCCACCAATACCTGATCCGATGGATACACCGAAACGCTCCGCATCAATATTCTCGTTAATTTTCAGACCACTGTCTTCAACGGCTTTGAAGCCGGCTGCCACAGCGAACTGTACAAAACGGTCCATTTTGCGAGCATCCTTGCGATCCATATATTCTTCCGGGTTGAAATCCTTGATCTCGGCTGCAATCTGTGTCGTGTATTCACTAACATCAAACGCCTCAATCTGAGAAATTCCGGACTTTCCTGCCATTAAACTGCCCCAGAACGTTTCCAAATCTTTTCCGAGCGATGTCATTACGCCCATTCCGGTAATTACTACTCTTTGTTTCAAACCGAGTCACCTCTATATCGACTGCATTACGCAAGTATTTTGTGGGAATATCCACAAACAGACATCTACTCAACCAAGATAGGCCTGTTTGAGTAGAGCTGCTTGCGGAATGAGAAAAACCAATGAATGATGAGAAGTCCCGCCTGTTCGAAAACATGTGCGGGACTAAAAATGACTTTAGGTATGAGATTGTATGTAGTTTACAACTTCACCTACGGTCGTGATTTTTTCTGCATCTTCATCAGAGATTTCCAAATCAAATTCATCTTCCAATTCCATGACCAATTCCACTACATCCAAAGAATCAGCACCCAAATCTTCTTTGAAAGATGCTTCAAGTGTAACTTCAGCTTCGTCTGCGCCCAAGCGGTCGACGACGATGCGTTTTACACGCTCCAATACATCGGACATCCGGTTCACCTCCTTCTTTGGTATTATACGAGAATCGCAGGCAAAATGCCATAGAAGACATATGCGGCTCCCGGCCGGGGAACCCGGCCTTTTTCCGGCATTTCGGATCGTCCAGCGCCTGTTCCCCGACTATTGTTCAAGTCCGGGAAGAATTACATGTACATGCCACCATCAACATGCAGCGTCTGCCCTGTCATATAAGATGAAGCCTGTGAAGCCAGGAAAGTGACTACACCGGCGATTTCATCCGGCTGACCCAAACGGGACAACGGAATACCACTTAGCATACCGTCCACCAGCTCCTGGGACAACTCTTTTGTCATATCTGTCTCAATGAAACCTGGTGCAACACAGTTAACTGTGATCCCACGAGAAGCCAGTTCACGAGCAGATGCCTTTGTCAGGCCAATGACTCCTGCTTTGGCAGCAACATAGTTCGCTTGTCCAGCATTACCAAGCACACCTACAACCGAGGAGATATTGATAATTCTTCCCGACCGTTGTTTCATCATTGGACGTGTAACCGCCTTAAGGCAGTTAAACACACCTTTGAGATTGGTTTCAATAACCTGATCGAATTCTTCCTCTTTCATACGCATGATCAGATTATCACGGGTAATACCAGCATTGTTCACCAGAATATCAACGTTGCCCCATGCTTCGAGTGTAGCTTTGACCATTTGTTCAGCTTCATCCATCAGGCCAACATTGGCTTGAAGTGTAGTCGCCTTGACTCCTTTGGCACGAATCGCTTCCGCCACTTCCTCAGCTGCCGCTTGGCTACCCGCATAATTCACGGCTACGTTCGCTCCAGCTTCTGCAAGTGCCAGTGCAATACTGCGACCAATGCCCCGGGATGCCCCGGTAACGAGTGCATTTTTACCTTCTAATGGTTTAGACATAATCATTCCTCCTTTCCCCAAATCTATATCAGTTCAACCAAAGAATGTTTACACTTGCCACTCCGATGACAGAATAAACTTCCGATCGCTGTTATCCCCAGATTTTTTTGATTCCCTTTTCTAAAGGGAAAATCCGGTGATAAAGGCGAACGCTCCGCTTCTTCAGTTTTTTTCTGTCCTCTCCGTTCTCGTGTAAAAAGTTTAGTTTAACTCATATAACTCCTTCTAATTCACTTGCCGTTGCTTCGAGTGTCTCAAGACTGTTCACATTATACAGTTTTACGGTTTTATCTGTTTTTTTAATCAAACCAGTCAGTACACTGCCAGATCCAATCTCGATGAACGTATCCACGCCTTGCTCAATAAGCCATGTCACACTGTCTTCCCATAATACAGGAGAATAGACCTGAGCTGTCAACAAATCCTGAACCTGTCCATCCTCTGCAGGTCTTGCAGTCACATTAGCGACTACAGGGACCGCTGCCAGTGAGAACGTAACGGTTTTCAGTTTCTCTGCCAGCTTCTCAGCTGCACCCTTCATCAATGAAGAGTGGAACGGACCGCTTACTTCCAATGCAATGGCGCGTTTACCGCCTGCTTCTTTCACTCGTTCCGCGACAGCAGCTACGCCTTCCTTCACACCAGAAATGACGATTTGACCCGGACAATTAATGTTGGCAAGTTCAACCGCATGACCACTTTCAGATACGTCACGGCAAAGCACCCCCAGCGCTTCCCGATCCGCACCCAATACAGCAGCCATCGCTCCTTTTCCACCCGGTACTGCCTGTTCCATATACTGACCACGCGCCCGCACAGTGCTCACTGCGTCAGCAAACGAAAGAACGCCCGCTGCCACCAGTGCACTGTATTCTCCCAGACTGTGTCCAGCCGTATAGTCAGGCTGAATTCCTTTTTCTTTGAAAGCTTCAAGCAAGGCAATACTTGCTGTCAACAGAGCCGGTTGTGTATTTGATGTCTGTTTCAACTCGGTCTCCGGTCCTTCAAATACAAGGTTGCTCAGCGAGAAACCCAATGTTTCATCTGCTGTGCGAAAAATCTCGGTTGCCGCAGGCACGGACTCATACGCGTCCTTGGCCATGCCTACAGCCTGTGATCCCTGTCCGGGAAATACAAATGCTATTTTACCCATCTCATTCATCTCCCAGATGTCTATTTTACCAAACGAGTACCGATGCTCCCCATGTCAAACCGCCACCGAATCCAACCATCAGAACGGTATCTCCGGCTTTCATACGACCTTCCTCCGCAGCTTCTACCAGAGCAAGCGGGATGGAAGCTGCCGATGTGTTTGCATACTTATCCACGTTGACTACAACCTTTTCTTCAGGAAGTTCAAGTCGTTGCATCGCAGATTGGATAATCCGAATATTCGCTTGGTGAGGAACAAACAGATCCACATCCGTACGCTCCATACCAGCCTTGCGTAATACCTCAATGGTAGCCGTCCCCATGACACGTACCGCAAACTTGAACACTTCACGACCGTTCATGTAGATGTAATGCTTTTTATTTTCAACGGTCTCTGCGGAAGCTGGCAGACGGGAACCGCCGCCTTCCATCTGAAGAAGACTACCACCAGCACCTTCGGCACCGAGATCGAATGCTTTGAATCCGCGACCTTCCGGAACTTCACCAACGACTACCGCGCCTGCTCCATCACCAAAGAGGACACATGTGTTACGGTCTGTATAATCCGTAATGCGAGACAAGCAGTCCGCACCAATCACAAGAGCATTGTTGTACATACCGCTTTGGATGAAGCTGGTAGCACTAGCCAAACCGTATACAAATCCGGAACAAGCAGCCGACAGATCAAATGCCGCGGCACCTTTTGCACCCAATTTGTCCTGCAAGATGCAGGCTGTCGATGGGAACGAAGAATCCGGAGTAATCGTTGCAACAATGATCAGATCAAGATCACTGCCTGTCATACCTGCAGATTCAAGGGCTTTAATAGCCGCTTCGTATGCCAGATCAGAAGTTGCCTGATCCGGTGCAGCAATGTGACGCTCTTTGATTCCTGTACGACTGACGATCCACTCGTCATTGGTATCGACCATTTTCTCCAGATCGCTATTTGTCAAAATTTTCTCAGGCACATATTTCCCTGTACCAATAACCCCCACTGGGCGCAAATTATTCATATCGTCACTCACTTCCCGCTAATTTCCTTAGATATGCTCTCTACCAGCTGATTCTGCACTGCAATCCGAGCCTGGCGCACAGCATTTTTGATGGCATTGCCATCAGCAGATCCATGACTTTTCACAACCAGTCTGCTCAAACCGAGGAGTGGCGCTCCACCATGCTCCGTATAATCCAGCTTTCGTTTCAACCCACGCAGCTCAGGCATTAGTACAGCTGCAGCCAGTTTACTTTTGAGAGAAGATGAGAATTGTTCCTTAAGCAAGGCGAAAATGGCACCTGCTGTGCCCTCTAGCGATTTCAGCAGGATATTCCCTGCAAAACCGTCACATACAAGCACATCACAAGCACCAGTCAGCACATCACGTGCCTCAACATTACCGACAAACCGAATTGGGAGTTGTTCCAGTAAAGGATATGCATGTTTGGTTAACTCATTTCCCTTACCTGGCTCTGTTCCTACATTGAGCAAGCCCACTCGTGGGGACTCAATGCCCTGTACTTTTTGCCGATACAAACTGCCCATCAGACCATATTGTGCAAGGTGCTCAGGTTTGGCATCCATATTCGCTCCAAGATCCAGCGCAAGCACACCTACATCATCAATCGTTGGAATCATAGGCGCAAGCGCCGGACGTTCAATGCCTTCCATGCGACCTACAACAAGCAAACCCGCTGTCATCAACGCTCCAGTATTGCCCGCCGAGATCATCGCGTCCGCTTCGCCCTCTTTCAGCATGCGCCCTGCGACCACCATGGAGGCATCCTTCTTGCGGCGCACTGCTTTGACGGGTTCATCATCCGAACCAATAACTTCGGAAGCATGCCGGACCGTAAGATTGGCAGGTCTCACACCTGACTGACTCAAAAGAGGCTCCAGCTTGGCTTCATCGCCGATCAGGACGATCTGTGTATCCGCCCATTCCGTGGCTGCGGCAATCGCACCTTCTACCGTTGATGCAGGTGCATTGTCGCCTCCCATGGCATCAATGACGATTTTCATTCCAAATGACCTCCTTCTCCGCTGTCTTCTCCACCTGAATGGTAGATTACAAAGTTGCCTTGAAACACCATTTCTTCACCTACATAAGTGAATACTTCCACTTTGGCTTTGCCCTTTTGACCCGGAATCGATCTCACATAAGCCTTTGCAATACATTTCTCTCCCAAATGAACCGAACGGACAAAGCGAATGTCTGCTGATGCAGTCAACGCGATCTCGTCATTAATAATCGCTACAGCCAAGGAGTTAGCCTGTGCAAAGACATAGTGTCCACGTGCAATGCCTGTTCTGGAAAACACGTGTTCTTCCTTAATCTCAAACAGGGAAATCCCGCTTTTATCCAGTTGCAGATCCACAATATCACCGATAATCTCATGCAAGGGCAACGAGCGTACCTGATCATACGAGAGCTCTGCCATCAGTTTCATCCGCTCCCGAAGTTCGGGTATTCCAAGTTCCAGCCTGTCAAGACGAATCGTCTGAATACTCACCTTCAATTGGCGTGTAAGTTCCTGATCCGTCACAAACGGGTTCTCTTCTATCATTTTGGTTAACTGCTGTTGCCTCTGTCTCTTCGGTACACGTTCGATGCCTGACACCCCCCGCTGTATCGTTTACGGAACCGTCCCATCCGGCCAGTTCAACCATTCTTTCGTGTTGCTTCTATAGTTGCATCCCTGGTCACCAGGGTCGTTCTCAAACGGATTATGGTTCATCTATATGTAACGTCAAATCTTAGAACCTGGTACTAAACTATAGTATATCTCATCCCGTGTCAAAAAGAAAGACTGGCCTAACAAAAACAATTCACCCTTCTGGTGCAAGGATTTCATGCTTGTTAGCTCACTCTACCTACACTCTCTAATCCAAAAAAAGTAGCACCTCATCGAAATGAAGTGCTACTTAATGTCCAACTATTATTGAGAGATGATCTCTCTTGCTTTGTACGTTCCGCACACTTTGCACACGTGGTGACTAAGTTTAAGTTCGCCACATTGTTCACATTTCACCATGCCCGGTACAGCCAATTTAAAGTGAGTGCGACGTTTGTCGCGACGCGTCTTGGACGTTCTCCGTTGAGGTACTGCCATTATTCCCACCTCCTTATCAAAATCAACCTTTGCAGGTAGTCTTAAAATGTTCGATTTTCAATCATGCTCATTTAAAAAAATCCTTGAGCCCTGCAAGCCGCGGATCAATAACCTGGTTATCACAACCGCAGTCACCTTCGTTCAGCTCATGGCCACACTTGGGGCATAACCCTTTGCATGTATCGCTACATAGCGGTATAAACGGAAGATCCAGCAGAAAAGCTTCCTCGGCATAACCCTTCAGATCAACGCTATCTCCATCCACATAGAGCGTATCATCGTCCTCGTGTAAGTCCTCTGGCTGTTTTCCCTGCTTGAATTGCTCATGAAAATCAATATGAAAATGTTCATTGATTGGCTTGAGACAACGGGAGCACAACATGTCCACTCCTACGGTCAGCTTGCCATGAACATCCACAACGTCACCTTCTCTGAATTCTGCAGATAAGTCCGCAGTCAGCGGGGTAACGGCTGTGATATCTTGTCGGTTAGAAACCAGTTCCTTGATATCCCACTGTTCGTTAAACTTCAGGGGGCCATCACTGGTAGCCACTTTGCGAAATGGCATTAACATTTCCATCACTCCAAACGAAACCAATTTCATAATTCGTATCAAACGTATCACGACAGTTATACAGGTCAAGCCTGCTTTTGTAAAGCAGTAAATCCTGACTGTATGTATTCTGACGATTTATCGTTAAAAGTATTATGAAATTGACTTAACAAACAAAAATCATTATACCGATTTTTCAAGACGTTTGTCAACACTTTTAACTTTACACCCTTTTTAAAACCAATGGCTCAGAACCGTTTACTCCATCTGGTCTATTATAGACTCACTTCAAGATAAACTACAAGTCGTCATTTTAATTGTAGTTCCTTGCAAATAGCAGTCACATTTCGTTAACGTTTAGTGTGATCTATATCACACAGACCCGCTTGTCCCCTATCTATACTTGCTATAAACCGAAGCACGATCAGCTCCATGACCGATTTATTATCCAACTATTTCATATTATATCGGGAGGGAAAATGTATGTTAAGCGAGCACACAATTAGAGTGATTAAATCTACAGTACCCGTACTTGAAGTCCACGGCGAAGCGATCACACGCCATTTCTATGAAACGATGTTCACAGCTCATCCGGAACTGCTAAATATTTTTAATCACGCAAATCAGAAACAGGGACGACAGCAAGCCGCTCTCGCCAATATGGTATACACCGCTGCCCTGCATATCGATAATCTGTCCTCCATCCTGCCTGCCGTCCGGCAAGTTGCACATAAACATCGCAGCCTGGGTATCGTTCCCGAGCAATATGTGATTGTTGGCACCTATCTGCTTCAAGCCATCAAAGATGTACTCGGAGACACGGCAACGGATGAAATTATCACGGCGTGGGGCGAAGCCTATAATGTCATTGCAGACGCCTTTATCGGGATCGAACAGGACATGTACACAGAAGCGGAAAACCAGACGGGTGGCTGGGAAGGATTTCGTACCTTCAAGGTTGCCAAGAAAGTGCAGGAAAGTGAAGTCATCACGTCCTTTTACCTCGTTCCAGACGATGGTCAGCCCATTGCCAGTTATGAACCGGGACAATACATCAGTATCAAAATCAAACCAGAGGCACAGTCATTTACCCAGATTCGTCAGTATAGCCTTTCAGATACCCCGGGTAAACCCTACTATCGCATTTCCGTTAAGCGTGAGCGAGGTGTATTAGAGCGTCCTGACGGAGTTATCTCTACGTATCTCCACGATCACATTAAAGAAGGCAGTCTGGTGGAACTATCCGCTCCTGCTGGCGACTTCGCGCTGAATGCAGACGATAAACGGCCTGTTGTTCTCCTGAGTGGTGGTGTGGGTCTAACGCCCATGATCAGCATGTTAAATACGCTGGCTAACTTGAATGAAAATCGCACCATTACATTTTTGCATGCAAGTCCCAATGGTCAATCGCACGCGTTCCGTGATCATGTGAACAGTCTAGTCGAACTTAATCAGGGCGTTAAAGCTTATTATTGTTATACACAACCTGAGGATGCTGATCGTACGAACAGTCATTTTCATAAGGAAGGTTATATGGATGCGGTCTGGCTTCGTCAAGTGATCGATGAACTGGATTCCACTTATTATCTGTGCGGACCCGTTTCGTTCATGCGGGCAGTGTATACGGAGCTTCTGGCGCTTGGTGTTGCAGCGGACAACATTCATTATGAATTTTTTGGGCCGAAAGCAAGTCTATCTCCCGCTCCGGAAAGTGTCTAAGCGTTCTGATTTATTAAGTTGAAGAGATCGTTCTCCGATTATCGAAAATCTGTAATATACAATAGATTTGCAGGCATAGTCTGACATCCGTTGATGTCGGATTTGTGCCTTTTTCTTGTCTGAATTGGTGCATGATTTGATCTAATACATGACATCCCCTATGATGGAATGGATGTTATACATACTCGGTTATCCAATCGAAAGGAGTACGTCTAATCATGAAAGCCGTAGGCGTCATTGTTGAATATAACCCCTTGCACAATGGGCATGTCTATCATTTGCAAGAAGCTCGGCGGCTAAGTGGCGCAGACGCCGTTGTTGCGGTCATGAGCGGCCCTTTTCTCCAGCGTGGCGAACCCGCCATCGTGGGTAAAAGGGCGCGCACTGAGATGGCGCTGCACGCAGGCGCCGATCTCGTGCTTGAACTGCCGGTTGCGTACGCGGTCCAACCGGCAGAGTGGTTTGCCTTCGGTGCGGTATCGCTGCTGCACCGCACCGGCATTGTGGACTCGCTCTGCTTTGGCAGCGAGTCCGGCGACCTGGACAGCCTGCAGCGCATTGCGCGCGTGCTGGCTGTGGAGCCCGCAGGGATGCGCGAGGACATCGTGCGCCGCCTGCGGGAAGGCGCCAGCTACCCCGCCGCGTACGCAGGCGCGGCGGCGGCGCTGGCGCCTGGCGGCGTCGATGCTCACGACGCCGCTGCACTGCTGGAGCAGCCCAACAATTCGCTTGGGCTGCACTACCTGATCGCGCTGCAACGACTTGGCAGCGCGATCCAGCCCTTTACGGCGGCGCGTACCGGTGCCGCGTATCATGAGACGACGCCCGGGCCGGGGGCGATCGCCAGTGCAACAGCTGTCCGCCGCCTGCTGATGGCGGACGGACCCGATGCCGCCGCGCCATACGTGCCGGCGGCAACCCTTGCCATTCTGCATCGCGAATGGCAGGAAGGGCGCGCTCCCATACACTGGGAGCGCTTTGCACAGCCTCTGTTGCACCTCGCGGCCACCCGACGTGCCTCCGAGCTGGAACGCATCGCCGAAGTCACGGAAGGCCTGGAACACCGGCTGAGCCGTGTACTCGCTCAGCTCCCGGAGCCTTCAGTCGAAGCACTCCTGAATGCACTAAAGACCAAACGATACACACGCACCAAACTCCAGCGTATGCTCGCCCACCTGCTCCTGAATCACACCAAAGCCGAGTGTTCACCAGAGCAATTGGCTGGCGGACCCGGATATCTCCGAGTCCTCGGATTTAATGCTCAAGGGCAGAGCCTGCTTAAACAAATGAAGAAGACCGCGTCACTGCCTGTTGTGCTGAAACCGTCGACGTTCACACACAATCAGTTGGAACTGGATATACAAGCTCAGGTTGCGTATGGGCTCGCTTGCGAGCATAGGGACACACGCAAGATGTTCAGTGACTACTATGAGTCGCCTGTGAGACTGTAATCCGCTTTTGACCATAAGGCTTCATCTCTATGGAGCTTTTTATTCCATCATCAAACAGATCATTGATATCCACTGTTCCACACTCAACTAAACAAATAAAAATCCCCTTATTGCGCGCCATTCAGGCACATCGCAACAAGGGGATTTCCTTATTAACTTCTGTTGATCTTCTCAAATCTCTTGATCACACTTCATTCCGGTGCAATAAATTATTCCGATTTCATCCGTTCTTTATCCATCCGGTTCAACGTTGGCTCGATCTCTTCCCCCCCGATTATAACCTATGATTTCACGGACAAGGTTTTCAAATAAGCCAGCGCATCATCCACCGTGCTCACAGGCACAAGTTTCATTTTGGTGCCAATCTGTTCAGCCTTGGCTGCTGCTTCCTTATAGTTATCCTTCGGCACAAAGAATATCTCCGCTTCTTTCCGATCAGCGGCTACAATCTTGTGCACTACACCACCAATGGCACCCACCACACCGTCCTTGGTAATGGTACCTGTACCCGCAATTCGATGCCCCTTGGTCAGATCTCCAGGTGTTAACTGGTTATAGATCTCCAACGTAAACATCAAGCCGGCAGACGGACCACCAACCTGAGTATCTGTAAAGGATATCTGTTTGTTTGGATCTTCAGCTTTCACCTTCTGAACCGCACCGATCATTACTCCGAGTCCCGGGCGGGTTTCACCCGTTTTACTGTCTTTTACCTGAATCAGTTTCACGTCCCGGCTAATGGTCTCTCCACCACGTTCCAGTTGCATTTCAACCGTATCTCCGACCTTTTTATCTTTTAACTGGGCAGAAAGCACCGTATTATCCGGCGTAGCTGTTCCGTTCACTCCCAGAATGATATCTCCCGGAGCAATGTCTCCTTCCGGTTTTGGATCTTCAGACAGTCCAAATACAAAGATATGTTCAGGTACAATAGAGTAAGTCACATCAGCCTGCTCATATGCAGCCTCCATTGCGGAGGATTGTGAGTCACTCATGAACCACACCTGTTCGGCAGAGTATTCCGCTTCGCTTTTGCCGCGCAGTCGGTCTTCCTTTTTATCCACTTGAGCATTTTTATTGAACAGAGAGGTTCCTAGCAAAAACACATTGGCATATGTTGCCGACACGGTCGTCATCATAAACACACCGCGTTCTTCCTGGTCTCCACCCTTAACGGTTACCATTGGTTTTACTTCATCTGCACTGCCAGGCATATATATGATATACGGCGTTGGCATGTACACGGCAACATAAACGACCAGAGCCACCACGATCACAAAGATCGAAGCTCTGAATCCGCCAGATTTCCGAATCCGATTCATCGCATGAGCCTCCGTTCTTTGTATCTCTATATAAGCTGAACTCTACACTAATCAGCGATCGTAATTCCATCTTGTTTTATCATTTTTTTCAAGTCTAACACTCTGGTCCTTGTGCATACAATGGTACAGGCCGGATAGGCCGCTGTATACAATAGCCTGTCCGGTCAAGGCCGAACCGCCCTTCGGGCGTCATTCGGCCGTCCATAACGATTCAGATGCCGAATCGGCGTTATCTGATATGAGGTGAAACGATGACATTACAGAGCGAGGTTAGAGATTCTGGCCCGTTACGAACGATAATCCTAAGTACCGGCGCTTTAATGTTGGTCATTGCAGTAGTTGCTTCCCCCAAAGAAGCGTTTGACGCCTCTATTCAAGGTCTGGATATATGGTGGAAAATCATCTTCCCTGCCATGCTCCCGTTCCTCATGTTATCCCAAATGCTCACTGCGTTTGGCTTCACCCACGCGGTCGGCGCCTTGCTCGGACCGTTGATGCAACGATGGTTCAGACTCCCAGGCAACGCAGGTCTGGCGATTGCCGTTGGCATGTGCGGCGGATTCCCCGCAGGAGCAGATGCGGTGTCCCGTTTATTTCAGGATAGACAAATTACCGCCAAGCAGGCGGTTGTCCTTGCGGCGGCATCTCATTTTGCCAATCCAATGATGATCATACTAGTCGTTGGCGCTGCTTTTCTTCACCAGCCAGCGGCCGGATATTTTCTACTCGTGGTCCACTGGATCAGCGGCTGGATTGCTGCCGTTCTTGCCACACGTCTCCTGCCAGCACCAGGTAACCAGACAAACAGGGTTGGCTCCACAGCCGCGCAAACAGATAACAACTCTCTTGATTCTCAGCCTGCAAGTCACGCAAGTTCCACAAGTCGCTCATCTGCACCCCACCACTCTACGTTCAAACGACGCGGTGTATGGTCCGATATGATGATTGCAGCGAGGGAAGCTCAACGTCGTGATGGAAGGGGATTTGGCAAACTGTTAGGTGACACCGTGTCTCAAGCTGTGCAGACCTTGATGATGACTGGAGGATACATGATCGGTTTTGCCGTGTTTATCCGGTTGGTCTCCCTTTATCTGACGCCCGGTTCCTCTGCTGCGCTGTGGCCAGCCTTCTTTGAGCTTCATCTGGGCACTTATCATTTGAGCCAAACTTCACTTACACCCATGCTGCTCATGTCTCTACTTGCAGCCGTTCTGGGATGGGGTGGTTTATGTTCCCATCTGCAAGTTTCTGCTGTCCTGAAAACAACTAGTCCGGGCACCAAATCGATGTTGTACTTTGCTGGAGTTCGCCTGACTCATGGATTAATCGCCTTTTTCATCAGTCTGTTCCTATGGATGCCGTTCAGTCGTTATAGCACAGAAGTCTGGACCACATTACAGACGAATGCAGAGGAGGAACTCACGACACCATTCGGTTGGCTATTCATACATAGTCCAGGTAACACATACACGATCAACACCATTTGGAGCGTCTTCCCTGTCGCATGCATGGGTCTTGCATTACTTCTTATAGTCATGGTTAGTCTATCCGGTCTTACCTTCTGGTTTAACCGCCGGTTTTCTCGCTGATTTTCTGACGGAGCGCAGCTTCCACTTCAGGTGAGACAAGATCTGTAACATCTCCATGATAATGAGCGATTTCTTTGACGATGCTGGAACTTAAATAGGAATACTTGGGATTTGTCATCATAAATATCGTTTCCGCATCCGGGTTCAACTTGCTATTGGTCGATGCCAATTGCAACTCGTATTCAAAATCAGTTACCGAGCGTATACCACGAACGATGACCTGAGCTTCCTTTTGCCGGACGTAATTGGCTGTCAGATCGCGGAAACTGTCAACCTCCACATTTGGCAGATGGCGGGTTACTTCCGTAATCAGTTCTTTGCGTTCCTCCACCGTAAACAGCGGATTTTTGCTCATATTGTTCAACACAGCCACAATGACGCGATCAAATTGCTTTGACGCTCTGGCGATAATATCCAGATGCCCCATCGTTACGGGATCAAAACTTCCAGGATATACGGCGATCCGTTCCTGTCGGTGTATCATTTCAGTCATGAGGAGTCTCCCCTTCCGGTGTAATGGATTCTCCATCTTCAACTGCTTCTGGCGCATAATAATAGATGGATACTGCTGTCTCCCCATACAAAGCCTTGCGCGTTTGTTCAAACGGGCCGAATTGCTCAGGGTAATCATGTTTGGATTCATATTCAAGCACGATGGTTGCTTCGGGTTCCAGAAGTTCCAGTTCGTGCATGGTTAACATCAACTCGTGCCCGTTCTTCATGCGATATGGCGGGTCCAGAAACACCAGATCAAACGTTGTGCCTCGTTTGGCGAGTGCCTTCAATGCCCGACCTGCATCATTACGATATACGGCCGCCTGGTCTTCAAGCTTGGTCGCCTTCAGATTCATGCGGATAACTTCAATACTTTTCGATTCCAAATCAACAAAAACAGCCTTGTCCATGCCGCGGCTCAGCGCCTCAATACCGAGACCTCCACTGCCTGCAAACAGATCCAATGCTGTGCCGCCCTCAAAATAAGGACCAACCATGCTAAATAACGCTTCCTTCACCTTGTCGGTGGTCGGCCGCGTACCCGTGCCAGGAACAGCCTTTAGCGGCCTGCCTTTTGCACTCCCAGATACCACTCTCACTTGACGAGTCACCTTTTCTCTATGTAAGTTTATTGATACGACTATCGTACCACACTCGGGTTCGGTTTGAAAAATGTGCGGTCTTCATTTCCCTTGGAAAATTGTTGACGAATTGTTAACGCATATGTATAAAAAGGAAACAATCGGGCGATTCTATAATTATCGACATCACAAGTGTCGTAGACAACCGCGGAGAAGACTTACGTTTCCCCATAAGCTCTTCGTCCGGTTTCTCCTCTCCCATGAAAAAGAAGCTCTCGAAAGAGGGCTTCTTTTTGTTGTATATGTTTTAATTATTTTATTAGTTATACTTTTCTTCAAATTCACTTATGTCGGCTTGCTCGTCGGTCTGCAACCATCCAATCTCCCTCAGCCACATGCCCATATCTTCGATAAACTCATTTGTGTTTAGATGTTCAATCTTGTATTTCTGGATCTTTTCACTCAAAAAAGCATAAAACTCATGGCTTAACGCATACCGTTGTTTGCTTTTGCTTAATGTCTTATACCGATCCTCGCTGACCACCAGATCAAAATAGATGACATTCTCCTTCTTCACATGCCTGACCGTGGACCTTCTCTCATATTCTTCAGGAAGACACCTGAAAACAAAGAAGAGTTCAATATCAACTACTTGATATTTGCTTTCTGCTTTATCAAATACAGGCTGCAACTCATCCGTTAGATTGGCAACCTGCGTTAAACCTGAAATGTCCGATGTTTTGCCCAGGATCATCACTAAACTCCTCCTTGTTTATCTTCACTAGGGTGTCATTCCAAATTCCAAACCAGCGCTTCGTCAAGACTGGCAAATTACGCTTACTTCTCTTCAACAACAATCGTTGCATTATAGATCACAACACGTTTCCCATTGAGATCAAATAATACTTTATTCCCGTATTCCGTATCTTCCACGTCAATTTTGCCATCATAGGTCTGAATCAATTCACCATTGTTGCTGTACACTTTAACAACCCTCTCCAGGCCACCCGAGTTATTGGACCTCATCGTTTTGAGTGCACGTTCACCTGAAGCGGTATTGAAATACCATATGAAACATCCAACAATGATACCTAAGAAGACTAACACCGTCACCCATATACCTGTCTTTGCTTTTTTACTCATCTTGAACCCCCCTCTTATGTTTCCTGTCTCGTACATTACGAGGTTAGAGAGAGAACGGTTTCATACAATGCTCTCAAGCTGTTCGTTGACATAACAAAACAGAGGCCTCCGATGAGCGAAGACCTCTGTTCTTTATAGAATACATTCTTTATTCTGTACGATTCTTTTACTTACAGTGCACGAATGACAAATTCAAATGTCAGTTCGCCGTCCGAAGGGATCAAGTATTCCGGATGAACTGGAGCACCCCAGCTGTCGTCACCGCCAACACCCATTTGTTTACCCGCTACAGTCACGACCGTATAGTGCACAGGAGGTAATTCGTACGCATGCTGTGCGTTCTCCAGCTCAAATGCTGTATATGGTGAGACATTCAGCTCGACTGGAGTTCCAGAAGCTTCAATTTTAAAGCCACGTCCCGCGTTGTCAGTCAATTTCGCCCAACGCACCCCAGTGCGGTTACCTGATTCCTGTGGTACCAGATATGGAGCTACAGTATCAGCTACCTTGCTGCCGTGGATACCGAGACGTGCGCCAAATGCGCGGTCTGCATAGTTTTCTTCTGGTCCCATCGCGAGCCATTCCACGTTTTCGAAGTCAGGTGATGTTCTGAAGGACAATGCATGGATTGGCAGGTTCGGCAATCCGGCTGTACCTTTGTACGTATTATGCACACGTACGCTTCCATCTGCATGAACGGTATATACCACTTTCACTTGTACATCCTCCGAAATGTTGAGTTTGTAAGTGAACTCAATCCGGTATTGATCCGGTTTCTGTTCCGCTTTCCACTCTACAGAACGTGGCATCAGGCTCGCTGCATACCAGGCGCCCAGTTCGAAGCCCATCGCCATACCTTTGTCATTATCCGTCATTGCACGCCAGAAGAGCGGTGCAGGTGGTACAGCAATCGTCTCACGACCGGACAATTTCAGGGAAACCAGTGTCCCGAACTGTTTGGAGAACAGCGCATGTGTCTTGCCAGCACGAACACCGATGTTAACGTCACCTTCAATAACCTGTACATCACTTACAAGGTTCAGGTCCGTCTCGGCTGCATCATTTACCTGATCCTGTGTGAAAATAAACTGTCCAAATGCCACTTCTTCGCCTTTGTCAGCCCACAGTGTAGCTTCTTTTAACACAAATGCAGTGTTCACAGCGTACTCGCCGCCCACCAGAGCTTCTGCACCAAGCGGAAGTTTCACTACCGTCTCGCTTTGTGCATCCACGTTCACTTCCAATGTTCCACGCAGCACTTCATGTCCCTCGCGCTCCAGGCTGTATACCAGTTCCAGCGCAGATGTATCTGCGAACAGATTACCGTTCACGATTTTGACACCTTCACGATCCGGGAACAGCTTGATGTTCTGGTAAAGGAATTTAACCTCCTGCATTTTCGCAGTTACTTTACGGTCAGCATGGACGATACCATTACCACAGAACGAATAGTCTGATGGACGATCACCAAAATCTCCGCCATAAGCGAGGAACTCTTTGCCGTAACGATCTTTTTTATAAATGGATTGGTCGATGTAATCCCAGATGAATCCACCTTGATACATCGGATATTTGTCTTCCAACTCCGTATATTTGTGCATACCGCCAATGGAGTTACCCATGGCATGCATGTACTCACAGCTGATATACGGCTTGGTCGGGTTTGCATTCAGGAATTCCTCAATGTCTGCCGGTTTGGCATACATGCGAGACTCCATATCACTGGTCTCATCGAAACGGCGATCATGGAATACACCTTCGTAATGTACCAGACGTGTTGGATCAGCTGATTTGAAGTATTGGGATACTTTGTAGATGACTTCACCACCGTGTGATTCATTACCACAAGACCAGATCAGAATGGACGGATGGTTTTTGTCACGCTCCACCATGGATACAGCGCGATCCATAACGATATCATGCCATTCCGGTTTGTCACCTGGAATAACCCATGAAGGCTCAACGGCGCCAAGCTTCTGCCAAGATCCGTGTGTCTCCAGGTTCATCTCGTCAATAACATAAAGTCCGTATTCATCACACAACTCATACCAAAGACTTTGGTTTGGATAGTGTGACGTACGTACGGCATTCATGTTGTTCTGTTTGATCGTACGAACATCCCACAGCATGTCTTCCTTCGTAACCGCACGTCCACGACGCGGGTTGAACTCATGGCGATTCACACCTTTGAATACAATACGTTTACCGTTGATGTGCATCACTTTATCAATCATTTCAAATGTACGGAAACCAACGGCTTGAGGAACTACCTCAACCAGTGTACCCGCAGCATCATATACACGAATATAGAGACGGTACAAGTATGGAATCTCTGCGCTCCACAGGTTTACTGTGCCGATATCTTCACGAAGACTTACTTGTCCATCGTTAACTTTGGACTCAAACGTTTTAACAGTATTGCCTTCACGATCACGAAGTTCAGCCTCAACTCGCGCTCCAGCAACCGCTTTTCCTTCCAGTTTCAAATCTAGTTGCAATGTACCGTTGGTATAGGACTTGTCCAGATCTGTGCGAACATGAACATCACGTACGTGTGCAGCTGGGACGGTATACAGATATACATCTCTGAAAATGCCGGAGAAACGCCAGAAATCCTGATCTTCCAGCCAGCTGCCTGTGCTGCGTTGATACACCTCAACTGCGAGTTTGTTCTCTCCATCCTGAAGGAATGGCGTCAGGTCAAAATCAGATGGCGTGAAGCTGTCTTCCCCGTATCCTACGAATTGTCCGTTAAGCCATACATAAAATGCAGACTCTACACCTTGGAAAGAAATATATACCGAATTCGACTCCCAACCTGTCGGCAGGTGGAATGTGCGAATGTAACTTCCAACCGGATTTTTATCCTGTGGTAATGCTGGCGGACGAATTTCGTTCAGGCCATCCCAAGGATATTGTGTATTTACATATTGAATCTGTCCGTATCCTTGAAGTTGGATATGCCCCGGAACTTCAATATCATCCCAGCCTTCACTGGAAAAATCGGATGTATAGAAAAACTCAGAACGGCTGTCTGGACGAATTGCATAGTTAAATTTCCACGTACCATTCAGATCATAACGCATGGACATCGCGCCTGAACCTACTGCCTCTTCCATTGTTTGGTAATAACGGTGATCGGAATAAGCATGCAGACGGTTCACCTCAAATACACTTACGTCCCCCAACCAGTTGATATCTGCCTTTGTTGCTTTCATCGGCTCTCTCTCCCTTTAAAACGTTATAGTTTGACTTATTCAAGGTTTACTCTGGATTTCCTTTTGCTTTACATAAACAAAAAAGACAGAGGTACGCCATAACAGCGCCCTCTCTTCTTTCCTGCACCCGTCATTTGCACGGATTATGCTGTTTCCATTACTTCACGGAACCTACCATACCTGCAACAAAATGTTTCTGCATGATGAAGAAAACGATTGCTGTAGGCAGTGTTGCAATAACGATTGCGGTCATGATTACTCCGTAATCCGGAGAATAACCAGCACCCAGATTTGAGATCAACAGTGGAATCGTTTGTTGGTCAGGTGTTTGCAATACAATGAGTGGCCACAGATAGTTGTTCCAGCTACTCATGAATGTAATGATTGCTGCCGCTGCATATGTTGTTTTCATGGTTGGCATATAGATCTTCAAGAAGATGCCGAGTTCACTCAAACCATCAATACGTCCAGCTTCCAGCAAATCTTTCGGAAACATTTTGGTGTTCTGACGGAAGAAAAAGATCAGGAACGCTGTTGCGATGGTTGGCAAGATAACTGCTGACATCGTGTTAATACCGATAACCGGTGCAACTCCCGAGATTGTTGCAAACATACGATACAGTGGTACCATAATCGCTGCAAACGGGATCATCATGGATAACAACAGGATATTAAACACAATGTCACGAGACTTCGTGCGATATACCTCGAAGCCATAACCTGCCATGGAACCAATAAACAGTGCCAAGAGAGTGGAGACCACAGAGATAATCGCCGAGTTTCCGAGAGCCTGTACCAGATTTGTCGAATCAATCAGTTTGTTGAAGTTATCAATAAAAGCTGAACCGGGCAGCAGTCTACCCTTGGTTACATCGACAGATGCATTTGTTGAACTGACCAGCATCCAGAAGAAAGGGAAAATGGATACAAAGGCGACGATGGATAGGAACACATACGTGAAAATCCGTTTTGCTTTAGCTTTAGCCATTTTTATTATCACCTGCCACTTTAAACTGGATGATGGACAATACAATAATCAAGATTACGATGGAATATGACACTGTTGCTGCATAACCGAAGTCCGGTGAATATTTGAACGAAAGGTTGTAGATGTATTGTGAAATCGACATGGTCGCATTACCTGGACCACCTTTGGTAATATTCATGATCTCATCGAAGATTTGCAATGTACCAATCGTTGATGTGATGGACGTGAAGAGGATAATCGGTTTAAGCAAAGGTACAGTGATTTTGAAGAATTGTGTAAAAGCATTCGCTCCGTCAATTCTTGCAGCTTCATAGATCGATTGATCGATGTTTTGCAGGGATGACAGATAGAAAATCATGTTATATCCGGTCCAACGCCAAGTAACGGCGATTATGATCGTAATTTTAGCCCAGAACGGGTCTGTGATCCATTGAATTGGATCGCCAATAATGTGCAAGCCCATCAAGAATTGATTCACCATTCCATCTGGTGCGAACAAATATTTGAATACAACAGAGTACGCTACCAATGAAGTTACACAAGGCAAGAAAATCGCAGTACGGAAGAAGCTCCGGAAGCGTAGTGTGCTGTCATTCAGCAATACGGAAATAAACAAACCAAGAATAATCATTACAGGCACTTGAATAATCAAGTAGATAAATGTATTCGATAATGCTGTACGGAACGTTGTATCAACTAACAATCTTTTGTAGTTAGAAAGGCCCGAAAATTCAAGATTGGCTCCTACACCAGATTTGAACGATAAGAGCAGCGCTTGGATCATCGGGTAGAAGTAAAATGCAACAATCCCGACAACAGCCAGCAAAACAAAAGCCCATCCAGTCAAATTATTTTTCTTTTGGAGACTGTCTCCTGTATTCATGGCTTTCACAGTATGGCTCCTCTCTCTCCATGGAACATGGGTAGAACCCACGGAGCCTCTCGCCATATCCGGTTCGACTTGCGCCGGACATGGGAGACGGCTCCGATGTTTCCTAGGGTTCTATAAGTTACCTTGGGTATCTTAGTTTAATTGTGCTTCAGCTTGTTTTTGTGCATCAGCCAGAACGTCATCGATTGATTTACCGTTCAGGAATGCTTGCATTTCTACAACCAGAATATCTTCAATGGCATATGTGTTGATACCATAGTTTACGCTTGGAATTTCTTTCGTCCAATTCGCAAAGTCTGTGAAGATTTTTTGTCCGCCGAAGTACTCGTCTGCTTTGGCATACGCGTCACCATCAACTGCTGGTTTGTACGTACCAATTGCGCCGATGTTGTTCAACAGATCTTGATACAATTGTTTGTCAGAACCAAATGTTTTTGCTACAAAATCAGCTGCTTGATCTGCACCAGGAACGTTGTTCATAACATACCAAGAGCTACCACCCAAGTTGGATGCGTGAACAGAGTTTGGTTGACCAGCCATTTTCGGTATTGGAGCTACAGCCCATTTACCGGATTGGGAAGCTTCTTGACGTACAGATGGTGAGAACCAGTTACCTGTAGGAATTGTTGCTACGCTACCGTTATTGGCGTTGGCAACGAATTGACTCCAGTCAGAGTGCAATTTAACAATGTTGGCATCCATCATTGCTTTGTAAGTAATAAACGCTTCTTTCAGAGCAGCATTATTAGCAATGTCAGGTGTTTTACCATCTTCTGCGGAATACCATTTACCTGCAGTTTGGATCATCATACGAATCAAACCAAGGTCATTCGGGTCAAGAGAAAGAAGCTCTTTACCTGTTTTAGCTTTTACGTCTTTACCAATTTGGATGTAGTCATCCCAAGTGATGTCTTGCAGGTCAGCTGCTTTGTAGCCAGCTTGCTCCAGCAGATCTGTTCTGTAGTACAAACCAGCAACGCCGGAGTCAAATGGTACTCCGTATTGTTTGCCATCAAACGCTGTTGGTCCGAGTTTGTAATCTGCAAAATCGGAAGCCGTGATACTGGAAGACAGATCTTTGAACGCATCAGGATATGCATTCAGGAAGCTTTGTGAACGATAGTCTTCAATCAGAACTACGTTTGGAAGACCGCTGGCAGTTCCGGAGTTAAGACCTGTGTTCAGTTTCTGAATGATATCAGCTTGAGCGTATTCAATGATGTTAATTTTCACATCAGGATTTGCTTTTTGATATGCTTCTTTTGCTGTTTCCATTGCAGCTACGTTAAAAGCTTTGTCCCAAGCCCAGACCGTAATTTCGTTTGTTTTTTCGTCACCACCACTAGCGGAATTACCTCCGCCACCGGATGAACATGCGGACAACAGCAGTACTGTAACGAGCATCAATACCCACATTTTTTTCAAAACATTCAACTCCCCTTCAACCTCTTTGTGTGTAATTTGTTTGCGTTTTCTGAAAGCGGTTGCTTTCGATATATTCATCTTATCATTCCCATATCTCCATTCGTTAGTAATAATTTTGTACGGATTTGTCATCTTATTGCCACAATGAAAACCTTTACAGAAACCGCTTGCATTAAATTTGGTTTTTTGTAATTTCTTTTGATTTTGTAATTTCTTGATCTTGAAATAGTACAAAAATGATTTCACCCGCTTTACCTCTGACACGTGAAAATCCCCCGCCTCTGTATAAAACAGAAGCGAGGGATCTCGATTTTAGTGTATTTAATCGAATCGGGGTTCGATTCAACTCGTGATTAAAGGCAGTGTAACGGTGACTCTCGTTCCTTCCCCAACCGTACTCATAATGGTGACACCATAAGGTGAACCATATAATAATTCAATACGGTCATGTACGTTGCGAATACCGATACCGCTGAATAGTTGACGATTGTTCTTTGGATTGGGTAACGTTTCTCCCATAACGAGCCCTTCAATTCCATCACCATTGTCCATGATCTCACAGATGAGCGATTCCCCCGCTCTGGAAACCATGACATGAATCGTGCCCGTCTCTTTTTTGATAAATCCATGGAAAAATGCGTTCTCGATAAACGGCTGTATAACCAGCTTCGGTACATGGTAATGTGTACAATCGGGAGCGACGTAGAATGCTGCTTTAATCCGGCCACCATATCTGACGTGATTAATGAAGACATAATTTTTCAAATTCTCGACTTCTTGTTCCACGGTAACAGTCTGACTCACATCACTGATCGTATTTTGCAACAATCCAATTAACGCGTTAATCGTCTCCGCAGCCCTGTCTTTGTTGCCTTGTTGCACCAGAACTTTGACAGATGCAAGTGTATTGTACAAGAAGTGAGGATTAATCTGACTCTGTAATGCCGCAAGCTCTGCGTTACGTTGTTCATGCTGTGTCTGTACTAACTGATCCACATAATCATGCAGTTCATCAAGCATGTAATTGTAAGCATGACCAAGCTGCCTGCTCTCGTAGCTTCCGCTCACCGGAATATAGTTGTCCAGATCACTTTTTGTAATGTTGGACATCTGCTTCACAAGTCTGCGCAGTGACTTGGTAATCTGGCTGGTGATGAGAAACACAAGGATGAGTGCCCCCACAACGATAGCTGCACAGATCAGGGCAACCGTCTTCATGTCGATAAGTTGACCCATCGCCAGATCCTTATCCACTACATTGACAATATAAAACCGATAGAACGGTAAATACTCGGATAGCACAACGCTATCCTGATCCATCACACGAGCATTAATACTTCTCGGAGAGTTGTTGTTCATATCCCGGGCATACGATAGCAAATCCAGCTGAGTTGTTCCGATCCAGTCTTCACGATTCGATGATACAATCTCACCTTTTTCATTCATAATGACCACATCATTGCCACGACTTGTAAAGCTACTGTAAAATTGCCGGAATATGTCTTCTCTCATCGTGACATAGAGCGTACCGTATATTCGGCTGCGTGTTCGGTCCGTCAACGCTTTCGTCGCAGAGATCATCTGCTGACTCCCGAGCGTTGCCTCGTTTTGGTAAACATCAAAGATAAGACGACTCGGCGTCTCAGCGGCTTCCATCGTAATTGGCTCCTGCTTCAATTCATCCACGGACAACTGAAGGTGAGCACGATTCGTGGAATAGCTTCGTCCATTAATCCCGATAATTGTTATCCCTACTTCGTAGGATTCTGTGATGGATTGAATTCGATCCATCGTTTCCCTCATATTATAGAAGGATTTGGCCATCGTGAGGGAATCGGCATCTCCTTCGGACAGGAATCCTCGGATCGATCCACTCTGCGTCACATTATTCGATACGGCAGCAATGGCCTCATTAAAGGATTCAAAATTTGTTTTGATCTGATTAAGCACCTTGGAGTTTGTGATACTGAACGTCTCAGTAAACAGATTGGTTGACATGTGAATGGTCGTCCATAAGATGAGTACAGAAACGAGGACAATACTGACCACCATAACCAGAAACAACTTGGGAAACAATCCAAGACGAGATAATTGGTTCATCCATTTCTTCATAATCTTATCCTTCTGACTTTATGCCCAGAATTTGCGCCGGTATCGGCTTGGTGATAATCCGGTGAATTTTTTGAACACTTTGCAAAAGTAACTATGATCGGAATAGCCTACCATACTGCTAATCTCAGAGATCGTTACATCATCGGATCGGAGCAATTCCTCGGCCTTTTCAATCCGAATTTTATTTAAGTATTCATTAAATCCTTCTTTTTTGTGAGATGAGAAATAACTGGATAAATACGATGGATTAAAATGAAAGTGCTTGGCTACTTCAGCAAGCCCGAGCGGCTGATCAAAGTGCTCATGCATGTAATCCAGCAGCATCTTCATGTTGGGATCACTTCGTTTTCCACCCACACCCAACGGTGCACTCCTGAACTTCCGTCATGAATTGGTCAAGCACAGTCATGACTTCGTCCAGACTTGAAGCCCCGTCCACATTTTTAAAATACGTATATTTGCTCTCTTCCAGCCCGGCAGACTGGACATCCATATCCGCGAGGGTAATGGTCACGTTAAAGATCAAGTTACCGAGAAATGATTTGATCTCAAACACATCGGCAATATAATCCCGTCCAAGAGTTTTTGCATGATCCTGTAAATACTCCCTTGCCGCTTCGACCCGGTTACGCTTCACATGCTGCAAAAACATATTCACATTAAACTGGTAACCTGCGGGATGCATTGGAGGCAGTTCACCATACACCAGGATTGGTCGATCCTTATAATAGAAGCGATATTCAATCAGCTTAATCAGGCGTTCCCGGTAAACAACACCCATCTGTTCAAATGAAGTAAAGCTTTCACTAAGCACCCAACCAGGACTGTCTTCTCCTGCTGCATTTTCACTGGCCAACTGTCTGATCCGTTCAAGCATCCATTCATCTCTCGCAGGATCGACATTAAGAAGCATCACAGGTAATGTACCCTCTGCGGGAACCATTGCACATTCTACTTCAGGCAGATCACTGCGGAGCTTGGATTCTATCTGTTCCTGATCCATCTTCAGTGGATTCCCTCCAGCACCCACGGGTTTATACACCAGCAGACGAAAGGATTCATACGGAAAGGTATCTCGAATGATCGGCATTTCGCTATCTTCATCCAGTGTAAATCCGGACAGCATCTTCTCCATCAGTTGCCCAAGTCTCCAGCCATCGTGCGACGGCTCGAACTGTAGCTCGGGAATTTTACCCGCTGTGCGTTGAAGGACTTGCAATAATTCATTTGTATCCAGCTTGGGTTTCAGTATATAATCGGCTGCCCCGTGCTGAAGCGTTGAACGTACATACTCGAATTCACTGAAGCTGCTAAGTACAATTACTTCAATCTGCGGATTACTGGCTTTTAGTGTACGGACAAACGTTTCGCCATCCATGACAGGCATGACAATGTCGGTGATCACAATATCCGGTTTTAACAGGTTCACCTGCTGTAATCCTTCTTCACCGTTGGAAGCTTCACCCACAATGATAAATCCTTCCGCTTCCCAGTTCATATGGTGCTTTATGCCCTGTCTTACCAGAAACTCATCGTCAACAATCAGCACCTTGCACAACCGGTTCATGATCGCGACCCCCTTGTCTAATCTTTCCTCTATATCTGTACAGGCTATACCAACTATTATATATCGGTTATAAACACTTTCCAGTGTTAGCGGTTACATTAATTTTAAATTGATTGTACATCTTTTTATATCTTAAAACGATCCTTTAAGCAATGGTAACTATCTATAGTTTACACTATATTTCGACAAAATAAGAAGCCCCGACTCGCCATTTGATCATCTGGCGAATCAGAACCCCTATTTCAATCCTTTATTTCGTTAAATCACTCACTTATGGTTCAATTCCCCATTGGAGACTTCCCGCGATATAACCGGTGACTTTGGACCAGTCCGTATAGGAAGTCTGACTACCTGCAAAAGAATAATCATCCGTTTGCGTATAGTTGGTCCAATTGTTCTTGGAGATGCGCGTATGGATTTCCGTGCTTTGTCCCGCATTCAGTGTTCCAGCCGAAGCTGTAAATCCAATCTCAAGCACGTGATCAGCACCTGTCCGTACCGGATTGAGTGCACTGAACGTGCCTGTCACATTCACACTGCCAGCAGTCGCCCAGTCAGCGAAAAAGTTCTGAGGCTGTTCACCGTTTATCGTGTAATAATATCTGATTTTCACATCAGACAGATTCAAGGCTGTAGTACCCGTATTTGTCAGTTTGAATTTGGGACTAATCGAGCTGCCCGTCGCTGAAGTGTTGCTGTTAAACATCTCAATGCGTATGGTTCCAACAGGTGCAGCTGTCGTGTCTTTAATGAGCAGATTCAAGGTCGCAGGAGCGCCTGCGCTGAATTGAAAGGTTAGCGTCGCTGCGCCATTTGGCAGTGAAGCCAGGTAGTTTTTACTCAATACGACCTCATTGCCTGTCAACGTGTAATCTGTACCTGAAACCAGCGTTGCATTCCCGTTGCGAATGGATGCAAGTGTATTGCCGTTAAGTGTTAACGTGACTGGAATATTAACCTGATTGCCTGCTTTGCGATCAAATTCGGCTGTAACCGGTGTAATCGCAGAGTTGGTCACTGGTGTACCCCCGCCGTCTCCTCCGCCATTGTTACCTCCAACACGGTCAGCATACAAAATTCCGCGGCCATTTGTTCCGAGATATACTCTTCCATACAAACGCGGATCACCCGTAATTGTAGTTACACGAGCATACTGATGCTGATCATCGTTGATACGAACCCAATTGGCACCACCGTCATCGGAGCGGAAGAATCCACGTGTTCCATCGATCTGTGCAACCGTGTATAACGCAACAACGCTCTGCCCAGGTGCCGCTTTACCAAATCCGATACTGTCTGCTTCCTCTACATTGGCAAGCTTTGTGAATGTCGCTCCTGAATCCGTAGAATGCCATAATCCGTAAGGACCTTCTTCCTCACTGCCACCAGCAAACCAGAGTTCACCTTCAACACCTGGAACGGCATCCAGATCGGCATTTCCTTCCATCGGAAGTCCGGTCGCAGACGATGCTGTGAAGGTAGCACCACCATCCACACTCACATAGATTTTACCCGCTGCAAATCCATAAAATTTGTTTGGATTGACACGATCCGAAATCACTTTTGCCTGTGCAGGTATCCCCGTACTTGCCGTCCATGAATTGCCACCAGTCGAATAATGTACGCCTTTATCTGACGTGCTCCATACGAGTCGGTTACCATTCGCAGAGATGGCTACGGTCCCCCCTCCGGTTGTGCCGGCAGGTTCTGCATTGGCCTTATACCACGTAGTACCTCCGTCACTGGACAAACCAATGGATTTTGCATTTGGATCAGCAGCATAATCTGCTTTACCTACGCGAACCATCGTATTTGGACTTAACTCTGCAAAATCCAGACTTTCTGTGGAAGGATAGTTCGGGCTCGTAAATATGGTAGCTGGAGCCTGGTCCAGATTGTTATGACGGAATCCGGAGACATCTCCCACTCCGCTTATCAAATGTGCACCACTTGGCGGGCTGATCAGATCCAGTACGGCAATCTCCTCAACCCCCTTCGCCATCACTGAAATATTGATTTTTTCATCATCATCCCAGTCTGTCAGATTCTTCGTTCCATAGATCGTAGCACCTGTTCCATACATCATACGATCCGAATCAAACGGATCAATCTCCAGATCACCGATCATCCAGCCCAGTTTTGGGGTTGTTTCGGGTGGGGCAGGATTGGTGCCAAATGTGAGCCATGGCGCTGCCGAAATATCCTGTGTATAACGTAACTTCCGGTTCGGATATCCTTCAAATTCCCATATGCGTGTCCATGTCGCTCCGCCATCTGTACTGCGGAACAAGGTGGCATCCGGCCACCAGGAATTTAATGTCGCAACCATCAATGTACCGGGATTCTGTGCATCAACAGCCAATCCGCCATATCCAAAATAATTATCCGTGCTGCTGCTTGGAACAGGGCTGATGTTGGTCCAAACACCTGTCGACGTGTTCAGTTTCCACACGTCACCTTTTTCCCCATCATAGGGTCCAACACCATCGCTGTACGTAATATAGAGGCTTCCGTCTGAATCAAACACACCATGATGCGGGATATAACCTGTAGGTTGACCAGCAACAGCTGACCAAGTCAGGCCGCCATTTGTGCTGCGATATACGCTTTGATCTTTATCCGCAACACCCACATAGATTGTCTGGGTTGCTTGCCCTGCCGAACCTGTTGTTTTGTCAAATGTAATCCATGCCAGACCTACGATGTCACTGGTATATTCATTCGAAGGGTCTTGCACATAATTTCCCGGATTCGGGAAGCTTGTGACTTCGTTCCAGGTCACACCGTAATCGGTACTTTTCCATAACCCATGACCACTTCGTGCACCGAAATACAGGATACTGTTATCATTTGGGTCCACGGTCAGGCGTTCTCCCATTGAACGTCCCGGCATGTTGCCGCCCACTTTGAATGGAAGTGTTGTGGTTTGCCATGTATCTCCCCGGTCCGTAGAGCGCAAGATGGAGCCATTATTTTGGTCCCACGAATTCGTATACGTCCCAACTGCCATATACACCCGATCGGGATCAACCGGGTCCGTAGCCAGTGCGTCCACACCATTCTTGTTCCAGTCATCCCAGCCGACAAAATCCGTTAAGGGTATCCATCTCTCGTCAGCCGCATTCCAGCGATAGGCTCCCCCGATATCCGTACGGGCATAGATCAGATCCTTTTCCGACTCGTTGAAAATAATGCCTGGTACAAACCCGCCTCCTGCACCAGTCACCACATTTTTCCACTCATAGGCTTCACTTGGTGCCGCCGCTGTTGTTCCAGCAAGTCCTCCCAGCGAAGCGGTTACTACGGCAACCGTCAGGCTCATCATTCGCAATTTCCCCATAAACGTTCTCATATCAACTTATCCTCCTCTTCTACTTCGTTACTGCATTTCGGTCTATCCCCGCTGTCTCATCGTGCTGATGATGGCGTGCCAGACGAATCAATGCATCCCTTGATACAAGAAGCCTCACCCCCTTCCAGTCACATTGTTAAGCGCTTACATAATTGTTCTTGATTCGCGGTTATCTGGATAATACTTTCAATAAATAACATTCGCTGGCAATCTTCAAACCCCTCTGTCGAAATTCCGATTTTTGTAAAATATTTTCAGTGTTTAAACTTGTTTATACAACAAAAAAAGATGCTGTTAGAACAGCACCTTTCGACATTTTATATAAGAGTAAAAAATGAACTCGTTTCTTACCTGGCAAACCAGGCAGAGGTTCACTAAGATTCACTACATAAATGGCACCTGTTTATTTCTGGCTACCATAAGCGTGAGTCTCCTGCCCTTTTAACCCCCGGTCTGATGACAAAAAGTGAGCCCGCATCCGGTGTCTCTTTCAGACGTTCTTCCTTAATCCCTATACGTGCTGTTGTAATGTATAACTCTTCGAGATCCGGTCCACCAAAACAGCAGGATGTTACCTGATCTGCCGGCACCTCAATCTGTTGCAACAGTTCTGATGTATGCGGGTTCCAGCGAGTGACTCTTCCTCCGCCCCAGTGCGCAACCCACAGCATGCCCTCACCATCAACCGTCATCCCATCCGGAAAACCGAATTCCTCCGGTATGTGAATGACACTTGTCCGATTTTGTATCGTACCTGCCGTCAGATCAAAATCAAACCGGTCAATAGAACGTGTCGGGGTATCAATGTAATACATGGTCTGCCGATCCGGACTCCAGCCCAGGCCGTTGGATGTAGACACACCTTGTACCATTGTGCGAACGGGTTGCCCTTGCTCCAAACAATACAACGATCCGGCTTTGCTTTCATTATTCATGCTCATCGTGCCTGCCCAGAAGCGGCCCTTCGCATCACATTTTCCATCATTAAAACGATTGGTATCCTTATCTTGTTCGGGGTTCTCAATGGCATGCAGCTCACCCGTATGCAAGTGATACGTATGGAATCCACTGCGTAAAGCAACCAAAACTTCGTCACCACGATAGGGAACAACAGCCCCGACATGTTCACCGACATCATAAGCCTGATCCTGCCCTGTAGCCGGATCATACACATGCACCTTAAAACTTTCAATATCTACCCACAATAATCGATTGTTCTCCGCATCCCAGCTTGGACCTTCCCCCAATAATGCCGGGGTTTGTACTGCTACAGTTACGTCGCTCATGCCATCACGTCCTTATTTAGATTTGACGCCGCCTGACCATTCGAATCCGATGGCATCCAAGAATGCTTTGGACAGTACCATATGGCCCGTTGCATCCGGATGTACCCGGTCATAAGTCAACACAGACGTATAGAAATGATCCCAAAATGGAGCAAATGCAGCCTGTGTATCCACATACACCGCATCATACTCACTCGCTACCCTGCGTACCGCTTCTCCGTAGATATCCATCGTTGCCCGCATCGGGTCTTCCGGATTAGCCTCAAGATAATAAGGCGTCATTAGTACCAGACCTTTCAGGTTGGGACGAACCGAAGCCACCAGTTCACGCAATGTGGATTCGTATTCTTCAAGAAACACATGTGAGTCTGTTGACAATGGGTTGTCGAACTGACGCCATACATCATTAATGCCAATCATGATCGTCAGCCAGTCCGGTTTAAGGTCAAGCACATCACGATCCCAGCGCTGTTTCAGATCACGAATCGTATTTCCACCATTACCCACATTCTGGACACGCAACATCAATTCCGGATAGATGGACCGCAAGAGGGCATAGACTTGTGCTACGTAACCATGGCCCAGACCTGAACTGCCTTCACCTACAGGATGTTCCCGACCACAATCTGTAATCGAATCCCCGATAAACAGAAGCTTGTCATTTTTCTGCAATTTCATCGTCGTTTTCTCCTTCGCTCCAAGGCGTTAATATAGGAATAATTGATTAGTCAGGACCGTTAACTTGTTATCATTCAGTGATTACCAGCCTTGATTCTTGAGCCATGTGAGACACAGATCCGACCATACCCGAATCGCATGGTTGTCCTCAGCTAATCCAAGTCCATGTGAACCTTTCTCAAAAACGTGCAAATCATAGGGAATCCCATGCTCGCCCAATGCAAGTGCGTAACGCAAGCTATTCTCTACAGGCACTGCCTGGTCACCGCTGGTGTGCCAGATGAACGCTTCAGGAGCATCCGCTCTCACCTGCTGCTCCGCGCTGAAAGCCTTGATCTGCTCGGCAGACGCGTCAGACCCAAGCAAATTCTCACGGGAACCGGCATGTCCATAGGACTCCATCGTAATTACCGGATAACAGAGAATAACTCGGTCCGGGCGTGAACTTTGGCGTTCAATGAGGTCCTCATGATCCGGTTGTCCCTCGTCATACAGCGTTCCCAGTGTTGCTGTGAGATGTCCGCCTGCTGAGAAACCAAGCACTGCAATCTTGGCAGGGTTGATGCCATACTGCTCAGCATGAGCACGAACATAACGTATGGCACGCTGACCATCTGTTATAGGTGCAGGATGCTGGTGAGGCGCCACCCGATATTTCAGGACAAATGCACTTATACCTGCACGGTTCAACAATTCTGCTATTGGAGCACCTTCATGATCAGCCAAAAATCCATAGCCGCCCCCTGGACATACAATGACAGCGCTCTCGGAACCGGGCTGAATAAATGGAATCAAATGTGGCATCTCGTCTTCATGGCCATGGGCTGCATAAGGTGCAGCATGATCCCATAAGGGTATAGTTGTTGTCATCTTCAATCATCCTCTCCAAGTAGAACGGATACATGGGTCCGTTTAAACGTTTTCGAATCTCAGGAATCGATACCATCATAACGGTAATGACCCTAACGCATCAATACCTTCCTGGCATCACTTTTTGATCATTTGGGTACATGTTAGTACAAATTACGGAACTGTTCAGGAGTTACCCCCTCAATCCTGCGAAAAGTTGCTACAAAATGGCTTGCATCTCGAAACCCTACCCTAACTGCAGTCTCCCTAATCGTCCGGGCGGTATCCCCGGTCATGATTTCCTTGGCTTTGCGGATACGCAGCAAAATGAAATAACTGTAGGCTGTCATGCCAAAGGACTGCTTGAACAAGGTGTTCAGATGTCTGGACGAGATCCCCGTGACGTCAGCCATATGTTCGAGACCAATCTCAGGATTCGCATAATGCTGTTCCATGAATGCAATGAGCGGAGCGAGTCTCTCCACGGCATGAGAGATCGAAGACCGATTGCCGGTCATGCCATGTTTTTTGAGCAAAATCAGAAATCGATATATATCCGCTGACGCCTCGAGTCCCGACAAATCCTGATCACTTCTGATCGAATCCAGCACTTCCTGGCCGTAATCATTGAACGGACTGCTCTGCTCCCACTGATGGAACGCAGCTTCACCCAGACTAAGTGACTCCAAAATTGCCGGACACTGGGAACCGCCAAATGTAATATAAAGTGTCTCCCACTCTCCTTGGGCGCGCACATATTCATGCGGTTCATTCGGTGGCAGCAAAATACCGGATGCTTCCCCCAGTATGACCGTGGACCCGGCAAACTTGAATTCTCCGGCTCCCTTCACAGTCTGAAGCCAGTGGTAACAGGGATACCCCACAGGTCTGGACACCTTCTCCTGATTGCCGTTATAACCCAGGCTCTCAATATAAAGGGGTAGCGGCTGATCACGTGATGTCATGAAATATCGTTGATGTCGGGGGGAGATAAACATGGGATGCCTCCTTGGGTATAAGCTGAAATACACTTCCGTATTCTTATATGAGTCATTACTTTTATTATATTTTAAAAGTCATATGTATCATATAGTATAGGATTATTCTTATACAAGAGGTGAACACATTGATTAGCAGCAAACTGCCCAAAATGTTCTACGGGGGCGATTACAACCCGGAACAGTGGGATCACGAAACCCACCTTGAAGACTTGCGCATGTTCCAATTGGCAGGCATTGATATTGCCACAATCAACGTATTTTCATGGGCACTGATTCAGCCTGATGAAGTTACTTACCGTTTTGAAGAACTCGACCAACTAATTAATCGTTTATATGAAAACGGTGTCTATATATGCCTTGCAACAAGCACTGCTGCCCATCCGGCTTGGATGGCAAAGAAATATCCAGACGTGCTTCGTGTAGATGCCGATGGACGCAAACGCAAATTCGGTGGGCGCCATAATTCCTGTCCCAACAGCCCGACCTATCGCAAATACGCTGAGAAGATTGCAAATAAACTGGCAGAACGATACAAGGATCACCCCGCGGTTCTCGTATGGCACATCTCCAACGAATATGGCGGTGAGTGCTACTGTGACAACTGTGAGAAAGCGTTCCGCGTGTATCTGAAAGAACGCTATCAGACTCTGGAACAGGTCAACAAAGCATGGAACACGAATTTCTGGGGGCATACCTTCTACGATTGGGACGAGATTGTATTACCAAGCAACCTGAGCGAACATTGGGGTAACAATAATTCAACGTTCCAGGGAATCTCGCTGGACTACTCTCGCTTCAACTCCGACAGCATGCTGGATTGTTATCTGTTGGAATACAATGCGATCAAAAAACACATTCCGGACTCCGTTGTTACTACCAATCTGATGGGATTCTTTAAGCAATTGGACTATTTCAAATGGGCAAAATATTTGGATATTGTCTCCTGGGACAGCTATCCCGGTCTCGCAACACCCGTCAGCTTCACCGCAATGGCTCATGACCTTATGCGCGGACTGAAAGATGGTCAACCGTTCATGCTGATGGAGCAAACACCAAGTCAGCAGAACTGGCAGCCATATAACTCACTGAAACGTCCAGGTGTCATGCGTCTGTGGAGTTATCAATCTATTGCGCACGGGGCCGATACCATCATGTTCTTCCAGCTTCGCCGCTCCATCGGTGCCTGTGAGAAGTATCATGGTGCAGTTATTGAGCATGCTGGGCATGAGAATACACGTGTATTCCGCGAAGTTGCTGAGCTGGGCAAGGAATTGCAGTTCCTTGGAGATACCACGCTGGATGCATCTGTTGAATCCAAAGTGGCAATTGTGTTCGACTGGGATAACTGGTGGGCCATCGAAAAATCAAGCGGACCTACGGTTGCCCTGAATTATGTGGATCAGATCCATAAATACTACGCAGCCTTCTTCCGCCGCAACATACAGGTAGATATCATCAGTGTGGATACGGATATGAGCAAATACGACATTGTCCTTGCTCCTGTTCTTTACATGGTTAAACCAGGGTATGCCGCCAAACTGGAGAAGTTTGTTGAATCAGGTGGAACATTCCTGACGACCTTCTTCAGTGGCATTGTCAACGAGAACGATCTCGTGACCACAGGTGGATATCCGGGAGAACTTCGTAAACTGCTCGGAATCTGGGTGGAAGAGATTGATGCCCTGCTGCCTGAGCAAAAGAACCGCATTGTCCTCAAAGAAACCTACGGTGATCTTCAAGGAGAGTATGGCTGCGGCATGCTGTGTGACCTGCTGCACAGTGAAGGAGCCGAAGTCATCGCGGAGTATGGAGACGACTTTTATAAAGGCATGCCTGTTGTGACACGTAATACCTTTGGCCAAGGTGAAGCCTGGTACGTTGCATCCGACCCGGATGAGCGCTTCCTGGATGGTTTGCTGGGACAGCTCGCAGCAGCCAAGAACGTAGAGTCCTTGCTTGAGACACCAGAAGGTGTTGAAGTAAGTGCACGAACCAAAGATGGCAAACCCTACCTGTTTGTCATGAACCATAACGCAACCACACAATCCTATGATCTGGGAACAGCTAAGGCACATGATCTGCTCACCAATCGTGAGCTTTCGGGAAGTGTTGAGATTGAAGCCCGTGGAGTGCAATTGCTCGAAATGAAATAAGCGATTTCACTTAATTGAAATCATTCGGAATAATATAATGTGATAGAAATACCCGTGATACAAAGTGTCACATATTCATTCCTTTTATACTTGTTATTGTCTTCAGCGAGGATATTGGTATAGATTTCAGACCATTATCGACTTCTGTAAGCCAAAAGCTGCTACTTCCCGTATCCGTCTACACCGGATACGGGTTTTTGGCATGAACTGTGGTCTTTTTGATAGAAGGAAATATCAGTATGCAAAGCGAATTGGACGAGAAACACATTTTAACAGAGCCTGCCGGAAGATGCTTGTGAATCCTGATGCTGATCCATTATAAAATAATGAACAGTTGAAATATTAGTGACACTCATGATGTCACTTATTCGTTGTTACAATAGAAACATAACTACGACATCACTTTCCGGCGGCGCAGATCGAAACGGAGTGGCTGACATGAACAGAACAAATCGGCTTGCTGCCATTGTAATGGCATTACAGCATGGTCACGAAACGGCACACTCATTAGGCGAGAAATTTGAAGTTTCCCGTCGCACGATTCTCCGGGATATTCAGTCCCTCTCCGAGATGAATGTGCCCATTATTGCCATCTCCGGTCCGGGAGGCGGTTTCAGACTTATGGAGGGTTACGTATTACCCCCATTACAGCTGGACCCGGTAGAAGCAGCGACGCTCATATTCGCTCTTGAAGGTCTAAGTCGCTACGCTGACACACCCTTTCATGAGAAACGCTGGACCCTGATGAACAAAGTTAAGGCCATCATTCCGGATGATATTATGTCGCGAATTGATCCCATGCTCAAACAGCTGCATCATCATATTCCAGACCGCAATTACATTCTTCCTTATCTGGACGCACTGCTGGCATGCATACCCGAACACGGGTGGCTTAGTGTGCTGTATCGCTCCGTATCAAGTCAGCGATGGTTGCATATCTGTCCCACACGGGTATATGCTTCCTCCGGCTTCTGGTACTGTGAGGCATATTCCATCGAACATGGTGAACAGCGTCTGTTCCGAGTTGACCGAATTATTGAAGTCAAAGCGATCGAACCACAGGATGCACTGGTGCTTAACGAACAGGCGCAGCAACAGCAGAGCAAGCCGATCCCTCCAGAACAGCCGCCAACCCTGGTTAAGGCACAACTGAGTTATCGGGGAATGATTGAAGCTGAACAGGACGAGCATATTGGTGAAAAGATGATTGAAATTGCCCCGGATCTCTGGGAATTATCATTCCTTTGTCCACCAGGGGAATGGGACTGGGCCGTACGATTCTTTTACCGATTGGGACGTGAAGCCGAAGTGATTGAACCCCTCCAACTTCGCAGTGAGATTCGTCAGCATGCCGAGGAAGTGAGCCGGAGATACCTTGCTTCAACCAAGTCGTAGCCTGACTACACACAAAAAGGAGCCTACTGATATCATGACATATGAAGCCGTTATAACGTACGAAGAAGCAGTACAGCGTATCCAGTCTATAGGGCTGCTGCCTCTGGCACCACTATTTGCCGAATATCCTTCTCTGTCATCGCTAACCCCCAAAGAACATTGGCACAAGGATGATGAACTTGATCCCTGGTTATGGCGTTCACGCCTGGCTGAAGAGGGCATTGCTGCATATGGAAAATTTGTCAAAAAGAAAGCGCTTCTTGTCTCATCTGAATACTTCCCTTGGGTACACCGACTGCTGGCCGATTCCAGAACCATCAAGGAACAGTATGAAGCGGGTCTGCTCTCCCGTGAAGCGTTCAAACTTCATGCGTTAGTTGCAGAACAAGAAGGCATCGATGGACGTGCCTTGCGATCACAAGCCGGTTTTGGGGCAAAAGAGGACAAAAAAACATTTGACCGTGGACTTCTGGACCTTCAGGGCTGTGCAGCCATTGTGATCAGTGGCACCAAAGAAAAAGAAGGGCTCGCAGAAGGCAAAGTTGCATGGAACAGCTCCGCATACGAGACTGCTGGTCACTGGATGGAACGTCACGGCATTAAGCCGTTTGAAGGTAGCGTTGCAGAGGCGCGTGAACTGCTGGTTGCTCAACTGCAACAACATGCCTCACCAGCCGCATTATCAAGCATCGCCAAAGCCCTTGGCATCCGTGGAATCTAAATAAAGCCAATTCCGGTTGTAGTGCAAATTTCAACCGGAATTGGCTGTGGTTCACCATATAATGTAACCCAGACGATAAACAGCCCCCATCGACAATGGATTTAGAGAATTACGCCATCCTTGAATATGGCAATCTCCCGGAATCCATGCTGCTCACTGAGTGTGTGTGACCGTCCTGAAGCAATGTCAATCAGCTGGCTGAACAGCTGTGCTTTCACCTCATCCATCGTCTGCCCCTCCAATAGCTGGCCTGCGTTGAAATCAATCCAGTGTTTTTTGCGATTAGCCAGATCGGATTGGGTCGCAATCTTGACGGTAGGTACCGGACCTCCGAAGGGAGTCCCCCGCCCTGTTGTGAAGAGCACAATATGTGCACCCGCCGCAGACAGTGCCGTTACAGACACCAGGTCATTACCCGGTGCTTCTACAATGTTCAGACCGGTTTGAGTTACACGTTTGCCATAGCGCAGAACGTCGACAACGGAAGAACGTCCTCCCTTTTGCGTACATCCAAGTGACTTTTCCTCCAGCGTTGTGATGCCACCAGCCTTATTCCCAGGTGAAGGATTCTCATAGATGTTCTGGCCATGGTTCACAAAATATTGCTTGAAGCCGTTCACGAGGTCCACCAAATCATGAAATACCTGCTCATTGGCAGCCCGGTTCATTAAGATCGTCTCCGCACCAAACATCTCCGGAACTTCCGTCAGAATAGCCGTACCCCCGGCAGCAACCAGCATATCAGCAACTGCACCGACCAGCGGATTGGCTGTAATGCCGGATAAACCATCGGAACCACCACACTTCAAACCAATTTTGAGTTTGCTGAGCGGAAGCGGCTGCCGTTGTTCATGTTCAGCGATCTCCACAAGTTCTTCCATCAGTCGAAGTCCTTCCTCAAGCTCGTCATCCGTTTCCTGTGCTTTGAGAAACCGTACTTTGCCGCGGTATTCCGGAGCAATACACTCACGGAACTCGTCTACTTGGTTGTTCTCACAGCCCAGACCGATGACGAGCACGCCTCCTGCATTCGGATGCTCCACCAAGGAGGCCAGCAACTGTTGTGTATACTTCAGATCATCACCAAGCTGTGAACACCCGAATGGATGTGGAAAGTGAAATACACCATCTACCCGGCTTCCAAACTGGGACTGACCCATACGTGCCAAAGCTTCACACACTTTATTGATACATCCAACCGTATTCACAATCCAGATCTCATTACGAATACCTGCTTCACCATTGGGGCGCAAATATCCATCGAATGAGCGCAGATGTTCCGGAGGCATGTCTGTCTGAACCTTGGCTCCCGGTTGGTACTCATATTCAAGCAATCCGTGCAGACCCGTCTTCAGGTTGTGACTATGAATCCAGCTTCCCTGCTCGATCTGTTCTTGGGCAATCCCGATGGAAAAACCATACTTCATCACATCATCACCTGGCTCCAGGGTATGCACAGCAATCTTATGCCCCTTCGGCACGTCATCGAGCAGTGTAAAGGAAACACCGTCTGGCAGTGTAATACGTTCTCCTTTGGCATAATCCCGAAGCGCTATAATGACATCATCCTGTGGTTGAATGGCAATCCAGTCATTGATTGTACTTGTTGTGTTCATTTCCCTTCACCTTCCAACAATCCGATTTCACGAACAAGTGCTGCACGCAGCCCTTCTCTTGCATCCAGATTTTCGCCCCAGATCAGGGTATCCGACAACACAGCCGCTACTCGGTTATCCAGTTGCTTCTGATCCCTGTTAAGCGTGTCATAACCGTCCCAGTGTGCAGCCAAAGCAGCCAGGACATCGGGGTCATCCCGCAGCAGAATGTCCTCCCCATTCAGTCGTTGTGCCTTGTAACCTTCTGGCGTATCTACCGGACGATATAGACACAATAATCCAGCAAACCCTTGAATTAAACGTTCTGGCCAACTTCCCTGATTTTGCTCATAAGACAAAAGTGTAGGCAGCACACGAACCTTGAATTTTCCGATCGTATTCAAAGCAATATCTTGCAATTTGTGATTAATATACGGGTTAAGGAACCGTTCGAACACTTCTTCTGCATACTGGTCCAGCTGATGATCGGGCATATCCAGAGCAGGGACGATCTCCTGATGCACAGCTTCCCTGATCCATGTGCCAAAATGTGGATCTTCCATCGTTTCTCTCACATGCTGCTTGCCTTGGAGAATGCCGAGGGATGACATTAAGGTATGCGCCCCATTCAAAATACGAACCTTGCGTATCTGAAAAGGCTTCAGATCTTTCACCCAATGTACATTAAGACCTGCCTGCTTGAGAGGAAGTTTTTTGTCCAATGATTCATCACCCTGAATGGCCCAGAAATGATATGGCTCTGCCGTATTAATCAACTGGTCCTCATACCCCCAACGATTCGTCAGGGAATCGGCTTCCTCCTGGCTCGGCGCACCTGTGACAATTCGGTCTACCAGATTGTTCAAGAAGTGATTATGATTCTCGATCCATGAACGGAAGCCATCCGAATACCCATAATCCTCACTATGACGGAGTACACAACTGCGCAGCACATCACCATTGCCTTCAAGCAGCTCGCATGGCAGATGAATCAAACCTCTGGATGGATCACCATCAAATTTCAAATATCGCTGATGCAGAAAAACCGTTAATTTCCCCGGAAATGATTGAACGGGTTCACCCTCGATATAGTCTGTCTGCATATATTTCAATCCTGATTCGGTTGTATTGGAAATAACGAACTCAAGTGAAGGCAGTTCTGCCAAGTTCAGAAAGGCATCCCATTCCTCATACGGATTGATACACTGTGAGAAAATGGAGATCAACTCTGTCCGCTCAACCGGCTTTCCTTGAGACAGCCCACGCGTAATCATCGTATATAATCCGTCCTGATCACGAATCTGCTCCAGCTTGGCTTTGCCTCCCGGTCGTGGTTGGGTAACAGCTACACTTCCATGGAATTTGCCTTGTCTGGCACTCTCATGAAGCATCCAGTCTGCAAATCCCCGCAAGAAATTACCTTCTCCGATCTGCAAAACCTTCACGGGACGCTCCATAATCTCCTTGCACTTGCGCTGACCATCGCTCCCCAGTAAATTCAGCTTCAACCTGGGCCGTTTCGTGCTTGCCGACATGGACACTCACCTCATCGATTATTTGTACTGTCGGAATGCAGCTCAAAGGCTCTGCACCCTTTTATTGTAAACGCTTTAAATTCATTGTATCATCAATAAAAGGAAATTAAATTGCTTATATTGCGGTAAATATACTCTCTCATGACCAGGTATAACATCTCGTTGAAGACGATCGTCTGGAAAGGAGTCTTTATGGAACGTTCACCTGTTCGTACGACTATTCAGGCAGAATCCGGTATTCCGTTCCGCCTGGTATACAGCGACACCAAATCCCCTCAGAACGAATTGCCAGATCACCTTCACGACTGGCATGAAATTATCTATGTATATCGGGGGCAGGGAAGCATCTTTATTGATACTGGACTTGAGAATATGCAAGAAGGAGATCTGTTCATTATACCGGGCAGCACGGTTCATCGAGCCTTGCCGGATGCAGGCAATCCTGTCACATCTTCCGCATTGTTCTTCAGCCCGGGATTGCTGGCATCCACCGCCGGAGGTGCTGCTTCTTCCTTGCTAAGTCTGTTTGAACGTTGTCGTAAACAACGCGTGTATAAGAGACATCTGAACACAGAGGAGCAATCACAGGTCGCCGCCCTCATTGATGATATTCAGACCGAATTCCAGCTCGGTCATCATCTAAGCGCACATGCGGCCCTGTTAAGGCTGCAACTGTTGCTCATTTTTCTGGAACGTCTGGAAGCTGCGGGACCTGCAAATCCGGGTAAATCCGCTCCGGGTCCCTCATGGCTCTCTTCTACGATCTCTCATATTGACGATAACCTTCGGAATGGCCTGTCCCTCCCTGAACTGGCGCAGTACGCCTCTGTATCCCCTGCCCATTTCAGTCGTGCCTTCAAACGATACACGGGTATGACTCTAACGGACTATGCATTAGCGCGAAGGGTTATTATGGCGAAAGAGCATCTGGTGCAAGGTGATGAAACGATGGCAGCCGTTGCCGATGCTTGCGGGTTCGACAGCCTGCCCCATTTTTACCGTCAATTCAAAAAATTAACCGGCACAACTCCCGCAGCTTATCGCAGAACCATGAACAGTTCTCGTTAAAATAGACACACCCTAATCATATATATCCACATATTCTTCCATATGGAAGATGTGGTATGATAATCTGGATTATTACTTGTCGGAAACATTGCATTCCGTTGTCAGAGGAGCTTAGCATTCCATGTTAAACGAATTGAATCGCAGGAATATTGGCATCTTCGCCCATGTGGATGCGGGGAAAACAACCACCACCGAGCATATGTTATTTGAGAGTGGTGTCGTCCGCAGTCCGGGACGTGTAGATGACGGAACAACAGCCACAGACTCCCTGGACATTGAGAAAGAACGTGGCATATCCGTTCAGGCAGCCATGACCTCTCTGATCTGGAAGAACACCATCATTGACCTCATTGATACGCCTGGTCACATTGATTTTAGCTCCGAAGTAGAGCGAACGCTACGGGTAATGGATGGCGCTATTCTCATTCTGTCGGCAGTAGAAGGCATTCAGTCCCAGAGTGAAGCCATCTGGCATGCCCTTCGTTCACTTCGCATCCCAACCATCATTTATATTAATAAAATGGATCGGATTGGCGCATCTGCCCCAGCGGTAATGGAGCAGATTCGTTCTACCCTGTCCCCTTTCGCATGCGAAATCCAAACGTATCAGCTCCATGAAGATTCATTTCATGGCATCGACTCCCTATGGAACCCGAATCAAGATTCTCTGTCAGATGGCACACCTTCCATTCCAGGTCTGGTCGAGATACTTGCCGAGCTGGACGAAGAGGTCATGGAAGCCTACATCCAGGAGACTCCGTTATCGCAAAGGGATCTGAATGAAGCATTCCTACGGTATGTGCATCAGGGTGAGATGTTCCCTGTGTGTTATGGCGCTTCCGGCAAAGGAATTGGCGTCACGGCATTGCTGGACACGGTCCTTGCATTCCTGCCCCCACCTGCACAACCAGTGGATTCTCCCGTATCGGGTGTTGTATTCAAGATTGAACGTGACCGTACGATGGGACGCACGGCTTACGTCCGTATGTATGCTGGCAGCTTACACAATCGGGATACCATCCATAATTCTACGCGGGAGCTTGAAGAGAAAGTGACGCAGATTCGCCGCATGGATGGACGGAAATGGGCGGATACCGGTGCCGTTCACGCGGGGCAGATTGCTGCGCTGTACGGACTGAGTGACACACATGTGGGTGACATTATCGGCAATCCTGAGGGTGTGCCTCCTCTGCCACAGATGGCTGTGCCTTTGCTGACCGTACAAGTGCATGGTAAGGACCCGGCACGTTACCCCGATCTTGTCGCAGCATTGCAAGAATTGACGGATGAAGACCCCTTACTCGACCTGCAATGGTTGCCGGAGGAACGAGAACTGCATCTCAAGGTCATGGGAACCATTCAGCTTGAGATTTTATCCAGCCTGTTGCTGAGTCGTTTCGGATTGAATGTCGTGTTTGATCCTCCATCCGTCATCTATAAGGAGACACCACGTACAGCCGGAGAAGGTTACATCGCTTATACGATGCCTAAGCCCTGCTGGGCCATCCTCCGCTTCAAGATTGAACCTTTGCCTCGCGGAAGCGGTCTGATCTATGCCTCAACCGTAAGGACAGAAGATCTGCTGTTACGTTATCAGAATGAAGTTGAACGACGAATTCCGGAAGCCTTGTCTCAAGGTATGCTCGGTTGGGAAGTAACCGATCTGCGCATCACGCTGGTGGAAGGGGAACATCATGTCTGGCATACACATCCGCTGGATTTTGTTGTAGCCACGCCTATGGGAATCATGGATGGATTGTCGAGAACAGGTACCACGTTGCTGGAACCCCTTCTTCAGTTCCGGCTGACGGTCCCGGAGGAATACGGCGGTAAGGCCCTTAGTGATCTGGTACATATGCGGGTAACCTTCGAAGCCCCCGTCATTGGTAGCGGACGTTGTATTATTGAAGGAGTTATGCCTCTTGCCACCTCAATGGATTATCCGGTGAAACTGCGTTCCGAGACAAGCGGCCGCGGATTGCTTACGACTTCGTTTGCCGGATACCAAGATTGTCCTGCGGATGTGAATCATGCTCGCAAACGCAGAGGAGTTAACCCGCTGGATCAGTCGAAATATATTTTAAGTGTACGAAACGCGATTACATCATAAATGGAGTTGAACCTGTGCTTATTAAATTTCTTATCTTTGGCCTTCTATGGCGGATTGTAGGTAATCCGTTCATTGCCATCCTCATTTTGCTCGTTATACTGTATTTCCTGGATCGTCGTTACGTTGGGGTGTTCCCAAGCTTCACAAAACCTCTCAAACGTATGCGCAACATCTCCCGGCTTCGGCAACAGCTTGCCATGAGTCCCAATGAAGTTTCCTCCAAGCTGGAACTGGCTCGCCTGCTGATTGAGCGTAAACGTTACAGTGAGGCATATGCGTTATTGCTTGAACTGGAACGCCCATATGAGCAATCGGCTGAGTACTGGGAGGCATTAGGGACGACTGAGCTTCATTTGGGCAATATCGAAAAAGGCGAACGTCATATTTTGCAAGCCCTTGAGATCAACCCCAGAGTCAAGTACGGACGTCCGTACCTAACCCTTGCTGGAGCCTTCAAAGATACGCATGAGGACAAAGCGCTGGATTATGTGCATCAGTTTCAGGAGATTCATTCCTCTTCCAGTGAAGCTTATTATCTGCTCGGCTCGGTTCACCGTTCCCTCGGACGCAATGCAGACGCGAAGCAGGCATACGAGCAATCGTTGAACGTTTATCGTTCGTTGCCCAAATACAAAAAACGTCAGGAGCGCCGCTGGGCTGTCCGCAGTTGGTTCCGCAAACGTGGATTGTAATGTCATCCGCTATACACTGTAATCTTCATATATCACTTTTCTAACCAATAAAAGTGCACTGATCTCTGCCCTCGTATGAGCAGAACCAGTGCACTTTATTCTTAACAACGATATTAATACACCAATATCTCACGCAGTCGTTCTTCATGGAGATGCATCCAGTCGATCCGCTGTTTGAGCTTCACAATCTGCTCCACAGCCACTTCCGGCTCATCTGTACCCTCGAACATCCGACTGATGAAATGCATGACCACATCCAGACTACGCAGCAAAATCAATCGAGGTATGGCCAGCAACTCTTCCGGTTTCAGGCTGACCTGTTCCCGAAATCCCCTGATCAGTCCCTCCTGTGCCTGCCACATCCAATCTTCACTCTTGTCCATGGTAAGGAGGTCAGACATTGGAACAGCCAGCTCCATTACCCGCAAATCCCATGTCGCAAATTCAAAATCCAAAATGGCACAGATTTCACCATCCTGCTGATCTACCAATACATTTGAGGCATTCACGTCCCCATGAACCAATTGATGCGGCAGATGTTCCATTCCCCGCAGGGCTTCAAACAGATCTGGCAGCGCATCTCTCAGTTGCTTCAACTCATTTGCACATGAGGCCAATTGCTCTGGCGGCGATGTGCATAGCTGTAATAATCGTTCTGGTGAACAGAGCGGATACGCATCCTGAATTCGATAGTACGGTGGGTACACAGGTTCAAGTGGTATATCCAACGTAGCCATAACAGAAGACAGGGCCCCCGCCGCTTTACCGAGCCCTATCAATTGATCTGGTGTATGCCAGATGGGATTGACACCTTCCCTATAATGAAACAGAGTCACGATTTTGGTATGACCTGTGAGGGTATCTTTTACAGGAAGGAATGTACCTCCCTCACCAGATAACCGCCTTACAGGTGAAGGTGTATCAAGCTTAAAGTTCGAACGTTGAAGGGCTGCCAGCACCTTGTGTTCAAAGGCGATTTTCATCGGATCATTATGTGTTTCATATTGTCTCATGACGTAATTAGTCCCGTCTACATCGAGCATGTAAGTAGAATTATTCATTCCACCCTTTCCACGCTCGCCTTTCCAATCCGATGTGAAACCATATAAGGCCAACACTTCGGATATACGCTGCTGCTCTGAAGGATGGAGGGAACCGGAATCGATGTTTTGCACCAAAAATTAACCCCTTTATCTCACAAAATGGAACTGTCTTCTATTTATCTTAAAGGAAGTCCATCGCTTGGTCTAGTTCTGTTCCAAAGTGATCAAGAGAACGGATAATATCCCGTCCGATTAAGCTGCTCCGCAATGACACGATACCCTCTTGCATTAGGATGCACTCTGTCCCAGAACAACAGTTCACGTTCACGACCTTCAAACCTGTCATACACCTGAGCACACGCATAATTGCCTGATCCCGCTCCATTCAGAAACGAATTATATTGGCGCACCCAGTACGCAGCTTCCGTCGCTTGTGGGTACGGGTTGTACAATCCGATGGATCGGACCATATACTCATGGTTACCCTTTAACTGCCGAATGTGCCGCATGATCTGGGATACATTACTGCGGGTTTCTCCGAGCACCTGTGTCATTTTACTGGCATTTGGAATGCCATTACTTGCTTTGAACGTACGAATCAGATCATTCCCGCCAATGGATAGGGTAACGATATCTGCTTCACGGAGCGATTGCCGTACACGGGGATGCGAAGAGATCATCTGCAACATTTCCCCCGACGTCAGTCCATTTACGCCCATATTTTCCATGGATACAAACGTACGAACATTCATTTCTGCCATTCGCCGATATAAAGGAACAAAGCCGGTGCCCAGCAACGCTCCTGTACCTACCGTTAATGAATCGCCTATAGCCACGTATCGATATACCATCCCGTCGCCCCTCTCTGCTGTGATTTCTCTGAACAATAATGAACTGCTCTATATCTTATGATGAGTGGTAAGACAAGGCGCGGGATGGTGTCCTTAGGCATGCACCTTTCTTTTGCTGCACAAAACCACTGTTCTTCTGTAGAGGTAAAAAAAAAAAATCCCTGCCGCATAACGCGGCAGAGCCTAATCCATTGCAATGCATTACATGCCTATGGTCCGATCCGAATCAACGGAATCTGATTGTTCCTTGTTCGGAAATGGCCACCAGTTGGCCCGGCCAAACATCTTCACCATCACTGGGACGAAGAATGGCAGGAACAACAGAGAGTACAAGATCAATCCGCTAAGGACTACTGTGGCAATCTGCATCATCGAGAGAACACCGGATGGATACATGGCAGCAAATGTACCGCTCAGAATGACCGCGGCAGATAGAATAACGGTGCCCATGTTCTTCATCGCATACAACATGGCATCCTGTACTTTCATGCCTTTGTTCTCATTGAAACGGTCCATCAGGAAGATGCTATAATCCACACCGAGTGCAATCAGCATAACAAATCCGAAGAACGGAGTAACCCAGCTGATGCCTGCGAATCCGAGGATATTAACAAAGATCACTTCGGTTAACGCCATCGATGTGAAATAAGCCAGTAATAAGGAAACGATCAGATACAATGGCATAATGACTGAGCGGAGCAGCACAACCAGAATAATAAATGTGCCTGCCAGCATCAGCATTACAGTACGTGTATAGTCGTTATTCGAGATCTCCTGCAGATCTGCAAACGTACTGGTAACTCCGCCTATGGCGATGTCTGCTTTTTCAAGCGTACTGCCTTGTACCGCGCGATGTACTGCCGCCTCAATGTCAGGAACACGATCAATGGCTTCTGTTCCGTATGGATTTTCGGCGAAAATAACATCAATCGTCATCGTTTTCCGATCTTCGGACAGATACGTATCAAATACCTGTGTGAAGTCTTTGCTGTTCAGTGCTTCATCAGGAACGTACCAGCCTGCCAGATCGGAATCTGGTGAATTTTGCAATTGCGTCAGGTAGTCCTGCGCTGAATCCAGTCCCCCGGATACCTGTTTGATACCATCGACACTTTGATTCAAGCCATCTGTCAGTTGTGTCAGCTGACCACTCAGATCCGAGAAGCCTTGCTGAATTTTCTCCTGACCACCCTGAAGCTGGCCAAGTCCATCCTGAATGGAAGGAATTTCGCTAATCACTTTGCCCTGACCATCCGCAGCCTGTTTGAGACCGGATTGCAACTGACCGATTCCCGTTACAATCTGGCCCAGGCCATCGGCAAGTGCCTTTTGTCCGGCTGCTGCGGAGGCAAACCCTTCATTGGCCTGATTAATTCCAGCAGCGGCTTCCCCAAGTTTGGTCTTAATTTGACCCAAGCCTTGAGCAAGCTGAGCTGTGCCAGAACCTGTTTCACCAATCGTACCTTTGATACGCTGGTAATCAGCATCTTGCTGCAATTCAGGATAACGCTCTTCAAGTGCTGTGAAGGATTCGGACAGACTGGTTAGAGCTGTCGAAACCCCGTTCAGCTGTTGTTCCAGTTCGCGGGTTCCATCCCCCAGTGCAGCGACCCCTGCTCCCGCCTGACGATAGGCTTCAAGCAACTGATTGTTCGCCTGCGCAAGTTGATCTGCACTTGTTTTGGCTTGCTGAAGTCCGGCTTTCAGTTCACCCGCACCTGCGGAACCATCTCGAATGCCTTTTTCAATCTGCCCAAGTCCCTGACTGAGTTGCGTGATACCCGATTGCAACTGAGTCGTTCCTTTCGTAAGTTCACCTGCTCCATCAGCAGCTTCTTTTAACTGTGGTTCATTTTTACTTAGCTGACTGCTGGCTTCACTCAGGCCATCACGGATTTTGTCCAGACCCGTCTTACCTTCACCCAGTCCATCCGATAATGTTCCGACTTGCTGTGTAACTTCAAAATCTTTAATCTCATCACCCGTAGGTCGTGTCATACTGCGGACACCAGAGACTCCGGCTACTTTCTCTACTTCCCGGCTAATTTTCTCGGCAACGGCCATATATTTGGCATTATCCATCGCTTCATCGTTCTGGATGACGATCTGACCCGGCAGCGATTCACCCGGACCGAAGCTGTCAGAGATAATGTTGAATGCTTTTACGGAATCATATTTCTCACCAATCTCATCGAGACTGTTGAACGACAGTTTGCCATCGTAGGTTGCCAGAAGAGGCACACAGACAGCTGCAACGATGAGCAGCGCAGCCCATGGACGTTTAAGTGAAAAGCGACCAGCTGCACCATAGATCTTGCTCTCCGCATGTTCAAGTGAACCCTTCGACGGCCAGAATAACTTCTTGCCCAGCACCGCCATGAAGAATGGCACAATGGTCACCAAGGCGAGCATCATCACAGCAATACCTACAGCTACGGCAACCGCAGAACGGTACAACATAAACTGGGCAAAGCCGATCGCAATGAATCCAACCAGCACAGCTAGTGCTGAGAAGAGTACCGTTTTACCGGCAGTACGATAGGTCGCAATGATGGCATCCCACGTATTCTCATGATGAGCCAGTTCTTCCTTGAACCGACTGATCAACAGGATGCAATAATCCGTACCAATCCCGAACATAACTGCGACCATAAAGATCTGTGTAAATGTGGATATCGGGAAGTCGAGCCCATCCACCAGGAATGCAACAATCTGTTGCGATACAATGTAACTGATCCCCACCGTCAGCAGCGGGACAAACGGAGCTACAAACGAACGGAAGACCAGGAACAGAATGAGTAAAATAAAGACAACGGTAATATATTCCGATTTCTTAAGCCCCTCTTGTGAACTTTCAATGGTGTCTTCATCAATCAGACCTTTACCAGTTATGTAGTGCTCCACATTGACGGACTTCAATGCTTCATTCAGGTCTTCCCGCATTTCCTTGACCGTACGATCTCCCTGATTAATGGATAGCGATGTTAGAATCGTTTTGCCATCAGCTGAGATCATCTTCTCTGACAATTCAGGCTGAGAGAAAGGTTCTAGAATGGACAGAATGCCCAACTTCTCCTTGTCGGCCTCCAAGTTTTTAACGGCCTTCTCTGCTTCTTGTTTTCCCGTGGTACCCAGACCTTCCGGATTATAAAATACAAGAGCGATCTGGCTGCCTTGCTGCTCTCCCTTTTGTGCTGCAGCTTCATTCAAAATTGCTGCTGCCTGGGTGGAAGAGTACCCTTCCGGAACCGAAAACTGTCCCTTTTCCCGAATCAGTTCACTCATGTTAGGGGCGGTAAACATCAAAACGGCAGCTACAACAACCCATAGCCCCATTAACCACCATCTTGCTTTTAGTATCGTTCTCATTCGTTCTCCCGTCCTCCTTCATGCGATAGCAAAGCTGCAAGCTTCTCAAAAGATTCAATGAAAATTCGGACTTCTTCCGGTTTAAAATGAACCAGATACGGCTCCAGAATCTGCTGTATTTCCTGTTCTGTTTCCCTGTATACCTGTCGTCCGGTATCCGTCAGTGTCAGATATACAACGCGGCGGTCGCGTTCATCCCCGGCCCGATGGACCAGATCGCGATCCACCAGCTTGTTGACCAAAGCGGTAATGCTGCTCTTACCTATGCACAGAAGCTCTGCCAGATCAGAGGGTGTGCAGGAAGGTTTCTCTTCAATCAGACGAAGTGCGCAGAACTGATCGGTCGTTATGGTCTGCCCAACTTGTTCACGTATCCGCGTATCGAACCGCTTATTGACCATAAAGGAAGCATCTAAATAGCGATTCACCAAACTTTTTGCATCCGGTGTATTCATTCTTCATTCTCCTTTCCCGAATCTATATAGTTCACTTAACGAACTATTCTCCTGTGAAACTATTCTATAATGAAACAATCTCTTAAAGCAATACTTTTTTCCTGGTTTTATGATAAAAACAACAAAAAAACAGGACGTCCGACTCAGCTCATTGCTAAATCCAACATCCTGTAATGATTATGATCCATATATTTCTTAAAGTAATAAAATCCTCTGTGCTACTCTTCGTCTGTATCTTCCTCTTTTTCAAGCACACAACGGAATCGCTCCACACCTGGGTATAATTCACCCAGACTATACACCACGAACCCCGTATTCCGATAAAACTCGACGGCTTCCAGTTCGGTCTCAGCGATCAGTCTATCGGGATTGTAGGTTGCCAACAGTTGTGAGATCATACCACGTCCATAATTTTTGAAGCGGTTTTCAGGCAAAACCGAGATATGATGAATGGTAATCTCACTTGTTCCTGTCTTCTCATATCCAATCAGACCGATCAACTGTCCTTCATCTTCGTAACCGGCCATTTGCAATTCGTCTTTCTCTACATATTGTTGCAACGCACGGTTCAAGTGATCCGGATCAGGAAAGACCGAGTAGGACAACAGCTCCTGTACTTCCGGCTCCTGTATGCGTGATTTCAGATTAATTAACACCTTGATTCCTCCTATACCTTGCTTGTTTCCGTTATCGTATTGTAGTCGTTAGCCTCTAAAAGTTCAAGTCGTGTGCCGATTCAGCTCCGATTGAAGCACAGTTGAGATGTTATCCGATACGTTGATCTGCGCCAAATGATAGGCATCCAGCAGTGCGCCCCCAACTGCCGGCAAGTTACTGGTTATGTATTGAATTCTTTTGCCTTCGCGCACATAGGCAGCATCCAGTCCTTTCTGAACAGCCTCCACCATATATGGTGAACTCAGACAGCTTCCGGTAAGCGTCATGGACACTGTGGGCTGATCGAAACAGGATGCCAGCATGAGGATTCCCACAACAGCCGTATCGGCAGCCGAGCCGCACACCCTAACTGCGAGGGGAATATTCCGATCTGCAGCTTCAGTCACCATAGATGCCATCTGACCAAATTTCCGGTTGGTCGCCTGTTTATTTTCGGCAAAACCGGCTATCCCCAGCGCAGCGAGCTCTCGAATTGAGGTAACATTCCAATATTTCAACACCTGCTCAATCCATTCTTCATCCTGCAACTCATAACGTCCAGCCAGTATGGAATGAACAGTGTCGTAAGCTAAAAAACGTGCTGCTGTAGGCGCGTAATGTCCGAACTGATCATTGCGGAGCCAAGCTCCCTGTTCGGTTCTGCCTAGGATCAGAGATCCTGTTCCTCCAATAGCGACAATACCTGGCTCACCGTCGAAGGCCGCTGTATGTGCGATATGCGTATCGTTTACTGCACTAATCCTGCCTGTAATCCCCGTACGAGCGAGTAATGCCTCCGCCCAAACTGTATCTTCAGGCCGATTCAGACCCGCCATTCCTGCCTGAATGGCAGCGATCTGATCTGATTGGACTCCAGCCTGAGTTATGGCTTCAGCGATACCCTCCAGCACATTTTGTTCAGCATTGGTATCGTGATAGCGGTTGCAACCATTCTGTTGTACATAGGATAAAATCTTCCCGTTCTGATCTGCGACAGCCACACGCGTGTGGCTCCCTCCTCCATCCATCCCAATTACATATGTATTCATCCTTAACGATCCCCCTTCAGACCACACATTAAGAGTGCCGGGTCCATTGTCAGGTCCCGGCAGAGAATTTATTGCTTTTGCACAGCAAAACGAAGCAGTTCACAACGAAATTGTGTCGGTTCATCATACTTTTCCTCTTCAATCGTCTGTGTAACATGTTCCTGGAGCAGAATATTCCAGCCTTTGTAGGCATCCTCCAGTATAGCAATCGCCTCGGCTGTGGGCAGGTTCAGCTCAATTAATGGTTCAATCTCCTTGCCTGTATTGATTTCTTTCTCCTCCACATTGGTACTCATCGTAATACAATGAATGCCCCCTGTACGAGTTCCGGCCTGTAACCGGTCTATCGCTTCCATGAAGGCTTGCTTATTCGAGACATGTTCCAGACAAGAACAAGCAGCAATATAATCAAAATAGTTTGGCTCCACAGCATAATGTTCAACATCTGCTTTCACTGCCTGTACGATATGATCAACCTGATATTCTTTCGCATACTTGCGAAGTCCATCTATAGCCTCGTCCAGCAAATCCACACCGATGACTTCACTGTTTGTTTTTGCAAGGCGCTGTGCAATCGGTATCGTATGCCTTCCCACTCCGCATCCCAGATCGAGGACACGCAATTCCTCCTTGTGAGCAAGTAGACGTTCCAGCATATCCATCACCATAGGCATGGGCCTCGACATCCAGGTACCAGAGGCGAATAATTCATTATTCTGATAGAAATTGGAATGATAACCTGCCTCTGCTTTTCGCGCAGCCTCAAATTGTTCGTTTCCCATCAAGATACCCCCGTCGTTTAGAAAATGATTTGCATCTTCTACTTAATACCCAGATTGTCACAAAAAAATCAATTAAAAGCAGGCGACAGATTTTTCTTCATAAAGGATTCCAGTACCGCCTCATATCCGGTGCGATCGACTTGAAACGCTGTGCCATGACCCGCACGGGGGATGGTCAGCAATTCCTTTTTGGTTGGGCAAGCTTCATACAACCTGTACACCATTTCCGTTGGTACAAACATATCAGCCTCACCGTGGATGAATAACACGGGAACGTTAACTTTGGCAAGCTGCTTGAGAGCCGAAGCCTCTCTAAAGGAATACCCTGCTTTCCACCGGGAAATCAGACTTGTGACAGGTATAAACGGAAATGCAGGTAGCTTGTATAATTGCTTTAACTGGAACGTCAGTTCTTCTTCCACGGATGTATACGCACAATCAGATACTATCGCTTTAACCTGAGTCGGCAGGGCTTCACCACCTGTCATCAGTACGGTTGCTCCTCCCATGGATATGCCGTGCAATATGATTTCCCCTTGTGTACCCACTTTTTCAAGCACCCAGTTGGCCCACTGGACATAATCCTTCCGATCTAACCAGCCAAAACCGATGATATCACCTTCACTCTGTCCATGACCTCGATCATCTGGCATGAGTACGTTATAACCATGCTTTTCCGCATAAAACCGGGCGAATCCAGCCATTTCTCTGCCTCTCCCCGAATAACCATGTGCCAGAATAACCGTCTGATCCGACCCTTTATTGGAACCGAGCCATGTACCATACAGTTTTAATCCATCATGTGATTGAAGAGATATCTCTTCTGTAGGCTGAGCATCCAGCCACTTCAGGTCAGAAGCACTGCTAATGATTTCATTGTCCGGTTCAGGCATCAGATTTGGATTATCCACCAAGAACGTTTTTGGCGTACGGCGAATGGCCGTTTTGAAAAAATAAAGCCCACCTGTCCATAGAAGAGCAAGAACGATCAGTACCAGTGCTGCAAGTACGTAGAATAACATGAACGAGTCCTACCCTCTTTCCTTATTAGATATGTTCAATCTTTACTTACTCGTTGCAGTGACGCACATGCTGCTTGATAGGCGGGTAACAAAGCATCCAGCAAAGGTTCTGCTTTTCGTGATTGACCTTCCTTCGCGAACTGCTCTATCCGGGCAAACAAAGTTGATAAATAACGAATCCCCAGACTCAAACTCCCTGATTTCAGATCATGGGCTACCTCGGTTGCAGCAACATGGTCGCCCGACACAATATGTCTGCGCAGCACCTCAATCTTGCCAGGTGTTTCGGTACGGTACATGTCCAACAACATACCAAGGAGTGTACGATCGCCATCGGTGTTTAATTCCGCAATCTCATGTACGATGCTCATATTTAGTACCTCTGTCGGTTCAGAGGATTGCTGCCATTTTTCGATCATCTTACTTAGAATTTCCAGCGTGAAGGGTTTGCCAATAAAGTCATTCATCCCGGCTTCCATACACTTGTCTTTCTCTTCCTGCATGACATTACCCGTCATTGCAATAATGGGTGTGGTATGGCGCATTTCATCCATTTCTATCGAGCGGATTTTGCGTGTTGCCTCCAAACCGTCCATCAATGGCATCATATAGTCCATGAGAATCAAACTGTATTTTTTGCTGAGAAAAGCAGCTATTGCCTCTTCCCCATTCACTACAGCGTCAACTTGGGTTATTCCCAGTTTCTTGAGCTGCAACATAACAAGCTGCCGGTTGATTACATTATCATCGGCCAGCAATACAGATACAGAAGGAGCTTCATCATCCATATCCTGCCCCTGATGCTTTTGAGCGGAAGCAACAGACTGGTTAGCGGACTGGTTACCGTCTTTCTTACCAAGTGTAAGTTCGAACCAGAATGTTGATCCTTCACCCTCCTGACTGTCTACTCCAATCTGACCTTCCATCAGTGTAACGAGCGACCTGCAGATCGATAATCCAAGGCCCGTTCCTCCATACTCACTTGAGCGTCCTCGTTCAGTCTGCATGTAGGGTTGAAATAACTGGTTCTGATCTTCTTCCGAGATACCAATCCCCGTGTCTTCGACTTCAAAGCGGATCATTTGTGTAATCTCATCATCTTTCATAAGGGTAACTCGTATCCGCACCGTACCTTCTGATGTGAATTTGTTCGCATTCTGAATTAGATTGATCAGTATCTGTGTAATCCTCGTTGGATCCCCTTCAAGAAGATTAGAGATTCTGGGATCACAGTCTATCGATAACTGATTTCCGTTCTTTCTGACTTGGGGTTCGAGCAAACGAACAATATAATGTATCGTTTCTTGCAGATCCACTTCCCCCAGTTCAAGTCGCATCTGCCCCGCCTCAAGTTTGGACAGATCCAGAAGATCCTGAATCAGCTTAAGCAACAGTCTGGCAGCATCCTGTATAACAGAAACAGAATTCTCCTGTTCTTCAGACAAAGGAGACAGCAACAGCATTTCAGCCATCCCCAATATTCCATTTAATGGCGTACGAAAATCATGACTGATTCCTGCAATAAATGCGCTTTTAGATTCACCTGCATCTACTGCCTTCTGGCGTGCGGCTTCAAGACTAATATTGTTCTTCGCAAGCAGACGCTGGAGTGTGACCAGTTCATTATTCATATCCGAGAATTCCGAGAGTGTCCGTTCCTCCTGCTCTCTGCTGCGGATCATCTGATCCGATAACTGCTCAATCGTTCTGCGTAGCCTCTGTATCTCTCCGCTCTCATTAGACATCACATCATCCCTCTCCTAATCCCTAACCATATCAAGATGATTACATGTAGCTGGCTGAGCCAGTAATTGTTCTGCAACCGCTACCGCTTCATCGGCTCCTGGAGCATAACCGTCAGCTCCTATCGTTTTCCACAACTCCTGATCAATATTGAAGGGATATCCCCCAACCATAATCTTCACATGTGCCGTTGCCGGATGATGACGGATCAGATGAATCAACTCTTTGGCCAGATGAAGGTGATACGTCATCGTAACCGATATCGCAACAACATCGCCCTGATGCCGCTCTATAGCCTCTATTACACTTCCATTGGGAACATTGGCTCCCAGATAGTGCGTATCCCAACCTTCCATCTCGAACACATCTGTGAGCATACGCAGCCCGATCTCATGTTGTTCACTGCTTACACAGGTAGCCACTAGTTTTTTATCCTGACCCGTATGATTCAACCAGCGGGAATAAAGACGTGACATAAATGACTGGGTCGCTGCAGTACAAAAGTGTTCTTGCCCGACACTGATACGATGGCATTGCCACAATCGTCCAATTTCATATTGGGTGGGCTGAAAGATATATCGATAAATATCACGAATCGTCACCCCAGTTTCTAACTGAGCTTCAATGATCTCGAAGGCTTCTTTCCGTTTATTCTCAAGCAAACACTGCAAGTACGATTGCGCGGCATCTCCATATGGCATGGATTCGTTGATGTAACCCGCCTCTGACTCCATGTGTGTTGTTCTATATATTCCCATCTCCAGATACTCGAGCAGAAGTGCCTTTGACGGATGGTCAAATTCTTCTTCCAATGTCTCTTTGATCAGATTGAGATTAATCGCCAGGTCTTCTGGTGATACCTTATAACCCTCAAGTAGAACTTTCAGCCAGGTAATATAATGAGTAAACAGACCTGGACTCTGTACGAGCGCACTTTCTGCCAAATAGTTCAAGCTATACTCCGAATCCTGTTTGGTTCGCATTTTTCCATTCTCGCCAAATCGCTCAAGTAAATCGGGCTGTCTGAGATACTGTTTCTCCGTTATTTTATCAGCTAAGTTCGCAGATACTTGGAGCAAACGTTCTCCTGCTTCTTGATGACTCATAGATGTCCCCTCCTCATACCCGCATCACACTCAATTCGTGGCTAATCCAGAATGAGATTGATGTTAGCTAACTTGCAATCGAGATAGGTTCTTCTACTTGATCCAATCCATCCATTCCGCTCTTAATCGTTCTGTTCCATTATACATGAACTTTCGATAATCATGTTTTACACACGATGGATGTATAGAACAATCTTCCTATATTATGGAGGACCTTGCAAGTCAGTCAGCCAGTATATACCTGTACTTTTCGAGTTCCACAAAAAAACTGACCTGCGTTATGAACGCAAGTCAGTTTTCCCTTCTGCCGCCAGTCCCAGCTTCTTCAACATCTTAATCGCATCCACTTTCTCAGAAGGATCAAGTCCTTCCAAAGCATCAATGATGACCTGATGATGTTGAGGAAATATCTGTGTGAACAATTCTCTTCCTTCCTCGGTTAACTCAGCGTAAATGACACGCCGATCTTCCTTGGATGGTCGACGAAACAGCAGATTTTTATTTTGCAACTTATCTACAACATACGTAATATTACCACTGGACATTAAGACCTTTTCACCAATTTTTTGCAATGCCTGCGGTCCCTTATGATATAACAAATCAAGCACACCAAATTCTGTCGTATTCAGTCCGTGACTCTGGATGTCCCGATTGGAACGTGAGGTCACAGAATTGTAGGCCCGAACAAGAACCACGAATAATTGTAAAGACAGTTCCCGGTTGTCCTCCGTGTTCAGCATTTCAATAATCCTCCATCAGTTGTTTACATTTCGGTTCGTATGGGGGGCCAGCTTCTGCTCCCACTCCTCACGGAGCATCCCCATACGAATTGAATCATAGTACTGCCCGCGAACGATACGACACTTCCGCATTCGCCCCTCCACCTGTAATCCGGCTTTCACAGCCGCACGTATCATTCGTTCATTACCAGACCAAGTAGTCAATCCAACCCGAACCAAAGGCAGCTGTTCAAACAAATGACTTGACCACATGACAAGTGAACGTGTGCCAACCCCACGTCCCCACTGAACAGATCTGTATATTACAATCCCCATTTCCAGCCACATGGATAACTCATCTTCTATGTAATAGCTGATTGTACCCACAATTTGTCTGTCGGATTCAATGATACGGATTGATACGGGTTTGGAATCGCCTGGATCTACGTCCATACGTTTGAGCATACCTTGTTCAAAACTTTCATAACTTTCGTGTTTAAGTGGGTAATAGGGGGCATCCCATTGCTTCCATTCAGGTACGTCATCACTGTAGATCAATTCATAGAGTTCTTTCAGATCCTGTTTCTCCACACACCTGAGTACAAGTTCACCATCAACGATTGGCAGTTCTTTCATACGATGAAAAGCACCCTCTTCCATATTAAGAACGATGAAGCTCTTCGATACTTCCGTCCGCATTGGCAAGAATGACTGTACTAGCCATATCCACAAATAGTCCGTTATCAACAACACCTGGTAACATGTTCAATTGAACATTAAGATCGGCAGCGTGATCAATCGCCTCCAAGTGGCAATCCGCTATCAGGTTTCCGTTGTCTGTCAGATAACGTTGCTGTCCATCCATCCGCCACTGTGGTTGACACCCCAATTTTTCGAGCGCCTGGAAGGTCCACTCAGAAGCAAATGGAACCACCTCAACTGGAAGCGGGAATTTCCCCAACTTTTGCACGGCTTTGCTGCCATCCGCTACAATAATCAATTTGTCACTATTGGCCGCCACGATTTTCTCACGCAAAAGAGCCCCGCCCCCCCCTTTAATCAGGTTAAATTCGGGATCTACTTCATCAGCGCCATCAATGGTCAGATCCAGACGTCCAATCTGGTCAAATGGGACGATGGGAATCCCCCATTCACGGGCAAGCTTGTCCGAAGCCTCTGAAGTGGCAACCGCTTGAATGTTTAATCCATCACGTACCCGCTCACCGATCCGACAGATGGCATAATAAGCTGTTGAACCTGTACCCAATCCAACCTTCATTCCATCTTCAACATATTCTGCCGCACGCTCTGCTGCTATCTGTTTAAGATTCATCTATAAACCCCCGCTGCTCATAATTTGAGAAATGCATATGTAGTTATTATAGATAAAACCGCTTCCGATGTATATCCGTGCCTTCTGTTGCATCTTTGCCATCATATTTTTGTTTTGTTGAAGGATGTATTTTTACCCACCATGTTATAGAATACAGAATGAAGCTAAAAAATGGGAAATTTTAAAATAAACAGTTCTAAATACCTATAATACATCTGATATGTCCATAAATACGTAAAATATTAAAAAAAATTTAACGATACTATTCAATTTAACGACATTTTATACGACATATTAATTATAGATGTGTTTTAATAATTAGACACCTATGGTTCATACGGTACATAAGTCTCTACGAAAGCGACTGATAAACCAAGACCATGGTCGCATAAATTTCCTTTGGAGGGGATCACGGAATGATCTAGTTCACTGTACCAATGCAAACCTAAAGTTTCTTAATTTAAAGAAGATCAGGAGTGGAATTTAGTGAAATCATTAAGTTGGAAAAGCATGTCGTTTTTCTCCAAAAATTTGTTACTCTCATTTACTAATATCGTTATCATCGGGGTAGCACTTATCGCAAGCAGTTACTATTTTCAAAAAACAGTTCTTGTTGATCAACTGCATGGACAGGTGGAGCAAATTACCAAAAAGTGGGCTGAAGATATCAATCCTGCCGAGGTACAAGCTGCTATTACGGAAGGTAGCTATGATGGAGCAACACAAACGAAATTACGAGCGTATTTCGATGAGATGCAAGAATATTATCCTAACATTGCACAAGCCTACATCTTTGGTGTTGAGCTCGGTGGCGATAACAAGAGATTAACTTCCCTTGTAGCGATGCCGACCAACCTAAGAGAGGCTTTTCAAAGTGAGAACGTAAATATTGGTGACATGTATGAGCAGCCGGTTGTTGTAGCCAATGCACTGAAAGAAATGCTTAATACGGATCGCCCAACATTCACAACATTTTATTCCGATGATTTCGGAACATGGACAACCATTGCATATCCAATCAAAGACAGCAACGGTAAGATTTTCTCATATTTTGCCGTTGATGCAGATGCATCAGCCGTACCCGCGGGACTGAACTCCTTGCTCAAAAACGGAATTATCATCCTTGTGGCCTTCTTGCTGTTATTCCTGATTATCCAATACCTTGTAGTTAAAAACACACTTTCCCCTATCCGTCACTTGATCAAAGGAATTGATGACGTCAGTCGGGGTAATTTGAATGTCAACATTCCGACAGGCAAAGACGATCTGGGACTCGTTAACGAGAAGTTCAACACCATGGTTCGCAAAATCAACGATACGATCGTTAAAGTGCAAATCACATCACAAGAAGTAAATCAGTCTGCCAAAGAGCTATATGAAGTTTCCGAGCGCAACAGTGAGAATGCAGATTCTATCAATAATAATGTGACTCAAATTACTTCCAACATTCGTTCACAGGAACAGGCAACCCGGGATAGTGCACGTGCCATGTCCGAGATGGCTACCGTAATCCAGACGATTGCCAGCAGCTCGGCAAGTGTAGCGGATGAAGCCTATGAGATGGAACGTCGTTCGCAACAAGGTAACAGCGTTGTCCGTCAGGTATCTGAACAGATGAATCTGATTACGGAATCGGTTAAAAATACCGCTTCTGCCATTGAGGTTCTGGAGAGTCGTTCACAGGAAATCGGCGATATTCTCAATATCATCTCGGGAATCTCCAGCCAGACCAACTTGCTTGCTCTTAATGCATCCATTGAAGCAGCTCGTGTTGGTGAAGAAGGAAGAGGATTTGCAGTTGTTGCAGGTGAAGTACGCAAACTTGCCGAGCAGTCTGAACAAGCAACCAGCCAGGTTGGCGTATTGATCCAAGAGATTCAAGCTGGAATTAAACAAGCTGTACGTGCTATGGAACAAGGTACATCAGAAGTAGATACAGGGCTCAGCGTAGCCGATCAAACAGGACAACTGTTCGAAGATATTTTAGAAGCAGCGAAAAAGGTATCTAATCAGATTCAGGAAGTATCAAGCGCGACGGAAGAAATCTCTGCGGGTACGGAGGAAATGACCGCTACAGCAGAAGACTTGTCTTCAAGCGTAAGTAAGACAGCAAACAGCAGTGAACAAATTTCCTCATCTGTTGATGAGCAAAAAGCATCTTTGATTACACTGGTAGACTCCTCCACACGTCTTAACAGCATGTCTGAGGAACTCCAAGAATTGATCTCTCATTTCAATGTAAGCAAACAATAATTCAAATCCACAAACATTCGGTTTGTACCAAGGAGGAATAACTGAAGTGATTGAAAACCAACCATCTTCTTCCCATTCCATGGAATCTAGCTTGCCAGTTCTGCAGATTCCACTGGATTTTGGGCGACGTCAACAATCATTCTCTTATCAGTCTGCTCAAATCACATTACATGCTTCTCTGAGCCGTGAACTTAAACAGAAGTATGGAGAACAGATGGTGTACCCGGTACTCCTCTCAGCTTATGCAGCCTTGTTATTCCGTTTGTCAGCTGAACAGGAACTTGCCATAGGTATACTTTCCCCAGATCAGGCAGCTTCCTATCTTTCATTACAGATTCAGGGAAAATTGACCTTCAGCCAACTATGTCATCAGGTTTCAGAGCAGCTCAAGATTGAATATACGTTGCAAAACGGTGGATACCCTGAAACGTTTTTTATGCTGAATAGTGTACAGTTGCCTCAAGCTCCTCAAATATTAAACTGGAACGTTCGAGATGATCAGAACATGCTCATCCTCGATCTGTTCTATGATAGTTCACTGTTGAAAGAGTCTACCGTGCTGAGATATGCAGAATATTATCAGACTCTTCTACTCGCCCTTGTGCGTGACGGTGAGAAAGCAATCGGTACGGTAGATATTCTTTCTGCCTCAGATCGATTGCTTTACCGTGAAATGAATGATACTTCTGTTCTCGAACCAGAGAATCAGACGGTTCATGGCTGGTTCGAAGCAACGGCAGCGGCATATCCGGATTCACCGGCGATAACATCGCCATCCAAAAGTTATACGTACAGAGAATTGAATGAACGAGCTAATCAGGTTGCACGTGTTCTGTTATCCAATGGATTGCAAAAAGGTGAATTCGTCAGTATCTTTATGGATCGAAGTCTGGAGACGATCATCTCACTACTTGGTATTCTGAAGGCAGGTGGTGCATATGTTCCGATCGACCCTGAACATCCACAAGAACGTAACAGTTATATCGTGGAAGATACGGCGTCCTCATTCGTGTTGACAACGGAAGCTTCTTATGCCCAAGCTTCCAGCTTGTTCTCCAGTATAGCTACGGTCCGTCAGATTCTCGCTGTGGATGGTCGTTTGGCCGGATTTGCAGCAAGTAACCCCAATCTGGATATTCAGCCAGACGATCTTGCGTATATTATCTACACGTCAGGGTCGACCGGCAAACCCAAAGGTGCACTGATTGCCCACCGGGGTGTAACCAATCTTGGCAGTGTGGTTCAGCGTGATTGTGACATTCAACCAGGTGATGTATTAACCCAGTTTGCTACATACAGCTTTGATGCATCCGTGTGGGATACCATTGGCGCCTTGTTCTATGGAGCAGAATTATATCTGTTGTCTGCGGAAGAACGTGTATCCGTTGAAGAATTCGCAAGTGCAATTGAACGGACAGGAACAACCATCATTACGATACTACCTACGATTTTCTTCAATCAGCTTGCTTCCTACTTATCCGATGAAGGTTTCCACAAACTGGCCAAAGTCAGAATCATTACTGTAGCCGGAGAAGCGTTGTATGGTGAACAGGTTCGTGCCTTCCAGCGCAAATTCGGAAACCAGATTGATATTGTTAATGTGTACGGACCTACCGAATGTACAGTAGCCACAACTACTCACCGCATCAGTGAGCAGGTTCCCGAACATGTGGTGAACATCCCTATCGGTAAACCGATTCATAACTACAAAGTATACATTGTGAATGAAGAACAACAGCTCTGTCCGGCAGGTGTACCTGGTGAGGTATATATTGCTACCCCTGCATTGGCCAAAGGTTATCTGAATCAGCCAGAACGTACAGAGCAAGCATTCATTGAGAACCCGTTTGCGATAGGTGAGAAAATCTACAAGTCCGGCGATATTGCCAAATTGCTGGATACCGGGTTGCTCGAATATGTTGGTCGCAGTGACTCTCAGCTGAAAATTCGTGGTCACCGGATTGAGATCGGGGAGATTGAAGATCACTTTGCACGGCTTGATCAGATCCAGAACGTTGCCGTCATTCCGAAAAAAGAATCCGATGGACAAAATATGCTGGTTGGTTACTTTACATCGAAAGATGGCAGTACCCTCTCTGTTTCGGACATCAAGGTAGAACTGACGGAGAAACTTCCTTCTTATTTTGTACCAAAGTGGATCTGTCAGCTGGATGAAATGCCGATTGCACCAACTGGAAAAATCAATCGCAAAGCGATGGTATCCCTGCCCCATGTGGAACGACATGAAGATCGCCCTGACCGGGTCATGCCTGAGACGGAGACGGAATCCATTATCTTGGACGCATGGAAAGAAATCCTTCAGCACGATGACTTCGGTGTCGAAGACAGCTTCTTCAATATCGGTGGTGATTCACTCCGGGTCATTCATGTACTGGTCATTCTGAAGCCACATTATCCGCAACTGAAAATCGCCGACTTCTTTGCCGAGAAAACAGTCCGTGCTCTCGCTCGTCGTGTGGAAGCATTGTCTCTCAGTGCTGCAGAAGTTACGGATTCAGTGGTGACCGAAGGTATGATTACACAACTATCCGAACACCCTGTGGAGCTAACATCCCAGTTGGGTTATCCGCTCATTCGTGAACCTGAGCATGTGTTACTGACCGGAGCGACTGGTTATCTGGGCTCTCATGTGCTGCAACAGTTAATTCTGAATTCCAGTACACGAATCTACACCCTTGTTCGTCGACCTTCCAATGGAATAACTGCAATGGAACGTTTGACTAACGTGCTGGAAGGATATTTCGGCAAACAACTGACTGACCATCTCTCCACTCGTGTGGAGATTATTGAAGGGGATCTCGAACAACCTAATCTCGGTCTTTCCGCTGAACAAACGGCTTATGTTCAGAATAGAATTGACCGTGTCATCCACTGCGCTGCAGACGTACGTCATTTTGGCGATGCCGATCAGTTCGCTAAAACAAACGTGGAAGGAACGGTCGCATTGCTAGACTTGATTCGCAGCAAACCAGGTGCTTCCTTCCACCATGTATCCACGATGGGTATTCCGGAAGATCTCGCACTCAGCGGACAATGGGAATCTTCCCTGCAATATGATCGGTTCCCGGCTGACTTGCATGTGGACAACCTGTATTCGGACAGCAAGCTTGAAGCCGAGAAAGTGCTCATGATTGCGGCAGAGGAAGGTGTACCTGTCAGCATCTATCGTGCTGGTAATCTCACTTGCCACTCCGAAACTGGACGCTTCCAGTCCAATATTGATAGCAACGCCTTTTATCGTATGATCAAAGCGATGTTATTGCTCGGCAAGGCTCCTGCGGCTGACTGGATGGTTGATTTTACACCGATTAACTATGCAAGTGAAGCCATCGTTCATCTGGCCTTACGTCAGGATACCGCCGGTCGTGTATTCCACATCTGTAATCCAGAGCCTATCCGCTATGATGAGCTAATCCGTTCTGTGAATCGGGCTGGTTACGAAGTCGAGACGCTACCATTCGCGGATTACACACGTTGGTTGTTCGATGCGAGCATCAGCAAAGAGCCGGAAGCTCTTCAGTTGGCTATTGCACAGCTTGAAGGCGACGGTGCGAAGGATTCAGCATATGTCTATGCTTGCCCTGTCACAACGGCTTATGTGGAACCTGCCGGAATCTCATGTGCGAGAACAGATGATCGCTTCATCTCCGCCATGTTGGACTACGCCGTTCAGATCGGATATTTCCCGTCTGCAATCCGGCACCATAACGGCACTTCTACAGCAATGGAGTAAGTTTCAATTTATCATTAGCATTTATTTAATAAATAAGGTCACACGAAGAGAAGCCATCTTATCGTCATTCACTGACGATAAGATGGCTTCTTTACTTCGCATTTTTGGATCATTCTTTTAGACCCATCGGATAATTGCAATGATGGCAAGATGCGCTGGATAGAAATAACGCCAGACCCAACGTGGCCCCTTCATACGGAATCCCGCTTGGTAATACTGAGCAATAGCAATGCCGGCGGTTGCGAGCACACTATACATTTGCACAGAGCTGTTATGCAGGAGAAGATATAGTGCATTTAACACGACATGTGCCACGACAAGTACAGGACCCTGGAAATAACGGAATAACAGAACCAATAACAATCCGTACATCCCGTAATCCATATGGCTAATTTCCATGAACCAACCTGCTCCAATTACAATCGGAATCCCCAGTAGTTTGGATGGCAATTTATCAATAACGAATAATACCAACAGGGCTGACCACAATGTCCATACCACGTTCAGAGAATAATGATTAAACGCAGCCATGAACGGCACCTGTGATATGATCGCGATCCAGAACAGCCGCCATATGTATTTTTGTACGTCTCGTGTATGTTTGTAACCGATATACACTGCAAAAGCATAGATTGGAAAAGCGATACGACCTATGATCCTCAACTCTATAATATGTGGAAAAAAGACAGCCCCTATATGATCAATTAACATCGTGATCATGGCAATCCACTGCATCATGTTGCGACTCCCCTCCCTTGTTCCCGACGACACGAGTCTGCCATTCATTTATATAGTGCGTCTTTTTGAGCAACCTCTTATACATTAAGTTCATAATACATGAATTTGGTATCCTGTGCATATCCTTCGGATTCATATAGAACTTGCGCATGTTTGTTATTTAACTCAGTAGAAAGTGATATACGAAGAACTCCACGCTCAAATGCCAATCGCTTGGCTGCTTGTAAGAGCTTCCTTGCAATGCCTTGCCGACGATAATTCGGATGCACATATAGATCATTAAGTACCCAGACAGGCCCCATCGATACCGAACTAAAACTGGGATATAGCTGAACAAATCCACTACAGATTAAGCCATTGGAGAGTGACATAACGTTACTTTTATCTGTCCCATGATCACTTTCCGCATCTGTTTCTGCTACCAAAATCACCGATTCATGGCCTTCCATTCGTTCTCTAATATACTGACGTGCTGCCTCAATATCAGCATTTTGGTTGTAGAACATCCTGTACTCATTGAACAATCGTCCCACTTCGTTACTATCAGGAAGACCCGCTTGTCTGATTCGGTGCTGCATTTCACTCAACTCCTCTGGGATGGAGACCATCGTCCCATCGTTTGTATGTCTTCAATTGTAAAACATTCCTTTCCTTTTCCCCATTCATCATCTGTATCAAAGTTTGTAGTATCCTGAGCAGTGAGCTGACATTCGTTCATGCGCGCTTCCAGATTGCATCTTTCTCATCTAGTCCATGCCAATTCTGTACGTTTTGTTATATTGACCTCGTATTGGCAAAAATAAAAAGGCGACCAAAGCATCCACTGCTCCATCGCCGTAATTATTCAGTTCGATTCAGCATTCTGCTGTTCCTGACCAGGATCAGCATCGGGGAAAATGACGCCTTTCTTCAAAATCAGATTGGCGTATTGCGCTCGCTCACCAGTTGCAACAATCACATAGGCATTCGAAGCCCTTTTATAAAAATCAAATCGCTCTTCATGATCAAAAGCATCCGTAATGCCTTCGTATTCTTCAATCAACCGGCGATAGTCTTCCCATATGATCGGGATCACCTGATCCCCTTCCACAACCTGCATGACAGCAGCGGGACGCTCAGCATAGGTATCCAGTGGATATAATTGCAGGATAGCATCCAGCAGTTCAACAACTCCCAGTGCATCACAGCGTACCAGTCGCTTGGCATGACTGGCTGCGGGGAAATTGCCATCCGCCAGAACCAACTCGTCTCCATGGCCCATTTCGGACATGATTTTGAGTAACTCTGGAGGTATTATTGCGGGTATATTCTTTAGCATACACAGCTCTCCTTGGTCATCTCCAACATTAGTTAGAGCAAATTGGTTTTCTCCATTTTTCAAGCACGCCAGATATCGATTTCATAAAAGCGGTTTCATCACTATTCTAACAGTATTTTTGGATGATTGCACAGCGCACACGTACGTTCGATATGATAATATTTCATTTTGACAAAAATACTTGTTTGACATATAGTTGTTATAACAACTAATTGATTGGGACATTTTATTATGGAAGCGAGGTCTAGCAATCACATGGACTATACACTGGAACAATCTGTTGGATTCATGCTGGGTTTCACACATCGTAAAGCTGTAGCTTTACTTGCAACGCGATTCAAACCTTATGATATTACGACAGAGCAATTTTCTGTTCTCTTTAATGTTGACCGCGGTGAAGGTGTTAATCAGAAGGAGCTCGCTGCACGTGTCTTCAAAGACCAACCCACCACTGCGCGGATTATTGATCTGCTTGAGAAAAAAGGCTGGGTAGAACGCCGGACCAGCGAACAGGATCGCAGAGCCTATCTGTTATATCTCACCACGGAAGGCAAAGCGTTAATTGATATCCTCGTTCCGATTGAAAGAGAAATGAATAAAGAACTTGCTGAAGGTATATCCGAAGACCAGATGGAAGCATTTAAACATACTCTTTCCCTCATTAACCGCAACTTGTAATGAATCACAACTCAGGGGGAATACATCATCATGAAAGAACAATCTACACAACAAGTTAGACTATGGACCACCGATTTTATACTGCTGATGCTGTGCAACTTCTTGTTGTTCTTGCAACTGCACATGATCGTCTCTCCGCTTCCGTCCTACGTTCAGGAGCGATTTCACGCCAATGCATTTGAAGTAAGTTTATTCACCTGTCTGTTTGCACTAAGTGCTATTGCAGCCCGTCTCTATTCCGCTAAAGCACTGGAGAAGGGCCTTCGTAACGCCATGATCTATATAGGCCTGTCCGTAGCCCTGCTGGCAACGCTCGGCTATTATTTTGCTGCCGGTATAGCTGTACTCTTGTTGCTGAGAATGTTGTTTGGTATCGGGTTTGGTATGAGCAGTACCGCTTTTCCAACGATGGCCTCGGACATTGTGCCCGTTAAACGAATGGGTGAAGGTATGGGTTACTTTGGTCTATCGACTAGCCTGGCTATGTCTATGGGGCCAATTATTGGGGTCACTCTGCTACAGGGTTCTGGATTTGTAACCCTCATGTTATGTACTGCCGGTGTCCTCGCTGTGATCTATCCACTGAGTTATTCGCTGACACGTAAAAAAGCAGTCAGAACCGATAACAGTACAACCATCATGCCACAAGCTACAACAAGTGCTTCAGGGTCCAACCCGAAACAAAAGACACCTTTCAACCGCAAGCTGATTCTGCCCAGTGTGCTGAATTGCCTGTTATCCATCACCTATGGTGGACTTGTCGGATTCATCGTTTTGTATGGCAAGGAAGCCAATCTGGCCAATCCTGCGCTGTTCTTTTTGTTCAATGCACTCGCCGTGTTATTGGTTAGACCATTTGCAGGACGGATTTATGACAGTAAAGGTCCAAAAGCACTGCTCATTCCAGGGGCAATATTCGTTGCTGTTGGCCTCATTTTGCTCTCGTACGCAACCTCCATGTCTGTCCTGTTCATTGCTGCCTTTATCTACGGAATCGGTTATGGTTCCATGCAGTCGTCTCTGCAGACCTGGATGATTCAAGTTGTATCTCCTACTCAACGGGGTATGGCTAATGGTATGTTTTTGAACTCGCTGGATCTGGGTATTGCGACCGGTGCCCTTCTTCTTGGCGCCATTGCGGCCATAACCAGTTATACCGATATGTATCGATATTCCGTGATGTTTATGATTCTGTTCTTGCTTATATATCTGATTCAGGGAAAACGAAGCGGCAGCTTCTCCATTGAACCTCATGCTCTGCTCGCTCATACGCATATACCTGCAACAAATACAGGTCAGCCTAAGGATTCGGAACATAATACGCAAGATACCAGTAATAAGAAATAAACCAGTCAATGGGAGTGTACGATTACGAGGTTTATTCTGATGATCAAGAAAACGCGTTTACACCGAGGATGCATACTTTCTCAGGCGTAAACGCGTTTTTTATGTGTTCATGGTATTCAATTAAAGATAAGAATGAATTGTCGGCTAATACCATCCATCTAGAGTGGACTTTTCTTGCGCCGTATAGGAGCATAACCTCGACTCGTCTCAATCCGATCGATATGCCGTTCATCCTGTTTATGTCCGCTTCCTGAAGTAGGTTGGTCTCCCTTATTGGGTTTGACCGCAAATAAGGTGAGCAATGCCCCTACAGCTCCAGATGCGGCGAGCACACCAAAAAGCCAAAAATGTTGGGTGCCAATCAACAGAGATACAACAGGAGGACCTAGCGATACACCGATGAATCGCATGCTGCTGAACAAACCCGTAATCGTACCACGCTGTTTCTTGTCTACTCCCTCAGTAATAAGGGCATCCAGACATGGTAAGGTTGCTCCTATTCCCGCACTTCCTAATGTGAACAATCCCACCACAACGAAGATATTATCGAAAATTCCAATAACACCCAGCGAAACGGTTACAAGAACAAGTCCTGCGAATCCGAGCCATTTCATGCGAGGCTTACTCTTTCCAATCCACTTTCCTCCGAAAAAGGAAAAAAGACATAAGGCTGCCAACGGAATCGCAAGTACAAGACCTTTTACGACCCCTTTCATGGCGAACTCGCTCTCCAACGTCTCGGATAGATAATAAAGCACACCAAAAAGAATAAACATGCAAATTCCACCGATTGCAAACAAGGCGTATAACCATCGTCCTTTTTCTTTCAATACGTCCCGAATGGAAGCCACAAATTCCGTAAAGGTGGGTGGCTTTTCTTTTTTCTTGGGAGACTTCACCAAGAAAATAACCAGAATCACCGAGATTAAACACAATACAGGAATAGCCATAAATGGTAAAAACCATAGCCAAACAGCCAGTGCTGCACCCAAAATCGGACTTAACACTTTACCAAACGTATTCGAGGTTTCAATGATTCCCAGGCTTTTGCTAACCTGATCTTCATCATTGAACATGTCCCCAACCAATGGAATGACAATAGGGAATGCGCCGGCTGCTCCAACCCCCTGCAATAACCTGCCACCCAAAATGGTCCAGTAAGCTACATTTCCATCCAGAATCCATGCACCTACACCAGCTACAGCACCCCCGACGGCTGCAATGATAAGGCTGGGAATAATGACTGCTTTTCTGCCAAAACGATCAGACAAATACCCTGCGAGTGGAATAAGCAGGATGGCAACTACAGCGTAGACTGTAATAAGCATACTGACCTTGAATGCAGATACCTTCAATTCACGTTCAATCTGTGGCAAGATCGGTATAAGCATGGAGTTACCCAAGGTCATAATTAAAGGGATGGAAGCAAGTGCGACGAGGTCCCACTTTTTATCATTCATACCACAACCACCTTTACAGATTCTACACACAACAGCATTATTGTGCTTGTTTCGGAGGTTGATTATTCAGGATATGCTACAACTACAACAATCTAAAGTGCCGTAACGCTGCTCCACCTTTGAAAATAATATACAGCTCATTCACCTTATGTGGGGCCTCAAGCGAGCACTGGACTGTTGTCCACTTGATATCTTTCCCATTCACACTGCCTCCAGGTCCAGAAACTTCACATACACCAAGCAGTTCGCCCTCCAGTCCTCCGGAACGAATCTCCAGACTGCCCTCTTCCCCAAAAGCTGCCACTCTGGCTTCAAATCCTTGTACTTCTTGAACAGCATTATGGTTGAAAGCGATCCAGGACAACTGCGCCTCTTGATATAAGGGTTCTTCCCGAATGATTGCCCGAACTGCCGAACGCCCTTCCAGACATTCATCCAGTAGAACACCTGCACAAGCATCGTAATTTTCGGCAAAGGTAAGCAAGTGCAGCGGACGATCAGGAATTGTCTCACCTTCAATTTCAATATCAGCCGACTGACGTATATCTGCGGAAGAACGCCCTGCCAGGATGGACCAGGTCGCTGTCTCCAGGCAGTATCGATCTCGGGTAACATCCCATAGCACCAGCTTCTGAACAGGGACTTCGAGACTTATCGTAACACGCGTCCCTGCTTTGACATGAACACGACGGAAAGCAAGGAGTTGCTTCTGAGCACGTTTCACTCGGGAGGTATATGAAGAACCATAGATCTGTACGACTTCATCACTGTCACGTTCACCTGTATTGTGTACCTCCACTTCAATCTTCAATTGATCTGGGGTGGTGGATTCCGCCGAAGCACTTCGACTTACACGAATCGCTTCGTATTCGAATGCGGAATACGTCAGGCCATGACCAAATGCATATTGAACCGGTCCTTCATGATACATATAAGTCATGCCATTCTGAATGATGTCATAATCCATCATGTCAGGAAGCTGTGATTCGTCTTCATACCATGTCATATTCAATCTGCCTGCCGGGGCATAATGACCTAACAGCACATCTGCAAGCGCGTTCCCCAATTCCTGACCTGCATGTGTCATATAAATGATTGCGCGGGCAATACCTTTCAACTCCTGCAAGGCAAATGGATAACTGCCCATAATGACAACCACTGTATTGGGATTGGCTTCACACACGGCTTTGACAAGCTCGACCTGACTCGGCGGAAGCAGAAAACTTGGGCGGTCAATTTCTTCTTTGCCGTTGATATATGGGCTGTTGCCAACAACAACGACAGATGCCTGACTGCCACGTGCAGCTTCTACGGCTTGTTGTATTCCGCTGGTCACAATATCAATATTGAATGCAGAAGGTCTCTGTGTATTGCCTGGTGATTGACTTGCGTGTCCAGAGTCACCAATATCATTCGGGTTTGTATCTGTAGCTGTAGTTTGTTCTCCATGTGGCCGGAGTGGTGATACAGCAGACTGTCCCTGATATTCGCTCAGTCCAACAGGGGTACCGTTCCAAGACCGCAAGGTGTTACTTCCATCCGTTAGAGGATCTATACGAACAACTTCCTTCACAAACCAGCCACCAATCTCCGGTGCGTTTGCCTGATACATGCCTTGCTCGGTTAAGCTAACGTATCGATTATTGTTCACACTTCTCAGCGTATGACTTCCCCAACCCCAATCCTGATGTTCAAATTCGGCGGCTGTAGGTACACTGGCTTCCGGTACAGCGACGAGTGTACCTTCCGCACCCAAGGTTATAACCTGACCATCTGTTGTCTTCAGCTGAATACGGTCATTCCCATCGACATAGGTCACGTCTGCTTCAGGTAGCCGATTGCGCAATCCATCGAGGACGGATACACGATAAGGCAGTGTGCCACTGTACCAATCGGTGTAGACAACATCCGCAAGTGGTCCAATCACACTGATTTTCTGCAACACTTCTGGCTGCAACGGAAGCAATCCATCATTTTGGAGCAAAACAATCGATTCGGCAGCGGCACGATAACTAAGTTTGGCATGTTCCGGTGCACATAATACCGACTCGGGAATAGACGCATATGGATTGAGCCCGGACAGATCCAGTTGTCCAAGTCGCATTCGCACACCAAAGATGTTGCGGATGGCTCTGTCCAAATCAACTATTTCCAACAGATTCCGGTCAAGAGCCTCCTCCAGAGCAGATACAACAAGATCAACTTCATCTGTAAGACAATCCACTCCTGCCTTCAATGCACCTGCTGCTGATTCGGCATGACTGGTATGATAACCATGATAGTTCACCGTCTGTGACAGGTCTCCACCATCACATACAATGAAACCTGGCATCGCCCACTCACCCTTAACCACATCATTCACATATGGACTTTCAATGGCAGGTGTACCATTGATGGAATTGTAGGCTGTCATCATGGACAAGGCTCCACCTTCCACAAATGGTGTCTCAAATGCTTTTAAATAATATTCACGCAGATTGCGCGGATCGATGCTGGATGAACAATTCAGCCGATCTTTCTCATTATTATTGGCAAAAAAGTGTTTCAATGTCGCGACCATTTTCAGATAAAAAGGATCATTTCCCTGCATTCCTTTGACGAGAGCTGCCGACATTTCTCCCGTGAGGACTGGGTCCTCACCATACCCTTCTTCTGTTCTGCCCCAGCGTGGGTCACGTTCCAGATCAACCGTTGGTGCCCACAATGTTAACCCGTGAACCTCAGGATTACGGTGATGGTATGCCCTCGCTTCATCGCCAATGACTGAACCAATCTCCCGCATGAGCCTTGTATTCCAGGTACTTGATAGACCGAGCGGTTGCGGAAATACCGTTGCCTCCCCTTTCCATGCAACCCCGTGAGCAGCTTCGCCCCCAACGTTGTAGGCTGGAATGCCCAGTCTTGGTACAGCTGCTTCGCGTGTAGGAATTAGTCGGATCTTCTCCTCCGTTGTCAATCGTGAAATCAGGTCATCCAATCGTTCCTCAAGTGAAAGTGACGCATCCCACATTGGGTATTGATGATACTCCTTCATCCTTCATTCCCCCTGCGAATTAGTTAAGTCCAAGTTGCTTCCATTGCTCCAGTAAATCCAGCGTGCGCTGGCGATACTTCTGACCATCTTCAGGTTGATTGACCTGATGTTCATGAACGTAGGCATTAAAATAGGAAGATAGTATTCGGTAGGCAAGCCTGCGTGCCTGTCCTTCAACAGATGAGTCCAGAGGACGATCATATCCTTCATGAAAATTCACCGATTCTGTCGACAATATGGCTTCAAACTCCCTGTCGGCAAACATGGATCGATCTCCGTCAATGATGGCCGCAATGTTTAGCTCACCATTTTCCTGATGAACAAGTACATTTGCTTCCCACAGGTCATTATGAACGAGTACCGGACGGGTCACTTGATCAAATAAGTCTTTATTTTTGATGAAAATAGCGGCGATCTCTTCTCCCACACCTGACATATAATCGGCTTGTGCCGCTTTAAGTGCCGTTTCTTCTGCAAAAGAGTGAAGCACCTCGGACCATTGATCCGAGCCTCTAATCGTCCCATCTCCCTGCGGCCACCCAAACGATGCCCCCTCGATCTGATGCATGATAGCGGTATAGACGCCAAGCTGATGATACAATCGCTCTTTGTCTATGTCTGAAATTGATGCGTGATCCAGCTGCTTACTCGGGATAAATTCCATAAACATGTACGTTCTTGGAATGATTGAACTGCTGTCATCACAGGCGATAATGTTTGGAGCAGGAATGCCTGCCTTACGGTAATATTCATACACAATCGGTTCAGCCGCCATCATCGTACGTTCAAAAGAAAAGAGTGGGTCACTCGCAGAACCAGCCGCCATCTCTCCCCGCTCTGGAGCCAAACGTAAAATCACATCCGTATAGGATGTATGTTCAAGGTGAATCCGATAGGTTGTATTAAAAAGTCCACCTTGCAGGAGACCAAACTCCTTCACTTTGGTATCGCTTCCAAAATGAATTTCTACCAGTTGATGCAGCATATCTGCTGATATCGTACAGTGCAAACCCGAATTCATTGTACTCATTTCATTCAATCTCCTATCATCGTAGACAAACAGACGGCACCTTTCGGCACCGTCCTTTTCTTTTACTATATCATGTTACAGTTGGATTGTAAGCGCGTTTGAGCCAGTTGCTGCCGTAACAACAACACCATTTGCACCAGATACTTGGGAACCACCTTCAACGCTGGATACACTCTCAATGCCGCGAAGCACCAAGCTCCATGGTTTGCCTGCACCTTCAGCACGAACCTCCAGCACTGATCCATTACGTGTAACGTTAACTGTCAGCTCCTGTTCAGCCGCTTGGTTCACAACGATAGCTTGAGCCGTTTGACCGTCAGCCAGTTCGAACAAGTGCAGGGACACCTCATTCGCAAAGTCGTAATCCGGTTTGCTATCCACCGCACCTACAGCGATCAAGCTGTTTGGTTTGACCATCATTGGCAGTGTTTTGAAGTCATGGTTTTCACTGATCCAGCGTCCACCTTGTACTTTCGCTCCTGTCAGATAGTTCGTCCAAGTTCCTTCAGGCAGGTAGTAACGAACATCGCCTTCCTTGTTGAAGATTGGAGCCACCAGAATCGAATCACCAAACATGTATTGCGTATCCAGGCTGTATGTTGTTGGGTCCTCTGGGAAGTCCAGCAGCATAGCACGCATCATCGGAATCCCTTTTACCGTTGACTCCACCGCAGAATTGTACAGATACGGCATCAGGCTGATTTTGAGTTTGGTAAAGTCACGAACAACGTCCACGGATTCCTCGTCAAACAGCCAAGGCACACGATACGAAGTACTGCCATGCAGGCGGCTGTGTGAAGATAACAATCCGAATTGTACCCAGCGTTTGTATACGTCAGGGCTCGCTGTGCTTTCAAAACCACTGATATCATGGCTCCAGAATCCGAAACCGGAAAGTCCCAGTGAAAGGCCACCGCGAAGTGATTCAGCCATGGATTCATACGTGGAAGAGCAGTCACCGCCCCAGTGAACCGGGAATTGTTGCCCACCTGCTGTTGCAGAGCGTGCAAACAGGGCAGCTTCGTTTTTGCCAATCTTCTCTTCGAGCAATTCAAATACAGCTTTGTTATAGAGCTGTGTGTAATAGTTGTGCATTTTAACCGGATCAGAGCCATCGAAGTACACAACATCTGTCGGAATTCTTTCACCAAAGTCGGTCTTGAAGGAATCTACACCTTGATCAAGCAGGACTTCCAGCTTGCTCTTATACCAATTCACAGCATCCGGATTCGTGAAATCAACCAGAGCCATACCTGCTTGCCACATATCCCATTGCCATACGCTGCCATCCGCTGTTTTAACCAGATAACCATTCTCCATACCTTCATCGAACAAGTAGGATTTTTCTGCAATATACGGATTGATCCAAGCACAGATTTTAAGCCCCTTTTCTTTCAGACGTGCAAGCATGCCTTCCGGATCCGGGAACATCGCTTCATCCCATACAAAATCAGACCATTGGTATTCCTTCATCCAGAAGCAGTCAAAATGGAATACAGACAGCGGAAGATCACGTTCAGCCATGCCATCTACGAAATGGTTAACCGTTGCTTCGTCATAATCCGTTGTGAATGATGTTGTCAGCCACAGACCAAATGTCCATGCTGGTGGAAGCGCTGGTTTACCTGTTAATTTCGTATAATTATCAAGTACATCCTTAGGATTGTCACCGCCGATAATGAAGTATTCCAACGTCTCGCCCTCTACGCTGAACTGAACTTTGGATACATTCTCGGATGCAATCTCGTATGATACGCGTTCAGGATGGTTTACAAATACGCCATATCCTTTATTGGACAGGTAGAACGGAATGTTTTTATATGACTGCTCACTGCTTGTACCGCCGTCCTCATTCCAGGTATCTACGATTTGGCCATTCTTAACAAACGGCGTGAAGCGCTCACCGAGTCCGTAAACGTATTCACCAATACCGAGATCAAGCTGCTCGCGGAAGTATGCTTCCTTGCTTGGACCTGTAATATAACCAGCAGCTCTTTGACCGCTACCTGTAATCCGTTTTCCTCCATACAGGAAGCTAATGTCCCAACCGTTTGTTTTGTCGATTTGAACTTCCAAATTGCCGCTTTTCAAAACAGCACCTTGTTCATTTTTTGAGATCTCAACGTTGGCTTCTTGTGTGTTAAGCTCAAATACAGGCCCTTTTTTCACGCCGCCTTTATGGTGATTCAGAGTTACACGAATAACGTTAGGCATTGGTGAGCTGTACGTTGCTTTCAGCAATGTACCGTTCAACGTGTCGCCTTTGGAACGAATATATTTAGTTGCCGCATATACGGTCACAGAATTCTCTTTTTGCACAATATCACGAATGTCAGTCGGGTTTTGAATCTGGTACCCTTCACGAGTCATCCAGAATCCATCAGTAAATTTCATGTTTTCTTTCCCCCTTTGGTTATATTATAATAATATTGATATTAATAACGAATTTCTTCTCTTATTTTGACCAAATATATCACGATTTTGATAATAACTACCCGATTCTTGAACATCATCACCAATCTATGGAAACGATTACATTAATAATGATACAAAAGGAGAATCTGATATGGAACGTGAACGATTACGGGAAGACCGGATTCACGGCAATGCCATGTATCCCGTCAGTGTGTACCCGGATATTCAACAACTGAACGGGGATAGCATTCTCGATTGCCATTGGCATGATGAGATGGAGTTCACCATGGTGACCAAGGGCCGCGCCGTCTTTCAGATTGATATGAACACCGTTGAGGTACAAGCTGGAGAAGCCATTTTCATCAATCGAGGGGAGATCCATGCGGGCTACCTGAAGGGTGAGGTTCCCTGCGTATTCTCTTCCATTGTGTTTAATCCAGAGCTGCTCGGCAGCCGCACCTTCGATACGGTACAGGAGAAATTCATCGGTCCACTGGTACGTAAAACAGTGATTCCCCCTTTTCATATCAAGGCAGATGGGGATTGGGGGCAAGAAATTCTGGATCATCTGAAACGTATATTTGCGGATCATGCTACCAGAACAGAAACGTGCGAAATGTCAACAAAAGCGTACCTGTACCTCATATTTGCCCGAATGTTCGAACACATGAGATCTGCTCCGCTCAAAGGCACCGTGACTACAGGGAGTCACGATAAGATCGAGCGACTGAAATCCGTACTCGGTTATATTCACAAACGGTATCCTGAACCTCTGAAACTAAGAGAACTGGCCGATGAGGCCAATATGAGCGAAGGACACTTCTGCCGTTTCTTCAAACAGATGGTGCAGAAAACCCCTGTTGATTACATTAACTATTACCGTGTTCAACAGGCCTGCGTTCAGCTTGAGAATACGGATCACAAGATTGTTGATATCGCCATGGATGTGGGTTTTGAGCATCTAAGCTACTTCATCACTACATTTAAAAAGCATAAAGCCACTACACCTTCACAGTATCGCAAAATGTTCTATGAGAACGTAGGAATGGAATCTGCCCTGGTTCAGGTGTAAAAGAAGAAGGTGCTCACAGCTCATCAGCTGCAAACACCTTCTTTATCAACTTCCAATTCCCAAGAACTAACAAGATAAGGTTCCGAGTCACGTTGTCTCAGTTAGAACTCATTTCATATGCTGCTACAAGCATTGCGCTAAGGAGTTATTGATGTCTCACTTTTTCAGCGTCTTCCATGAAGTGTACTCATGTACGGAGAAACCGTTAAAGGACGCATGTACTGAAGCCATTTTTTCGACCAACTTTAATTGTGCTTCCATATAAGCAGATCCCTCTTCATAAAAAGTAATGAAGTCGCCTTCCTTACTTTGCTTTGTTTCCACGGCGATCGAGATCGTCTTGCCGAGCAGAGCTGCTTCTGCAAGTTCATCCTTCGCTACACTATAGATTGCAGTAGCTGTATCGCGGTAAGCCATAATGGTGATGGAATCAAACTTGCGAATCATCCAGCTGCTCACGGCCATCGTGGAACCCGGAATTTTGTAGTTATCGAGCCAGAAAGGCAGATCAGCCGCTACCGGCATCTTCATCCGTGATGCTCTCTCAACAATATACTCCACATTGCCTTGCCACTGGGTAATTACACTGGCCTGATTGATTTTCCATTGTGGGTGCACATGTGGCTCAATATCCAGATGAATACCAGCAAATTTCTCATTGGACAACGCCTGCGCCTGATATGCCTCGATCCAGTCCAGGAAGGATGCAATCTGCTCCCGACTTTCCGTCAACCCCCAGGCTGATCTTCCATCCATGACGTCAACCGCAATGTTCTTGGCTCTCGCCTGACGGATAAAACTTTTATACTCAGGAAGCTTTATATCCCGGTTCAACTGCAGATAGATCGTATTGATCTTGTTCGCTGTAGCGTAACTTAACACCTCTTGAGGATTACTTCGGATCTGGGTGGTATCCCATACCCAAGTCGCTCTCACTGGCACATCAAGTTCTCCATGAATCGTTGCATAACTGTCGACTGAACCATCCGCAATGGCTTTGGAAGAACAGGCTGTACTCGCACACAGGATCAAACAACTCAGTAATAAGATAAAACGGTAACCCCTTTTGCTTTTCATATTTGTACACTCCCTCTGAAGTTATCAGCTCTGACGTGCAAATCTGGATGAAATTGTGTCGTTTCATATTCATTTAATGGATACTTATTAGGTACGACGAATTTGGATTGCTTTTATATGCAATATCATCTTTAAGACTTACTACGAAAGAATCATATAACTATATTTCGGGAATTCGTAGTTCTGTATGTATAGTTCAAAAGTCACAATTATTCATTATTTTCAAATTCGATCCTTATTTCAGCATGACTTCAGTCATTATTTCCATATGTACACCAAGCTCCGGAAGACCTAGAAAGCGTTTTCTCCCAAAACACACTAAAAAACCGCCCTAAGGCGGCTTTATATGGAACCCTATTTAATGATGTCTTGTCGACATTTCCGTTCATTCATTACCCGATGGAGCTACGGGTGTATTCTTAACCACTTCATCGAAAAGGGACACCAGTTCAATACCTTCTGCCGAGATCCGCACAAGCCCCTTGTCGGACAAACGTAATTCCGGAATCACAACCAGCGCGAGCAACGAAAGCGTCATGAACGCATTATTTAATGTACATCCCGCGGACCGTAAAGCTTCACTGACTGCTGCCGATTGGGCTGCAACGACTTCGAATGGCTCGGTTGACATCAAACCTGCAATCCGTAGCGGGAATTCGGTTACACCTGCTGCCGTTACCACGGCGACCCCGCCCTGCATACGAATGACGCGATTACCGGCTTCAGCCATTAGCGCATCATCATTACCGATAATCAACAGATTGTGACTATCATGAGCAACCGTCATCGCAATCGCTGCAGGTGATGTGAAGCCGATGCCTCCAACAAGCGCTACCGCTCGATTCCCGGTTTGTTTATGACGCTCCAATACCGCAATTTTACATACTTCCCCTGAAGTTGAAACCACAACCTTGCCGTTCTCTACGGTGACTGGCAGGTGTTTCTCCTTTGTATTCACATGGTTCTCTGTCACATGAATGATTTTGGCACCAATGATCCCCTCTTGAATCGGCGCAGCCAACTCCAGATCTACTGGCTGAATATTAGCTTCTAACTTCACCGTGTTCAGCGCTTCCTCAGGGTACGTGAAGCTGTCCCAGACCGCCGTCATCTTCCCATTCTCGGCTACAACTTGCCCGGCAGCAATCGTCATACCCACACGTACATCCGCCAACCGGCCGTCCAGCAGAATAATATCGGCTATATTGCCTGGAATAATCGCTCCAATGTCGCGCGCAACACCAAAGCGCTCAGCCGTGTTAATGGTTGCCATCTGGAAAGCCGTGACCGGCTTCACCCCTTGGGAGATTGCGAGACGAACAACAAAATCCATATGTCCTTCTTTGAGCAGCGATTCAGAGCTTCGATCATCAGTCACCAGCATCATCCGGCGTGTATCCAGACCAAGCTCAGTGCAGGCTTTGATTGTCTCAGCCACATCATGCCATGCCGAACCTTGGCGCATCTTCGCGTACATCCCGAGTCGCAGACGTTCAACCACATCTTCCTTGGTCACACATTCATGATCCCCTGTAACGCCACTCGCTGCGTAGGCTGGCAGACGCCAGTCATCTGCAGCCCAGGTGAAATGACCGTCTGCCACTTTACCTGCCCGGAGGGTTGCCTGTATCTCACCAATCATCGTCTCGTCCCCATAGACTACCCCAGGGAAGTTCATCACTTCACCAAGACCAATCATGTCTGGACCCCAGGAAAGAGCCTCAGCTACCTCTTCAGGTCCGATATAAGCACCTGTTGTCTCCAATCCTGGATGCGTGGAAGGCACACAGGAAGCCACCTGCATATAAGCAGCCATCGGTGTGGTCCGTGCTTCATCCAGCATCAGTCTCAGACCTTTCAGACCAAGCACGTTGGAGATCTCATGTGGGTCAAAGAAACCTCCGGTCGTGCCTGAAGGCAATACCGCTCTCGCAAACTCGGTTACTTTCATCTGTGTACTTTCAATATGGCAGTGTCCATCCAGCAAACCAGGAGCGATATACTTACCGTTTGCTTCAATAATCCGGGTATGTTCTCCAATGGTGTGGCTTACATCTTTACCAACATAAGCGATTCGAGCTCCCTGTACAGCTATGGACATCTCAGGCAAAATCTCACCCGATATCACGTTTACCAGCGTACCTCCCCGAATGACCAAAGTCGCTGGCAAATCTCCCCGTGCTGTAGCGACCAGATCAGGTACACAATCGGCCATAAGTGGCCGTTCAAAAGATGATTTGTTCATTTTGTTGCCTCCTTTAATAAACGATCCAAAAAAAATATATTGTTACGATTATATGAGTCCGGACTTCATGTGTAAAGAAAAATCACATCGATTGTGCTTAAATACAAATTATGCAGTCGTATTTATCCACGGGACCCAATCCTTACGAATTCACGTTAGGTATTTTTATCAATACGATCACCTATATGGCTGTAACCTCATCATCTATACTTCCCTCGCTAAGCTAGCTTCTTCCCGATATATGTATCATATACAGAAAGACTCCCGTTCCATTGAACGGAAGCCTTCTTCATGCATATGAAGTGTTATGTCAGTCCACTTGCGCAGCAGACACCTTGCCAAGATCATACTTTTCTTCCGACTGGGCGGTAATGAACGGACTCGGTGTGCCCACGCAGTAAACGTGCAGCAGATGCATCGCTCGTGTGCAAGCCGTATAGAACAACTTGCGTTCATGCTCCTGAGCATACTGCTCCGCAGAGCCGTCATAGATCAGGACAGCATCGAATTCCACACCTTTGGCCAGATACGCCGGGATCACATGAACACCCTGCTCAAAAGCCAGCGTCGTTTTTTTGATTAACTTCGGTGCTGTGGGCAGCGCCTTACTCAATGCAGCATGTACGTCCCTGCTCTCTTCGGCGGTTTTGCAGATAACTGCAACCGATTCGTACCCTTCCTTAATCAAGTGCTTGAGGTCTGTCGTGATGACATTCATATGACGCTCTGAATCGGAAGATACGATCACTTTAGGTTTCTCACCGCTGCGGTTAAATGGAATAATCTCTTCCCCACCAGGCACCATGCCACGTGTAAACTCCACGATCTCACGGGTAGATCGATAACTTCTGGTTAGCTCAATCACTTCCGTATTGTCTGGTCCGTACAGGTTAGTCAAGGGTCCTGTTCCACTAAGTACTGAAGAGTGGGCATAGATTGCCTGATTAAAGTCACCAAGTGCTGTTATTTTCGCCCGTGGGAACAATCTCTTCATAAATGCCAACTGAAACGCAGAATAATCCTGGGCTTCATCAATGATGACATGGCGAATATTGGAGTTAATATGGAATCCAAGCATAAGCTCACGCAAGTACAAGTATGGCGTAATATCTTCATATGCCAACTCCTGAAGCTTTAATCTGCGTAAAGTCATTTTACAGATTTCATCCCATTGAGCAGGCAGCGCTTCGTCACCCAACAATCGCTCCATCTGAGCCTGATCGTTGAATAGATGTGCGTATAATTGTCTTATATCAACGAATCGTAAGGACTTAATCCATTTTCGCAACGGTTTGAGTCGGTCACTGACCACCATACGTGCCAGAATTTCTCTTTCCTGCTCAAAGTCATTAAACGTATGGGTCTTTCCTTTTTGCTTGCGCTTCAGGCGCTGATAGGCACGTTGCAGATCCTCCGGCTCCATCAGATCAAGCTGCTGATCGACCCAAGGCGCATCCAGTTCACCTTTACCAAAGGCAGACAGTTCTTTCAGCATCCATTCCCGTAACATCTCCAGACGGCTCACCAGCTTAACGGACGACTCGAAGCTGTAGAATTTCTCAGCCATAGCCTCTGACGTGACAATCGCTCGGCCCTGGAAGCGAACCGGCTTGAATTTCATGCCACCTGACAACATACTTTCCTTATAACGTGTAATCACCTTGAGGAACGTTTCGGACGACTTGAAGCGAATGCTGGACATGCGAACATCGTAATCGGGATCTTCCGTCCCCGTAAGTACATATTCGAGTTGAATAAACGGATCTTCCAGTTGATATTCACGACCCAAACGGCGCTCCAGATACTCCTGGAAGGTCGTTTGCAACATGTTTTCCTCCCCAAGCTCAGGCAGTACCGTGGAGACATAACTGTTGAACATTGGATTTGGTGAAAAAAGAACCATCTGATCCGCTTGCAGATGCTCGCGGTATTTATAGAGAAGATATGCCACACGCTGGAGCGCCGCGGATGTTTTGCCACTGCCGGCTGCGCCTTGCACAATGAGCATACGTGTCCGGTCATTACGGATAATCCGGTTTTGCTCCTTCTGAATGGTCGCTACAATACTCTTCATCTGTGCATCCGAAGTTCGACTGAGCACGGCCTGCAACAACTCATCACCAATCGTAACCCCCGTGTCAAACATAAAACGGATACGACCGTCCCGAATGACAAACTGTCGCTTCATCTCTATATCACCGCTGATCTCCCCACTGGGTGTATGATACGTGATTGGACCCGGTGCTCCGTCATAATACAGGTTGGAGATTGGCGCACGCCAGTCGTAGACCAGAAAAGATTCTTCCTTCTCATCCAGCAACGATGCAATGCCCAGATAAATGCGTTCTGCATTTGGATATCCATCTTCTTTGAAATCAATGCGCCCAAAATACGGTGAATGATGCAGTCGTTTCATTTTATCCAACGCAGCTGCTGTATTGAGATGGCTGCGCTCCCGATCGGACAATACCTGTGACTGCTGCCGCATGCTGGTTGAAGTCTCTCCAACATCATCCGCTTCGCTAAAGTTCATCGTGACTTCGTCCCAGAAGTCTTTTCTCATTCCTACCACTTCGTCACGGAAGGAACCGACTTCATCTTCTAACGTTGTGATCTTGCGTTCAATCTGATCGGTCACCGTGTCGACCCGTTGTTGTTCTTCACTCCACTGCTGGTCTGTACTCATATGTTAATAGCCCCTCTTTCCCCGGATTGTGTCCTCAAAATCCCATTTGACAAGCCCGAAAAGGCAATGGTATAATTATTAGAAAGTAAACATTTTAATTATATGTTAATTAGTTCTAATTTTCGAAAACCATTTTTTATTGTACCAGTGACAACGTCCCGATGCAAGCGGAGGCGTTTTTTGTTGTTTTCTTCTTCATTATTACCCATCACCGGGTCCTCATCTGACTTAGCTACTCCTGCCTATTTTCGTAATTCTTCAATCGTCTCTTTCCAACGTGTAATTGCTCCAAGTTCATCTTTTAATTGAAAGGTTATTCCTGAAGTGATGTCCGCATATGGCGCGTGATCCACACGTACCTGAAGCACTTGTGCTTCAAAACGATCTCTCGGATGAACAGCGCCCTTCATCTCAGGCAGCCGTTCTACTTCTATACGGATATGCAGCAATCGATGTCCTTGAACCGCAATCAAGGTAGCCTTGCCTGTTTTGCTCATGTTCATACTGGTCTGTGTACCTGGCCATAAAGCAAGTCTAAGCTGATGCGGATTTATCGCAATCACTTCCCCCATACTAATCATCGCCTGATGCGGCCATTGATCCTCAGATACGGTTAGCAGTTGCATGGCTTCATGCTGTTTATGGTCCAGATTTGTCCCACTCAACCATTCCATTAGTTCAGCGTCCAATTCCTCTATAATCATGTCTCTATCCCTCAGTTCGTTATATTCATTCATGCCCTTCAGCCGTATGTATGACAAAACAACCCGGACACGATTGTCCGGGCAATGTTGTAACTACATTGTATATGATCGCCAAGCAGGTGCGCAATTCGCACGTAGAGAGGTTGTTCAAAAAGTCTAATTTTGATTACGAATCATGCCTAACGGCATCATCAGCATCGAATATGAAATTCAGCCGAAATCTCCGTTGCTCACGTAGTTTTTCCTACGCTCCGCCACTCCATTTCTAGCTTCATTCCATCTTCTCGGTACTGAAAACCAGCCTTTTTGAACTCGCACTTAAGGCCACTTAAGCCAATTCAAAATTTTGTCCTGTGATTCTTTGTCTTCACTGGCGCTATGCACATGTTCGGCAAGTCGATTCAGACGTTCCAACTGATATCCGTAATCATAAATGGCAGCAGCCACGATGGACAATCGTAACATCCCTTCCTTGTCGATATCAAACTGCGTGATCGCCTGCTCCATGAAACGGTCATTATCCAATACAAACTGTGCGGCCTCTTCCCCATTAGGTTTCAGCTTATCCTCGAACTTGAGCAGTGCATGCTCATGGAATTTGATAACCAGTTCAAGATGTGAGTCAAAAAACTGATCCATGGCCGTTGTCCGCGGTGCCTGGAAATAGTGGCGTTCCACCGAATCCAGCACCTCATACCCTTTTTGCAGACTCAGCAGCATTTGTTTGTAGACCACCATCTGCCGAGTTTCGCTGAACTTCGAACGTTTCATCTTTTTCTGTTCCTCTTCGAACAAGTTATACTTGTCGGAGAGAGACTTAATGGAACCGCCCAGGTTGCTTTTCTCCTCCCGGAATACAACTTCCTTGATCTCATCCGAGATCGAGGTTCGTAGAAGCAATGACATACCGCTGAATACACTATGGATCTGCTTCACGAACTGAACCTTCGGTTTCGGAGGAAATACCGTAATGTTGATGAGAAACGCCGATACAATACCAACCAGTGTCAACAGAAAACGATTGAGTGCAAAATGCCAGTCACCCGAGGCTTCCATAATGGATACAACCGTGACCAGTGTCAGGCCAACCGTCTCACCCATATTCAATTTAAGACAGATCATGATGACAAGTACAATAATTAATCCAACGGCGATTGGCTCATTGGACAACACCATGCCCCCCAGAAGGGCGACAATAGCTCCCAGCGTGGTCGTTTGCAACTGATCCAGGAAGTATTTCCAGGAACGATAGATGGAAGGCTGCATGGCGAATATAGCCGCGATTGCGGCAGGCACGGGAGATTGCGGGTTCAAGAACAGGCTGCTTAGGTACAAGGCAAGTGTGACCGCGATCCCCGTCTTAAGTACACGTGCACCAAACGACATGGTGGTGACCCCTCCTCTTTACCGAACCTGAAATTTTACATTTGATAATCATGTTCATTATTACCCCATATTTCTTTTTTTGCCTGAATTCATTCAGGAGAACGATTTATTGTACCATGTAAGGTCTTCCGTTGCCATGTCATAAGTCAGAGGTATTGTGAAATTGATTTCTTTATGTATGTTAATACACATTATTAACCCAAAAAGAAGCAAATCTTCAAAATGGATTTTCGCCACTTCAAAGATTCGCCCTGTTACTTATTATACCTCTGTGGAATGCTCATGCTTGTTATGCCTGCCTAACGGTCCGTGCCCTCCCATTCCCTTTTGAACTGGTCCACGAACTGCACCATATAATCATGACGCTGTTCCGCCAGCTCCTTGCCATAGGAGGTATTCATCAAATCCTTGAGCTTGAACAACTTCTCGTAAAAGTGATTTATCGTTGTACTGCGCCCATTGCGATATTCCTCATGGGTCATCTGCTCCCGTGGGGGAAGGGACGGATCGTACATCTCACGCCCTCTGGCGCCTGAAAAGGCAAAGGTTCGCGCGATCCCAATCGCACCCAGTGCATCCAGTCGATCCGCATCCTGAACAACCTGTGCTTCAAGCGAACTGACCGCAGGACGCTGTCCTCCCGCATATGAGATGGTGCTAATAATACCCACAACCTTATTACGTATATCCGGGTCAAGAGGCTGGGTATCCAGCCAGTTATTCAATTTGGCCATCCCGGCTTCCAAGCTCTCATTCAGCTTCTCATCCGGTACATCATGTAATAATGCAGCCAGTTCGCAGACAAATGGATCTGCCCCCATGCGGTGAGCGAGTTCAACCGCAAGTGCGGTTACCCGTTCAATGTGCGGCCAGTCATGACCATCACTATGCTTGGATGAGTCCCCTTGAACAAAGGATCGGGCGGCGCGCAGAACAGCCTCTCCTGCCGTTATTCCATCTATATTATACATGTGCCCTAATTCTTGCAGATTCCCACCAGGTTCAAGAGGGTTCTCTGACATCTTACGATTCCCCGCCTTCACGGGCCTGTTCACGCGGAATACGCCGAGCTACACCCGTCTTAATAGCTGCTTCAATCACGCGACTGCGCATCGATTTGACCACTTTATCATTGAACACACTCGGAATAATGTAATAACGTGTACGCTCTTCATCCGTAATGGCCGAAGCAATCGCTTGAGCGGCTGCCAGCTTCATTTCTTCATTAATTTCGGTGGCTCGGCAATCCAGAACTGCCCTGAAGATACCCGGGAAACATAACACGTTGTTGATCTGATTCGGATAATCGGATCGTCCCGTTGCCATTACAGCCACAATGTCTTCCACCAAGGCAGGCATAATCTCAGGTACCGGGTTTGCCATCGCAAACACGATTGGATCTTCTGCCATGGTCTGCACATCTTCGCGAGTTAACAGATTCCCGCGGGACAGGCCAATGAACACATCGGCTCCACGAATGACATCACGCAGCGAGCCAGTCTCCAGTTCGGGATTAGTACGAGCTGCATAATCACTCCAGACTTCATTCTCATAGGTTTGTGTTCGTACAATTGCACCCTCACGATCGACACCAATAAGTCGACTGGCTCCTGCAGACAATAATATGTTGCTGCAAGCTACACCTGCTGCACCAATACCGCAGACCACAATCTTCACATCTTCAATGGACTTGCCCACCAGTTTGAGCGCATTGATCAGACCAGCATATAACACAACCGCTGTGCCATGCTGGTCATCATGAAATACAGGAATGTCCAATTCCTCATTCAGACGACGTTCAATTTCGAAACAACGCGGTGACGAGATATCCTCCAGATTAATGCCGCCAAAACCAGGTGATATCGCTTTCACAGTACGTATGATTTCCTCGGTATCCTGTGTGTCCAGGCAGATTGGGAAAGCATCCACACCAGCAAACTGTTTGAATAACATCGCTTTACCTTCCATGACAGGCATCGCTGCACGAGGCCCAATATTACCAAGCCCAAGCACCGCACTGCCATCAGATATGACGGCCACTGTATTCCGTTTAATTGTCAATGAGAAGGCTTTGCCAGGTTCTTCTGAAATGGCTGAACATACACGAGCCACATCCGGTGTGTACACACGTGACAGATCTTCCCGGTTTTGAATCGGGGTCTTTGGTGTTACTTCGATCTTGCCGCCCAGATGAAGCAGGAACGTCCGATCCGATACATTAATAATGGACACACCTTTAAGCTGGCGCACCCCTTCTATAATTTTACTGTTATCTTGTGCATCTGTAACTGCGACCGTCAAGTCGCGCACGCTTACATCCTGATTGGTGGAAATCACGTCGATGGCAATGATGTCTCCCCCAGCTTCCGAGATGGCCGAAGCCACTTCGCCAAACTTGATATCCTTAGTTGTCATTTCCAGTCGAATAATAATGCTGTTACCATCCAGATTTCTTTGATTCATTTCCATTCCTCCCAGACTGAAAGTCTTGAGTTACATGTTACGTGTTTGTCTTCGCTACGCGGACACGTTTATCCTTTATCTTGTCCAGAAAAAGTGGTTCAACAGCCAAATGCATAAAATAAAAAGATGCCCTGAACACCAATGCAGGCGTTCAGGGCAATCTCTTCTTAATACTACTTCATTTATTTAATAACATAAGAATCTATATTATTTCCGGGCAGCCGGTCTGCGCAGAACACAAATGTCATATGGCTTCAAGCTGAGACTTGCTTCCACGGTATCACCACTGAGCAGATCGGTATAGGACTGTCCATCTAGTTCAATCAGCTTCTCATCTGGCGTGTAGTTCTGTACAAACACATAATCAGCTGTACCATCTGTACGTGTATGTGCCGTTGTTCCGGCAGGCAACTCGGTTTCAATTCCACGCTCAATGTTCAGGTCAGCGATTAGTTTCGCATAGAAATCATCATAGAATGGCGCTTTCAGACGTGTCGCTACATAATATGCTTTTCCTGAACCTAACTGGTTAACCGTCAATGCCGGGCGTCCGGCATAGAAGTCAGAACGGTACGTAGCCAGGGACTTCGCGCCTTCCAGATGAATCAGATCACACAGTTCAATTGCATCATACGCTGCATTGAGCTGAAGCTCATTGCCCTTCTCCGGGATAATTCCGTTCAGATCACGATCATGCAAGCCGTCAATTTCCTCGGACCAGATGCCAAGTGTCTTACGCAGTGGGCCTGGGAATCCACCCAGGAAACACAGATCGTTTTCGTTAACAATACCAGACCAGTAAGTTGCTACAAACGTACCGCCTTGTTCTACAAACTTCTCAATGCGTTCCCCGACACCTTCACGTACCAGATAGAGCATTGGAGCAATCAGCAATTTGTACTTGGACAGATCTGCATCCATATCAATAACGTCTACAGCGACTCCCTTTTTCCAAAACGCTTCGTAATGCTCTTCCACCGTCTGCTCATACTTTACACCGATATTACGCGGACCCTGTGAATCATTAACGGCCCAGCGGTTTTCCCAATCAAATATGATTGCAACTTCTGCCGGAACCGCTGTTCCTACAATGGCTTCCATACCTTCAAGAGCCGTTCCTACGTCGGTGACATCTTGGAACACTCGAGTGTGTTCCGTTCCTACGTGGTCTACCACCGCACCATGAAGTTTCTCACTGGACCCCCGGCTTTTTCTCCACTGGAAGTACTGAACACTATCGGAGCCGTGTGCCACAGCCTGGAGAGAAGAGAGCAGATGCATGCCAGGTTTTTTCAGTTTGCTGACATCTTGCCAATTCGTTGAACTTGGAGTACTCTCCATCAGCAAGAACGGCTGACCACCTTTGATAGAACGAACGATATCATGCATCATTGCGATCCGGGATGCCTGTTTCGCGTCGTCATCTGCATCATGCCAAGTCGGATAACTGTCCCAAGAGAGGAAATCCAGAATATCAGCGAACTTCCAATAGTTCAGACCGCCATAGAATTCCATCAGGTTTGTTGTGACCGGCAGATCAGGATTCTGAGCTTTCAATGGTTTCGTTTCATGCACGATAAAATCAGCTGTCTGGTCCGTAACGAAACGGCGCCAATCCAGATTCATTGCGTGTACCTGTGTCTCACCGTGTGGAGCCGGAGATTCCACTTGGCTCCAGTCTGTAACCGTATGGCTCCAGAATGTCGTCCACCACGAATGATTCAGTTCATCGAGTGTTTTATACTTCTTCTGAACCCAACCACGGAATGCTTCCTGACAATAATCACAATGACAGTCTCCGCCGAACTCGTTCGAGATATGCCAGCCGATTACAGCCGGATGATCCGAATAACGTTCTGCCAGTTTTGTGTTAATCGCAGTAACCTTCTCACGGTATACCGGGGAAGTATAACAATGGTTGTGACGGAAACCATGCAGATTGCGGACGCGCTTCTCGGATACGCGGAGCACTTCCGGGTACTTCGCGGACATCCAAGCAGGTCTGGCACCACTTGGTGTAGCGAGGAATGCATAGATACCGTTTGCTGCAAAACGATCCAACACCTGATCCAGCCATTCAAACGTGTATACGCCCTCTTCTGGCTCAAGGGATACCCATGAGAAGATACCAATGGACATCACGTTACACTTTGCAAGCTTCATCAAGCGAATATCTTCTTCCAGAACTTCAGGATAGCGGAGCCATTGCTCCGGGTTATAGTCTGCGCCATGCAACATGTGCGGGGCTTTGGAACTTACAGGTGGAAATTTGTATGTCATAAGGACAACTCCCTTGCTTTAATTACTGTTTTTTTAGTTTATATACGATAACGATAACAACGACTTCACAGACGATACGTATTACGCTAGATTACACGTATGTCACGACATCTGATTCTTCAACAGTAGCAAGTGCTGTAAACGATTCCAACTTGCGACCTTTAAAATCAAACATGGTGAGGTTGCCCCAGTTATTCGGATGACCGACGGACCATTCTTCTTTACTTGGTATCCAGGCAGGTTCCCAATAATAGAATCCGTGACCCAAACCACCAGGAACTTCGCGAATAATCTGCAATAGATCCTTCAGGTATTTGGTCTGTCCCTCTACACTTGCAGGGTATCCTGGTAACAACATATCTTCCTGATTCAATATCCATTCAATACCTTCCGGCTGCTCCAGCGTCCATGGATAAGCGGTTTCAACTACATTGATAGGTTTGCCATAACGCTCAGCCAGATCATGAAGATTGTCACGTAATGCGTCGAGTGTGCCATGCCACCAAGGGTAATACGAGAGACCAATGATATCAAACTCCACACCCAGTGCTTCAAAGCGATCGTAAAACTTGCGGCTCTCGGTGTTATCTCCACCACGATCAATATGTATCATAATCTGAATATCCGCGTCAACGGATTTGACCGCAGCAATTCCGTACTTCACAAGGCCTGCAAAACGCTCCCACTGTTCATCCGTATCATGCTCTTCTCCACCGACACGTCCCTCATTCCATAACATGCCTGGTGTAATCTCGTTGCCCACCTGCACCATGTCCGGAAGCGCATCGTGTTCCTTCAACGTTCTCAGAACGTCTGCCGTATACATGCATACCGCACGTTGAAGCTCTTCATAGGACAGCTGCTCCCATGCTTTCGGCTTCCATTGATTGGCTGGATCAGCCCAGCGATCAGAATAATGGAAATCAAGCAAAAATTTCAAGCCCTGTTCCTTGATCCGTTTGGCTATCTCCACCGTCCGTTCCAGATTGCAGAATCCACCAACAGGATCATTCCAGATTCGAAGTCGTATCGCGTTAGCGTCATTAATCTTCAGGATGGACAGCAAGTCTTGTTCCTTGCCATCCACATCACTATAACTCCCGCCATGCTGTTCGATTTCATCCATAAAGGACACATCCATTCCCAGAATGAATGTCTTTTCCGTCAAGTTGCTCACTGTATCAACCTCCATTAATTTGGGGTACAGGCTCAGCCTTTAACTGAGCCCAACGTCATACCTTTGACAAAGAAACGTTGCAGGAAAGGATACACAATCAAGATTGGTGCACTTCCGATGAAGATCTGAGCTGCCCTTACCGTAGTTTGAGAGAGGGCTTCCATTTCTTTTGGATTCATGCTCATGCTACTCATATCACGTCCAATAATGACCGTTTGCATAAATGTAGCAAGTGGGTAATCCTTGGCGTTATTCATGTAGAGCAATCCATCAAACCAGGAATTCCAGTGGAACACCATACTGAACAATGCAATTGTTGCAATGGACGGCATCGAAATGGGAAGGAAGATACTGAACAATGTTCTGAAATGGTTAGCTCCATCCATGAGCGCCGCTTCCTCCAACTCTTTTGGAATACCGCGGAAGAAGTTCAGCATCAGAATGACAAGGAATGTGTTAACTGCCCCTGGGAGTACCAGTACCCAGAAGGAATCCATCAACCCGATCTTCTGGATAACCATATAGAATGGCACCAGTCCCCCATTGAAAATCATACTGAATACAAAAATCCAGGAGTAGATCGTTCTGCCTTTGAATTCACTATTCTCTTTGGACAACGGATACGCCGCCAGGAACGTAATCAGCAAGGTAATAGCTGTACCAATTACTGTACGTAGAAGTGAAATCCAGAGCGAGTTCAAGAAAATTGGATTATTCATCGTTTTTTTGTAAGCCTCAAGTGAAAATCCTACGGGCCAGAGATTGACCAGATTGGCGTCGGCAGCTGCCTTCGTACTAAAGGATACAGCCAGGACATGAACCATCGGTATGATACACATAATGGCGATCAAAATCAGAAAGCAGGTATTGACTATATTAAACACGCGATAAGGCAATGATTTATGATACATCGTGGTCCCTTCTTTCTCTGTTCATTCGTTTAGAATATGCGATATCCAGCGTATTTTTTGGCTAAGCTGTACGATACAAGAATCAAGATCATACTAATGACCGATTTGAATAATCCAATCGCGGTTGCAAAGCCCATCTCACCATTCTGCATTGCGGAACGATATACGAATGTATCAATGATGTCACCCGTTTGATATACGAGCGGGTTATACAAGTTGAATATCTGGTCAAATCCGGCATTCAGTACGTTACCAAGTGCCAGTGTTCCTACAACCATCAGCATCGGCACAAGCGAAGGGATTGTAATGTGCAGTGTCTGTTTCCAGCGTCCTGCTCCGTCAATTTCCGCTGCTTCGTACAATGCTGGATTAATTCCGGCAAGGGCAGCCAGAAAGACGATCATGTTATAGCCAAATTCTTTCCACACATCTGTCAGAATGACCGTAGATCGGAACCAACTGTTGTCTCCTAGGAAGAAATATGGCCCGAGTCCGAAGGTTCCCAGAACCCGGTTAACCAAGCCGCCTGTTGACAACAGATCTATCAAAATCCCGCCCAGAATGACCCAGGACAAGAAGTGAGGTAAATAGACAAGTGTTTGAATCGTTCGCTGTATAGCCATCTTGCGAACCTCATTCAAAAGAATGGCAAAAACAAATGGAACAAATAAATTAAAAATCAGTTTAAGTACAGCAATAATCAATGTGTTCCAGATGACCTGTAAGCTGTCTTCACGTTCAAACAGATATCTAAAGTTGTCCAGCCCAACCCATTCAGAACCGCTAATCCCAAGCCATGGCTTGTAGTTCTGGAATGCCATAATGATCCCGCCCATAGGCACATAACTGAAGATAATCAGAAAGATAATGGCTGGCAACAGCATAACGTGGAATGGCCAAGTGCGTTTCAAAGTTCTCATGATTGCTCCCCCTGTATTTCTTCCTACTCAAGTACTCCCTGAGTGGCTTATAATGCGATTATATCAACCTTTTACGGGGTCCAAACAGCACATAAAAGCAATATAAATGGCACAAATTCAACCACTTTGCCTTAGCTTGAATAAACAAAAAAAAGCGCCCAGACGTTAGTTGTCCGGGCGCTACTTGTAACTATTTTTTCACACTGTCATACCATTCGTTAACCTCTTGCGTGATTTGGTCACCGCCACCCGATTTCCACGTTTGTACAAAGGTATCAAACGCATCCGCCGGATTTTTGCCATAGATAATTTCGTTAAATGCTTGATTCTCGATTTTGTTCAGATAGTCAAGCTTGGATTTCATCGTCTGTGTTGTTGGACCTGTGAACATGTTTTTAAAGGAAATTTCTTCTTGGCTCAGTAACACTTTGGCTGCTGCTGGAGTTTCTTTACCGTAATTAACAGCAACATCTTTCTCAAGCTTCGTTTCAGGCTCTTTGCCATCCGCTAAGTTCAGAAGTGCTTTCATCTGGGCATCTGGAATACGAGCACCGTCACGAACAAGCAAATAACGTACAACGTTCACGTATCCGCCTTCGATCTGGTCAATCGGCATTTGTTTTCCATTTGCATCCAATTGGTAGTCATAACCTGCAAACAGACCGTTATCATAAGGGCTGCCTGGTGCTGGATCTGCATAATTGTCAAACAGGTAGTTCTGATACGTAAAGAACGCTTCTGGGTGTGCCATATCTTTTTTGATCAACGTAACACCATTAACGAACTGTGTTCCGTGACGCATCGCTTTTCCTTCAGGACCGGTAGGAATTTCAATCGGTTTCCATACCGCACTCGGTACATTTTTCACTGTATCGAGAAGTGGCCACCCACTCATCCAGTAAGGTCCTGGTATAATGCCGGCAGTTCCTGCGACTGCTGGCTCTGCTGTTTTGTTCTCATCCCATAGAGCTGCTTCCTGCGGGATATATCCTTTTTTGAGCCATTCGCTCAATTTGGTCAGACCTTGCTTCATGCCTGGATTAATGGAGCCATACTCGAGCTTGCCATCCGCAGCAAGATTCCATTGTTGAGGTAAGGTGCCATATGCACCAAAGATCCAGGATACATCTCCCATCCATGTGTTCATCGATGTTTTGAAACCAACGCTGAGCGGAGTGACTTTTTCAGGAGCCAAGCCGTCCGGGTTATTGTTTTTGAATGCTTCCATAACGGTTTCCAGCTCATCGATTGTTTTTGGTGCTTTCAGATTCAACTTGTCCAGCCAATCCTGGCGAATCCAGAGCAAGTAATCATTGTTGTATGCGTAGTCCAGAACAGGGATACCCATTCTTTTGCCATCACGACTATATTGGTTCCAAACGTTAGGATCTTGCTCCATCGCTTTTTTCCATGTGTCTGAAGCATATTTGTCGAACAGTGGACCGACCTCTTCGTACATGCCAGAGTCGATCAAGTCTTGAGCAACGAGATTGTCCGCACTACCAATCGTCACGATATCTGGCATTTCCTGTCCAGAGGACATAGCCAGACGAAGTTTGGTTGCAAACGCACTGTTTGTGTCTGTTACTGACCAGAGCGCGCTGACATTAATCCCGAATTTTTCCTTGGCCCACTTGGTTGCCACGTTATTTTCCATGGATTCGCCATTTTTAAACTTCAGCTCAGGATCGATTCCCCATGCTGTTGTAATGGTTACTTCCGGATCATACTTTTCTTTGTATTCGTTTTGGGTTCCAGATGTACTTGGTGTTGCACTATCTCCGCCCCCACTGCCTCCTGAACATCCTGCAAGAACGACAGTTAGACTCAGCGTTGTAGCGAGAAGCGTCAAGAATCTCTTTTTCGTTGATTGCGCTCTCATGTTGTTCCCCCTTAAATCGTTTTGGTTACCCTTTCATTATAGGCTGACCAGGCCTTTGAGCCTATGATACGAAATCAAGATTTCTGCACCTTTGCCAACCTATATTCTGGAATGTTGTTGTAATTATGCCTGATCCCGAAATTCATTTGGTGTCATACCATAATGTTTTTTGAACATTTTGCTGAAATATTGCGGATTTTGATAGCCAAGCTCACTCGTAATCTCGTATATTTTTTTGTTGCTATTCTTAAGCAGATACAGAGCACGCTCCATGCGCATACGAATCATGTAGTCCCCAAGACCTTCCCCAGTCTCTGCCTTGTAAATTTTTGATAGATATACGGGGTGTAGATATACCTTGTCCGCAATCATCTTCACCGACAGATCCTGTCCTGTATCTCTTGTCACTAGCTCCTGAACCTGCTTGATCACATGTCTGCGGCTCTGCACACCTTCCTGATCGGACAACTCTTCCTGAAGCTTCGCCAGCATCTCGGTTGCCCAGCGTCGCAGCTTCTCGGGGGATTGAATCAACTGATGAGCAAGGAGCAGATCGAATCCCGCATGATCAATCTCATGCACCAGATGCCCCTGTTTATGGGCGATATACATAAATGCATTGGTTACCGACAGATACATCTCATACACATGTTCTCTGGACAATCGAACCTGTTCTGCCGCGTCAAAGACCGTGTTCAGCTTACGCGCTGCCGCTTCCCATTGCTTGGTCTCAAGCAATTGCGGAAGTACAGGCGGTTTGTACAGCTCTTCGAGCGCCTGCGTTGCATCATTCTCCGGTCTTTTGCTGAGTGCCTGATCCATGTCCATATATATAATCTTGTGTTCTTCCGGTCCTGAAAGGACAAGCGAACCCAGACTTTTTCGATAAGCTGCTGTCAACTCATTAAAGGGAAATGACGGTGTAACTACCATGGACAGATCTCCCTGTAAATATCGAATGACATGCTCACGGAAAGTTTCAGCTGAGATTCTCAACGTCTCCAAGTCCATCTGCGGAGCTACGATCTGATCTTGATTCTGCAAGAACATAACCAGACACTCATGGGGTCCGCGACCAAACCACACGTTAAATTGCTCTCCGAGTACTTCCTCTGCAATATTACCTACCGCAAAATCCATCAGATCCAGAGACTGCTGGTCCATTGATGAGAAGCGTCCTGTAAGGCGAATCAGCATCATCACAGCCGATTGTTCCGGATCAATATGAATCTCATATTGTTGCAGTTGTTCCCGAAGCGCCCGCGCCGTGATCTCACGTCCAAGCAGCAGATCATGCATAAGATTTTCTCGTAAAATCTTATAGTCAGACTTCCGACTGTATAAAAGCCGGTGATATTTATCAAATTCATCCCACTCATCGCGAAGAGACGTGATGGCTGCCGACACCGATCCCATAAACTCATCATCGTTTACGGGTTTGAGGATATAATCCGCTGCCTGCAATTGAATGGCTTTTTTAGCATAATCAAAATCACTGTGACCCGTTAGTAAAATACAGCGAATATGAGACCAGCGCTTGCTTACCTCTGCAATGAGATCCAGTCCGGACATGCCAGGCATGCGAATATCGGTAACTACGATGTCTACTGCATTTTCCTCCATAATCTCCAACGCTTCCTTACCGGATGCGGCACGCAGCACGGTCGTTACTCCAAGCTCTCCCCAGGGGATCGTAAGTTCCAGACTTTCTGTTACGTATGTCTCATCATCTACCAGCAATATATCAATCAAGTGATTCACTCCCTATTTCGTTCATTCTGCAAATGGATTCCATCGTGCATCATGCACTACACATTCCAAGTGCTTATCCTTCATTCTCCAGAAGAAATTCCTGCTCGGCAGGCCACGACAGCGTAACGCGTAATCCCCCAAGTTCCGATTCCGTTATATCAAGCCCAGCCTGCTCCCCATATCGAAGCTGGAGTCTCTGATTTACATTCCACAGGCCACAGCCCATCTCCTGATCCATCGTTCCCCTGAGCTTATTCAGAAGCGCCTCACGTGCCTCCTGCGTCATGCCTTGCCCATCATCTTCTACCACAAGAACCATGACACTGCCCTGTTTTTCCCCGGATACTCTTATTTCTCCGGCCTCCGCGTCCGCTTCGATACCGTGAATCACCGCATTCTCCACCAATGGTTGCACGATGAGTGGCGGTACCTCCTGTCTTAACATCTCATCAGGCAGATCAATCTTGTAATGAATGCGGTCCATACGCATCCGTTGGATCTCCAGATAACAGCTGACAAATTCAATCTCTTCTGTCAACGGTACCACGTCCCGCTCCTGTCTTGTCGTATACCGATAATATCGCGATAGATTATGCGACATCGCTACAACAGCGTCCATACGCTTCAGCTTCGCCATACTTGTAATGAAGGAGAAACAATTATAGAAAAAGTGCGGGTTAATCTGCGATTGCAGCTGCTTCAACCGGGCTTCACGCACATGAATCTGTTCCAGGTAAACGTGTTCAAATAACTGCTGGATCTGCTCCACCATCAAGTTGAAACGTTCGGAAAGGAAACTGAATTCATTGCGGCCTTTTGGCTTAATCCTCACGGAATAATCTTCTTGCTTCAACCGCTGGAACCCACGAATGAGTTGTTTCACTGGTACCTGTACCTGAACATAGAACAAATACGCCACACCAAAACTCATTAACAACAAACAAATCATGGAAGAATAGAACAGCATATTGGATTGATGAATAGGCTTCAGAATATCTGACAGGGGCATGTAGTCCACCAAATACCAGCCTGTTGTACTGGATTTCACGGTGTTAACCATGTAAGGCTCGTCCCCGATCACCACTGTACGGTTATCAACGTCCTGAAGTTTATGAACGGACAGTTCTTCCATCAACTGATTCGTTAATGAACGATCTGAAGTCCGATTATAGATAACCCCCGACTCTTCTCGGAAATAGAAGGGATCATGCCTGCCATCGTCCTTGAATTTGTCGAGCATATCCCGAATGTTGTCACTATCAAACTCCAGTTTAATAATCGTTTCCGCATTATTAGCCGGGTCTTTAATGCCGTACGGAGATACCGTAATCCAGCTAAACATGAACCGATCATCTTCCCCATCCTGAATTTTGCGTACATCCCAGCCGGAACTGATATTCTCCCTTAGCGCTTGTTTATCGTAAGAACGTGCGTCCCTTTCGGAAACCACCCTGCCCAGCGAAGGAGAATACAGATATAATTTCGTGGCCCAATTGGATGAGCTTTCCTGAATACTCAGCTTATTCTGAATACGTTTGACCAGGTTGATCGCATCCAGGTCAAAGTAGTTACTGTCCGCATAGATTCGCCTGAAGCTGGCAATATCAGGATCATGTATGAGCAGATTCGGCCATGAGGATAACAGTTCGATGTTTGTGTTCACTTGATTTTGGAAAAATTCAAGCTGATTACTATTTGATCGATTCAACTCATCTCTGAGAACAGCTGTTGTTTTGTGATTGGAGTACCAGTACAGAAGCACCACAGGAATCAGCATAATCAGAATAAGAATGACCATTTTGGAAAACAGATTTGTCCGATATGACATCTTTTCATCTCACCTTGTCTTAATTTGTCGTGACATTAATTGTAATGATGTAAGCGCTAAAGACAAACTATTTTTTTTGAGACAAACCGATTCATTATCTAGCGTAAGCGTTACCAATTCAAGGGGAAAGGAGATAAAACCAATATTTCTGCACTAAATGCAACTTCCACGCACAAAAAGAGCCAGCGATTAGCCAGCTCTCTATCTAATTTCAGTATATATCTTTGATCTTTCTATTCAACTCAAACCTTATTCCACTTCTGTTTATGTAATTATTCTTTTTTTCTATAAAAATATCAACTATGGAATATCATAATCAAACACCGTATTCGCTCCATCCACGCCTACATCCAGCACAATATCCATAAGTTTCCCACTGACAAACAGAGGGGATTCCGCTTTCCCGTAAAACTCCAACTTGCCTGTAAACGTTCCATGGCGTTCAATCTCAACATGTACTGGCTTTAATTGGACAGACTGCAAGGCTTCCAATAATGGATCGTCCTTAAACTTATAACTGCGTGCGAGATCAGGCAATAACACGGCGGATACGGAATCTCTGCCGTAATTTTTGAGTGTCAGGTCACAGGTTGCTCGGGTCTCACCCGTTTTCAGCACGTTAAAGGTACAAGAGCTTGCATTCTGAACATAGGATACCGCATTAATGCCTGTAGCTCCCCACTTGGCTACATACATGAATTTATCCGTCATGTACGAATAACTGAGAACGATAGCGATAACTACGATCCATAACCCTTTTGCAAGACCGGGGAACGATTTCCCGATTTCTTTGCGTGTAAGGTAGAAGCCGCAAGCGAAGATCCCCAATCCTAGAAAAAGTGTGATATGTACACCACTTAAATAAGACGTAGTATACGGTGATATACCTATTGCTGACAGCATGGTATCTCCAACAGAAAAACCAAGATGATGGTTAAATGTAAAGATAATAGCAAATAGCAATAAAGCCCCTGAGAACACAAGTCTGGTTCTCGACACACGAACACCCCCTAATCAACCACCTTATTATATCATATTTTTCCTATTTATGATTAACAATCCAAATCAAAAAAACAACAATAAAAAGAACGCCTTCGGTTGTTCACCGAAAACGTCCTCCCTATTTGCCACCGACAAGAGCTTGTAGTAACACAGGTCTCTCTGGCATGGCTGACGATCATTTATTGCTTAGACAAGAATGCATCGAGTTGTTCCTGTTTGGCTGCAATAATTTTATCAATTCCCGCTGCTTTCAATTTCTCCAAATATTTCGGAATCATCTCATTTGGATCAACGGCGCCCGATGTCATACCCGGCTTGAACTGTTTGTTCACGTTGTTGACCGCAGCAATTTCATTTTTGACAGATTGGCTATTGAACGTAAAGCCCAGTGCTGGAGACTTCACACCTTTGGCGTTAAATTCTTTGAACTTTTCCCACTTCTGCGGATCTTCATTATCCCATAGGAAGTTCAGGAACTGGTTACCAAGCTGCCATTGGGCACCTGGGTTATAGGTACGACTGTTAGCATCAACGCCTTCAGGGAGAGCAATGATATTATCCTGTCCGTCTTTTTTTACATAATGAGTACCTTCAATTCCGAAGTTCAGCAAGTTGTTAATTTCCTTGTCGGAATGCAGCAGGTTAATAACCTGCATCGCTTTCTCCGGTTGCTCGGAAGAACGGGAGATTGCAAGCATCGCTCCAGACGCATCACCCGTCGTGATTGTCGGCTGTGTCATCTCAATCTGAGTGAGTGGGAAACCCACATACCCTTCTTCTTCTTTATCCTTGCCTGGCTTCATGCCATCTGTCCAGAGAAACGCTTTTCCAGCCTTGGCCTGGTCTTTCGGGAACACATTAGAAGTAGCAGCATCACTGTTGATATATCCCGCTTGATACCACTTGCGAGCGAGTTCAGCCGCTTCTTTGAATTCAGGGGTCTCCACTTCATTCAGCACCGTTGTTCCGCCTGCTGTTTTGGAGATGACTCCAGGTACGGAAGCATCACCGAGATAATCCCAATCCAGATTTTCCAACAGCCCGTTACCGTTGGTATTGGACATATAGAATGGTGTGATGGCTGGCTCGTTTTCCTTGATTGTTTTGAGCAGGGGCTCCAGATCAGCCCATGTCTTTACAGCTGTCAGGTCCAGCTTATACTTGTCAGCCAGATCTTTACGTACCAACACACCACGTGTGGCAGCGAGTTCCTTATTCGTAGGAACGCCGTAATTCACGCCGTCTACCTGGGAACCTTCCAGAAAGGCAGGGTCCAGGTTTTTCTTAATATCCTGACCATGTGCATCAAGCAGATCATTCAAGGGCAAGAATGCGCCTTTAGCTACATTCACCGTGTAGTTCTGCCAAGCTGCTGTGAAGATAATGTCTGATTTTTCACCTGAGGAAATCATGAGATTCAGCTTGTTATCCCATTGTCCCCAGTCAATTGCATTGATCTTAAGCGTGGCTCCGATCTTTGGTTCCATCTTTTTGTTAATCTCGGCTTCCACCAGAGCGACATCCTTCTGTGGTGTCCCTGGGTAGAACAGTGTCACTTCATAGGGTTTGCCCCCACCTTCACTTGCTCCTCCGCCTTCTGCGCCAGGTGTTGTTGTTCCACCCTTGTCTGATGAGCAAGCAGCCAGCACCAGGCTCAGCGCCATAACCGTTGCCATCATGCGTGACCATACCTTTAATGATCTAACCAATTGAACCCCTCCTGTCATGTGTTGAACCATACAACCGAATTCCCCAATTCACAATTAAACCGATAACTACTTCTGTATATGCCCTTTCAGTCCATCTTCATTTACCTTGCCCACTCCGCTAACCGGTTCAGAGTTATCCCTTCACAGCGCCAACCGTAAGACCTTTGATGAAATAACGCTGGAAGAACGGATATGCCAGTACAATTGGACCAATACCGACCACAGCCATCGCCATTTGCAGAGTTTTGTTAGGCAGATTGAGCAATCCACCCTGCGACGAAATCTGTGAAGAGACGTTGGAGTTGGTTGTTAAATATTGAATATCGAGCAGCGTCCGGTACATAAGGTACTGAAGGCTGATCGTCCGGTTATCTGATATAAAAATCATGCTAAGGTACCAGTCATTCCAGTAATTCAATGTACTGAACAACGCAACGGTTGCCATTACGGGAAGAGAGAGCGGAAGCACGATACGTGCAAACGTTCTCAATTCTCCCGCACCATCAATCCGAGCCGATTCCAGAATAGACACCGGAATGGAGTTCGCGAAGAATGTACGCATGACCAGTACAAAGAATGGGGATAGCAGTAGCGGCATAATGAGTGCCAGTAGGGAGTTTTTCAGATCCAATACGTTGACATAGACCAGGTACCAAGGTACCAGACCCCCATTGAACAACATTGTGAAGAAGATGAAAAAGGCGAACCAGCCCCGGTAAGGCAGATCTCTCCGTGAGAGCGGATACGCATACAATGCGGTCAGCGCAACACTTGTAATGGTACCTACAACGGTAACGATAAAGGATATACCATACGAGTGAATGATCTGATCCATATCTCTGAACAGAAACTCATAAGCCGTCAGGCTGAATTTCTCTGGAATAAGTTTATATCCATTGGCAATTACTGTTGTCTCGTCCGAAAATGAGATGGCGAAGACAAGCAGGATCGGCACGATACAGGCAATGGCATAGAATAGAAACATCGCATGAATAACGGATGCGGAACGCTTCGATACGGCTAGTGGATCACGTGATTTCACAGCTGACTTGCCTCCTCTCAAAATAATGCATTATCTTTATCTATTCGCCTTACGATGGTATTGGATACAAGAACCAGAACAAATCCAACGATTGCTTGGTATAGACCAGCTGCTGATGACATCCCGATATCTCCACCGATAAGGAACGTACGATATACGTAGGTATCCAGTACATTCGTTACAGGGAACAGCGCCCCCGATTCCAATGGAACCTGGTAGAACAGACTGAAGTCTGCATAGAATATACGGCCAATTTGCAATAACGTCATAATGACGATTAATGGGACGAGAAACGGAATGGTAATGAAACGGATCTGATGCCATTTGGTTGCGCCATCGAGCACAGCTGCTTCATAATATTCTTCATCGATACCCACGACAGCTGCCAGATAAATGACGGCATAATATCCAATATTTTTCCATGTGTTCACCAGTGGCAAAATATACGGCCAATACTTCGGCTCTGAATACCAGTCGATCGGCTGACCGCCGAACATCTGCAGAATCGTTGAGTTCATGAAGCCTGAATCCTTGCCCAGGAAAGCCAGTACCAGATAACTGACCACAATCATGGACAGGAAATACGGTAATAACATAAGTGATTGATATAACTTGGACATTGCCTTGTTCTTCACTTCATTGAGCAGAATAGCAAGCCCGACACCTACAAAGAGATTCAGTGCAATGAACACCGTGTTATACGCGAGTGTATTTCGGGTAATTTCCCATGCATCACTGGTTGAGAATAAATATTTAAAATTGTCCCATCCACTCCATGGGCTACCCCAAATACCATCAGCATAGTTTACATTTTTGAATGCGATCAGAACGCCGAACATCGGCATATAGTTGTTCACCAGCAGAAACAGGACACCTGGCAAGAACATGAGATACAGCACCTTGAATTTGCCAAGATTGTGCCACACAGACTTGCGCTTTCGGACTGTTTCTCCCGGTATTTCCGATATCCGTACTCCCTGACCCGCCTGGGGTTGTGTCTTCATAACTTGTTCTCCCTCACTCCTCTTGAATTCTTCCTCAGGATGAAGCTCCGTTGCGGCTCCTGTGGTTCAAGTATACGGCGGGGCGAGTAAGACCTCTATCTGCTGTGGTGACCTGTTGACTTATCAAATTATGACTTTAGTACCAAAAAAAACAAAAGACGCAGCATGCTGCGCCCTGAACTATACGGTACGTGACTGTTTTCGAAACTCCTGTGGCGTTATACCCGTGCACTTTTTGAACATTTTAGTGAAATGCGAGTAATTATAGTACCCCACCTTGCCAGCGATATCCGTCACTTTGACGGTGGACTGGGACAACAATGTCTTTGCTTTGGCTACTCTGCCCTGCAGGATAAACTCAGATAGGGACATCCCCTTCTCTTTCCGAAACAGACGTGATAGATAAGCAGGATTGAATCCGGCAAAAGCTGCAAGCTCCTCTCGCATAAGTTCTTCACCAATATGAGTTTCAATATAAACGCACAACTGATCCACAATGGTCATGGGGCTATGATCGTCCGGGTACAACACCGGGATAACACGATCAATCAGATCCGACGTCCCACTGCTTCAACTGCGGCAACGACCTTGTCACCATACCCTCTTCCGGCTCCCGTTCACCCGGATAAAGACTGCGTATTGACACGTTTTTCTGATGAAGCAGCGGATAGACCACATGCAGCATGGCATGATAGTAGAGATGCAGCATTTCAGGAGACAAACCCTCCTGTGCAGCAAGCAACTCAAAAATCTCATCCACACGTTCTCGCAAATCCCCTACTTTACCTGTCTCAAAAAGAATGGATAATTCCGAAAACCATGGAATAGGCAAAAAGCGATCTTCCTGATCTCTTCCCCGCTCATCATAGACAAATACTTCTTCAAGCTCCTTAATATTACGCCGCTCCATATCCATCAGTTCATTTAACATGCCTTGCAGCTCAGTCACAGCAACCGGGGCACCAACATAACAGGACAACCGACAGTAGAAATACGTACCACATTCCTGAATATATCCCTGACAACGTTGTGCCACTTCGCTCGCACTCGGAATGATGCCATCTTGCTCATAAGCAAGCACAATATTTAATCCACTTTGATCCTGAAACACCTCACCGGGCTTGTCGCCAAGCAGCATCTCTTTGGCTGCATTACGAAGGGCATATTCCAATACCTCTTCGTCACGCAAATCAAAATCACGCACCCATTCCTCTACCGATATCACAATGGGTAACACACGAGCCTGCGGATCAATCTCGGCACCATACAGTTCTGCGAGCTCTTGCAACCGTTGTTCGGTTAACGTGATACGCTGAGAGATGGCATCTTTCCAGAAGCGTTCCGTCAGTAGCGGTTTATGGGTTTGCCAGCGTTTGTATACGGTCTCATAAACTTCGTTGGTACGGGTACGCTGCTCTCCATCCTTGATCTTCTCCACTGCCTGGGTGACTACCTTAATCAATTGATCCGCTGGAGCCGGCTTCAACACATAATCAAAGCTGCTTAGCTTAATGGCTGTCTGAGCATAATCGAATAAAGCATGCCCTGTCAGGAAAATGGTCAGTATGCCTGGATCATGTTTTAACACCCAACTTTGCAGGTCAAGCCCTGTTTCACCAGGCATCTCGATATCACAGATCATGATATCAATAGCATTAGCCCTTAAAATCTTTCTTGCCTCTTCGGCATCACCAGCACTGTATATCTGGTCGATGCCTGCTGCTTGCCAATCGACTCCTTCCACCATTGCTTGTAGTGCATACACTTCATCATCCACGATCAACAGGTTCCGCATAGGCTCCCCCTTCTTCCTCTTCGGTCTGAGCGGGTAAATCAATGATGACTTTGGCGCCATGATCCACCTCATTGCCAAACTGCAAACTGGCTTGATCACCATACTTTACTAAAAGCCGATGAGCCACGTTCCATATACCGATATGCTGTCCACTCGGGTCTTCAGCGTATTGTCCATGTTGCAGACGCCCCAACAACTCCTCTTCAAATCCGACACCATTATCCACAATCATCAGTTGAAGCACCGTCCCATCGACCTGACCGGACGACTTCTCACCAAGGCGCGCCACGATCCGAATGACAAATGCTTGTGTCCGGCGCTGAAATCCATGAATAATGGCATTCTCCACAAAAGGTTGAATGGTTAATGGCGGAATCACATAATGTCCCAGATTCGGTTCGATATCCAGTTCAAAATCGAATCTGCTTGGAAACCTCAGCTTTTGAATTTCTAAGTAATGACGAATGTGCTCCAGCTCTTCATCCAGACGAATAACACGTTTGCCTGCACGCAGACTGAATCGAAAATAATCGGCCAGATGACCAGCCATCTGCTGCACCAACTCATGCTTTTGCAAGGAAGCCAGACTATGAATAATATTGAGTGAATTCAAGTAAAAGTGAGGATTGATCTGCATCTGCAGTTGTTTGAACTCTGCCTCCCGCGTCCGGAGTTGTTCCTCATACACATCAATCTTCAGATGCCTGATCTCACTGGTCATTTGATTGAAACTTCGTGTCATAAATTCAAGTTCCGAGGAAGATGGCGGGTCCAGCTTCACATCGAGATCTCCACGGCTCACCCTTCTCATGCCTCGGATTAACGCATTCATCGGGCGGAATAACAGATGCCGCAAAAAGATCAGTGCAGTAACCAGAATTACTGCCGCACCAATGGGAAGCAGACGAATGATCTGCTGGAAAAACGGGAGGTTACGCATCATGTCTTCCTCAGGCAGCAGCACGATATAATTCATCTCGGACATGGCCGAAGCAATACCCAACATCAAATATTGACGTGCTTCTCCCTTGTTCACAACTTCAGAGATAACCTGATACGGATTCTTCAGGCCAGGAAGATGCGCTGCAGCCAGCTGAATCTGTGCAGTATTTAATGTGGAATCCGATAGTGCCCCACCGTCTGTTCCAACAATGACTGCGCCTCCCCGATCTCCGGATTCAGTGAATTGTTGTGTATGATTCAGTGCATTCATATCAACAAGTGCACCTGCATAGAACTGCTGGTTGATTCGCACCGTTTTCACCAGCGCATTCCACGTCCCGCCACGCACAATGCTCCATTCCGGCTTCTGGATATCCCCTTCCAATTGCTGCATCTGGACTGGCATACTCTCCTGCACAACCGACTTTTTGACATCATAATTGCCTGAAGTGGCGAGCAGCAGATCATCATTCACGGCATCATATAGAAAAAAAGAATCGATTAGATTATAAAAACCGATATCTGTCATGAATTTGTTCATAATCCGTTGCTTTGCAATGATATAATCACCGCTGCCGTATTTCAGAAAAAACAGAGAGATAATATCCGGGTCCCGCTCACCCAGACTATATAAATACCGATTCGTCTCCTGTAACACACGTTCATTCTGCTCCACACTCTTGGCGAGATGATTCATATTGGTGAGGGATACTTTGTCACGTACAACTTTCATGGCGTAGACGTTGTTGTAATAAAGCAGCATGAATAATGGCAGCATGATCAATGTAAGACCCACTATAAATTTAAAACGAAGTGAACGGATTAAACTCATGGATTATAGATTCCCGCCCTTTTAGTTCAACATAGTTTTTCTATTTTCTTCCTTATGATGGCATGTTTATTGTAATCACCCCTGCTTGCCATTGTCTATGGGGTCCCGTGACCTTCACCTATCAATTCTGGTGACTTTCATCCGCTCCAATTTCAAGAGTAACAAGCTTCATGTTGTAATAAATTCTCCAGTTGTAAAAAAAATCCTTCATTATTACTCTGAAGCTTCTCCCTAAAAATAAATGCTGCGGCAAACCCCGGACTCCACGAACGCCCGATCTTGACATGCATACGATATATCACTCCTCGGGTTAGTCACCAGGATGTAGGGAGGCCTGTTCGATGAATATTCAACTCACTGCGTTACACTATGTCTATCTGGCATTTATCGTCTTGATCATCGCCGTAATGATCCGGCGCAGGGACACCACCATCATCTGTGTCGCGGGTATTATGACCATTGGACTTCTGGCAACCGAAACCTTAAGCGGGTCAGTTGCTGGGATCTTCAGCAGTTTTATCTATGCAACAAAAGAATTGTTAAGTACGATCTTCATCATCTCGATTATTGTGGCAATGAGCCGTGTTCTAATCAGAACCGGCATTAATGAGGTCATGGTAACACCCGTCACCCGGTTTATCCGTTCCCCTCAGGTCGCGTATTGGGGTATCGGATTGATCATGATGGTAGTATCGCTATTTTTCTGGCCATCCCCAGCAGTAGCACTCGTCGGTGCAGTACTGCTTCCTGTAGCCGTGCGTGTAGGTCTTCCTCCGATTGGAGCTGCTATTGCCATGAATCTGTTCGGACATGGGATTGCACTGTCGGGAGATTACATTATTCAGGGGGCTCCCAAACTTACGGCCGATGCAGCCGGTATACCGGTTACTTCCGTCATGACGGCCAGCATACCTCTGGTCATTGTCATGGGAACGGTATCTACACTTACAGCCTTCTGGATGCTGCGCAAAGAGATGAAATCAGGTTCACCTGTCCATTCCCCAAACGTTATATCTGGTACCGTGAACACGGAACCTTCTTCCTCATCAGAGGCTGTGTCCACTTCTCAACCTGGCAATCTGCCTGTTGAACGTCAAGCCATGTCACTCCGTTTGCAAAAAGCATTCGCTCTGCTTATCCCTCTGTTATTCGCAGTTGATGTGATTCTGATGTTTGTATTGAAGTTGCAAGGTGGCGACGCAACAGCTCTGATTGGCGGAACCGCTGTGGTTATACTGATTGCCGTTACCCTTGCCGCACATCGACATGCGGGACCAGAGGAAACGACCAATTATTTAATAGAAGGATTTCAGTTTGGTTTCAAGGTGTTTGGACCAGTTATTCCCATAGCCGCATTTTTTTATCTGGGAGATGCTGCGATTACGGAATTGTTCATCAACCCTCTTCCTGAAGGTTCACACGGGATTGTGAATGATCTCGGGGTCGCACTTGCTGGGCTGGTGCCATTGAATGATACGGTGGGCGCCATTACAATGACGGTGACCGGAGCGGTCACAGGAATGGATGGTTCGGGGTTCTCGGGGATATCCCTGGTTGGCTCGATTGCGTCCATGTTTGCAGGATCGGCAGATTCCGCACCTGTGCTGACAGCACTCGGTCAGGTTGCAGCCATATGGGTAGGTGGCGGAACCTTGATTCCATGGGCATTGATTCCTGCTGCTGCAATCTGCGGAGTCAATCCTTTTGAACTTGCAAGACGCAACCTGAAGCCTGTGCTGCTGGGGCTCACGGTAACAACAATTGTAGCCATCTTTCTAATCTGACCAAAGGTTATGCTAAACCGTTTAAAAAGACGTGCGTGAACGCGCCCAGTTCCAGAGATCTTCACGTTTCATCTCTGCCAGATGCAGCATGTCCACATATGGATCTCCCTGTAATCCAAGTACAGAAGCAAAAGCAGGCTCCGTCTTCCACCCTGCCTGTTTCAGTCTGCGGATCTCACGATGTCCCGCGTCCCCCCACAGTTGCAACAATCTCCACTCTACGATCATATGTAAGTATGCATTCTGCCTGTAAACTGGCACGGATTGGGCAAAAATCTCCACAGGCCAATGTCCCACTTGCAAATTACAAGTCACATAAGGACGTTGGTCTGGAAGATCCCCACCACGTACACATTGAAATTCAGCAACGGCTCCGATTCGATTGTGTATCTCGGCTTCAAACACGTCCAGATCCTCTGCATAACACAGCAGATCCAGATCACTGCCCGGAATATCAATATCAATCGGTACCGTTCCTGCTGGATATGGGTGATAGTCAGCTAATATATCGAGCAAGCCACTGCTCTGTAACACATGATAGGCATCCTGCTGACGTGCATCACCCGAAGCCAGATGTGCCATTACTTCTGCGGTAGTACTCATCTCCCCGCCTTGGGCCACAGTTAGTTCGTGCCTCCTGTAATGACCTGTTTCACACGTCCCACTTGACCACTCGTCAGTCGTACTTTGATTCCGTGTGGATGCGTAGGTGACTTGGTTAACAGATCCTTTACAATTCCACGTGTCAGCTTACCAGTAGCTTGATCCTGCTTCAGCACAATGTCCACTTCCAGACCTGGCTTAATATTTACACGTTGTTGTCCATTCATTATGTTCACTCTCCTCTATATCGTAATTCATATCTTGTATACTATATAACCCTTAAACACAAAGCTCCATCTATTGTAGACGTTTTGGTTTCAAAAAAAAAGCTATGCAGACAACAACCTCCTACTTCTGGTTCAACGTTTTATATGGGACACATGGAGACCAAGATAAAGAAACCGCAGGTCTCTTCATCTGAGACCTACGGTTTCTAAATTGGATTACCATTCTTAGGGCTTCACGTGCTTCAATATTGACGAAGGTGAAGTGTTGTCCTTCGCAGCTTCGCGTGCCTTCACAGCAAGCAGCTCAGACACCGTCACGAATCGATATCCCTGCTGCTGTAACTTCGGCAGGATTGTTTTGAGTGCAGCTACTGTATGGGACTTGCCTTCCACCTTATCGTGGAAGAGTACAATATCCCCATTGCGTGCGTTATTCAGTACTTTTTTAACGATAGCCGATACACCTGGAGATGCCCAGTCCCGTGTATCCTGATGCCAAGACCAGAGTACAATGGTATATCCTTTTTGTTTGGCAGCCTGAATGACCATGTCATTGTAATAGCCGCCCGGTGGCCTGAACAACAGGGGCCGCTCCGCGCCTGCTTCAATGATGGAACTTTCTGCTTCGTTCATATCCTTCATGTACTTGTCCGCACTAGTTGATCGAACTGCATACGTGTGCGCATACGTATGATTGGCGATTTCATGCCCTTCGAGCTGTTCCTGCTTAATCAGTTCAGGAAATTTATCTGCCCATTTGCCAAGTACAAAAAAAGTTCCTTTAGCATGATACTGCTGTAACAAAGCCAGAATCTGCGGAGTCTGAATCGGATCTGGTCCATCATCAAAGGTAAGGGCGATGAGTTTATCCTGTGTGGGAACTTCCCACACAATCTCTCCTCGTTCCTCATAATACTGACGGTTCTTCTGTACAGGCTTTGCATAGGCAGAACTGCTACCCAGCAAAATAATTAGCGTGAACATTCCGATGACTCGGGCTGCCTTCAGGTTCATGTGGTGTCCTCACTTTGTCTTCATACGTAAACTCCCTGTTAGCATTTCCCGATTCACCCGAACTCATTAACGAAAGATCTGATCCACGACTGCAATTTCTTCAGCAGTTAATTCCACATTTAATGTTTGCAGATTGTTAATGACCTGCTCGGGTCGCTTGGCACCCGGAATCAATGCATCGATGGAAGGCTGAGTCAGGTACCAGGCCAGAACCAGATGAGCAACCTCAACATCCTTGGATTGTGCTATGCTGCGCAGTTGCTCAACTTTATCGAGATTTTCAATGAAAGCTTCACCCGTAAACAGCGGGTTCTTTGCCCGTCCATCCTTAAAGGTTGTATTGCGATTATATTTACCGCCCAGCAGTCCCGCAGCCAGTGGGAAGTAGGGCACAAAAGAAATCTCATGCTCAGCCGTATACGGCAACAGCTCTTTCTCCGCATCTCTTTTGAACAGATTATATTCAGATTGCAGTACGTCTACATGCCCGTCCTTGTTGGCTTCACGCAACTGATCAATGGAGAAATTAGATACGCCAATGGCACGAATTTTGCCAGCGTCTTTCAATTGTTTTAACGTATCTACCGCTTCATCCTTAGGCGTATGTTCATCCGGAAAGTGGATGTAGAACAGATCAATGTAATCGGTTTGCAGTCGTTTCAACGCCTCATCCACGGACGTTTTCAGAAAAGCAGGTGAGTTATCCATGACAATCTTGCCATCCACTAATTTATGAGCTGCCTTGGTTGCAATGATGGTATTCTGACGCTGACCGGTTTCCTTCAATACTTCACCGATCAGTCGTTCGGAATGCTCCGGTCCATAGATGTATGCCGTATCCACAAAGTTAATACCTTGTTTCAAAGCCGTACGAACCACTTCCTTACCTGTCTCATCATTCAGCATGTCCGGATAGATATTATGTCCGCCTACTGCATTCGCACCCAGTCCAATGGGATTCACGATCAGATCCGTCTTGCCCAACCGAATTTGTTGTTCTGCCATGTCTCATCTCTCCTTCACTGATCGATATAAGTACATTTCTGTAATGATGCGTGTTTCTTGTTACATATTATAGCAAACCATTTAGCATATTTAAAATATCGGGTTTATCGGATTAAGTGTTTTTCAACGCAGTCGCTTCCACATCGTTAATAAACCGGCGCAGTTTCGCAGCCACATCACGGGTGATTTCACCGTTTTCATACAGTTGTTGCACTGTATTACGCTGTTCCTGAATCGCCACCATCTGCAACTCCAATTTCTCCTGATTAAACGGATCTTCCGTTTTACCTTGGTTCCAGGTGCGCAATTTGGCAATTACACGCTCATACTTGGCAATGACCGACAGTGCGACGACTCGATTCCCATCATTCATATGAGCACGAATGGCCTTAATTGCTGCTTCAGAGGTGCGCAGCTTCACCTGACGGAACAGTTCTGCATTTTCAAGCATAAATGGTTGATTCGGCTTCTGGGACCGGTTGGTGAACAGATGTCCTAACACACGCCCGATCTCGCTGATCGAGGTCATGAACTGAGTGTTTGCGCGATTCGCCAGCATCATTTCCTTGCGATCCAGCCAGCTGTCACATTTGAAGGCCGCATCAGAAGCAATTGCATTGTCGTCTAACATTACTTCAACTTCTTTACGCTCCGCCCGGGTGGCAATCAGGTTAATAGCCGTTTCTTGTTTCTGAATATCTTTGCGTTTATCGGCGGTAAGCTGACCTGCGGCCTGTCTGATGTACTTGGACAAGTCGGAGACAACCGCGAGTGCCGCAGCTTTGTTCTCATCGTTCATTTCGGATTTGACAGCTCGTATTGCCGCATTCAGCATAATGTCATGTGCTTTTCGTTCTGACTTCTGCGGTGTTTCTTCTGTGGATTTCCCATCGTCCTTGGCCAGAACTGGAAGAAACACGCTCGCCGCAATCAGGGAGAAGAGGATAACCCCTGCCGCGAGGAAAATAATCAGATCCCGTTCAGGGAAAGGTGATCCATCCTGAAGCACATAAGGAATGGAGAACGCACCCGCCAATGTTACAGCCCCCCGCACCCCAGAGAGGGAAATGATCGTAATATCCTTGAATCTGGGCCTGCCAATAGAGGATTTGGTACGCAGCAATTCATTCCCTTGCCAGAACAGATAGATCCAGAGAAAACGCAGAACCAGCAGTAGCACCGAGATCAAGCCCACATATCCCAACACCTGCAGATTATTAAACGAAACATTTTCAAAGATGGTACTCAACACATCCGGTACCTGTACACCCAAAATAACAAACACCAGACCATTTAGTATAAATAAAATGACTGACCATGTGCTCGCAGATACCACCTGCATTTTCAACTGAACCGATTCAGCGCGGTCACGCTCAATGGCGTGGATAATACCGCCTGCCACTACCGCAAGAATACCTGATACCCCAATTTCTTCACTCACCAGATAGATGATAAATGGCGTCAGGATTTGCAGCAGCATGTGAATGGTCACATCTTCCATGCCCAGTCTACGGATCCATACCCCTAGCCTGATTAACAGAAAAGATAACAATGCCCCGACAAGAAGTCCGCCAATCGCAATCAGAATAAAACTAAAGGTTGCCTGCGCCAGGGAAAATACACCTGTAACCGTGGCTGCAATCGCGAATTTGAAGGCGACCAAGCCGGATGCATCATTCATTAATGCTTCACCTTCAAGAAGCCTATGTATGCCTTTGGGCAAATGTACTCGCCCTGCCATGGCACCAACGGCCACTGCATCTGTCGGGGACAATATGGCTGCAAGAGCAAAAGCAGCAGGTAACGGAATCGAAGGAATCAGCCAGTGAATGGCATATCCCGCCACGACTACTGTCACGAATACAAGTCCCAGCGCAAGCAGAAGTATCGGTGCACGCAGATTCCATAATTCATTCCTAGGTGTTCGCTTACCATCGTTGTATAACAAAGGTGCGATGAACAGTACAAAGAACAACTCCGGATTCAACGGCAGATGAACACCTGCAGGAAGCAAAGCTATAGCTACACCAAGCACAATCTGAATGAGCGGAATGGGAATAAAGGGTACAAACCGGTTTAAAATATTGGATAAACCAATCAGTACCAGTAACACAAGTACGGCAATAAATATTTCCATGATGACAATCCCTTTCCGCTATAGAAGTGGTGAAACCTTTGTTGTATAGGTTTATTTTAACATAATCCAACCTTTATTATAAAAATGTTGTCATATTCATATACCCAATCAACTCGCCTCAGACCAGTCTGAATTGAAGATTTCTGATGGATTCTGTATATAAGATGTTACAATATGCTCAGGACAATACCCGTTTGGAAAGGAACTTGCATCTATGGCATTTGGAATTAAACGACAAGAGCTGGCTGCGTGGAAGGAACAAGTGGCTCGTGGTGAAATTGCGTACCTCACTCATTTCTGGATTGACAACCGATTCCCCGGTATCACCAGTGTCACCAAAGTTGGCTGTGCAGATCTGGAACGTCTCGAGCGTTGGTGCAACGATCATGGGCTGGACCCGCGATACATTCATCGGCGGCAGCCATTTCCCCACTTTGACCTGATGGGCAGCAAACAAAAAGAAATTTTGATCCAGGAAGGCTTTACGGATCATGTGGTTCGCTTTCATTTGTAATCAACTCAAAAACGCCAGTCTTCAAGGTTCATCCCTCCGCAATTAGGGACGAACTCATGAGGACTGACGTCTTCAAGGATCAAGTCATATTATGGACTACCGGTGGATCTGCTCAAACGACTTCATGTTCTCCAGCAGTTTCAGTTCAATTTTCTTTAGCATGCCAAACATCTGCTGTTGCTCCTCTTCGGAAAGTGCTTGCAACAATTCCCACGTCATTCGGCCACGATTCGCATTAAGTGTCTTGGCAAGCTGCGCGCCTTCATCCGTTAAGGACAGCCACACAATTCTCCGATCTTCTTCACTGCGCACCCGCTGGATCAACCCTTCCGTCTCCAGTTGATTCAGTACAATGGTGGTTGCGCCCGAAGACAAACTGAGTTGTCTGGCCACATCAACCGCCATGCAGCGTTTTTCACGTAAAATCATGCCCAATATATGACTTTTTGTCGGATTCAGTTTACAGTTGGTTTCGGTCTTCTGCTGCTGATCCAATACTTTGTTTTTATATCTGAAGAAGGCCTCCAACAATTGATCCACATTTGCCAATTGAGAGTTTCGCTCCGTATCCGGGCTCATAAACGTTCCTCCTGCCTTTCATCATAACCTACCTTATATTGTAACATATTTACACTATGATGTTTGTGAAAAATGCGCTTGTATCCGACACCCTATAGTTGACCGAAACACTCTTGTTTTATTTCGGGTTTCACCTATTGCATAATGGCAACGGGTTTGTTTATAATAACCTATATCTCCAAAGTTACTTTTAGTTACTTAATGATTTTAATAAATCTGTTGTTATAAAGTAAATAAAGCGTCACCATTATAATGCAAGGGACTTATGCACATGAATCAGAATACACAATCACAACTCAAAACGGAAGTTTGCATCGTCGGCGCTGGACCTGGCGGGGCTTTGCTTTCTTACTTACTGAATCAAAAAGGAATCTCCACGATGCTCATTGAGCGGCAGCCCCACCTGCACAAGTCGTTTCGCGGGGAGTTGCTCAATGTAGACGGCGAAGCCATTTTAAATAAACACGGCCTCTATTCCCTCATCCAGGAACGCGGAGCGCTACTCTTGGAACAGATTCAGTATTGGGAAAATGGGCAGATTATTCATACGGTATCACCAGGCAATGGAGAATCTCATGTTGGTATTCATGTACCCCAAGATCATCTCCTGGAAGCCATCGTGTCGCACGCTCAGCAGCACAGTTCATATGAACAAGTACTATTCAATACGATTATGACCGGTTTGTTACGAGACAAGAACGGCCAGGTCGTGGGTATTAACATTCGGCAGAACGGCGTTCCTGCTTCCATTGAAGCATCTGTTATTGTGGGTGCTGATGGCAGATACTCTGCTGTACGCAAACATTCCGGTATGACCCCGGAGATTCGCAAACACGGGTATGATCTGCTCTGGGCACGCATTCCGGCACCCGTAGGTTGGGAACCCGCTGTCCGGATGGCCAGCATGGATGGTCAACAGCTCGCACTGTTCTCTCAGTTCGGCGGTTATGTTCAGATTGGATGGAACATTCCCGAGGGAGCTTACTCCAAGCTGCGAGAGCAGCCGATTGCTCCTTTTGTAGATAAACTTGTATCTGCTTTTCCTTGCCTGTCTGATTCTGTAGCTGCCAACATTCAGAGCTGGAGTGATTTTGTTTTGTTATCTGTTGAAAGCAGCTATTGCCAGTCGTGGGTACAGGACAATGTTGTTCTCATCGGTGATGCCGCTCATACCATGACACCAACCGGTGCGTTTGGACTTAATGCCGCGCTCGAAGATGCGGATGTGCTCTCCGAATTACTTGTCCAAATGGCTGCAGATCACTTCAGTTCCACTGTACAACTTCAGGAACTTCAGACGATTCGCGGGGCAAAGGTACAGCAGCAACTTGCTCGGCAAGTGGAGATGGAATCCTCTTTCCAACAGCGTTATGAATCCTTTCTCTAAACCCAGTTAATACGGATAAAATGCCTATATGCCCAAACAGCCGATCACTTCATCATAGAGAAGAATCGGCTGTTTGGCTTGTTGGTTTATCTTTTTATGTAATTCCGTATCCTTCTTCATTTTCGTTTGCGTGGAGCAAACGTGTCTTCTCTGGGTGCTTCTTGTACAGTATCAACGTCCTTCGGATAGGATGAGATGTTATCTTTTTCATATACTGCTTTCTCCAGATTGCTTAAGCGGCGCAATACTTGTTTGCTTTTACGAACGATATATACAATACCAATAATCAGCAGGATCAACATCAGAATGAATATAACCATCTCCGGATAAAAGACAAATGACATGAATCCACCTCCTTTGAAAACGATTTCTCTATATCATTCTAACCTTAATGATCCAAGATGTGAACCCGATTGGAAGTTTCGCTTGTGGAATAAGGACAAGATCGCCTGACACGACGAAATGAACTCACTTGCTGCAAAAGTAAAAAAGGTGGCATCCCTGATCAGGATTACCACCTTGAACCTCGAATAAGATTCGAAGTCTGTTATTATTTTATCCTTCTCTGCCGTTCATGGCACTGACCCGAAGTTCTGTCAGTGGCAGAGACGACTGCTCCGGATGACGAAGTCTTACTGTTCGACTCTCACCAGGGAGCAGATCGAAATAATTGTCACTGAATCGGACACGTCCAAGGGGAAGCTCCAGCTTCACCAATCGTGCAATCGCACCACTGGCCGTAACCGTTACAGACTGCTCCTCTTCGTTCACATGCACGCTCAATTGAGACTCCGGCAATGTCACATCCTTCGGATCACGCAAGAAGTATCGATTGCTCGGTGCCGCAAACCCTTCGGATACCAACTCAACCATTACTTCCTCCGCACGTCTACCCTGTAGCACCTCTACTTCATTTAGTTCGGCAATACACAGTGAGGATTGGGATGTTACTTCAACAGCATGTGAGCATGAGTAGATCTTCTCTCCATTCAATGCATAGACATTGAGTTGAAGCTCGCCTTTCAAGACGTCCTGCGTATCGTTCACGACCCACAACGCAAGCGGCTCACCCGGTTCATGCTCCAGTGACAATAGGACAGGATGAAAGAATATTTTCCCGTAATAAAAGGATGCCTTCGGCAACAGCTCATAGTCAATCATGGACCAGCTTGTTCCTGGCCAACTATCGTTCAATTGCCATACGAGCGCTCCGCTGTTGCGATGATTGATGCGCCGGAAATGTTCAATTCCATATCGCAGCCCTTCTGCTTGAGTGAGCATGGAGTAGTTCATATACTCTTCTATATCTTGCGGAATGCCTGTATAACCCTCCATTAGCAGAATACCTTTTTGATGATTGGTATCCTTGTTACGGTAGGCCATCTCCGGGCTGCCCCAGTAAAACTGACCTGCGGGCATATTTTTCTCCAGCGTGTAGCGGTTAGCTGAGGCGTGCATACCGAATTCACTGCTGAACAGCGCATAATCCTTTTTATAATTTTTGAACGTTACACCTTCAATACTGTAGTCCAGCAGCGGTGGCTCTCCATGCTTCCTTGGATAGACCGAACCATGCCATACCTGCCAGTTGTGGCGATCCCCCACATCCGGGTCATTCGCATCCTGACCGTTGCTGTCCCCGAACGGCGAAGAAGGCCAATATGGACGGGACAGATCCAATCGCTCCAGCACCTCAGGGATCAGTTCATGATAGATAAGTTCGCCGTAGAACGGGCTGGTAATATCTCCACTTGCCGACTTCATATCATAGAGCCAATCTATTTCATTATTCCCACACCAGAGGGCAAGCGAGGCACGGTTACGCAGGCGTAAGACATTGTTTTCTACCTCTTGCCGCACATTATCCATGAAATCACGATTGAAATCCGGGAACAATGCGTTCGCGAATGCAAAATCCTGCCACACCAACACCCCTTGCCGATCACACTCATCGTAGAAGACATCCTTCTCATATATACCACCAGCCCAGACACGCAACATGTTCATATGCCCTTCCACCGACAGCTCGACAAGCTCACGATACCGGGAGTTTGGGATGGCACCAATCAGATGATCAGCCGGAATCCAGTTGGCACCCTTGGCATATACTTTGACTCCGTTCAGAATAAAAGTAAATGTATCTTCACCCCGTTCATTGTGAAGAGCCAGCTCAATCGTTCGTAACCCATAAGGCTCGTTATAACGATCCACCTCAACGCCATCTGCGTATAATGTAACCTCCAACGTATACAGATAAGGCTCACCCAGATCATGGGTCCACCATAACTGAGGTGACGGGACGTTCAACGTGGTATCTGCCTTAGCACCATCTATGGGTAGTTCAGGCACACCTGCCACCTCGTGTCCGCTGCGATCCAACAGACGAACATTACAGGTCGCAACCACAGCCTGCTCACGTTTCTGTCTGCTACGGTAAGACAAGACCGACTTCACATCTGCCGTGACATGTAAGACAGCCAGCTCTGTACTGACTGATTCCGTTCGAGCATACACACTTTCCAGCTTGGCGATTGTTCGTTTTTCCAGCCGTACAGCACCCCAGATGCCCACCGTAACCATACGTGGCCCCCAGTCCCAGCCAAAGTTCATCGCTGCTTTGCGCAACCATGGCCGTTCCTTCGTATACGAGGACCAGTCGAAGGTTTCTTTGTCCCGGTGATGCAGGTGAAGCGGATCAAACTTGACAGCAATCGCATTCCAGCCGCTCCGCACCAGTGACGTTACATTAAACGTATGTGACATGAGCATATTGGCCGTTTTCCCGACCTCATGGCCGTTGACATATACCGTTGCAAACGTATCCAATCCTTCGAACACCAATTCAAAGTGCTCCTCGATCTCTGCATCTCTCACCAGATTGAAGGTTGTGCGGTACCACCATTCCTTTTGCTCAATCCAGCGACTTTTGGCATCATTATGTCCGTAATATGGCGGATCAATGATACTGCGTTCAACCAGTGCAGCGTGTACATCGCCAGGCACTTCAGCCCCGATCCAGAAACGGTCATCCAGTGCAGCAGCTGCCACATCCATTGCCCGCTTCTCTCCAACTTCAAAATGTTGTATCTTCCATTGTCCCGATAAATCCTGACTTGAACTATAGGTCTTCATCAGTATGCCCTCACTCTCCAATAACCCTGAGTAATACCATATCGAAAACGTTTGCAGAAAGGCAAGACATGTTTCCTAATCTGCTCATTTCTAACTTCCCGAAGGCTTGAACGACAACGCCTCTTCGCGATATTCACTCGGGGTTTTGCCGGTATGTTTTTTGAACAGTCTGCTAAAATATTTCACGTCCTCGTAGCCGCTGATGGCAGCTACTTCACTGACCTTCGCTGGAGACACCGCGAGCATATCCATCGCTCTTCGTATACGCATATCGGTGACAAAATCTCCGAAGGTCACACCCATTTCTTTTTTAAACAGCTCACTGAGATGACCCGGATGCAAATGAACATGTCCAGCTACCTGCTGCAGATTAATATCCTGCGCCAATGAAGATTCAATATAACCGATAGCCTTCTGCACATGGGCAGCCTGTCCCTGACCCATTCGGCTATGATAGACATGCATCAGACCATACAGATGATGAAACAGCATATCCCCGAGCTCCGCAGCTTCGGCATCCGGTTCCGGCAACCAGGGCTCGAGCCTTGCGGGTTCTTCACGCCCTGTGGCTCGCATTGTGCGAGTCAGCCAGCGATGACCTGCAATAACGGCGGAGTGCAGACAAGCACTGAGAGATTCTGGTGTGACCTCTGGTTCTGTAATCAAATTAGCCACAAGTTCTCGCGTCCATGTCGTTAACGTGACTGAATCATTATCCAGCAATAATGTACCAAGTGTGGTCTCCTCTTCGTGCGTAAGTACGGTTTTGCCACCTTGACGATCCTGAATGTGCTCATAATGCCATACTTTATAATCCATCAAACCCCGATATCGGAATGCAGCTGAGGCAGTACTGTAGCTTTCGTGCAGATCTGCATATCCACGCACAGGCAGACCCACCGCTACGCGCAGGGTGCACTTCAGTAATTGCTCCACCCGACGTAATGCATTCTCCAGCCTGAACGTAGTTTCATGTTCCACAGGCGGCCATGCAACTACACAAATAATTTGCTGTTTCTCTACATGAGCAATGGCACCAGGTAACATATCCTCCAGGGTATTCTGCACCGCAAATCGTAATAGCGCATCCGAGGATCGATCCCAACCCTCTGCTCGAAGAATAATGACTTGTCTGAGAATCTGTTCATCATCAAGGCCACCAACCCCTGCCTCTTTTCCAGCATCAGATCGCAAGAATGAAGGAAAATGGCCCGAAGCGGTGTCACCATCAATGATCCATCCAGCAAATAACCGCTCTCGATTCTCCCGCATAAGCTGGCCCTCTCTGGACTTCTCTGCCCAACATTCCGTGATGCGCTGTTTGGCCTGTAATACAGTCTTGATGATCTCTTCCGGCTTGCTTGTTTTGAGCAGATAATCTGTAACGCCTTGGCGAATCGCCTGTTGGGCATAAGAAAAGTCATCGTATCCGGACAAAATAATGACCTCCAGCTCAGGTAGCAATCGCAGGCCCTCTTCTGCCAGTTCCAGCCCTGATCTGCCTGTCATCCGAATATCCGTCATCAGGATATGCGGACGTTCCTCAGCCATGCGTGTTAACGCCTCCTCTGCCGAGGCAGCAGGTTGAAGAAGTTCAATTCCGAGTTCATGCCAAGCGATAACGCTGGCAAGCCCTGTACGGATAATCACTTCATCATCAACAATTAATAGTCTCATGGCGAACCCTCCAAGATTGGAATGGAAAACGAAATCCGAGTACCTCCCCCAACCCTGCTGTCTACTTCAAGCTGTGCATCCGCTCCATAATGGAGCAGCAGTCTCTCATTCACGTTGCAGAGCCCATAACCGCCTTGGTTCAGCTGTTTTTCCGGCTGTTTTCCCTTCCATTCCCTAATGCTTATCCTTAATTGCTCCAGTCTGTCCGGCTCCATGCCAACACCATCATCCAGCACCAGCACATTTATCTGTTCATTATCCGGGTCCTTGCGAATCATTATGGTGATGGTACCCACGCCTGCTTTGGGCTGAATGCCATGAATCATGGCGTTCTCAACAAGCGGTTGCAGCAATAGCTTCAGCATCATTCGCTTCTCAAGTGCTGGATCTACGATATAATGCAACACAAATTGATCAGGGAAACGAATCGACTGCACACGCACATAATGGCGAATATGAGCAATCTCCTGTTCCACAGGGCAGTAATCCTGACCATTGTTCAAGCTGATACGCAGAAAATCACTTAGGCCCTCAACCATATCCGCAATCCGCTTCTCTTCAGACATCAAGGCAATCCAATGAATTGAAGAGAGCGTGTTATATAGGAAGTGCGGATTAATCTGCGCCTGAAGCACCCGAAGATCCGCTTCTTTTTTGCGAGCTTCACCTCGAATAACCTCTTCCTTTAATAACTGAATATGTGCACCGAGCAGATTGTAACTCTCCCCAAGCCTGCCAATCTCGTCATCACTTTCAGATCGAAACAAAGGAAGCGGGCGTTCCGGATCAATTCGGGACAGATGCCGGGTAAGCACACGAAGCGGCCTCGTCACACGCCGCACCGTAAACCAGACCAAGCCAGCACTGATCACAGCAGACATGGCAACGGCGCAGCCGGTTAGAATAAGAATGTACCGATTCTCGGACTTGTACTGGTCGTATGGGACTGTTCCAACCAACGTCCACCCCGTCAATTCTTCCGGATAATAGAGCAACGTCCGTTTATCGTCACCACTGCCATACGTGGTGGTTCCGCTACCGCCATCCTGAATTAACGTCGAAATCCCTGGTTCGACACCTTCCAGCTTAAGTCCAAGCCGGGATTTGTCCATCGAAGACAGAATCTCTCCAGAACTGCCAATGAGCTCCAGTCTGCCTTGCCCTCTGCCTAATCCCAGAGCGGCCCATCCCTTGGATATGGCCTTCTCATCCAGACTAATGGCTAACCAGCCGATGGGTCGATAATCATGGATACTGCGAATCGGCCGAACCAATGTGATCACATTTTGTATACCCGCGTAATTCTGCACCGGGTATACCCCTGTCCATTGTTTGACTGCTTCACCGCTTGGGACAGAGGGATACGAAAGGTTCGATTCATTGGATTCATACCAGGTAGCGGTTGATAATGTAGCATTAAAACGTCCCGGATATATGGCGATGTTGGCGATATATTTCTTAGAAGCCGCCAGATTAGTCATCCTGCCCAGAATATCCACCCGGTCCAGCTCATGATCTTCATTATGGCTAAGATACTGCTGGATGTCCCGTTCTCCAATCAGGAAAATCGATAGGTTCTCGGCATCTTGCAACATATAACGAAGATTTGCTTCTACCTGTTTCAGCGTATCCATGCCGGACAGCTTTGTTTTTTGCTCTGTGATGCGGGAAGAGATCAGAAAGGCGAACAGGCCCAAGGCCAGCAAAGGCACAATCATTGAAGCCGTCACAACGACGGATAGCTTCCTTTGTAACGAAGATGTGAGCCAGCGTGCCAAACGTTTCTCCTCCTCTGGATGCGCTTTCGTTTACCCTTTGACAGCTCCTGCGGTCATGCCTTTCATAACCTGTTCCTGGAATATAAGATACAAGATAATGGTTGGAATGACTGACAGGGTCATGGCGGCAAGCGTTAATCCGTAATCCGTCTGATATCCATCCGCAAAGTTCGCAATGGCCAGCGGTAACGTTTTCAATCCGGTTTTGTTGATGAATACAAGCGCAAATGAAAAGTCATTCCACGCATGCAGGAAACTCAGGATCGTAACCGTCGACAACGCAGGCACAGACATGGGTAGCATGATTCGGGTAAACAGCCCCCACAGGCCTGTTCCATCAATAAAAGCTGCCTCTTCAATGTCACGTGGAACACTTGTCAGATAAGCCGTAAGCACAAAAATTGCCGTAGGCAGTGCAAAAGCCGTATAAGGTAATATTAAGGCCCAGTACGTATTTAACAAGGACATCTGTTTCATTAGAATAAATAAGGGGACAAGTGTACTATGGATCGGAATGAGCATCCCTACAACAAAGAAGGTCATGATTAACCCTTTCCAGCGAAACTGGAAACGAGCCAGGATGAATGAAGCCAGCGCTGCAATAAACAGCGTCAAAATAAGTGATCCCACCGATACGATTAGTGAATTGCCAAAAGCGGTCCCCAGCCTGGAGCTTTCCCATGCATTGCTGAAATTGGCAACATTCCAGTTTTCCGGCAGTCCAAAGGGCCGGCTATAGAAATCTTCATTTGTTTTGAATGCACTAATCACGAGCCAGTAGAACGGATACAATGTTAAAATACCATAGACCGTTAGCAGCGTCCAAACAATTCCGCTACGTAGGCGGCGAATCGGATGGCCCGAGCTGCTTCGTGGTGATGGCATGGATACAGGTGTCACTTGCATGATAACTCCTCCTCTCTATTGATTCTCTTTTCGTTTGCGACTGGTTAGCCACTGGCTTGTTCCGATCAGAAGCAGCGAGATCAGTACGATGGTTGTTGAGATCGCACTACCAAAACCATATCGGTATGTTGTAAAGGTTGAATTGTACATATACGTTGCAAGCAGTTCTGTCGCATGTGCCGGACCACCCTTGGTCATGATGTAGACCAGATCGAATGATTTCAGACTACCCGAAATACATAGAATGATCGCTACCTGAACCGTACCCCAGATCATGGGCAAAGAGACGGATACCAGCTTCCGGATTCCTGAAGCCCCGTCTATTTTGGCAGCATCATGAATTTCGCTGGGAATATTCTGTAGTGCGGAGATAAAGATAATTAGATACAACCCAACAAAGCTCCAGAGCAGCGGCGGTACCAATGAGAAAATGGCAATCTTGTCATCGGACAGCCATTGCAGCTTCCAACTTTCCAGCCCCAGTGCGTCCAGCAGAAAGTTCAATATCCCGATCTGCGGATGATAGATATACTGCCAGATCATACCGATAACTACAGTGGATAACACCATCGGCAGAAATACGGCTGAGCGCAGAAACCGCTGTAATGGATTGCTTTTGTGTAAGATGACCGCCAGCATCAGCGCTAACGGAATCTGTCCAAAGACCGATGCCAATACAAAAATAACGTTATTTTTCAGTGCCCGCCAAAACACAGGATCATGCCAGATCTCAATGTAATTATCCACACCAATATATTTCGATGCGCCGATGCCGGACCAGTTGAAGAAACCATAGTAGGCCGACCACACGACCGGTACAAATACAAACAATGCATAAATGATGACTGCCGGGGCCAGCCCCAGCATAATAAAACGCCGACTGCGCAGTGCGTTCATCTGTTCACTTCCCTTCCTTGAATGAATGCCTTTCTCAACTTGCAACTGACTATCTCGTCCAGACTCAAAACCCCTCCCCTGCCGGGAAGGGGTTTTAACGAATGGTTACTGACTAACTGCATTGGCTTGAGCCGCCTGAATTTTGGCTGCAATGTCTTCGGCCTTGCCGCCCATTAGCAACTCTTGCAATGCATTATTAATAACCTCAACCGTTGCCGATCCCAGCTTGGAATCGTATACTGGCGTGATCTTCACTTCTTGCATCAGATCATATAATTCTACGAACAATGGATGTGCTTTGGTTTTGTCCAGATCAATCTTGTAACTCACCAATGTGCTGCTATCCAATGTGGCCTTCTGACCATCAGGTCCTGCCAGCGCGTAGAACAGCTCCATCGCTGCCTCTTTTTGTGCACCGCTCAGCTTTTTACTTACACCCAACCCGGTTCCTACAACACCGGATGTTGTTCTTGGTTCACCCTGGCCTCCGTCCACTGGAGGAAGAATCGTAATATGCGTGTTGTTCAACACCTCTTCAGGTGCATTGTTCACCAGATTTGCCAAGGCCCATCCGCCGTTCATGACCATCGCTGCCTTACCTTGGAAATAAAGCTGCATCATCTGTGTCTCATCGATACTATTGAATCCATCCTGGAATGCCTTGGTGTTGCCAAGCTCCTGCATCTTGTTCAAGGCTTCAATAAATTGCGGATCGGTAAAGCTTGCACCATCTTGTGCTGTCGCTTTCAGGAACCAGTCCGTGCCGGTAATCCGATCAGCCAGTGTACTGAATATCGTTGATTGAGCTACCCAGTTGGCTTTGTTGCCAAGTGCCATGGGAATGACTTTATTTTGATTAAAAGTAGCAATCGCTTGTTCCAGTTCCGCCCAGGTCTCAGGCACTTTTACGTTGTACTGTTTGAACAAAGCTTCATTGTAATAAATGAAGGAACTTGGCGCCAGATTCATCGGCACGGAGTAGATATTCCCGTCCACAGTGTATCCATCCAGTGCATTCGGGATAAAGTTGTCTTTCCACTCCGGCTTTGCGTCCAGCTCAGCATTAATGGGCTGTAACAGATCCCCTTTTACAAATTCCTTAGTCATGGCATCCGGCCACATCACAAATAGGTCTGGCATCTCGTTAGCAGCTGCCACCGTGCGAAGCCGGGTTTTGAGACCATCTGTTGGCAAGCCTTCATCCACAACTTCAATATCTGGATGCGCCGCGCGAAAATCTTCAATTATTTTGCGCATCGCAACCGCCTTTGCATCCTGTCCGGTCCAGTTGTGCCAGAGAGTGACGGTTACTTTGTCATTGCCGCTGCCTCCTTCTGAAGTGTCCCCGCCAGCACAGCCAGCCAGAATAATGCAGAACAATGTTATTGCCAGGAAACCCGAAAGCCATTTTTTCAACATCTCTATAATCCCCCTCGGCGATTTGAATACACTTATTGTAAATGTTAACGCTATCATACCGTAAGGTGACGATCCACGGATGCAGGGGTGAAAAATATCGGTTCCCCTGTTTGGAATTTACTTTGCTGACTTATTGTTCATAACATATAAAAAGAGCCCTCACAATGAGAGCTCTTTCTTGTTGCAGCCGTCGGTAGCTTCACCCCAGGCTAATATATAATGAATTAGTGCTAAATCGTATTAAATATGGATTGCGTATTATTGGATACTGTTCTTCACCAGTTCTGCAAAAGCTTCGGACCCTTGCGTAGTGAGATGTACGCCATCTTTTTCAAAATATTCGTCATGTCCCTCACTTGCACTGTTCCAGTCAATCAACGAGACATTGCTGTACTTGGATGCAGCCTCATTCAACGCCCTGTTCACCGTTCGTTCCCACGGACGAGGTACGCGCACAGTAACCAGATATACCCGATCCTCATCCTTCAGATAATCAAGCACAGCATTCAAGTTTTTGGAGTTAAAGGAACCATTCGTCCCGAGCTCCAGCACCACTTTACTGCCCATTTGGTTGTTTTGCTTCAGACCTTCCAATACATCGCCTGCCTGCCACATCTGACGACCGACATGTCCGTCCACATACACTCCTGATATACTTTGCTCCAGATACGGTTTTGCATCCAAAATCACCGAATCTCCAATAACGGTATAATGAACCTTTCCATCCTCGGCAGGAGAAGCCGTTTCTTCATTGCCCTGAGGTGAATCAGGTGTATCATCCGTATGATCCGTATCATCGGATTGATTCGCTCCGGCGTCATCCGGTGTATCATTCTCGTTATTCACGGAGTCATCAGCCGGCTTATCTTCAGACTGACCGTCCTTGCCAGGATTCACTGAATTGTCCTGTTCGTCAGGTTTTGAGTCTGGAGCAGACTCTCCTGTTGGCTTCTCATTTTTCCCCGGATCATCTTTCGTTCCTGCTTCCGGTTTATGGGTATGAGCATCGTTCTTTTGGCCAGAGCCTGACGTTGCTGTAATAGCTGGCAACACATCCTGTCCCTGTTCCTCCGCTACGGAATTCTCTCCATTCAATGTGTTGGACATCGATACCGAATGGGAGTCGGAGTTCGCTGCATGTGTGACCATCATCTGAGATACCGTATAGGACAACAGCAGAATCGTCATCAACAGACCTGCCCGCTTCCACCATACGTTACGTATACCGATCGATGACCGCCCTCTTCCCCATAATCGGGACCAAGAATCACGGAATCCATTGTACCGAATCGGATTTTCAATATATTTAAGGGACAATGAGGCCAGTACAACCGTTGCAGCAACCTGTAAAATGATTCGTACAGGATGTGCTCCTCCCGTATCCACCGCGGGATTGGTTAACATAATGACAGGATAATGCCACAGATATAATCCGTAGGATCGCTCTCCGATCCAGCGTAATGGCTTCGCGCCAATGATACGTGCCAGTAAAGACGATGGGTGAGCCAACACCGCTACCAGCAACGTTGTTGCGATAGCCTGAAGCACCATGCCCCCTTGATACAGAAACGGATCATATTCACTGCTGTTCAGCATCATGTAGATTAACAAAGCGAGCGCAGCAAGTCCCGACACATCGAGCACAAGCCGGTTCATGCCAGACAGAGAGTTCGACAGCTTGCGACTAGGCCACACCACGGCAAGAGCAGCACCAGCAAGCAGTGCGAATGCCCGCGTGTCTGTTCCATAATATACACGGCTCGGGTCCAAATCCGGATTATACATGATGGCCATTGCGCCAGCAGATAATTCAGCTGCGACGACAATGAAAACGACCAGCCATCCCTTTCTTTTGAACACTACGATTGCTGCGATCAGTAGAAGAGGCCATATAAGATAAAATTGCTCTTCCACAGCCAGTGACCAGAAATGTCCAAACGGTGATGGAGGGCCAAAACTTTCGAAATAGGAAACGTTGTGAAAGATATACCACCAATTGCTTATGTATAATACACCCGAAACGATATCACCACGAAGCGCAGCAAGCCGGGATGGGTCTGTACAGGCCAACCAGATCATCACCACAGCTGTCATGGTCAGCATGCCTGGAAGCAAACGCCTTACCCGTCTTACCCAGAAATCACCGAGTGAAATGCGTCCATGTTCCTGCCACTGTGACACGAGAATATCTGTAATTAAATATCCCGAGAGAACAAAGAATATACCTACACCGAGCAGTCCGCCCGGAATAAAATCCAAATTCAGATGATACGCGATTACCGCAAGTACAGCGATGGCTCGCAAGCCGTCAAGTCCGTTCATATGTCTCTTACGATTTAACGATTGTGACATGCATGCCCCTCCTTGTTACTGTGAGTCAACAACATCGGTGTTGGGGGCATAAAGGAACTCCTGATCGTTCTGGTTGTCATTAACATACGTATTGCACCTTCCATCTTTCATTTACAACATAAGAAAAGCTTCTGTTTGAAGCACTATCCAATGATGCGACATTCTGTGTGAATTCTATAATCTTAAAGAAGACGAGTTGCCTGTCCATTAAGTTTAATTATTAAAATATTCTTTATATTCATTCGTGAGTTCACGTTTAGCATTATACGCCCGAAATAAGCCTCATACTTTACAGGAATAGTTACAAACGATTAAACCGATGTAACCTTTCCTGCCAGCTCATATAGCTGTAAAATCATACTCTAATTTTGTCGTTAAATATAGTACTTTTCATCGAGTGGCTAAAATTACCTGTCCCGCTTGCGCAAACCAGCATACCCACGCACACATCGATTGAAACAATTGAATTCATAACAAAAGGCTGCCGACTTGCTCAGCAGCCAATATCCATTATAAACCTATGTCAGACCGGATTGAAAGTTTTGCTCATAATTGCTTCTTCTTGCCTAGGACCCTAGAGGTGGAACGGGTGAATCTTTTCTTCTGTCCTCGCATCCATGATCCGGTATGCTGAACGCCCTGTGTACATTGGAATTTGCAACTTCTCCAGATCAACCATTCCATTCTCTAGAAAGTACTTCTGATCCTGATATCGCTGCAACACTTCGCCTGCAATCCATTCATGGTCACCATATGTCGTAATCTCCATAACCTTGCATTCATAAGCAAAATAAGCGTCTGTCAAAATGGGTACACTTACCTTGATTCCTTCCTCATACGGAATGCCGAATCTTGTGAATTTATCCGTATCTCTTCCACTGAACGTTCCTGCAGCTTGAATCCACTCCGATCGATGACCTGGCAGGAAATGAACACCGAATACGCCACTCTTCTCAATGAGTTCATAGGAGTATGTTTCCTTACGAAGGGAGATGCCATATACGCCTGGTGATGATCCGATGTATGTATGCCATCCGGACGCCATCACATTCTGAACTCCCTCATGACGTGAAGTCACCACCGCTACCATTCCAGGATAAGAATAAAATATGGGTTCTTCTATCGGCTGACGCATCTAATCCCCTCTCTTCTTCGTTATAAAGACAACTTTAATTATAAAGGAAAGAAACAGGTTGAAAAAGCGTTTTGCAGAGGATTTCGCTATAAGCGACACATTCAATATCATGTTATACTGAGATGGTCAATTTCTAAAAATACGATACTGGGAATGTGATAGGATATGGTCAAATCAGTCAAATATACCTCCTAAATAAAGACATTATTCAAATTTAGGAGGTTATAACTTATGTTTAATTCAATCGTGTTAGATCAGTGGGATCGAAAGCCATACTTTGACCACTACTTGAATCAGGTCAGATGTACCTACAGCATAACTGCTAATCTGGATATCACTCTATTGAGTACCGAACTCAAGCTTAAAGGATTGAAATTCTATCCTGCTCTTATCTATATGATCTCTACGGTTGTCAATGCACACAGAGAATTTCGAACCTGTTTTGATGCCGAGGGGAAATTGGGCTACTGGGACGAAATGTCTCCGAGTTATACGATTTTTCATGAGGACAACAAAAGTTTCTCAACGATCTGGACAGCATTCCATGAAGATTTCGAGACGTTCCACAATCGACATCTGGAAGATATGAAGAATTACAAAGATCACAAACAATTTGTTGCCAAACCCAATGAACCGCCAAATACATTTCCCGTTTCCAGCATTCCCTGGGTGAACTTTACGGGATTTAATCTGAATGTTTACAATGAGGGAACCTACTTGTTGCCTATATTCACGATGGGAAAATATGTTCAACAAAACGATCGAGTTTATCTTCCCTTATCCGTTCAGTTACATCACGCGGTGTGTGACGGCTACCATGCTGGCGTTTTATTTAATGAACTGCAATCACTTGCAGATCGATGCCAAGATTGGTGTTAGTTAGCTAAATGACAAAAAGGCATTCCTGACTTCGTAATGGAGTCAGGAATGCCTTTTCTTTTTTACTTTTTCCAAATGCTATTTAATTGCACTTACTGTACCCACAGTTGCTGCATGTTTTGCAACCTTCCACATTCATCAGGGATGCCGAGCCGCATGAAGGACATAAATCTCTCGATTCGATAAAGGTTTTCTGATCCTCCACTTTTGGATACGTGCTCTCCACTTGATTCTGTTCTTGTACTGCTCCAGTTTCATTCTCCAGCACATCGCTCTGTACATGACTTTCCAATGCTTTGGCAACTGCATCAGCAATCGATTCAACCCGATTGGCTCCGAAGCCAATCGCTCCCGAACCACCGATTCCCTTGAGATGTTTGATCAACAGTTCAACCTTGTGCCCATGATCTCCGTATCGAAGGAACAGAGAGCATACTCGACCAAGTGCCTCAGCCATGGCAAACACGTCCGAGCCCGCTTTGCCCACGTTCAGGAAAATCTCACCCGGCGTTCCCTCCAGATCATTGATCGTAATGTAAGCCATGCCGAATGGCGTATTGATTTTATATGTCGCACCGCGCAGTACTTGAGGACGGCTTCTATACTGTTTATCCAGCACTGTAGAAGAGGAAGGGGCTTGATCGGAAGAATGCGTTCTAACACCAACCTGGCTATTGGAAGTTCCATCACTTGCCTGTACTTCAGCATTATTCGGGTTTTCTATTGCAGATACGACTGTCTTCTCTTCAGCTTCCGCCGTGTTCTGATCTTCAGCCTGGGTCGCTTCCTTCTTCGACGTGGACAACACCTGCACATCCCTGCTGCCGTCGCGATATATCGTTACTCCCTTGCAGCCTAGGTCGAAGGCCAGTTCGTACAGCTCAGCCGTGTCCTCCACTGTAAAATCAGCCGGACAGTTTGCCGTTTTCGAGATCGAACTATCCACCCATTGCTGGATCGCAGCCTGCACCCGGATATGATTCTCAGCCGACAGATCCATTGCCGTCACATAATAATCTGGTAAAGCTTCACCCGGATGTTCATCCAGCCAATCTTGTGCAATCGGTACGAACTGTTCATCATAACCTAGACGGCTTTGACGGAAATACTTGAAGGCGAAATACGGCTCAATACCTGTTGATGTGCCCACCATCGTACCTGTACTTCCCGTTGGCGCCTGTGTGATCAGTGTGACATTTCGAATGCCCTGTTTACGAATGGCCTCTCCCACTTCAGGGTACGTCGCAACCATGTTTTTCATGAATCCACTCTGTAAGTACCGTTCAGCTTCGAAAGCTGGGAAAGCTCCCTTCTCTGCTGCAATCTCTGCCGATGCCAGATAGGCCTCCTTCGCCATGAATCCATACAGTTTATCCAGAAAAACAAGAGATTCAGGACTGCCGTATCGAATACGCAGCTTAATCATCAGCTCTGCCAGTCCCATCGTGCCAAGCCCAACCCGGCGTTCACGCTGCTGATTCAGTCTATTTTCCTCAAAATGATATGGTGTTGCATCGATGACATTGTCCAAAAATCTAGCCGAGATACGAGTGGTTTCCGCCAGTTCATCCCATGCCACATCATGATTTGTTTCATCGTAGAATTTGGACAGATTAATGGCAGACAGATTACATACACCCCAGCCAGGCAGGCCTTGTTCCCCGCACGGATTAGTACAGATGATCGGATTGAAGTACCAGCTGTTGGACATCTGGTTATAGTACTCCATGAATACCACACCAGGCTCTGCCGATTTCCAGGCTGATTCAATAATGGTATGCCAGATTTCGCGCGCCTTCAGTGTACGATAGTGCACCACCGAATGACCTGCTGCTTTCCACTGCTGCATATCCCCGTTCCACTCGGTATCATAGTCTGGATCGTTTGTATCGGGGAAAACCAAGTCCCAATCACCGTCCTGCTTGACAGCCTCCATAAATGCGTTGCTCACACATACAGACAGATTGGCATTGGTCACCTGCCCCATCGTTTGTTTCACGGTAATAAAATCAAGCACATCCGGATGCCAGTCATTCATCATGAGCATGAGCGCACCCCGGCGGCTCCCACCCTGTTCAATCAGTCCAGTCGTATAACTGAACAATCCGCCCCACGATACGGAACCGCTGGATGATCCGTTGACACCTTTCACCACCGCTCGGCGAGGACGCAAAGAGGACAAATTAATACCTACGCCTCCCCCACGTGCCATAATCTCCGTCATCTCGGTCAAGGTTCTCATGATGCCACCCCGACTGTCTTGCGGAGACGGAATAACATAACAATTGAAGAGTGTCAGCTCATCGCTTGCCCCCGCGCCCGCAGCAATGCGTCCTCCGGGTACTAACTTCCAATCTTCCAGCACAGAGCGGAACTTGGACTCCCACGTTGCCCGCTGATCGGCTGTGGATTCGACAGAAGCCATCGCTTTGGCGAGGCGGTCCCACATCTCTTCCGGTGTTTTTTCTATGTTGAGTGTCAGTTTCTCCACATTTGTCTCGATCATCTCTCCGCTTCGAGTCCTTACCTGTACAAGCTGACCCTGACGTTCTATGATTTCGCCCACTTCCTTGGTTGGGAACTTGGGATCATCCTTCGTTAATACCAATACAACATCTCCGACCTTGGCATGATTCGAATCAGCGTCCTTCCAGGCGTATCGGTCCAGAAATATTTTTTCGCTGAGTCCTTCTAATTGGTGCGATCGTTGGTTCGATTTCATCGCTACGTTCAACCTCCCCGGATTCAAGCTCCATTTTCACTATAAGAGTAAATTATGATAAAACACCACATATAGTGATTTAAATCCAGTATAATACACCATATATTGATTTTCCATATGACTTTTATCACAGACCTTATTTTATAGACTCTCCTGCTCGGACAAACTTCTTCACACACCCTCAAACTCACGCATACAAAATCTGTGAATTTTTTGGGACAGAAAAAACCTGAAAAAGCGAAGCGTTCGCCTTTATCCCCGGATTTCCCCCTCCAGAAAAGGGAATCAAAGAAATCTGGGGATAACAGCGATTGGAAGGTTGTTCTGTCATCGTAGTGTTCGTGCAAATAAACTGTAGTTCAACTTATATAGTTATGAACTGACTCTCATTCGTCCATACTATTACCTACGAATAAAACGTCATCACGTATGGCAGGGGAGGAAGCACCATGAACCGGAAAAACCCGCACCACATGAATCAACCTGTAGCCGAGCTGCCCGTTCCGCTGGAATTTGATCGAAGCTGGATTAATCAATTGGAATCACGACTGGATAAAGGAGGTCCTTGGGGGGATTACAGACTTTTTCAACTTGGCATTCAGGCCGAAGAGACCAACCTGATTCCAAATTTTGATGAGATCCAATGTTTGAAGCATCTACAAGGCCTTACCCCACTCCCTCACCAGATGGACACTGCACGCAAAGTATTATTTGAAATGTCAGGCCGGGCCATTCTCGCCGACGAGGTGGGGCTTGGCAAAACCATTGAAGCCGGTCTCATTCTGAAAGAATATATGGTTCGAGGTCTCGTATCCAAGGTGCTTATTCTCGTGCCTGCTTCTCTTGTGTTGCAATGGGTACGAGAGTTGAATTCAAAATTTGGCATCCCTGCTATTGCCCAGAAAAAGGCTTATTCCTGGCAGAATGAAGTGGTCGTTGCTTCCATGGATACAGCCAAACGTGACCCGCATAAAGATATGCTGCTGAATACCGATTACGACATGATCATTATTGACGAGGCCCATAAGCTCAAAAACAAGAAAACAACCAACTATCAATTCATGCTGAAATTGCGCAAAAAATATTGTCTCTTGCTTACAGCTACACCTGTGCAGAACGATATGAGTGAGCTATTCAATCTGATCAACCTGCTGAAACCCGGTCAACTGGGTCGTCAGGGTGACTTTGCGGCCAACTTTGTCGTAGACAAACGGGTTCCGAAAAATCAGGAACAGCTTAAGAACGAGTTATCCAAAGTCATGATTCGTAACCGCCGCGGCGAAGGCCCCGTTCAATTTACCAAACGGAATGTATCCAACGTGAATCTGCAACTATCGCCCGAAGAACAAGCGCTTTATGATGGCGTGACTTCCTTTGTTAAAGACCAGTACCAGGAAGCTGGCGGCAACCTGAGCAGCATGCTCTCTCTTGTTACATTGCAGCGTGAAGTGTGCAGCAGTCGGGATGCTGTATTCGTGACGCTGGTTAATCTGTCGAAGAAACTTCCGCTGGACTCTCCCCTTCGGGACAAGATTTGGGAACTCGTTGCCCATATTAAAGCGATCAAGGAAAATACCAAAGCCGAGAAAACGATGGAACTGATTCGGAACATGAATGAAAAAGTAATTATCTTCACAGAATACCGGGCCACGCAGGAGTATCTGCTAAACTATTTCCGCAACAATGGGCTTACAGCTGTACCCTATCGGGGTGGCATGAATCGAGGCAAAAAAGACTGGATGATGGATCTCTTCCGCGGGCGTGTGCAGGCCATGATTGCAACCGAAGCAGGTGGTGAAGGCATCAATCTGCAATTTTGCCATCATATGATCAACTTTGATCTGCCTTGGAACCCCATGCGGGTAGAGCAGCGGATCGGTCGGGTACACCGGCTTGGACAGCAAAATGACGTGAACATCTTCAATTTATCTACGACCGGAACCATCGAGGAACATATTCTGAGTCTGTTGCATGAGAAGATCAATATGTTTGAAATGGTGATCGGCGGGCTGGATGTCATTCTGGAACGGCTGGAGAAAAAGGAGTCTATTGAGAAAAGTTTGTACAAAATCATATTGGAATCACAAACTGATGAAGATATTCGCCGTAAAATGGACTCCCTTGGACAATCGCTGAACTCCATTCAACGTGAGGTTGCCGATGAAGGCCCTGCCGTATCCGGGTTGTTAGATCTTCGCAAAGGAGGTAGCTAACTCATGACCATGTCTCCCCATGAAGTGCAGGCTTATGTTCTCACCTATCTGGAAGCACTCGATTGTCAGATTATGGAGCGTTCCCCTGCCCATGTTACAGTCAAACTCTCGCCTGAGGCGGACAAAGCGTTGACCAATCGCCCCTATTATTGGGGGTTCGTGGAACGAACCGGAGCACCCGCTGAGACGATGTCCTTTACATTTATATTTGATCCTGACAGTTATCAGCAGGCCATTGAAGCAGCAGAAGCCAAAGCTGCGCAAGCATCACCTAACGCTACTGAAACGAATGGCATAACCAACGGCAGTCCTCAAGGCGAGCCACCAAAAGAAACTATTCTAGGCCGTTACTTCGGTATTACGCCATCCCTGCCACAGCTGGGGCCAGGACGAATACTACGTGAAGAAGTGGTGTACGGCAGTCGCAGACTCCAGCAGATTTTCGGCGCTGCCCGTGAAGGCGGTGCCTTCGTGAACCTGTTCGAACAGGCTGCCAAACGGCAATTGCGGGCTACAGCGCCAGCCGTATATGAGCCTTGGCTTGGTGTTTGTTTCAAGGTGGAATTCGCCTGTGATTTGAAACGGGAGGAATTACACTTCCTCGGCATCTCGCTTCGCTCGGGTGAAATTATAGAAAAATTCGGCACCAAGCTAAACCGACGTGACCTCAGTCCGAGGCTTGCGGAGAACATGCATGTGCAGACAGCTAAAGTTTCAATATTTGATGCCGGAGCTGCTTTGGAATCTCATTTGACAAACCGCTTGCTGGAACTTGATTATAGCTGGGCCGAGAAAGCCCAAGAGCGGCTTGATCTGGAGCTGGACGTGTTGGACACCTACTATGAAGCGGTACTCCGAGAAGATACGCCTGAGGTAGAATCACCAGGTAAGATAACCTCAGACACGGAGAATGTCCATTCTAACCGCACGCCACCTGTACCACTGAAAAAAGTTCTGGATATAACTAACGCTAAACCCATTGGAGCAGATGTAGAACTGGCGGCAGAAGCCGCAGTACCGATCGAATCCGAGACAGATGCCGAAGAAGAGAAAACAAAACAGGCGGTAATCGATCGTGAAGCTATGAAATTGCAGTATGAGACACGCCGGACCGAGATGATCTGGCAATATGAACCCAAAGTGAAAGTGACTGCCATTAGCAGCGGCATGTTTCACTTAAGATAGACGAAGACACTACTTTTCCTGCAAATGCTGGCAAAAGTAGTGTTTATTCATGATCGGCTGCCCGACAGGTTGCGGCAACCTTTGCATAGCCTGTCCCCTAGAATGAAACTAGGACCCTCTCAGGTAACGGATAAATGAAAAGTAGGTGTAAATTTGAAACGATTCTTTCATATGTGTTGGAACAACGCTCGGAAAACAACCTGTATAACCTTGGGCTTGCTCAGTTGTCTTGCCCTATTCTCTTTTTGGTCGGTAGCCAATGCAGAAGAACAAGAAACGTCTTCACTAGCTCCCGCTGCTGTACAACGGTTTGCAGAGCAACAAGCTGTTGCACTTGGCTCAGTTGATACCAAAGCGCATTGGAAGAACGCCGACCTGGACTTCTACCCTCTGGGTCCGGGTACACATAGCTGGCTCGTTCAAGCTGAGTTTGAAGGCAAACCGATCGGATATATGATTATTACAGCCACAGAGCAGGGTCAGATGATGCTTAGTGAATATGGTCATGGAGAACAGTCACCATACAACAATGAACTTCTTGGACAAGCCTTGGATCGACAACATGTGAACCTTGAGGCATTACTCGCTGGCGGAGGAGAGCTTCATCTTGGTTATACTCTTCCCCTGCTGGCTTATTGGAAAGTGGAACAACCTAACCATCCTGCACTTTATATTGATGCTACGAACGGAGATGTACTACCGTCAGAGTTCCTGAACCTGCTGGAGGCTGATTCCAAACAGACCTCTGTCAGCATAACTGATTTATCCACAACGCCATCTTTATTAGTCGACCCACTTCATCTGCGACCCGTCTTCAATCCGGCTGACAATCTGTTGTGGATTACCTCCAAGCCTGTTGCTGCCGACCGGGCAAAAGATGTGATACAACACGGGGAGAATCAAGAGATTGTTTTCTCAGCGGGTGATCGTAACGTTGTATACGGCGGTCCTCTACCTGTTAGCGGTTATCAGCTGTGGCATACAGATCAGGTAGCAGAGTCTATTCTATATGTAGCGCTAGGTGGAAAATCATCCATTCAACGCTTTGTCCCTTTGAGCACATTGCAGCAAGATGGCCATTTTTACATCGTAAATCCTTGATCATCAGCAAATTCTTAAGACACAGTCAGATAACCTGTAAAACAACAAATAAGACGCCTTCCCATTATTAAGGGATTGCGTCTTTTGGTTTTACATTAGTGAAATAGGTAAGCGATTGTCACCCTTTGCCCGAAGAACTTCGTTTATGAGACTTTGTATCGAATTCTTTTTCCTTTTTCCCCACCCACAGGGATACAGCGAAAGGGATCATACCAAACCACTTCATCGCCCACGGCTCTTTCCTTTTGGTGCGACCTTTCCGCTCATCCTTCGGCGTATCAATATAATGAACAACACGCTGCGTAATGTATTTTACCAACTCATCACTTTTGGCCATAATTCTGCCTCCTTCGCTCCTTCACATTTGCGGAGCTTACGATAGTTCTATTGTGTGCAGGATGTGGACTGGTTAAACATTTTTTTATTGAAAGAAGTATGAAAACCCTCAGAATGCACAGTCTAATGCCAAAGGTATCCATCGAGTCATTAATCTGAAATTCGATACCTATTTCATAAAGGAGTGTGTATTCCCATGTATAAGCTGCTGACCGCTTCGGTAGCCTTGCTAATCAGCTTCCATTGCCTTCTCATGCTGCCCCATGTGGCTTATGGAAAAGCAGCCTATCTTGATATTGCCGTACCTCAAAGTTCAGATCATTCCACCCCGTCCCAGAACAGTCCATCCATGCTACCAGTGACCGATGGAGATGCTTATCGCTCAAGTCATCATGCCTTTGCAGCACCGGTTATCCTGCTCGATGTAGGCCATGGCGGTATTGACGGTGGTACGTCAGCCCAAGGTGTGTTGGAAAAAGATATCAACCTGGCCATTAGCCAAAAGGTCTATCTGCTGCTTCGCAGCAAAGGTTATGCCGTTATCATCAATCGACTTGGTGATTATGCACTTAGTGATGAGAACCGCTGGCTGAACAGCCGCTCCCGTCATACCAGAGATCTTGCCCAACGTAAAAGCCTTAGCGAAGAAGTAAGTACAGATATCGTGGTCAGCATTCATGCGAACTGGAGTCCCCGATCGAATGTACACGGCCCGGTGGTACTACACCAGAAAGAAGGCAGGAGTTATTTGCTGGCCCAATCCATTCAGGATGCCATGAACAAGTTGTACGGAACGGAGCACGGGGTCGTATGGGGCAAGCCCTTTTATATATTGAATTACGTGAAGCAACCTGCCGTCATCGTTGAAACCGGATTTTTGAGCAATGCGGCAGACCGAGCCAGAATGAATGACCCCGCTGAGCAAAAACGAATCGCCCAGTCCATTGCCAATGGCATTATTTATTACCTGTCGGTAGTGTAGGAGCAGAATGCCATTGCCACACATCTCGAACCAGATCACCGATTCCTACAAATTGAACCTGATTTTGCAGACGGGAGACGGATTCACGAATTACTGCGGATGTGTTCATTCCCGAATGACCGACATGACCAATGACAACACAGATATTCTTATCGATCGCACGCTGAGCAGCCAGATCCAGTTGTTTGCGAATGTGTTGCTTGGAGTTTTGATCATCCAGGAAAATGTCATTACCCACAGGTGGCATATTCTTGGATATGGCCAGTTCCCCCACCACGGAGCGAAAGTTCGTACGACTGTCTACAAAGAAGAGGCCCCGCTCCCTGCATACATCGAGCACAATTGACATGATGCGTTTGTCCGAAGTAATTTTGGAACCCATATGATTGTTCATTCCAATGGCGTGGGGCACATCATCAATTGCTTTCTCCACGCGTGAGCGGACTTCTTCATCTGTTAGACTGGATGTGATTGCACCCGGGCCCAGCCATTCAGGTCGTCCTTTCTTGGGTTCCATGGGCATATGCACAATCACATCCATCCCCTTTTCATGTGCAGCTATCGCATCTTTCTTCGTTGTTGGCAAAAAAGGCATGACCGCTACCGTTAGTTTAACTGGCATCGCCAGGATCTCTGCCGTACCCTTCATGTCATTACCAACATCATCGATGATAATCGCTAACCGTTTGTGATTCGATGGGGACTCTGAAGCTGTTGCTGTAGGCCCTCCTGCCGATGTGCCTGCGTAAAACACAATCAAAAATGCCATGATACCTGCAATGAATCGATAATTCTTTCTCTGTTCCTTCATCATGATTCCCTCCCCGTAACTTCTGTGATCTCATTGTTTGATAATGAAGGGAGGAATATGTAAGCCAAAGCCTTCCTTAATAACAATACCCCCCACCATTGGAGACCTCTATCTCAAGCGAAGATCTCCATCATTCCAATTTTCTCCTTTGCATTCAGACAAGAACTGTCATTGAACAGTTAGAAAATAGAGATTAATTAGAAAAAATACTGTAATTTGTCAGGTTTTCAGTTTAGGAATTATTTAGTAGAATCAACAAATGAAAGAGCTTATGTGCTGCATTTCATTCCTATGATTTATGGAAGGAGGTTTTGAAAGGGTTTACATAAAATAAATGCCAGACAATCCGCTATTCTTGTTTGTTATCCCTGGTCGCGGTTTCTCTATGTAACCATTTACCATTATCGAGGAGGATGAAAGTAGTGAAATTCAAACTAAAAAAGACGATTAATGTTCTTTTGGCCTGTTTAACAGCCCTGCCTTTGATGTTAACACCGACAAATGTGTCAGCAGCCAGCGATGCCAACATTAATTTGTCCTCGGAAAAACAGCTGATCAAGGGCTTTGGGGGCATTAACCTTCCTGCCTGGATTGGTGATCTGACTCCCGCTCAACGTGAAACTGCTTTTGGTAATGATCAGAATCAGTTAGGCTTCTCAATTCTCAGGATTTACGTCGATCCAGATTCTAATAACTGGTACCGTGAAGTTGCCACAGCCAAGCGGGCTATCGAAAAGGGTGCTATTGTATTTGCATCCCCATGGAATCCTCCAAGCAGCATGGTTGAAACGTTCAACCACAATGGTGACACAAATGCCAAACGTCTGAAATACGACAAATATGCCGCATATGCGCAACATCTGAACGACTTTGTAACCTACATGAAAAATAACGGCGTAGATCTGTATGCCATTTCTGTGCAAAATGAACCCGATTATGCTCATGACTGGACCTGGTGGACTCCACAAGAGATCCTTCGATTCATGAAAGAAAATGCCGGGTCCATTCAAGGTACCAAAGTCATGGCGCCTGAATCCTTCCAATACTTAAAGAACATATCCGACCCAATCCTGAATGATCCGCAGGCACTTGCCAACATGGACATTCTGGGAGCACATACGTATGGAACCCAGATTTCGAATTTTGCCTACCCTCTCTTTAAGCAAAAAGGAGCCGGTAAAGAACTGTGGATGACTGAGGTGTATGTTCCGAACAGTGACAACAACTCAGCAGACCGCTGGCCTGAAGCATTAGACGTTTCCTATCACATGCACAATGCCATGGTAGAAGGTGATTTCCAGGCCTACGTGTGGTGGTACATCCGCAGACAGTATGGTCCGATGAAAGAGGACGGTACCATAAGCAAACGCGGGTATAATATGGCTCATTTCTCTAAATTCGTGCGTCCAGGCTACCTGCGAGTCGATGCAACGAAAAATCCGGATACAAACACATTTGTCTCAGCCTATAAAGGTGATAACAAAGTCGTCGTCGTGGCGATTAACCGTGGAACTTCAGCCACAAGCCAAAAATTCGTTCTGCAGAATGGTAATGCCTCTACTGTGTCCTCATGGATTACGGACAGCAGTCGAAACCTGGCAAGCGGAACCCCGCTTACCGTATCCAATGGAGCCTTCACGGCACAGCTCCCGCCTCAGAGCGTAACAACGTTTGTTGCCAACGTTACTGGCGGAAATAGCGGCGGGAATACAGGCAGTGGCACTACGTATGAAGCCGAGACCGGAACGTCACTTACGGAAGCTGCCATTGAAACAATCTACCCCGGTTACACTGGCTCCGGGTATGTTAACTTCAATGCGATGACTGGTTCAGCCATTCAATGGAACGGCATTAATAACACGACAACAGGTACCAAAAACGTAAAGTTTCGTTATGCGCTGGAAAGCGGCACACGGAACCTCGACATTTTTGTGAACGGAACCAAAGTCATCAGCAACGAGCCCTTTCCGGCTACGGGAAGCTGGTCCACTTGGGTTGAAAAAACAATACAGGTCCCCATGAACACGGGGACCAATACATTGAAAGTGGTCACCACTGGATCGGAAGGACCAAATATTGACAGCGTTAATGTTACCGCAGCACAATAAACGTTCCGTATGGCTGATGGAAGACCATTTGCGGTAAGAGCAGCTAAGCACTAATCTCTTGGATACTAAATCTAGTGTTATATCAAAAAATGCAAAAAAAGACTCCTTAAGCGTTAGCTTAAGGAGCCTTTTCATTAGATGCGGTCGAGAGGACTCGAACCTCCACGGGGGTTAGCCCACACGGACCTGAACCGTGCGCGTCTGCCAATTCCGCCACGACCGCATATTGTATCTCCGTCATCAATATCGGCGACAAGAAATAATATATCATGCGGAATCTATCATGTCAACACTGAAAATAATAACAATAAAGCCCGAACCAGACGTCCATGTCGATTCGGGCTTTACCTTTAACTGCTGCTAATAGTTTGGTTTATTATAATGGAAGCATACTTCAAATTATAGCTTGGAAGGCCAGTTGCCATACCATGCGTAACCGCCTCTTCTTTCTTTATCAATATCACTTAATTTGTATTTTACTACCCCGTCACGACCAATAAAGATTGGTTTATCCGTTCCTATCTCATAGAAGCGTGCCCAAATTGGTGCAGCTTTGGAATCAGCGATAATTTTACTATCTCCATTAGCTCTTTCATATTTGTAACCCGTAATTTTCACCTTGTTAAACCAAGCCTCCGCTCCTTTAATGGATGCAGTAATTTTAGCGTTAGCAGGTCTGGTTTTCAGAAATTTAACAATCGTTACACTCTCTCCAGCTGTCAGCGATGGCACTTCGTAGATTCTTGCGCTCGCTGGTTTAAGGGAACTGGAATCATGTTGTTGTCCCCATGCTGTCAGCTTACCACCTGAAACGACTTGTGTATTTAGAATCGCCTCCACACCTTTGGCAACTGAATTTTTACTGCGGTTAGCAAGTGTGCTGTCGATAAACGAGAAATCACCTTTGCGTGCCGCTACTTCATCCAGCATGATCATTACATTAATCATGGCATCATCATTGTAAGTGATATGCTTGTGATATCCAGAGCTTTGGTAAACTTGTGGCCATCCGCCGTTTGAATACTGCATGTTGATCAAAAAGTTAATTCCTTTGATTGCAGCTGTGGAGTAACGCGGATCATTCGTCTTTTTAAATTCCTTCGCCAATCTTCTAATTTCTGAGTATGTAGCCTTGTTGTCAATCGTGGACTTCGCCCACTCTCCACTTGTCTGTTTATAATCTTTTCTCCAACCTCCATCCGGCAGCTGGTTCTTCAAAATATCAGAAATACTCGCTGTCGTACCCGATGCATCCGCAGCAGATACCGTCCCTACAGGAAGAACTGCCATTCCAACTGCTGAAAACACCATCGTACATGCCAGGACAAAAGTAATTATTTTCTTCGCTTTCAATTGTAACACTCTCCTATGCTCGTTTTTATAAATCTTCCACTTCTACTTTACCTATGATACGCGTCTATAAACCTCCTTTATTTGTATTTATCGCATAATAAAATCAATTTTAATCCAATATGTGGATTGGATAATCAGATAATATGCAAAAAATCGATTTTTGTCAATATATGCAACTTAATGAATATAATCTCTCCAATTCTACATAACGGGATAGTTCTTTTAACTCATGACAAACCTATTTATTTATCCAAATTCGTCTTAAACGAATCAATAATGACGTTTTTGTCATGAATGATACCCAAACTTGATCCCTTCTTTCATATAAAAACCTTAATTCCGCTAACATTGAGGTATTACGAAGGGTTTTAAATGGGTTTGACAATTACGCATTTATGCAATATAGTTTCAAATAGTTACAAAAACTTAATTATTCATTGCCGAGTTTCATGTTTGAAAACGGGGGAACCAATTTGGGTGAATTATTCTTATACATAGGAAATATAGGGAACCTTCTACCGAACCCTTAGCTAACTCCGTAGGCATCGAAGGGAGAACATTGATTTTGAAAAAACTGATTATCTCCATTTTTGGAGCAGCTGTATTATTTACATCCGGGGCAACAAGCACAGAGGCAAGCAGTATCAACTCCGTAGTGAACAACATGACAGGTATTCCTTACAAATGGGGTGGCACAACTGTAGCCGGCTTCGACTGTTCTGGTTTTATGAGATATCTTTTCAACAAATACAGTATTGAATTGCCACGTACTTCTCAGCAGCAAGCCAAAGCAGGTACTCCGGTATCCAAGAGCAATGTTCGGACAGGTGATCTGGTGTTCTTTAATACAACAGGCAAAGGCATTTCACATACAGGTGTATATATCGGCGGTGGACAATTCGCTCACGCCTCCAGCAGTAAAGGCGTAAGCATCACGAAGTTATCGAATCCATACTTCAATGACCGCTATGTAACAGCACGTCGGGTAACTGGACAGTTTATGTATGATAAAATGTTAGGTAAAATGTAATTCACATACAAAAAGGCATCGGTTATTAACCGGATGCCTTTTTTGTTTAACCATTTTTTGTCTTTAACTGCTTTCTTAAACAATGTAAAATGTTTTAGGAAATAAAAGGAGATGAGGAGAACAATTGAAAAAGTTAATGTTTGTTTTAAGTTTTGCTATTTTAGTAATAGGTAGTTTAGGATGCAGTAGTGAGAACGAAAAAGATTTTAGAGATGTTTCATGGGGTACCAAGATCGACAAAGTCATTTCAGCCGAAGAAAAGAACGGTAACTTGGGCTATGAAGAGGACGTACATAATGACCATGAGAAAAGTATCGAGTATTCCAATCTTGTAGTCTTGGGTAAGAAAGCAGATGCTAAATACGTATTCACTGATTTATTAGACAATGATGGCATTCTGGAAATGATGGAAGAAGGAAGTGAATTATCAGAGGAATTAAATAACCCCAATACCACAGAAACAAGGAAAGAAGAGATATACAAAATAATGGACCAGCGCCTTGAAGAAATGGAAAATGCAGCAGATGCATATCCATTAGATGACTTTTTAATGATTGAAGCAAGTTACGATTTCGGCACTTTGACTAATCAGGATTCTGATGAAATTTTGGAAGAACTTACGAATAAATATGGTAAACCAGAGCTTGAAAGCTACAATAACAGTTTTATATATAATTGGACCAGTGACCGATCAACGATTGAATATTGGACTAAATCATCATCGATTAAATATAAGGCACGCTATTCCATAATGGAAAAATTTGCGGACGTGGACAAATACAATAAAAAACTGAACAGTAAAACAAGTAAAGATGAACTTTAAAAAAACATGGTCATTACTCCTGTACTAAACAGAGTATGACCATGTTTTTTCATTAATGCAGCGCCTTCTGCACTCGCATCGCACCCTGAGACAGGGCATGTCCTCCTCCAACAGCTCCGGCCACCGCAACGGTCTCCATAATCTCCTGATCTGTTGCTCCCTTGGCACGGGCTTCTTCTACATGGTAGAAGGTACATACCTCATTGTTGGCGAATAATCCAATGCCGAGTGCAATTAGCTGTTTTGTCTTCGCATCAATCACGCCAGGTTGGAAGCATTCTCCGGTAAACTCATGATACGACTTAACCACACCTGGCAGCACATCGCTTAATGCTCCAATCTGATCCTTGTAGGCATGAACTTTATCATTCATCAATGTCATGGCTTGTAGCACACCCTCTCGGCTATAGTTACAGATCTTCCTCACTGTACCTATCTTCTCTCCCGAGTGAGTCAATTATGCCAAGAAATCATGGTAATTCCAAACATTTAACGCTCATGGCTCTGCCATAATTATAAGCTGTTACTCACTAAGTGGACTCTGGCGCGGCTCGCTGAACAGCTGATATCGGTAACCTCGATCCAGCTTAACGACACGTCGATTCTGACGACGGATAAGTACCTGCTCGCCATCCCAGGCAACAACAATCCCGGTTACATCGTTAGATTCCAGCTCGTCCCGTACTACTCTTACTTTCTCACCTGACAGACGCAGGGCGTCCAGTTCTGTATCACTGATCATCTTCATGGCTCCTATATTCCAAATTTATTTACAAAAAGAGACCTAAATGAAATGTCATTTAGGTCTCACGTGACTGTATTGGACTGTCATGTCATTCGAAATTATGTCCCGACTGAAAGTTACCGCTGCGCGTGCTCTTTGCTGTCGTTCTTCTCGAACCAAAAATCAAGCACTTTGGCGGACATCACACGTTCTTCAAGGTACTCCACTTGATGCGGTGTAAATTGTTCTTTCCAAGAGAAGGACAACTCTTCGCACAAGCCTACAATCGTCAGTAATTCTGACCAGGCAACATAGCGTTTGTACCAGAAAAATTGAGGATGTTCAATCATATAGGGATAAAGGTCATCGAATTCCGTATGTTTACAATCCAGGGCACGTTCAAAATGAACTTTCGATTCCGCCAGCTTATCATTAAAAAATTGTTCTGTTGCCGGTTGGTTCCCCATGGTGTTGCCTCCTCTCCCTAACATAACCCCATTATAAATGAAATCCGCGGTCATGCAAAGGCATAGTTCAAAAAATAGGCCCTATTCCTTTAAAATGTCACATTTCGTTATCGTCAAATTGTACCGTACCATCGTTCAGGGAACGAATGCGTACCAAGGCTTCCACCGGAATACCCTGTTCACGAATCGTGCGTGCCCCTGCCTGGAAACTTTTCTCGACCACAACGCCGAATCCGACGAGTTCCGCACCGGAACGCTCGATAATTTTGATGACGCCACGAGCGGCATCTCCATTGGCAATAATATCATCAATGAACAAAATGCGGTCATTCTCATGAATGAACTCGCGGGATACCATAATATCAGTTACAATTCCTTTGGTAAAGGACGGTACACGTTCACAGTATGCATCAGGATCAGCCAGAAGTGTTTTTTTGCGACGGGCGAATACAAGGGGCACCCCAAGTTCATAGGCTGCGGCAAACGCAACCGGAATCCCTGAGGATTCTACCGTGATTACCCGAGTTACTCCACTTTCACGAAAACGGGCAGCGAACTCACGTCCCATCTCCATCGTTAATGCAGGATCAATCTGGTGGTTCAACAGACCATCCAGCTTTAATACTTGATCCGAGATAACCACACCTTCTTGTAAAATTCGTTGTTTCAATAATTCCATGATTTGACCTCCCAAGCCTATCCTATGAGGTAAAAGTATCATATATCTATCTATAAGTTCAAGCGAAATTGCCTGGGCGCTTTCCTTGAGACGCAATTCAAGCCAAAGCTCATTATCGATTGTCATGACTTTCGTGGGTCAAGCATACCTTGTACCATGGTACCCGCATGTCCAAACTATACAGGGGCCTGAGAGGGGAAACACATGAAACAGGCATTTCGGGTGCTGCAGATCGCATTTACATACATCGGAACGGTTGTCGGAGCCGGCTTCGCTACAGGGCAGGAAATTTTGCAGTTTTTTACCCAGTATGGCAAATGGGCCACCATCACCATAGGCTTATCCACCATGCTCTTTGTCTGGTTAGGTACCAAAATGATGCTGATCGCTCACGATACCGGGTCCCGCTCTTATGAGGATCTGAACAAACATTTATTCGGCCACAAGGCGGGCAAATGGATCACTTGGGTGACCCTTCTCATTCTCATTGGCGTGAACAGTGTCATGCTTGCCGGAGCAGGTTCCGTTTTTGTCGAACATCTGGGTTTGCATTATCAGACAGGTCTGATCGTCACACTTGTAGGGTCATATCTGCTTCTGGGTCGAGGCATTCAGGCCATTCTACAAATGAATAGCATCGTCGTGCCCATGATGCTCCTGTTATCTCTGCTCATGATCACCAGTACCATCCATCATCCAGGTGCTTCCCGATTCATCACACTGACGACAGATTCAAACCCTATTCAAGTGTGGCTGTCTCCACTGTTGTATACTTCATTCAATCTGGTGTTGGCTCAAGCTGTTCTTGTGCCTGTAGGTAACCAGATTCGTAGTCGGAATGTGCTGAAGTGGGGTGGAGTATTGGGTGGAATTGGCGTAGGTTTCATGCTGATGGCAGCTCATTTTGCCATGTCAGCCCAGATGCCCGGCATCATTCAATTCGAAATCCCGATGGGCAGCATTGCCTTTCAACTTGGATGGGCAGTGCAATCTGTATATGTATCCCTTATTTTCATGGAAATATTCAGTACCTTTGTAGCCGATATCTATGGAATGACCTTGCAACTCAGGCAACATATACGTGTTCATCCCCGTTTCATTACATTAACCATTATGCTGTTGTGTTACTCACTCAGTCAGTTTGGATTCAGTTCCCTGCTGTCCATCCTTTACCCTATCTTCGGAAGTATGGCACTGTTTTGGGCTGCCAAATTGGTACTGAACCGCTGGGGCGCCTTTCGTAGACGCAACAATATATAAACCTCACGGTCCATGTACTTCATGAATATGAGCATCCGTTTACCTCAAAACCACAAGTCACCGCGGGTACTCTTTCCTTAAACATGACAAAAAGCCGCTGTTTATCACAGCGGCTCGCACTTTTTGCTCTACATTTTAGGCTTTGCCAGGAAACTGCAAATACATCTTTTTTAACTCATTGACCGATCTGCCGAGTGAGTAATGTGTCTTGGCTTTTTCACACGCTGAACGGGCAAGTTCATAACGATAAGCCGGGTCCAGCATCACCTTTTCAAGCGCTTCAGCCAATGCAGAAGGATCTTCTGCAGGTACAAGCAACCCATTGCTACCGTTCTCGATCTGTTCAGGTATACCCCCTACATCTGTACCCACAAGGGCAAGACAACTCAGCGCCGCTTCAGCGAAGACGGAACCAAATGCTTCTGCCCGTGAAGGAAGTACAAAAATATCAAAGAATGGCATGAATTCCTCAGGGTGCAGTGTATAACCATAGAAAATGGTCTCATTATAGATCCCCAACCGCTGCGCCAATTCTTCCAGATCAGGACGAATCGGTCCATCTCCAATAATATGTAACACATAATCATGACCTCGGCCCTTCAGTTCCGCACAAGCTTTGAAAAGAATATCCAACCCCTTCGCCGGAACAAGCCGACATACCGTGACCAGTTGTGGTATCGCATTATCATGAGGAATCGGCTTAAACCGCTTCTCATCAAATCCATTGGGAATCACACCGATGACATCAGGTTCCTTCACGTAGGGAGCCAGATAACGACGGAACGAATCCGACACTGTCAAGAGACGCTCTGCCTGGTGTTCCAGCTCACCATATATCGCAAGCAGGAATCGATGCTCGGGACCATCCGTTTCAATGCGTCCATTAAGGATTAATTCTCGTTCATAACTGGAGTGAATCGTCTGAATGAGGGGTGTATCCGGGAAAACCGTTTTCATCGCAAGTCCAGCAATTGGGTGGTGGGCATGGATCAGATCATAGGGCTTCTGAATACGCAGTTTGGTCCACCAAAGATAATCACGATAAGTTTGAATATATTTTTGGACAACAGGACTATCCTGATATTCCGTCCAGTCAAACGTTTCGAACTGAACTTCCTCTCTGCCCTTGTTGCGAATTCGCTTTGGCAACGAGAATAGATCCATTTCCCACCTCGGGGTTGTAAATCTCTCTTGCATATACGGAATCATAGAGGATACACCTCCGGGCTGCTCCGGAGGAAAGAAAAGCGCCTGCAGCAATTTCACCGTTAGTTTCCCCCTTTCTAACTTACGTACTGCTCTACTATCCATTATGACATAGGGAAGCCGGAACATCTATATTACGATAACTCGTATATACAACATATTCATGAAACGTTCCCCTCAGAAGCAAAAGCTTTAATTCAGCAGTCCATCGCTTGCAGTTGTCGTCAACATATTCATTGGATAACCAGAATTTCAGCTCCGTAGCTCCACGGGCTTCTCATATGTACTGTAACCATCGGTCTCTCCCAAAAAAGTATACCCGTTCCGCGCGTAAAAGGCGTTCAACGTAGCATTGCTCGCTCCGCAATCTAACCGAACAGTATGTTTGCCTTCAAAATGTATGCCGCTGCTGGACCATTGCAAAATGGACCGTCCGAGACCGCTCTGAGCATATTTTCTTCGAATCGCTAGCCGATGCAGATAAATTGCACCATCCTCGGCATGAGCTTTTGAACCCCAAAGATGAATATCCCAAGGGCTTGGCTGAACCATAAGGATGACCATCCCCGCTACATCCGCTCCTTTTTTAAATACAAACACATCCCCACGCCGAATCGCCCCTGCCGTATCATGTGAATCTTCACCTTTAAGCAAAGCGTTCCATTGGGAAGAACCTTGGCTCTGTAACCATTCGGCTGTCTCCACCAGCAGCGACATCACATCCTCCGTATCTTCCGGCTTCGCCTGAACCGCTTGAAAACCATCGTTAATATATTCGCTACTGATCCTGAATGAGTGCATCATTGTTCTCCTCCGCTTCCTGATCTCTGTTAAACTAATGGTACTATACCGGGAAATGATTTTTTCGTCAAAATGAGAATAAAAAAAGGTAAAAGGCGGTTGCCCTTTACCCATCTATTCTGGCTTCATCGATAATCTGATTTCGATACAACATCGTCAGGTGCAGGGTATCAAACTCCATCTCCTTGTCCAACTCCTGCACCAACACTTCGACTAGACTCTTTCGCTGAATGCTGGTACCAGGAACCTCGTAATCAATGTATCCCGTCAGATCGGATTGAGAAGTGTCTATTGTTGCAGTTCCCACAGGCAATCCACCTCGTTCCTGAAGAAACAACTCGTATACCCGGAACTCCCGATCCTTACGCTTCAGCATGACATAACATGTTTCTTCAGCAGCTTCCAGCTCATCCAGATCCGATTCATCGGTATCCTCAAAATCCTCGGAGAAATCGCGATGTACCCACTCTAGCGTCTCGAGTTCGTTGCCCTGATGCCACATGCGGATCGTAATCGTATCGATGATATCTTCATCCAGCTCTCTGACAAGCAACTCTGCCGCAGCTTCCAATTGATTCTCTTCCGGCTCGTCATACCAGTGTATTTCACCTTGTACATCAGCGCCATATTGTTTTAATGAAGCTTCTGCAAGTTCCTGCCCTTCGACATCATTGAATATATACGTCGATATGCTGCGTCCCGCGCTTACCATTTCCATCTCCAGAACCTGATCCCGATCTTCATATGTAAACGATTCGGCTTGTGAAACAGGAATTACCTTACTTCCACTGCTGTCTATATCGTCATAACCGCCTTCGTCATGATTCATTTCTTCAGACGGCCACACGGTCTCTGACTCAGGCTTATGCAGAACCGAATGTAATGAGCCACAACTAACCAGCACTTCATAATATGCAGCTTCCAACGCGTCTGCAAGAGATCGGACATAGGCATGCACTTTTTCCACAATACGTTCCTCTGTACCATCTGGCAGAGACTCCTGCTCGATCTGAAGACTACCGGATAAACGATCTCCTTCTCTGTACACAAGGAAAAGTGAGCCTCCATATTGTCCATTGACCATCACGTCCTGTACTTCTCCACCTGATGTCCGCAGGTCTGCAACCAATTCCACATCATATTTCATCACATGTCCTCCTTCATTCCTAACGTTATTCTCTTAGGATGCCCCTGAGGACGGTAGATTATGAGGGAAGCGTACATTTTAAGTATAAGATGTAGGGTTAGACGGATAACACATATTTTTGGATTGCGTGTGCCACACCTTGCTCGTTATTGGAAAGTGTAACCTCGTCCGCAGCAGCTTTCACCTCGTCCGGTGAGTTATCCATGGCAATGCCTTTGCCCGCAAAGGTCAGCATCGTAATATCATTGAAGTAGTTGCCAATCGCCATGATCTCCGAGGGCATGATTCCCTTCGATTCGGCAAGCCTTTTAAGCGCAGCGCCTTTGGACGCTTCGGGATGCATCAGATCAATAAAAAAGTCACCACTCCGTGTCATATAATAAGGCAGATTCCAAGTTGACCATTCCTGAAGTACTGCATCCATCTGTTCAATCGGACCAAATGCAGTGAATTTCGCCAGCGGTTCTGTCATGTCAACCCACTTGGGTAACTTCAGTGGCTCTGCCATAAAGTTGTAATACATCTCACGCACCTGCAACCCCAAACCTTCCGGTTGATCCACATACAGACCAAATGCCGTATTGATGTCAAAATGTACTCCATTGGTTCGACAATAGGATATGATTGGCTCCAGTCCTTGTCCATCTAATGCAAAATGATGGACCACCTCACGGGTATCGACTTGCGCGGTAACGGCGCCATTATGCGTAATCACATATCCATCCAGTCCCATCTGCTCCATAAAGGGAATCGTGTTGGCAGGACCTCTACCTGAACACAGCACAATCTCTGCTCCCTGACGGGAAGCTTGAATCAAGGTCTCCTGAGTCCATTCGGTAAGTTCATGATGATCATTCAGCAGTGTTCCATCTACATCAAGTGCAATTAATTTATAAGTCATTCTGGCTTCATCCTCATCTGTTAGTAGTCGCACCCACCCAAACCCTCCCTTCCGAGGGAGGGCCCCAGAGGGCTCTGCCCTCTGGACTCCCGTCTTGCTCACCGGTGTTAGGTCGGGTCTTGCTATGTCACGGTTGTCGTAGGAATGCTTGTTGCCGGGCACACCGCTGGTCAGCGGCGGTCCCGCCCAAACTTAACCGGGACCATTACGGGCAGGGCTTCGCTTTCTGCCCGGCTCCCTGCTTCACTTCGTGAAGCAGGGAGCTTTTTCGCCTGCGGCGTTAGTATCGAGGCTTCGCTTCCCTCCACAACTCCCTGCTTCACTTCGTGAAGAACGGGAGCTTTCTCGCCTGCGGCGGTTAGTATCGGGGCTTCGCTTCCCTCCACAACTCCCTGCTTCACTTCGTGAAGAACAGGAGCTTTCTCGCCTGCGGCGGTTAGTATCGGGGCTTCGCTTCCCTCCACGACTCCCTGCTCCGCTTCGCGAAGGTCGGGAGCTTTTACTTCCGCAGAAGGCTCAACTCATCTGCGGTTAGTTCACGATAGCTTCCGATAGCAAGATCGGAAGCTAGTTCCAGCTCACCCATGGCTACGCGTTTCAGATAGACCACACGCTTGCCTACCGCCTGAAACATACGTTTTACCTGATGAAACTTCCCTTCGTGAATAATAAGCGAGATCGACGAGATCGTGCCTTCTTCCGTTTCTTCCTGACCAAGTATAGTCAGTTCGGCAGGCAGCGTCTCGTACCCGTCATCCAATTGAACGCCCGCTTTAAAACGTTGCACATCCGCTTCATCCACGTTTCCCAGAACACGGGCTTCGTAGGTTTTGGGCACATGCTTGCGTGGAGATAACAGATCATGGGCAAGTGGACCGTCATTCGTAAGAATGAGCAGCCCCTCCGTATCCTTATCCAGTCGTCCCACAGGAAAAGGATTGAACACCCGATCCTCTTTGCGCAGCAGATCCAGTACCGTCTTATCTCTGTTATCCTCGGTAGCAGACACGACACCCGGAGGTTTATGCAGCATCAGATAGATCATCTCCCGATACGCAATTCGCTGCCCATCGGCTTCAATGACGTTGACCTCGGGGTTCACCTGTACACCGCTGTCTTTCACCGCTTTGCCGTCCACATGGATTCTGCCTTGTTTCACCATCTTTTTGAGTTCACTCCGTGTTCCCACACCCATATGACTCAATATCTTATCTAAACGAAGCGTTTGTTTGCCTTTTCCACTCATACCGATGTCCACCTCCAGCCTGCCGGATATTCATTCTTCAGTACACCATCCAGCCATTTTCCCCAGCCAGCGGCATAACCATCTACACATACAAGAACGTACCCTTTGGCAAACGTATCCGCCTTGAGCACCACCCGTTCTTCTTCAATATTTAACGTTTCACCCTTGAGGTATCTCACGGCTTCGCCATCAGCGGATGACAGATTTACGCTACGCCGTGCTTCAGATGCATTCAAAGCACACGCAAGCGGGTGGGACGGAATAAATCGTCCATTCTTAATCGTGCCCATAAACCAGCCTGGACGAATGACTTTCAGTCCCTCCAACCGAGCTGCACCAACCGAGGATTGATACACCCGATCTCCGTAACATACCGTTTCTCCAGTTAACTCAATCTCCAATTGTTCTTTCATAAACTGAGTGTAGATCGCAACCGGATCAATACTTGCCGGATCAGCTCCGCGTCCCGATTTACGTCCACCGTGATCTTTACCTTTTTTGCTCTGTCTACCCGGATTCTTGCCGCCACCAGCCTGTCTGTCATGGGACTCTCGGGATTCGATTCGCAACAAACGTTCCTTTTTACGATCAGCCTTGGTCATAGCAATTGAAGAAGCAGCAATAGAGTGATCCTTGTTCCCCTCTACTTCAATCCTGGACACATCCACGACCTGTCCATACTCCATTGCTCCTTCTTTAACTACTCCAGGTTGATCTGTTTCTAATTCTTGCCCTGCACGATGCTGCATTACAGCGACATAATGTCCCTCTCCTTCCAAAAGGTGAGGCCACAATCTTGCGGTACCACGCGTTTGATCCAACACAGCTTCCGTCTCTTCTGCCTTCTCCGGCATCATCTGACGTACCCATTCCGGACGTCCTGGAGCGAACCCTGTCTCTTCAGGAATGTCCATTACTACGAAATCACGGTTTACATTCAGGAACTCCGCAATCATCGCTTCGTTTTCCTCCGGCGCAAAGGTACATGTCGAATATACTATGGTTCCTCCCGGGGCCAGCAATCGTGCAGCAGTCTCCAAGATATCCCGCTGCATGAGCACACATTTTTCCACCGAATGATGTTCCCACGATTTCACCATGTCTTCATCCTTGCGGAACATGCCTTCACCTGAGCAAGGCGCATCAATTAATACTTTGTCAAAATAATGAGGAAATGCATTTGCGATCCGCTCTGGCGACTCATTCAAAACAACCGCGTTACGTACCCCGTACAATTCCACGTTTTTGGCCAGCGCTTTGGTGCGTTCAGCATGGATATCGTTCGTCACAAGTACACCCTTGCCTTGCAGCTTTGCAGCAATCTGTGTTGTTTTCCCTCCCGGAGCAGCACACAGATCAAGCACGCGATCTCCAGGCTCCACCTGCAATAATTCAACTGGAGCCATTGCACTTGGTTCCTGTATATAATACAGGCCTGCATGATAATAAGGGTGCAGCCCCGGTTTAACACCATGAGGTACATAGAATCCTGTCTCACACCACGGAATAGATCTTAGATCAAACGGAGCAATCTCATCGAATTGTTCCATCGATATTTTTAGCGTATTCACTCTCAGCCCCGCATGGGGAGACTGATCATAAGATTTCATGAATTGTTCAAACTCATCGCCCAGCAAACTTTTCATTCGCTCAGCAAATATCAAAGGTAACTTTACACCCATATTCCCACTCATCCTGTCTTGGTAAGATTGCAACATCGTTTTATTTTATCATATCCAAGCTTTGCTTTCCTATCATATCGTATCTATTCCACTACAGCGTGTAATGTAGTATAATGGCAAGTAGATTGATTCCTGAGCAAAAATTCGGGTGTTTATGCATATTATCCCAACCTTTATTTTTGCCCAAACTATATTTCGATATGATCGATGGGGGATGTCCAATGAAATCCAAGAAGAAAAAGAAAAGCGCTGCGATCCTTATATTCCTGGGTATTTTAATCATTATGATTGCAGCACTGGTTGTCGTAGACCAGCAATCCAAGAAACAGATGGATTCAGTGGAAAATGCTTATGGCATCGCTGCATCCAAGCTTAATCCAGCTACACGGGAGCTACTTAGTGATCCCAACTATCAACAAATTATTGTTCCCACTGATCTCAAAGCCAAAATCGATAACAAAGACAGCTTTTTTGTTTATTTCTTTGCTTCCGACTGCTCGCACTGCCGTGCCACAACACCTCAGTTGATGCCACTGGTTGACAGTGAAGGTATTGAGCTTCCACAGTTCAATCTGCGTGAATTCGAAGCAGGATGGACCGATTACAATATCGAGTTCACACCTACACTCGTCTATTATGAGGCTGGTGTCGAGAAAGACCGTATGGTTGGCGGACTGAAAGAGAATGGCAGTGACCAAGGCTACACGCTGGATGATTACAAACAATTTTTCCAAAAATATAAAGGCAGTGCCGCTCCTTCGGCAAGCTAAATGATAGATCCGTTTCCACAAGTATCTACAATCAGGCACTTGTATCACCGACACTGTTCTGTTGAAGGACAAGCTGTGCGACCTGCAATCATCTGAATATGACGCAACATTCAAAAACACCCCGATCTTTCCCTTTACAGGAATCGTCGGGGTGTTTCATAACCATGGAACTTCATATCCATGGGATGCTCATTTGAATGCTAACGCTGATAACGGCTTAACTTCTACCCTGATCCATCGCCTTCATCTTCTCTTCGTATATTCGCCCTCTGGTAGGACTCCGGCGCTGCGGAATATTAGGTTTTAGCTCAAGCGATCTTCTAGATATCTCCTGTTCTAAGACCTCATCAACAATACATATGGACAAATCCCTGTAAGTCACAGACTGAATATCTGATTGGGACAGTTCCTTCACGATTTCCTGTACATCCCGTACCAAAGTCCCAAGGTCAATGCCCAGAATCGTAGCAGGATAAGGTTCCAGAAGATCAAGTGAGCTCTGTAACATCATCGTTCCTCCGCGGAGATTGCCATTCCTGAAGTGGTATAAACCAACCGCAATTTGCAACAACCCTTTATAGAGAGAATCCCGGTTCCGTTCAAGCCACAATTCTTCCAGCACCTCATGGCACTCGAAATAATCCTGATCCCGATTGAAGTAGATTAAGTAGTCAATGTACAGTGGCTCATAGATGCTCATCCGGGTTTTCGCCCTTTCTGGCGTTGTTCAGAAGTTTTTTCACGTCATCCAGCAAGTCTTTGAGCCCTTCCATATCATGCCGTTCCCAGTAATCGTTAAATCGCTTCTGTGCTTCAATTGCTTCACTGACAAGGTGGTAGAAGTATAATTGATGAATGATATTCAATGTTCTTGACACGATATTGGAATCATCCTCAAATGCCTTCTGCGCCTCCAAAATCTGTAGACGAATTGCAGACATCTCGTTGTCCAGTATAAACGCGGCCTCAGCCGTTTTTTTCAGCCTGGTTCTCATCTCATCAGGTAACCCTTCGCGAAACTTGTAACTCAGCGAATGTTCAATGGTAGCCCAGAAGTTCATGGCAAGTGTCCGGATCTGTATCTCGGCCAAAACTTTCTTTTGTCCCAGAGCCGTCTGAACGGGATACTCAATAATCATATGGAAGCTGCGATAGCCGCTCTCTTTGAAATTCGTAATGTAATCTTTCTCAATGAGTACCGTGAGATCCTTACGACCTCGAATATACTCGGCAACCCGGCGGATATCATCCACGAACTGGCACATAATGCGGATACCTGCAATATCCTCAATGCCTGTTTCCACGTCATCAAGCGACACATTCAGTCGTCTGGATTTCTCCAGAATACTGGATATTTTTTTGACACGACCGGTAACGAATTCAATCGGGGCATACTCTTCCCGTTTCTTCAGTTCCGCTCGCATTGTCTTAAACTTGACTTTCAATTCCTCTACCGCTTGTTCATAAGGAAGTAAAAATGTACCCCAGTCTCTACCGTCCATGCTTATGCCTCCTGTCTCTATAGCGTCCCCTGTTCTATTCCATTATACATGATGTTTGGTGGGGGGAAGAGTCCCGAACCATTTTACGCTCTTCCCATGCTTCTATATTTTCATTCCGGGGATTCACATTCCTTCTTAACGATGTTCCGCACCAACCGCTTCGGAGATATGACGATAACCGTCTTTGCGCAGCAACTCACGCAGTCCGGCATGAATGCGCCGATTCACCTCAGGCCCTTCATAGATCAATGCTGTATATATTTCGACCAAGCTTGCTCCGGCTTTAATTTTCTCGTATGCATCCTCACTTGTGAAAATGCCACCTGAACCGATGATCGGAAGTTTTCCCTCAGTCTGGCGATAGATCTGGCGAATAATCTCCGTTGAACGGTCACGTAGAGGTTTACCGCTCAGACCGCCAGTCTCTTTTGCATGTTGATGGGAAAGTCCTGTACGACTGATGGTTGTGTTCGTTGCAATAATGCCAGCAACACCGCTGTCTGCAATTGTGCGAACCATATATTCAAGTTCCTGATCATTCACATCCGGTGCAATCTTCACCAGAACAGATTTGGTCGCTCCGCCCGCTCGTGCATGCTGCACGTTCATCTCGTTCATAACCGCAGCGAGCAGTTCCTTCAATTCATTCCCATGTTGCAGATTACGCAAATCCGGTGTATTTGGTGAACTGATATTAACCACGAACAGATCAGCATAATCGTATAGTGCCTGAATGCACTTCGAATAGTCCAGGTGAGCTTCCTCATTAGACGTTGCCTTATTTTTGCCGATGTTAACAGCCACTGGAATACGCCGATCCTGTAGACGTGCCAATTCACCTGCCATGGCTTCCGCACCAAGATTGTTGAAGCCCATTCGGTTCACCAACGCCTCATCTGGAGGCAAACGGAACAGCCGTGGTTGATCGTTACCTGGTTGTGCAAGTGGTGTCACGGTTCCCACTTCCATGAATCCAAATCCGATGGAAGAAAAGCCCGTTACGGCCTGCCCGTTTTTGTCCAGACCCGCAGCCAGACCAACAGGTGTAGGGAAATGACACCCAAACATGTCAACAGCCAGATCAGATGTTTCACGAACGCCGTACATCACACGCAGTCCGGAAGGAACCGGACGGATGCTACCCACGCCACTAAGGCCGCCAATAATCAGATGATGGGCCTGTTCAGGGTCCATTTTGAACAACAAAGGTTTAGCAAGACTTCTGTATAACAAATCACTCACTCCGTTCTGGTCCGGTACGCCAAAAAGCCGTTGTCCGTCTTTTCATATGTAAAAAAACACTCTACACACAAGTCTATCTGTTTCTTATTAAAAAGGAAAGTAGTTTGCGCATAGACAGCACAAATCGAATAATACAAAATGCTCACAAGAAATCCACCCGCCCACTGGAAATGACGAGTTGAATTCTTTACAATGAGAGCATGGTTACTCTACACCAGTTCTATTCCAAATAAGGAGGAATAACTCATGGCTCCCAAACGTAAACCACCTGCATTACAGCAAAAGAAAGAAGAAGTGAATCGCAAAGCCATTGCATGGACTGCAGCCAGTGTAGGCGGCTTGATCATCATCATTGGTGCTCTTATCATTATTGCCAACATGTAGATGATTCAGGCTGAATCCATCTGATTCTACATATCCAACAGATCAATTCAGCCAGTGATACGTTTTGTTCGGATTATTTTGCTTTGGAACAAGTGTATGCTGATAACGCTGCTTTGCTTCTGGAACAAGCGTCAGATCTGGCAGTACATCTTCTCCAATGCGTACCGGGGTGCCTTGCGGAGCAAGAGCGAATAACTCTTCTACATCTCCTGTACGCATTCTCACACATCCAAGGGACTCATCCAGTCCGATACTGTTTGGCTCGTTGGTCCCATGGATGGCATAATTCGTATTCGAGAGTTGCATACCTCTGCTTCCGAACTCCCCGTTCGAGCGTCCATTCGGATTGACCACTTTATCTGTAATGACAAATGAACCCTCCGGTGTTCGATCACCGCCAAGTCCCACATCATACATACGAACAATGGTATCCCCACTGATTAATGCAAGTTTATGTTTATTCTTATCAATGACAATCTCCAGCGGTTCCTGCAAAAAAGGCTGACCTCCCAGCGTATCTGCAAAAGCGGCATTGTTGCCTTGAGACGAATTCGAAGTCGTTGATCCATTCTCTTTACCACTCGAATCGTTCTTTCCTTCCTGTGCCTTTCCTTGATGCAAAGCTAACAGCTTCGGAAACATCTCGGTCATCCCTGGCGCAGTCTCTCCCAGAATATTGTTCGGAAATGGCTGAGCCATTTGCGTTACACTCTTGGGCCAAGCGTCATTTTTTTTGCGATAGGCAACGATTGCACTTGATAATGATGCAGCAGCTTCCTGCTTGGCGGTCCACGCCAAGGCCATCTTTTTGATTTTCGGCGTAATTTCAGGAGGTTCACAGTTACATTGCTTGGCATCATAACTCTGTGCAGTTAATTTCCCGCTTGTATTGGTTTGTACTATGTATTTCACAGGCATATTTCGCTTCCATAAAGACCAATCATCCGAGGTTTGCATACCAAGTACAGCAGAGGTCTCTACTTTTGGGCCAGACCCGGACCAGGCAGCTGCGAGCGCAGCCTCGCCATGGTTGCCTCCACCAAATGCCGCAGCAGTGAACACATTACTTGGTGGAATGGATGCAGTCCCAGCCTGTTGATCCGCTCCTACAGGGTCAGGGATCTCATCCGTGGATTCCAGTGCTGCTGACAGTGCGTCGGCCGCTTCACGACTGAAACCCGGAGCGTCCGCAGGTGGCAGACCTGCCAGCACAAGCAGCATGAGCAACGTAAGCCACATTTTGCGTCTACGTTGTTTTTTCTCTTTTTGCTCAGACATCTCCACCAGTTTCTCCTGATAGTCTACCCAGATGTCAGCAGGAGCTTTACTGCGTTCAAATGCCTCGTAAACCTCGCCCGCTTGCTGAAAGCAATAATTGGCTTTGGCCTCCTGTCCTTCGCCCAAATACTCCTTTCCAAGCAAGTACCAAGCCATTTTATTGTCGGGATGTTTCTTGACATATGTTCTTAGATGAGTATTTTGCATCCGATCCTCCACTATTTCGCCTTTTTCCGTATATCATTATATATCGGCATAACCAAGCGTTGAATCCATAGGACTTGAGTACTCGGTGGAAAAAAGGCGGTTCGACAATGTTCGTCCTTGATCCATAGTCAGATAATCACAGTTAAATGAATGCAAAAAAAGCACCTTCCCTTGTCGTTAAGACAAAAGAAAGTGCTTTGTGTTCATAGGAGAAATACTTAGCCTTCTTTATTGAAAGGCTCGTCCGCTACTTTGATTGAATCTGTAGGGCAGCCATCGCATGCATCCTGCATATCGTCAAACAAGTCGTCTGGAATAGCTTTGACACCATGGTTAGCATCGCCGTCAAAGATAACTTCTGCCAAACCTTCATCATCATAATCGTAGATGTCTGGAGCCGTTGCTCCACAAGCGCCACATGCGATGCATGTGTCTTTTTCAACCCAAGTATATTTACTCATTTACATTCTCTCCTCCTAAAATTCGAAACGTACAGTGTTTTTATCTAGAAACATATTAATACAAAGTAAGGATAATTACAAATCATTTTGCAACCACAAGTCTCTATTATCCCTTATTTAATCAAGACTTTGCAAGTTATCTTTTTGCAGGGAAGTACCGCGCACTTTATGATTACGAAGCAGCACGGAAGGATCATCTCCAAGCATGCCTGCGGTCACAACAGCATTCTCACCAAATTTATCACGTAACTGATCCATAATCCGAATCAAATTGTCCTTCTTGGGCTTCTGCTCATATTCGAACAAGTCCATCTGTACAGCGGATTCCTCTCTTGGAATCAGGTTTTGAAGTGTCACACCCAGCATGCGTACAGGCTTGCCACTACCCCAATGCTTCTCAAATAGTTTACAGGCCTCACGGTATATGACCGTTGCATCCTCCGTAGGAACTTCCATTAGACGTGATCGGGTGATTGTCTTCATATCCGGTGTCCGGATCGTAATCTGAATACCCTGGCTGAACATTTCGTGCTTTCGCAATCTTCTGGCTACCTGGTCACTTATATTGAGGAATACCCGATGAATCTCATTCATATCCGATACATCCGCCGGTAAAGTGGTTGTATGTCCAATGGATTTATTGGCCTCACGTTCCGCGTGAACTGCGGAATGGTTAATGCCATTCGCAGAATTTTTGAGCCACGCTCCATTTACTCCAAATAGTTCGGTCAACATGTTCTCATCCGACTTGGCCAATTGACCAATCGTTTCAATGCCCAGTTTTTTCAACTTTTCAGCCGTTTTTTTGCCAATGCCAAACATCTCGTTACATGGTCTGTGCCAAAGAATCCGGGGTACGTCCCTCATGCGTAAAATGGAGATACCGTTCGGTTTTTTCAGATCCGAAGCCATTTTCGCCAATAATTTGTTGGGTGCAATGCCAATGGAACATGGCAGCCCTAATTCATCCTTGATTCTACGCTGAATGCTCTCCGCAATCTCCATTGGATTCCCGAATTGCCTTGAACCTGTAATATCAAGATAACATTCATCAATGGATGTCGCCTCAAGTTGAGGGGTATAACTATACGCAATCTGCATGAAAGCTCTTGAATATTGACGATATAAATGAAAATCAGGACGAATCACAATGAGATCAGGGCACTTTTTCATGGCTTGGTGGACAACCATACCTGTTGAGATGCCTCGATTACGAGCGGCATATGAGCAGGTTACAATTACACCCTTTCGCAGTTCACTGCTGCCCGCAACGGCCGTTGCTTTTCCTCTATATAAATCTGGTTCCTCGGCTTCATGTACAGAGCAGTAGAAAGCATTCATATCGACATGCAGAATCACCCGTCCGGCTGCAGGGTAATATTGATCCACATTTGCTGGAGGATTGCCGTCTGAAGACATCATGAACCCCCGCCCTTTCTTGCACACTAATTAATGAAACGAATTTCTTTCTTCTATAGTATATCAAACCCGTTATGTTAATTCAGTCACGAGCATTTATTTTCTGCGAGATCTGATCAGAGACCGAATAATTAACCAGCCTACACTCACAAAAAGTATCAAAGTGATCAGAGCAATAACCATATTTTCCCATACAAAACTCAAAATTAACCCTCCTTTCCTTCCATATATTCCAATTAAAACTTAATAATAGATTATAACATACATCTTGATTATGATTACCATCCTTCTTTTTTCTCTAAAATCCGTTAATTGTTACATGAAACTGCGATTTCTATGTAGCATTTGGCTATAATGGTGCTATAATAATTAATTATACAAATTGACGACTTTAGGACAAATCAGCGCACCCAGTTTAACACAGTGTAGCGTTGCCGAATCGAAGGATTCGTCCACTAACGTACTTAACAGCTTTTCCCAACTCACAATCCAAACTTTTAAAAGAGCGCTTTATCTCAAAGGAGGATCTTCATGTCAAAGGCCATTTCCATCTTCGATACGACTTTACGTGACGGCACACAAGGGGAGGGTGTCAGCTTATCGGCAGACGACAAACTCAAAATTGCCAAGAAGCTTGATGACCTGGGTGTCCATTATATTGAAGGCGGAATTCCCGGCAGCAATACCAAGGACATTGAGTTTTTCAAAAGAGTCAAGGAATTAAACCTGAACGCAAAGGTTGTTGCTTTTGGCAGTACCCGCCGTAAAGGCAGCGTTGCTAGTGAAGACGCCAACCTGAAGCGCATGATCGAATCTGGTGCTCAGGCTGCAACCCTGGTCGGTAAATCATGGGACTTCCATGTGCATACGGCTTTGCAGACTACATTGGAAGAAAACTTGTCCATGATCTATGATTCCATCGCCTATCTGAAACAGAATGGTATGGAAGTGATCTTTGATGCAGAACACTTCTTTGACGGATTCAAACATAACCCGGAGTATGCTCAAGCGGTCTTGACCAAGGCCCACGAAGCTGGAGCGGACTGGCTCGTCATGTGTGATACCAACGGCGGGACGATGCCAAACGAGGTGCACGAGATCGTATCCACACTGCATAGAAGCCTGCCTCATGCACATCTCGGCATCCATACACATAATGATTGTGAACTGGCTGTGGCCAACACACTCAGCGCTGTACAAGCCGGAGCCCGTCAGGTGCAAGGAACGATGAACGGTTATGGAGAGCGTTGTGGTAACGCCAATCTCGCATCCATTATCCCGAACCTGCAACTGAAACTTGGCTATGAATGTGTTACTGAGGATTCCATGAGACAACTTACAAACGTGGCTCGTTATGTTAGCGAGATTGCCAATGTGAATATGCCGATTAATCAGCCTTATGTCGGCAATGCTGCTTTTGCTCACAAAGGTGGGATTCACGTCTCTGCCATCCTGCGGGATTCACGTACCTATGAACACATCGTGCCTGAACTGGTTGGTAACAAACAACGTGTGCTGGTCTCGGAACTTGCCGGACAAAGTAACATTGTATCCAAAGCACAGGAACTGGGGCTTGAGTTCGATCCAAGCAGTGCCAATTCACGTCAGATTATTGAGAAGATCAAAGACCTGGAGCATCAGGGTTACCAGTTCGAAGGTGCAGATGCCTCGCTCGAATTGTTAATTCGTGAAGCGAATGGTGACATGAAAGAATTGTTTACTTTTGAATCATTCAAAATGCTTGTAGAGAAAACGGCAGGAAAATCCGTTGTTTCTGAAGCTTTTGTCAAAGTGAATATCGCTGGAACAAGCGCTTATACCGCTGCTGAAGGTAACGGTCCGGTGAATGCACTCGATAATGCGCTTCGGAAAGCACTGGTGCAATACTTCCCTTCACTCGCCAACATGCACCTCTCGGACTACAAAGTACGTGTACTGGATGAGAAAGATGCCACAGCCGCCAAAGTTCGTGTATTGATCGAATCCAAAAATACGGAGAACACATGGAACACTGTCGGTGTATCCGAGAACGTAATTGAAGCAAGTTGGGAAGCGCTCGTTCACAGTTTCCGCTATGCATTGCTTCAAGAAAAATTGCAGGATGAGCCAGGCACACTCCCTATTCCTGCTCATGGGATAAGCAACCACTAAAGTGCATGTTCAAAAAAGCGGGATTTTTGAACAACCTCTTAACGCTTATTTCCCGGAAAATAAAAAAGAAGCCTCTGCATCCATGATTCATGGATGCAAAGGCTTCTTTGTTTACATGAAAATTAATTCGCAATTAACTTTTTAATCTTACGTTCCAACTCTTTCTCTGGTAATATGCCCAGAACAATCTCCTGTATAACTCCTCTGGAGTCAATCAGAACATTCGTTGGAAAAGCCACCCCATTGTATTGAGCATACACAGTCCCCTTCTCATCCAAAGGAATGGGGAATGTCAGTTGGTACTCATCCACAAAAGCTTTGGCATCCTTGAGTTTATCGTATGATGTTACATTAACACCGTAGAGGTCAAGCTTATCCTTGTATTTTGCAGCCATTCTGTTCAACTCCGGAGCTTCCTGTTTACATGGCTCACACCACGATGCCCAGAAACTGACGAACGTGGCCTTATCTTTGGCACCGCCCACACTGTACGTCTTTCCATCCATTGCTGTCAGAGAAAAAGCAGGCGCCAGAAGACCCGCACGTGGTCCCGTCTCTGTAGGCATCGGTTCTTCCTGTTTAAAGACGGCTGCAATGCCGTCACCCGCATTCTGGGCCAGTGCAATACCAACCAGCAAGACAACACCAAGGAGTATGTATATGTTTCGTTTCATAACCCGCCACCCTTTTATATAATTAGCATATTGAAACTGAAACTGTAATTTCTGCACATGCTAAGTGTTTATCACGCTCTATGACAGTTCACCAGAACATGATTCCCAAATGTTCTCTTTATTATTGTACCCTTTTCCTTTTAAATTTTACAATCCGCATTACAGAAAATAAAATGAAAAAGGACTCCTGCCATAGCAGGAGCCAAAGAGAGAGGGGTGAGTACAAATGGCAGCACTTCACGGGCAGCAAAACGCCTTCTACATCCCTTCTTCCGTAGAACAAGAGATGTCAAAGCACATGTTCCTTTCGCTGCCGCAAGAAGCCTGCGGGGTTATGCTGGGTGAAACCGCAGCGGGCGGTATACGAATCAGTCGGTTTCAGCCCATTCGTAACGTAGCACCTGACCCGCTGCACCATTTTACTCTGGACGATGCCGAATGGATTCGGTGCGTATTTTCCGAACCTAAGCTCATTGGTATCTTCCATTCTCATCCGCAGACAAGGCCTGTTCCATCCGTAGAGGACATGCAAGCTCTTCCAGCCTTCGCCGGTTTGCTTCAGATGTACCTCATCGGCTCACCCGACCTAACAAGCGGGTTGCGATCTCATATGCATCTGAACGGTTATCTGATTGAATCCTCGAAAGAATCGCAGGATCCGGCACACCGCGTTGTGCCTTCATACAATCTGCTTCCCGTTCCGTTATGCGTGACTTAGCTGGGTATACAAATCACCCAAGGTCTCCACATTTTTACGAGTCATGTCCTCCAGATAACAGGACCATAACTGTGCAGTCATTTTTGAATCTTCCAGTGCATGGTGACGCCCATAGATCGGAATCCCTCTGGATTCCAGCAATTCATCCAGACCATACCCCGGCCTGCTTGGTTCAAGCCAGCGGGCCAACATCATCGTATCAATTAAACGATGCGTCAGTCTTACTTTTGAAGTCCGCCACAGAGCTGCATTCAGAAAGGCTCGGTCATGCGCACTTGCGTGTGCAATCAGAACATTTCCACCTACAAAAGACATGAAATCATGCAGCCCTTCCAGCAAAGTTGGTGCGTCCAGCGTCATCTCCTGCGTAATACCTGTAAGTTCAGTAATATGTTCCGGAACCGCAGTCTTGGACTGCACCACCGTATAGAACTGCTCTCCTTCCAGAACTACACCACCATGTATACGGACCGCACCAAATGAGATAATCTCATCCCCATGCTGGGGTGAAAATCCCGTCGTTTCCAGATCAAATACAACTGCGTCCAGCTCATTTAGAGGTGTATGCAGAACCTCAGGTCTGCGCTGTTCTCTCATCATCGAACGGATAAACGCCATGTGTTGCGCCGTAGGGGCTCCCATAATGGAAGCGATGGCGGAAGGAACCCCTCCCTGACGCAGCGAATTCCAGAATCCTGTATTGCCCCTTGCCGGCTCTCTCATGGACGTCTCCTTTCTGCAAAACGCAACTGTCTTTGCAAAGCACGATGCACTCGTCGTACCAACCCAAGCGTATCCCTGAGCTCATAATGAATTTGCTTTTGTTTCATCTGTTTCTCATCCAGGAACCCACTGCTATGTTGCAAATCCCCTTGGATGACAACCGGAGTATTTCTGCGAAATTTCAAAGCGGCTAAGAAGGCCCGCTGGCATGCATCCAGTAATGTAAATGGAACAGCTTCAAGTGAAGTTAATCTCTCCATTCTTTTTAACGTAGATGACTCCTTGATCCCATGTTGCAAAGCCAAATAACGGGCACTGTTCACCAGTGGAATGTACAAACCATACTTGACATCAAATCCGCCTGCATGTTCACCAAATCGTTCTGTGACCACACGTCCAAGTACATTTAATGTAGCTTTATGTTTAACCGTATTGCGAAGAACTGCATCCGAAAGTTCAGGAACCAGTCTGAACTGTTCATAAAAACTCGTGATCCATTCCTCCGCCAGGCTTTGCTCACCTGCAACAAAACGCATGTCTGAAGCAATAATCAGATTACGAACGGGCTCCCAATTCAGATCCGAGCTCCAATCTGCTAATTGTTGCTTCCATGACGCCAGCGTTTTTCTCCACAGTGGTTCAGAACACATGACTTTGCCTTCGCATTTGGCGTAACCAAGCTCTTCCAACATATCCGTCATTCGCTGTCCGAGCTGAGCAAAATATTCCTCTTTACCTTCATGCGGAGTATCGCTAATGATCATGCCATTATCCTGATCACTCCATAACGTTGCTTCTTCCCTGCCGGAACTGCCAAATACGATAAAGGCATAGGGGACGGGAGGTTGGCCGAAGCCTTCCTCAACCATCCCCTGAATGCATAACTCTACTGCTTTCCGTGCAATCCGGTCATGCAGTTCATTTACCGTTTGGTACCACTCTATCGGCGACAAGGAAGCGGACAACAATTCCTGGAGCTCGTTCTGTAATATCACACGTGCCTGGCGCAGTTCTTGAGAAGACACCGCACCATCGATTCCCTGATAAGACCAGGAATAGTTTGTATACGAGATGGGTTCCATCATGTCAAGCCTCCTTGAGGCATGATTCAGCATCATTCACCTCAGGAGCTGAACGTACCACCATTGGATTTAGAATCTACATTTTTCATTTGTTCAGGGTATCCGTAAGTACCGTGCTCACTGATATCCAGACCCATTGTTTCTTCTTCTTCAGTAACACGGATGCCCATGATCGCTTTCATTCCGCCCAGAATAATGAAGGACATTACCAGTACGAAGGCAAAAGCACCTGCCAGACCAAGAAGCTGTACGCCCAATTGGTGGAATCCACCGCCATAGAACAGACCCGCTTGACCTACACCAGCATTCTCGGCAAGTTCAGGAGTAGCGAACAAGCCCGTGGAGATCGCACCCCACATACCAGCAATACCATGCACGGAGAAAGCGTAGATTGGATCGTCAATTCCTTTACGATCGAAGTACTGTGCTGTGAAGAATGTGATGATACCCGCCAGAGCACCGATAACCAGCGCTGCCCAAGGTTCAACGAATGCACATGCTCCTGTAATCGCAACGAGTGCCGCAAGCACACCGTTTAACATGCTAGGAATATCAGACTTACCAAGAACTGCCCATGAGATCAACAGCGCAGCAACACCACCAGCTGCAGCAGCTACGTTAGTAGTCAATGCAACATAACCGAAGAATCCATCCCCCATGGCAGATAATGTACTACCTGGGTTGAATCCGAACCAACCGATCCAGAGGATAATAACCCCGAGTACGGAATACACTTGGTTGTGACCTGGAATGATGTTAGGTTTGCCGTCTTTGTTATATTTACCAATACGTGGTTTCAACAAGATGGTCGCTACCAATGCTGCAGTCGCACCAGTCAAGTGAACAACTGTCGATCCTGCAAAGTCTTGCATACCCAGCTCAGCCAACCAGCCGCCGCCCCATACCCAGTGAGCAACAACCGGATACATGATAATGGTATAAAGAGTACCGAAAACAATATATACGCTCATCTTTGCACGTTCAGCCATACCACCGCAGGCAATGGCCAGAGATACCGCCGCAAAGGCGAGGTGGAATACGAATTTAATAGTCAGTGGAACATCGGAGAAAGCCAGTGATTCGAAGGAAGCAGCCATCTTGTCACCACTCAGGAAGAATCCTGTTGTTCCAAAGAAGCTGTTACCATTACCGAAACCAAGACCGAAACCCAAAGCCCAGAAGGCAATAACTGAAATTCCCAATGTCAGGATGGTCTTACCCGCAATGTGTCCTGCATTCTTCATTCGTGTTGAACCCGCTTCGAGTAAAGCAAATCCCCCTTGCATCAAGAACACGAGTACAACAGCCAAAAACGTAAAGGCTGAGTTCAAACCACTTTGAAGTTCAATGTTAGTCGGACCCTCCGCAGCCGCAAATGCGCTGACCGGAAAAGCGAACAAAGTAAGCATTACTAACACGGAAACCAACCATTTCTTTCTCATATACCCCACTCCCTCTTATGTTAAGTTTCTTCACATAACGTGAAACTCTTAATGTCATTATAAGCAGAAGAGAGGAAAGTTGACAAGAGTATTTTCATCAAAACTGAAAATTATTTCTGGGAATAAAGTCATACGTCTTTTTCTTGCACTTAAGTACATATTCACATTCTATGAGTACATAGATATAGAAATGCAGTATGCTTATTGCCAAAGCATAACGTTTGACTGTACGGTTAAAGATCATGTATCATACTTATTAGTAAGAAAAATTGGGCGTAGTCTAGAAATTCACAAGTGGAAACTACAATTCCCTACATTTGAACTTGCAAGCGAGGTGAATATCATTGGGGATATGAAACTTTTTCGGATTGGCGAACTCGCCAAGACCGCTGGTGTTAGTGAACGGACGATTGATTATTACACAAAGCTTGGACTAATCGCTCCCGAAGAACGTACACAAAAAAATTATCGTCTCTATAGTAATGAAACTTTAACGAGGCTTGAACGTATTGTACAGATGAAACAAGAGAAGTATAGTCTCGACGAGATTAAGCAATCTCTTGAGAAGTGGCGTCTGGTTAGTACAGAAGAACAAGTTGCCAGCAAATTGACAACATTGGAGCTTCATGTACAACAACTTGAGCGAGAGGTTAACGAACTCAAACCGCTACTTGGAGAGATGAAACCTGTACAAGCACGTAAAATGATGGCAGGACTCCTCACCAAAAGTGCCGGTACAATGGAGGCACTAAAAATCTTGCTTGAGAACACCATGATGTAGCTTATTCTTAGAAAGCGGAGGAATGAATATGAGTTTTAATAACGGTATGTTCGTATTGATCATTATCGCCTTTTTGCTCTCTTTATGGGCGCAATTTCGCGTTAAAGGTACGTTTAGACGTTGGTCGGAGGTACCGAATCAGAACGGAATGACTGGTTACGATGCCGCTCGCCAGATGCTTGATGCTAACGGCCTGCACGATGTTCCAATTGAACCTGTACGCGGCACGCTCTCTGATCACTATGATCCGATCAATCGGGTTGTACGTTTATCAGAACCAGTATATTATGAAAACTCAATCTCAGCTGTTTCGGTAGCGTGTCATGAAGTTGGCCACGCCATTCAGCATAAAGAAAGTTATCCGATGCTGGCACTGCGTCACCGGATCTTCCCCATTGTGAACTTTGCATCCGGATTAGCTCCATTCCTGTTGATTGCAGGATTCATCTTCAATGCCATGAACCTTGTAGGTATCGGTATCATCTTCTTCTCCGTAACTGTAGCATTCCAACTCATCACTTTACCGGTTGAGTTCAATGCAAGTAATCGCGCTAGAGAGATTATGGTATCCGAAGGGTACATTCGTAACGAAGAAGAAAAAGGTGTTGCAAAGGTCCTGAATGCCGCAGCCTTGACTTATGTCGCTGCAGCGTTGATCTCACTGCTTGAGTTGATTCGTTACATCGGAATCTTCAATAGCCGCGATTAATCGGATACCTAATACAACAAAAACAAAAACAAAAAACAATACCCCACCGTTAATCGGATGGGGTATTGTTTTGTTGTAAACCGAAATAATGAAGCAAAAACGAACGAAAGGACTGGGCAACCAGTGGCAGTTTGTCATCCGCACGGTGAATTAACCCAATGGTCCGTGTTACTTTGGGATGAGAGATGGCCACATGTGCCGGTTGCAGCGGGTTCGTCTGGAATAGCGCCATCTCAGGCAGCAGACTGACTCCCATGCCCGCAGCGACCAATCCGCGGATGGTGTCGGTCTCTTCCCCTTCAAAAGCGATCTTGGGTGTAAAACCAGCTTCCAGACAAGCATGCCACACAATAGGACGAAGAGAATAACCTTTGCTAAACAATACAAATTTATCATCCTTGAGCTGTTCCAGTGCAATTGTCTCTTCACCAGCTAACGGGTGATTGGGAGGAAGGATCGCATGTAATTCTTCCGTGAGTACAATATCGCCATCTACTTGATCATGCTTCTCTGGAAAAGGAGAAATAAATGCCAAGTCTACCTCACCCGATAACACATCACGAATCAGTGTAGGGAACATCCCCTGCTTGAATCTGAATTTCACGTTGGGGTAGCGTTGACGGAAAGCAGCCACCACGGAAGGAATGAGATGAATCCCCAGGCTATGCGGAAATCCAATTCGAATCTCTCCATGCTCCGGGTCCAGAAACTCATGAACTTCCCCGACTGCCTTGTCCAAATCCTTTAATATACCTTCAATTCGTTTGCAAAAAAGCTGCCCTACTGCAGTCAACTGCAGATTTCGCCCCTTTTGCATAAAAAGATCCACGCCCAGTTCTTCTTCCAGCTGATGAATCTGACGACTCACCGCCGACTGTGCCACATGCAACTCTTCAGCAGCCTGTGTTACATGTTCCTTCTGTGCCACTTTCAAAAAGTAATGCAACTGTCTTAATTCCACTCGCCTGATCGCTCCAATCTGTTATACCCTACTTATCCTTGATTGCATTCCATCTTGAGAACGTTCTGACTACCGCTTTAAGCTACGGGGTTTCCACAATCTGATCAACAGTCCGTAAATAAAGAATCCACCCAACAATCCCCCAAGGTGAGCCATCCAGTTGATGCCTGACATGGCGAAGGAGAATATGATCCCGAACAAAAGCAATGTGTACATTGTTTTGCGCGAAGCCTCGTCCATCATCGTTCGCTGGAACAGTGCTACATACAGGAATGCACCATAGACGGCATAGATCGCTCCTGAAGCACCTACAGAGATGGTAATACTCCCAACCGAGTTGTACCACGCAACAGCAAGAATATTACCCAATATACCGCCACCCAGGTACAATACACCATACCTTACCGACCCGAGCAAACGCTCCATCGGTGGTGCAAATACGATTAACGCAAAGCTGTTAAACAATAAATGACTGAAGCCCGCATGCAGGAACATGGATGTAATGTAACGCCACCATTCATGTGCGAACAGTTCATGATTCGTAAGTGCCCCGAATTTCAGCAGCACCATATTGTTCGTTGATCCACCGTTCACCGTTAACACAATAAACATGACTACATTGGCAATTAAAAAAAGCGACGTCAAAGGGAAATACTTCAAATAACCTTTCCAGTTCTCATAGCGAATAAATATCATAAATTTCTTCTTTCACTCCACCCTGTTCAGATCGGACTTACATCTCTGATCCATCGTAATGGTACATGTCCGAATTGGACAATGCCTTTCATAAAAGATTATAATGGATTTTGGCACGGATCACCAATTTATAAGGAGGAACATTATTATGACACAAGAACGTACAGGCGCAGCCACATTTAAAGGCAACCCTATTACATTGATCGGACCCGAACTGAAAGTGGGCGATCAAGCACCTGATTTTACCCTGAGCAAGAACCTGGTTGAGGATGCTTCCCTGAAAGACTTCGCAGGCAAAATCAAATTAATCAGCGTTGTTCCTTCCCTGGATACTGGCGTATGCGATGCGCAAACTCGTCGTTTCAACGTGGAAGCTGGAGAACTCGGAGACAATGTTGTTGTCTTGACAGTAAGTGTTGACCTTCCGTTCGCTCAGGCCCGTTGGTGCGGAGCAGCTGGTGTTGACCGCGTAGTTACATTGTCAGACTACAAAACACGTTCTTTCGGTGAAGACTACGGCGTTCTGATCAAAGAATTCCAACTCGACATGCGCTCCATTTTTGTTTTGGATGCCGAAGACCGGATTACATATGTGGAGTATTTGCCTGAAATGACAGACTCCCCTAACTTCGAACAAGCGATTGCTGCTGTAAAAGCTTTGCTGTAGAAGTTATCATACGTTCAGAACAAAAGCGAGGAAGGTTAACCTTCACTCGCTTTTTGTTATTTATCATCTATTTCAATCATTTGCTTTATACTTGCTTAGCTTTTTATCCAGTACAGAGAATAAGTTCATAATCGTGCGATAATTGGAACCCAAGTCTCCAAGTGAACCACGTGAAGCTGAATACATATCCACCGCACTGCGAACAGGACTTACCGAGATAATGGAAACTGTAATATCCATCGTCCGTCCAAAGGTAGTCCGCTTCTCCAGAATAACTTCTCCAACAGAAGGTACTTCATGCAGCACTTTATAACCCGGAATCTTTTTGAGTGTCGAAGAGACCTCTTCCCAGGCTCTGTCTTTAGATAAGTTATAATACCGTGTTTTTAATTTGGGATCCTTGGCTCGATCGCTGGTCCCCTCCATGCTGCGGATGATACCGACGAGCGTTCTCTTTAAGGTCAAGACCCTTCCTCCTTTGAATGTAACCGTTCCATTTATGTATCTTAGTGTAACATTGTTCAAGTAGTAACAAAAGGGCAAGCATCATATTTATCGTAAAACCAATCAAAAACATTCATCACAACTTAAAAGCACCCTGAAATTCCTTCTGAAGAGGAAAAGTCAGGGTGCTGTACATAAGATTTAGGAACCCGCCTATGCCGTCCGGCTACATTGTCTTATGAACCTGCTTGGCAGGTGGGTGACCGCAAAAATGCTTTTTGAAGTCCCCATGTCGTATAGACAGGGCTTTTCAGCAACATTCTGTGTTGATCTCCCGAAGACATCATCATTGGTTCAAAACAACGAATAACCGAAACGTACATCGCAGGATGTACAATTATTATATCCCTAACTGTGTAAAAAGTAAATGGCGATCCATCATGTTTTATTTTTGCAATGTAATGTTTTTGTCGTCTGATGGCTCAGATGTTTCACCATTCTCTGCTGATTGTTCAGCCAGCGCAGCAGCTTCCTCTTCTTCCTTCTTAAGTTGCATCTTCTCCATCTGCTCCTGCATCTTGTTGAAGGTTGCGTAGAAGTTAAAGAAAGCGAACCAAGCAATGATGCTGATAATGAAGAAAACAAACAAGACCGGATAACGGAAACCGATATAGAACAGCAATCCACTTCCCAGCAATGTGGAAAATACACGGAATGGTCTGATCAGCGTAAGCAATACCGCGTTTTTGATAATGAGTCCGATGGACATATGATAGTGTACAACCATCGAGAAAAAGTTAAAGAGTGATACAAATAACAAGAGAAGCAGTACTAACATGATGATTCCCACGAGCTGCATATTGCGGAACTGCGTCATGTACACTGTATAATCCAGATACATAATCGCGAACAGCAGTGTGTAAAAAATACCCCCAATTAAACTTTGCTTGTAGTTTTCCTTGTAACCTACAAAGAAAGTACGGAAGATCGGTACATCCGTATCGCCCATATTCCATTTACGAACAACCGTAAACAGCGCCGAAGTCGCCGGGAACAGTGTAAGCGGTGCCACAATAGCTATAGCCCAGTTCATTTGCAATGATTCATTTGCGAGGTTCTGCTGCATCACGAGCAGTTTCATAATCAAGAAAAACAAGAACGGAGACGAACAAATAGCCCACAACAGATTGGTTGCGGCCAGTCTCGTAATCCACTCTGTAAGCCGGTAGATCCCACCCATAGCTCCTTTAAATTCCAAACATTTCTCCTCCTCTGCAGCCTTGCGAATTACCTGAAGTCTAATATTAATATACCTTATTATAGATAGGAAAAGCCAGTACTTCCCGAAAAGAGATCGTCCTTGTCCTTAGCTAGCGTTTCTGGCCGCTTCTGACAGTGAAATAAAATGATGCAGTAACTTTGAAAATAAAAAAATGGAGCAGTTGCCCGCTCCATTTTTCAGATCATACGTTTATATTACTCGAAAGAGGAATCTTTCGCTGGACGACGTCCTTCGTTGCTGCTTGGACGCGGTTTGCGGTCACGGTTGTAACCACCTTCTCTGCTTCCACCGCCAGTGCTGCTGCCGCTGTTACGATCACGGTTGTAACCGCCACGTCCGCCACCACTGCTGTTGCGGTCGCGGTTGTAACCACCACCACTGCTACCACTTGTACGGTTACCGCTGTAACCTGATGGTTTACGTCCGCCAGAGCGAACGTCCGGTTTACGACGTTTCGCACGGATTGGATCTTCAGGAGTCAGATCAACTTGAGCATCTTTCTTGTCACCTGTCAGGAGCTTCAGTGCAGCCGACAACAGTTGAACAGAATCATATTGCTCAAGCATTTGAATCGCAATACCTTTGTATTCGTTCAGTTCGCCTGATTGTACGATTTCCAGCAAGCGCTCTGCTGTCAAACGTTGTTTACCTTCAACCGCTTCTGCCATTGTTGGCAGTGGTTTACGTGGAATACGGTGACGTGTTACACGCTCGATGAAGTGCAAGTGATCAATCTCACGCGGTGTAACGAAGGACCAAGCAGCACCCTCTTTACCCGCACGACCTGTACGACCGATACGGTGAACATAGCTCTCCGGATCTTGCGGAAGGTCAAAGTTAACAACGTGAGTTACGCCAGATACGTCGAGACCACGTGCAGCCACGTCTGTTGCAACGAGTACGTCAATGCTGCCGTCACGGAACTTACGCATTACCGCATCACGTTGATTCTGGGACAAGTCACCATGAAGACCGTCTGCAGAATATCCACGTTTTTGCAAAGCTTCAGCCAATTCGTCAACACGACGTTTTGTACGTCCGAATACGATCGCCAGTTCAGGAGATTCCATATCCAACAAACGGCTCAATGCTTCGAATTTTTGACGCTCAGGTACTTCGATATAGGATTGGTCAATCAATGGTGCACTAACATGTTTCGGAATCACAGAAATGTGTTCAGGATTGTTCAAGAATTGTTGTGCCAATTTTTGAATGTTAGGAGGCATTGTTGCTGAGAACAGCATAGTTTGGCGCTCGTCTGGAACTTGTTTCAGGATGGATTGGATATCCTCCATGAAACCCATGTCGAGCATTTCATCTGCTTCATCCAGTACAACAGTTTGTACATCATCTAGTTTGATTGTTTTGCGGTTGATGTGGTCAAGGAGACGTCCAGGTGTACCAATGATGATCTGTGGTTTTCTTTTCAGTGCACGGATTTGACGCACGATATCTTGTCCGCCGTAGATTGGCAGGGAGCGAAGACCTTTGAAGCGAGTGAGTTTTTCGATCTCTTCAGCAACTTGAATGGCAAGTTCACGTGTAGGTGCCATAATAAGGGCGCGGATTTTCTCGTCACTTTTCGTGATTTTGCTGATCAACGGAATACCGAATGCAGCTGTTTTACCCGTACCTGTTTGGGCTTGACCAATCAAATCTCTGCCTTCGAGTGCCAAAGGAATCGCTTTGGATTGGATCGGTGTTGCTTCTTCAAACCCGAGCTCAGTGATGGCTTGCAGCACCAGTGGTTCAAGATTGAAATCTGTAAAGTTTAAATTTGTCAAAATTATTCATGCTCCTTTTATATGGTGGACATGGTGGACAATCCACTTTGTTGTCTGTATTCTTAAGTAGCGTTAATATTTATAGGGTATCCCAACGGGACGAATTATTTTCACTAACGAATATAATTCCATGAATGGGTCCCCAACATAAGACTAAAACTACATACATGTGTTTGAAACATTTCAAAATTTTATTGCTCCATTTAGGAAAAGTTTCCTACTCAAGAATATCCACAAATTATTATATCACAAAACAATTCAAGATTACCAGCAATCTGGTTTTAAATATAAATGAGGTGATTAAATTGCCCAAAATAATTTGGCACTCTTTAGTGATCATTTTGGGTGCTGCAGCTATTGCCTGCGGCTTTAACTGGTTTTTGGTCCCCCATCAGCTTTTAAGCGGCGGGGGTGTCCGGTATTTCAATGCTTCTGGGTTATTTTACAACGTTGAATCTTAGTATAATGTATTTTGTTCTTAACATTCCCCTGCTCATTGCAGGTTGGTTTATTCTTGGACGACGCTTCATTACATTAAGTATTCTTTCGGTAGCAGCCACCTCTTGGTTCATTGCGCTTCTGCCTGTTTTTGCTGTGGCTACAGACCCTTTACTTAGTTCTGTATTTGGCGGTGTGCTTATTGGAATGGGCACTGGCGTTTCCTTCCGAGTCGGCGGCTCCACAGGAGGACTCGACATTGTTGGGTCCATTTTCACGCGTAAACGAGACTTTCCGATTGGTACAGTGATGGCCGGTATGAACGGTACGATCATTATGCTTGCAGGATACCTGAGTGACAATTGGAATACAGCCTTGGCCTCCATGGTGTCCATCTACATTACAGGCAAAGTGCTTGATCTGATCCATATCAGTCACGTCAAAGTAACACTGTACATCATTACAAACGAAACCGAAGCCATGTTAAAAAAATTACTGGTTCGGCCTCGTGGAGTTACCAAAATTAAGACCCAGGGAGCATACACGGATATTGAAAAGGACATGCTCATGACCGTAACGACCCGCTACGAGTTGGTTGAAATTAAACGTATTATCAAGGATACAGATCCAAACGCTTTTGTTAACATTGTGGAAACGGTTGGTGTTATGGGCTCATTCCGCAGAAGTTGAGACACCTGTACGGTTAACAATTCATAACATTGTGGTATAATAACGGTGTACGGCTCCTAAATATGTTGTATAGCAGGTTCAACCCTTCAATTTCACAGGCCATATGCTTTCCCGAATCGCGCCGAATGACTTACCATTTTGGAATTCGAGTAGGAAAGGGTGATTATTGTGGATATGGAAACGGTAAAACTGTTTGAGATTGTCAACAGATGGTGCCCGGAAATGCTCCCTTTCTTGAAACCGAATGAACTCGACTCACTGATTGTCCTCCGGGATGGGCTGGGCATCCTGGAACAGGGAGACGCAATGGAAATCATTCAGTACAGTATTTGTGAGCATCAAAATGAGATTTACATTCAATAATTTTTTCAGATTGATCACGCCGCTTCTTGCAGGGGATTTCCTCAGCAGGAAGCGGTTTTCATTTTTTCCATGTGTTTCATTACTTGATTAATATGGTTAAAAGCCCAGAGGCTTTAATGTATAATTCATACATGGAATGCACACATAAGGGAGTGGAAATGAATGAACATGTTTTGGGCTTTACTGGCTATGGCCTTTGGAGGCTTTGGTGTTGCTCCGGCGGTGGCAGATCAGGGAAATCCTCAATTCCAATCGTTAAGCAACAGTTTTAACACCGCAATTATCCAATCTCAAAAAGATCAGGTTGTTATCGATGCCGATAATCCACCTGCTAAAACTGACCCACAACCTGATGCCCCCGTGGTCAAAGGTATCTATGTAACGGCATACAGTGCTGGCGGCGCACGCATGAAAGAATTGCTAGAACTGACAGACAGTACAGAACTGAATGCGATGGTCATTGATATCAAAGACGATCTCGGATACATAACTTATCCCACAGAAAACAAAGCGCTTCAGAAAATGGGTAAATCCCAACCTTTTATTCGGGATATCGATGCCTTGATGAAACGATTGCAAAAACATGAGGTCTACCCGATTGCACGTGTCGTTGTATTCAAAGACACAATTCTTGCGAAGAAGAATCCAGAACTTTCTTTCCGCAACAAGGATGGATCTGTATGGGCAAATGGCAAAGGCGACAGCTTCGTGAATCCATACAGCAAGGAAGTATGGGACTATAATATCGAAATCGCCAAGGAAGCAGCCAAGCTTGGATTCAAAGAGATTCAATTTGACTACGTTCGTTTCCCGGAAGGTTTCGAAACTCGTGCTGATGTACTCAAATACACCAAATCTGACAAGTCCCGGGTCGATGTTGTAGCTGAATTCGTGCAATATGCACGCAAAGAGCTGGCACCGTTAGGTGTGCGTGTCTCGGTTGATATTTTCGGTTATGCCGCTTCCGTACCTGCGGCTGAAGGCATTGGACAGGATTTTGTTAAAATATCCGAAAATGTGGACGTGATCTCACCGATGGTATACCCTAGTCACTATTCAACTGGCTGGTATGGGGTCAAGGACCCTGATAAAGATCCTTACACAACCATCAAGGGTTCAATGGAAGATACACACAAGAAACTGGACCCTACCAAAGAGCTCAAACCTGTCATTCGTCCGTGGATTCAGGACTTCACAGCAAGCTGGCTGGGAAGTGGGCATTATATCAAGTATGGCAAGAAACAAGTGGAAGACCAGATTAGAGCGATGAAAGACATGGATGTGCATGAATATCTGCTCTGGAATGCGTCCAACCGTTATACATCAGGTGTACAATATAAGTAATCTGCACTCTTTCATACTTCTCATTTCATCCCACCTCGTTCTGCTTGAAGCGGAGCGAGGTTTTTTTGTTGTTTATGTTCTCGGTACGGCCCCTCCTCTGCTTCTGTCCCTATTCAAATTGAACAAAATCCTCTACAATAAATAGCTGTCCATATATGACACTTGGAAGACATCTCTTTAGAATAGCGAGGCACTGCCAGTGAACATGAACACAACAAGCTTTTCCCAAAAAGTGAAGCAATTCCTGATTATATTTTTGCCCATCTTCACCACTCAAATCGCCCTCTCTGCCATGTCGTTCTTCGACACCAATATGTCAGGCAAGTTTTCTCCGGCCGACCTTGCAGGCGTCGCGATTGGCACAAGTCTATGGATGCCAGTTCAAACTGGACTAAGCGGGATTTTGATCGGTATTACACCTGTCGTTTCCCATCTGTTAGGTTCCAAACGAAATGATCAGATCGGGTATAACGTCATCCAGGCGCTGTATCTTGGAATTGCTGTCAGTCTCGTCGTTATCGGAGCCGGGGCGGTGTTACTTGGCCCTATACTGAACGGAATGCCTTTGGAACCTCGGGTTGCCCAAGTCGCCTTCTATTTTTTGTGCGCACTTGCTTTTGGCATTATCCCACTCTTCGGATATACGGTGCTGCGCAGCTTCATGGATGCACTTGGTCAGACACGGACTACGATGTTCATTACATTGGTCTCCCTGCCCGTTAACATCTTACTAAATTATCTGCTGATATTCGGCCGCTGGGGTTTCCCCCAATTGGGCGGTGTTGGTGCCGGTGTGGCTACAGCATGTACATACTGGCTGATCTTTCTTATTAGTCTCTTTTTTGTCCATCGGGTCGAACCATTCGCCCAATACGGCATTTTCCATCAGTGGACGCGTGTTTCCTTGGCCAAGTGGAAAGAGTTACTCAAAATCGGGGTACCCATCGGATTTGCGACTTTTTTCGAAACGTCCATCTTCGCTGCTGTGACTTTAATGATGAGCCGTTTCGATACCACAACAATTGCTGCCCACCAGGCGGCGCTGAACTTTGCTTCTACGCTCTACATGCTGCCTGTGAGCATATGTATGGCTCTTACGATCCTTGTGGGCTATGAGGCAGGTGCGGGACGTCTGAGAGATGCCAAACAATACAGTCTGCTTGGCATTGGTGGAGCCATCGGCCTCTCACTGCTGACAGCGATCGTGTTGATTGTGTTCGGCGAACAGATTGCAGGCGTGTATTCAAACGATCAGGAGGTCATTGCACTTACGCAGCATTTCCTTATCTACGCCATCTTCTTTCAGATCTCGGATGCAATTGCCACACCAACCCAAGGAGCACTACGTGGATACAAAGATGTTAATCCGGCATTGATCATTACGTTTGTAGCGTATTGGATCATTGGTCTGCCTGTAGGTTATCTAACTGCTACGTATACTTCACTCGGCGCCTTTGGATATTGGATCGGGCTTATTGCCGGCCTTGCTGTAGGAGCAACTGCGCTTCTCTGGAGACTCTTCCTGGTACAAAAACAAGCGGCACTCCGTAACGCGTAACATCGGAACACTCACTTACTTTGGAAAACAACAAAAAGAGCACAATCCTCGTCAATGCGGGATTGTGCTCTTTGTTTTTGAATCGAATTATTGGGACAAACGTTGTGCAAGCTGGTACGTTTCCATATCGAAATCTTTTTTTGTGTTAACCACTTTATCAATATCTGTCAGGGTAAGTTCACCCTTGATAATGCCACAACCTTTGTCTGTCTCGCCTGCAATCAGACTGCGAACAGCGAAGTCGCCCAGACGGCTTGCCAGGTTACGGTCGAAAGGTGTTGGCGTACCCCCACGCTGAATGTGACCCAGAACGGTTACACGCGGCTCATACGTTGGGCAACGTTCCATCAGTTCTTTTGCTACATCTTCACCCTTGCCCACGCCTTCAGCAACGATAATAATACTGTGGCGTTTGCCATGTGCAAAGTTAGCTTTCATACGGTCAGCCACTTCGTCCATGTCAAACGGAACTTCCGGTACAAGAATCGTCTCAGCGCCTGAGGCAAGTCCGGCATGCAGAGCGATATCTCCACAGTGGCGACCCATAACTTCAACGATGGAAGAACGTTCGTGTGAAGACATCGTGTCACGCAATTTGTTTACGGCATCCACCACTACACTTACAGCTGTATCGAATCCGATGGTATGATCAGTAAACGAAACATCGTTATCAATCGTTCCTGGCAGACCCATGGTATTAATGCCCAGCTTGCTCAGTTTGTTTGCTCCGTTGTAAGAACCATCCCCACCGATAACAACCAGACCGTCAATGCCACGCGCACGCAGAATGTCCGCACCTTTTTGCTGACCTTCAGCGGTATAGAACTCCTTGCAACGTGCCGATTGAAGAACCGTTCCCCCACGTTGGATGATATCCCCTACACTCCGCAAATCCATTGGGAAAATGTCATTATTCAAAAGACCCTGGTATCCACGTTGAACTCCATATACTTCGAGACCGTGAAACAGTCCGCTGCGAACAACCGCACGAACAGCCGCGTTCATCCCCTGTGAATCACCACCGCTCGTTAATACTGCGATTTTCTTTACTGCTGTCATGATGTTTCTTCCTCCTCTAGTTTCACTTCAGGCTCCGCAATATCACACCTGACTTACATATTTTTCCGTATCCAGCGACTGAAAATGAAGAAAAATATTCTTGTGATCGGACTATTTTTCAGCAGACGTTTGGATACAACGCGAACTTCCTGTTGTTCGCTGACTTTGGGATCAGACAGGTAAATGGCTATCAGTCCTTCGATGATCATCCGGTGAAAGGAGCTTCCCGGAATCTTCTGTACATCACTGCGTGCCATCTCCACAATAAAAGCAATTCGGTCCAGCATTGTCTCCACATTCTCATAATAGTTGCAGAAGTTGAGATCTCCCCCGATGCGGTCCTCATCCTGATCAATTAAATAATCGAGCATAATGTGCAATGCGCATACATGTGGGAAATAGGCCGTGTGGATCGAGGCCGCTTGCTCTTCAGTCAACTGATCGTCACTCGCAGCCAGAAACAGCATGAAAACGCCCAGTGTAGAGCCAGTTGCAGCAGCGAATTCGTTCCAACGAAACTGAGGTGTGCGATGACGATGCTCCGACCACCATTCGAGCAGTGCCGTTTCTCTCAGTTCCGGCTTGATATGCTTATATACCTGCAGGTCCGTGTATAGGCCTGCCAGATCCTGAATTTGGGGCTTGGCGGACGTATAGCCTGGTAACTGACGGGTCAGTTCCTGACATGTGGTCACCAGATTCCGCAGATATCCACCGTCATCCTGCTCCTCACGGAGGGCATAATAATTGACGGGAATTGCTTCGGGATCTACCGCATCAAGCATGGATTGATGGAGAAGACGAAAATCATCCGGGTCCATCGAGGTGCTGCGGTCGCACAGATTGTCCAAATAATCACTAATAGTTTGATATGAAACGATCAGCGGAATCAGAATGTGCCTGTTGGGTAAATCAGCTAAAGCGTAGACGGTTCCGCCTTCACAGTGAAACTGTTTATCCTTCAGACTGGCAAGTGCCTGTGTACGCAACTCCTCATTCGGAATCGCCTCAGCTTGAGCACGCCATCCATTCAGTGCCTTCCGTGTTTCCGGAATGGTGTATTTGTACACCCCTCTCATCAATGCCAGCGGTCCACGCGGATATTGATGACGTTTTCGATTTGATTGGCTCAAAATAAATGTGCCTCCACTTGGTTGAATACGTATTAGAGCGATTTTTAACCATTCCTATTATAATATGATCCCCTTAATTGTACAAATGATCTGCCGTATATTCCGCATAAAAAATCGCATCGGCGTTCAAAGCTTTGTGATATACTATCCATATTTCATCCATCAAAGGAGTCGTTGACATGTCGTCAAGTGAATCACTTTCGTGGAGACGGTTATTTTCTTTTTTTGTGCCACTTGGCATTTCCGCCTCTCTCGTCACCATTTCTCACGTCATCATAAACAGCACATTAGCACGTTCCGCTCATCCCGAGACGGTTATTGCCAGCTATGCCATCGCTGGTAGCTTGTTAACCCTCACGGAACGCCCCTCCACCCTGCTGCGGCAAACCTGTTCCGCACTGGTTCGCGATCGCCTATCCTTTCAGGCCCTCACGTTTGTGACCAAAATATTTCTTGCCTGTGTGCTTCTCATTGGGTTTCTCATCGTATACTCTCCCGTCGGTACCGGGGTGTTCAAATACTTGTTTGGTGTAAGTCCGGATCTGCTGACCAAAGTCATCGACGTATATGAAATTCTCATGTATGTGAGTATCTTTTCAGTGATCCGCAACATCTATCAGGGGATCATCATTACGAATAACCGCACCAAGTGGTTAACCATCGGGATGGTATTCCGTTTAGCCGGAATGTACGGCCTTTCCCTCTATTTCATATACACAGACAGCATTGACAGTGGACGTGTAGGCGCTATCATTTTTGCTGCTGGCATGATGATTGAAGCGCTCGTCAGTTTTCTGGAGGGAAACAGCATCAAGCGCAAAATGCCAGCCAAGCTTGAGGATCATCCCGTCGAGAGCAAGGGAGACGTATTTCGCTTTTATAAGCCGCTGCTGTTATCCAGCTTTGTAGCGCTGTTCATAGGACCGGTTATTAACATCGTACTTGGCAAAACGACCGGGATTGCACTAGCCATTTCGTCCTTTGCCATAGCAAGCAGTCTGATGCAGTTGATGCTAAGCTTCTTTACATACATCCATCAGATCGTGCTGAATTTCTACCTTGGGGACGCCAAATTGGTACGAAAATTCGCGCTTGTCACCGGATTTATTCCGTTTGCGATGATGGTGTCGATTGCCTATACCCCCTTGGGACCATGGGTACTGGAAAATGTCATGAGCGTTCAGGGCGAACTGTTGGAACAAAGTCTGTGGACACTGCGTGCGTTCGTCTTATTTCCGCTGATCTTCCCTTTTCTGGATTTCAGCAATGGCCTTATTCTGCTTCGCGGTCAGACAAAAACGATGTTTCGTTCGCAAACGGCGAATGCAATCTGCACGGTAATTGTGCTGCTTATACTGGTTAGTATTTTCCCTGCGTGGAACGGTATGATTGGCGCTGTTGCCCAATCCCTTGGCCTGCTCGCGGAACTTATCATTGTCTGGCTTGTTATCCGGCGCACGAAGCAAGAACCTACGATGTCTGTGCCGAAAGCCCGTAAATCAGCATCCCTGAAAGGGTAATAAAATCATTGAATTGTTATCAGGATTGGAGTCTCTCATCATGAAATTAAGTCACAACGCCCGCCCGGACCAGAACTGGCTGCGGGCTCTCATGTTCACCATCTTTGGTTCCACCGTTCTGGTGGTATCCTACTTTCAGCTTTACTTCAGTCATCTGGGCTTCAGTCGGGCTGAGATTGGATATCTCTACGGAATTGGCCCCCTCATCTCTGTGTTCTCCAATATGTTCTGGAGCATGGCCAGCGACCGCTACCAAACAGTACGCAAAGTGATGATCATTCTGCTTGGTGGCCAATTGATCACAGGGATCATGCTCGCCAACGCAACAACTTTCGGTCAGGTATTTGTACTCGTAACCCTGTTTTACTTTTTCTATTATCCGGTCTATCCACTCTCCGATACGATGGCTATTACAACCGCCAGCAAGTATGGTCGAAATTTCACTTCCATTCGAGTCTTCGGATCGATCGGTTATGCCTTCTTTGCATTAAGTATCGGGTATTTCCTTGGATCTTTTGGTCCAGCATGGACGATTTGGGTCTGCGTTGGTCTTGCTGCAACTACACTATTGATCAGTTTTCAATTGAAGGATCAACCTTCGGGAAGTAGTAGCAAAATGGACCTATCAGGGTTATGGTCTATTTTGAAACGCAGAGATGTGCTCACTTTTTTTGGCTGTGTATTTTTGCTCGCCATGGGACATCGCATGAACGAAGCATTTCTTACCATCACGCTAAAAGATCTGGGTGCCAGCGAGGGGCTGATCGGCTGGTCTTTGCTGATCTCTTCCGTAAGTGAAATCCCCATATTTCTACTGCTCAGCAAGTATGGAAACCGTTATAAAGAACTGCCGCTAATCGCTTTTGCTGCACTGATGTATACGGTTCGTTTGCTTCTCATGTCCATATCCGATACACCAGCAGCTGTCGTTGCAATTCAGACGATGCACAGTGTTACCTTTGGTATTTTCTACGTTACGGCGGTCCGCTATATTATTCGCCTAGTTCCGGATGGCTACAGAGCTACGGGTATGGCTTTGTTCACCATTGTCTGGTCCAGTGCTTCGGGACTTCTTAGTGGAACGTTGGGCGGACTGCTGCTGGAACATGCAGGCAGACAAACCTTCTATCTCACCGCTATGGCTTTCTCCCTGGCTGCACTGATCGGTTTCGGATTGAAGTTATGGTCCAGCATGACCAATCGTGTCTCCTGAACACACAGGGAAACATACACCATATTCAACCGTTATTTACACTGAAAATTTTAGAATCAAAAAAAGCACAGCCTCCCTTGGGGGACTGTGCTTAGGTTCTTAATATTCAGCTATAAATTTATCATATATAAGAAGTCCGTTGACCGGAAAAATTCTTACAGTTTGTTTACGTTAGCTGCTTGAGGACCACGGTTTCCATCAGTGATTTCGAATTCTACCGCTTGACCTTCTTCCAATGTTTTGAAGCCATCTCCTTGGATTGCGGAGAAATGTACGAATACGTCCTCGCCGCCTTCAACTGAAATAAAGCCATAGCCTTTTTCTGCGTTAAACCATTTAACTGTACCTTTCAAATGAAAAACCTCCTAAAAATATCGCCATCTATGGCGAATACCCTTATTATACTGTATGGGCTTCCATTTTGCAATTTATCTTTCCATAAATGTCGAAAAAATTTGCTTTGAATCGTAGGGTACGGTATCATTTTACCAAAACCGTTAGTTTGGAGACTACCTATGATAAAAAAACATGAAATATACAAAACAGACAAGTGGAACATGATGACCGTAGAAGTTCAAGGCAAATATCTCGTACTGCGAGAAATTTCGGAAGAGTGGGGCGAAGAATGCCATACTTTCCTTAGCCGTCCTGCATTAATGCACTGGGCTGAACGCCGTTTCCCAAAAGCAGATTTTGAGAACCGTGAGGATGAATGGCGTCAATTGATGGCTGCCTTCAAAGGGGTCTAACCCATGCAGCTTGACTCAAGCAATGTCGTCATCTTTATTATCCTTGCCTTCTCTCTTGGTATTGTGCTTATTCTGGGACGCAATTCCATCCCGGATCGACTGAGACGGGGAATGGCACTTATTGCTACCCTGCTCATTTGTTTCGCCTTTTTCCTGATCGTTTATTTTCTGTATAACATGGGAACCTAATCACGGGGACCCAGATGCTCAAATATTTCAACGTGCCTAAGGTCATACTATACGAGATTATTCGTATCGTAAGGAGGAAGGCCGTTGAAATACCAGAAATCGCTATCTGTTATCCTGGTACTTAGTCTGATTCCTTCGTCTCTCTCCGCACAGGCGAGCGCGACGAAGGCAGCTTCGTCCATACATTCATCAGATCATCAAAGGAGGATTTCCATGAGTCAATTATTGAAACGTTCCGAGGTGCCAGCTGAGCATAGCTGGAAACTGGAAGATTTATTTGCCGATCAGAAAGCCTGGGATCAGGAATATGAAGAAGTATCGTCTTTGACCAAGAAGGCCTCCGAATTCCAAGGCAAATTGAATCAACCTGATGTACTCAAATCTTGCTTCGAATTCGAAGATGAGATCAGTCTCAAAATAGAACGCCTCTTTGTGTACGCACGTATGCATCAAGATGAAGACACAGCTAATCCTACATATCAAAACCTGTCCCAAAAAGCCCAGAAATTAGGCGTACGGGTTGGTGAAGCACTTTCTTTTGTCACACCGGAGATTCTTTCCCTGCCGGATGATCAGTTGGACGCATTTATTGCGAACGAAAAACTCTCTGCTTATACATTTACGCTGGAAGAGATGAAACGCGAAAAAGCCCACGTTCTTAGCCAAGCAGAAGAAGCTTTGCTTGCACAGGTAGGCAACCTTTCACAAGCACCACAGACAATATTCAGCATGCTGAATAACGCCGATCTCAAGTTTCCAAGAATCAAGGATGAACATGGTAACGAAGTTGAACTGACACACGGCAGCTACATTCAGTTCCTGGAGAACCCTAACCGTGAAGTTCGCGAACGTGCCTTCAAAGCGGTATACGAAACCTATGCCAAACAGAAGAACACAATTGCGGCTGCCCTGAATGCAAATGTAACCAAAAATATGTTCTATGCTAATGTTCGGAAGTACCCTTCCGTGATGGAAATGTCCCTATATGGAGATAACATCCCAACGGATGTGTATACCAATCTGGTAGATACTATTCACGAGAGCCTTCCGTTATTGCATCGTTATATGGACCTGCGCAAAAAGTTGCTGGGTGTGGATCAATTGCACATGTACGATCTGTTCGCTCCACTCGTAGACGAATACAAAATGGATATTACCTATGAGGAAGCGAAACAAACGGTTAAAGACGGTCTGAAACCACTCGGTAAGGATTATGCAGATGCATTGCAGACTGGATATGATAATCGCTGGATCGATATATATGAGAATGAAAATAAACGTTCAGGCGCATATGCCTGGGGCGCTTACGGCACTCACCCGTATGTCTTGTTGAATCACAAAGATAACCTGAACAGCATGTTCACACTTGCACATGAAATGGGTCACGCTCTTCATTCACATTACTCGGATACAACACTTCCGTACCGTGATGCCCAGTACACCATCTTCCTGGCAGAGGTTGCATCCACAACCAACGAAGCGTTGCTCATGGATTACCTGCTTAACAAATCAACAGATCCAAAGGAAAAATTGTATCTGTTAACCTATTATGCCGACCAATTCCGTACAACGGTATTCCGTCAGACCATGTTTGCTGAATTCGAGAAAATCATTCATGAACGTGGGGAACAAGGTGACGCATTAACACCACAATTGTTATCCGAGATCTATTATGATCTGAACGTTAAATATCACGGAGAAGGCATGGCTGTCGACAAAGAAATTGAAATGGAATGGGCTCGTATTCCCCACTTCTATAACAGCTTCTACGTTTACAAATATGCTACAGGCTTCTCCGCAGCGACAAGCTTTTCCAAGCAAATCCTGGAAGAAGGCCAACCGGCGGTTGATCGATATCTTGGCTTCCTGAAGAGCGGTGGCAGTGATTACTCCATCAACATCCTGAAAAAAGCAGGTGTGGATATGTCTACACCACAGCCAATTCGTGAAGCTATGAGTGTGTTCAAGGAATTGATTGAACAGATGGAGCAGCTAACCAAATAAGGTTGTCTTCCCATGTGACCTGCATCCCTTGCCCGTTTGGGCAGGGGATTTTATCATCATTGCAAGATGCAACATACCCGAATATGGGTAATGCATATCTAGTTCTCAATTGTTCAACAAGGAGGCAACACCATGAAAATGCAATGGGCACTCATAGCAGGTCTTGTTTTTGCACTGCTCACGGGAATCTTTGCGGTCATTAATGTGGATTCCGTACAAGTCAACCTGTTATTTAACACGGTACAAATCCCGCTGATCTTGCTCATTCTCGGCTGTACCCTGATCGGTGGAATTATTGTAGGGTCATATGGCATTTATCGCCAATACAGACTGCAACGTGAAAATAAACAACTGAAATTGCGTGTATCTGAATTGGAAAGTTCCGCGACAAGCAAATCTTCGCTCGATTCTTTCAAATCGATGGATTCGCTTGACTCAAATAAATCCGACAGCCTATTGGAGAATGATTCGATCCAGAGTCAGCGCAAAGGAAACCCTACGGGAACACTGTAACCAATCAGAGACAGCCTGCTGGCGAGTCAGGAATGGTAGTATCACATTCTCTCCCCAGACAGGCTGTATTTTGTTTCACACCATACCCACGATCCGAGGAGGAAATTACACAATGAGTTTTACAATTGATGAATCTTACGTTCTGTCTTTCCTGAAAAAATTGCTGGATACACCAAGCCCAAGTGGTTACACACATCATATAATCGAGATGATCCGGAAGGAAGCAGCAGCACTGGGCATCGCCTGTGAGCTGAATAACAAGGGCGGTGCGGTGCTTACATTGCCCGGACAGGATTCGTCCAAGACAATCGCTTTAAGCGCCCACGTGGATACGCTCGGGGCCATGGTACGCTCGGTTACATCCTATGGAACATTGAAGCTTACCTCTGTCGGTGGATTTTCCATGCAAAGTATCGAAAACGAATATTGCTGCATCCATACTCGGGATGGAAAGACATACACAGGCACCATTCTCTCCCTTCATCCGTCTGTCCACGTCTATCCGGATGCACGCACATTTGAACGGACTGAGAGCCATATGGAAGTTCGAATCGATGAAGTTGTCTCCTCCAAGGAAGATGTGTTGAAACTCGGGATCTCTGTCGGCGACTTTATCTCCTTTGATGCTCGCGCAGTCATCACGCCGAGTGGTTATATCAAATCACGTCATCTGGACGACAAAGCCAGCGTAGCTGCCCTCTTTGGCATCCTTGAGTCTGCACATCGTGAAGGTTGGCAACCATTACATAACGTCTCTCTGCTTATCTCGAACTATGAAGAAGTTGGACATGGCGCATCGTATATCCCTGCAGAAATCAGTGAAATGATCGCTGTAGACATGGGAGCCATGGGCGATGACCTGAGCTGTAAAGAAACTGACGTTTCCATATGTGCCAAAGATTCTTCTGGCCCGTATGACTACGATATGACCAGTCGTCTCATTGAACTGGCCAAACAGGATGGGATGGATTACGTCGTGGACATTTATCCCCACTATGGCTCAGATGGCAGTGCAGCATTACGCGGAGGAAACAATATCCGAGCAGCACTGATCGGTCCGGGGGTTCACGCATCTCATTCCATGGAGCGTACGCATAAGGATGCTGTACTGAATACGGCACGATTGCTCGCAGCTTACATTACAACCAAGTAAAACAGAATCATTGATCGACGAAATTATCATGGATAACATCCACATGTTCGTCTAAGCAGAAGGCCCCTTCCAAGCACACAATTCGGTGTGCTTGGAAGGGGCCTTTGTTGTCATATCTCTTAATCTGCCTGTTCCACATATGCATGATACTTACGATCCAATATCTCTAACTCTGCCTTATGGTCACGCATTTCATTTCTCAATACATTCATGGTCTTTCGAACCGCACTCAGTCCATCCTTCACCTGACGTTCGGCTTTGCGAATTTTGTCCTGAACCATCCAGTCCACGAAGAGGTTATCGAAGAAATAGTCTGCGAATGAAAGCAGACCTCCCAGATGCAGATCCGCGTGTACTGCCATCTCTACATCCTCCAGTTCCTTCTGAAAACGTCGTAGACGCTTACCTGCATCCATGATGGCGACCTGAGCGTCATCCATTCGTCCTCGCTTGATATGCGTGGAGATGACCCCACCGCCCATCATGTCATATACACCCCAATTACCTGCCGAAGACAAAGCCTTCTCGGCACGTTCAAGAGCATAGAGCAGATATTCTCCCTCCCGGAAAGCTTCATCCAGTTCCTGTAGCTCGCTCGCCAGATGTTCCCGATTCTCAGCCATCTGTTGCAATTCCGCATCCTGGTCCAGCAGTCGACCTTCCTTCTTCCCCCACAGAGCGTTGTAATCGCTTTGCCAGTACTGATACTGCCGTTGGCCCTCCAACTCCTGCTCCACATGAATTCGTTGCTCCTGTACGTCTTGTAACATGCGACAAGCGGTGTCGTATGCAGCCTTGCTCTCCATGAGTTCCAGCTCTTCCTTCTCCAGCCGTTCTGTCTTCTTGCCAATCAGTTGATAGAAAAATGCTGACAAAGTCATACTGTTCAGTCGATCAACGTCCTTCTGCTCCTTCTGGAGATGCTCCAGACGACGCTTTACCTTTGCTTCCCATTCAGTTTCCTCCGTTTGAAGCTTCTCCAGACGCTTGGTCCATTTCTCGTAAATTCTCCCCTTTTCCTTGAGCACTGCCAACTGTTGATTAATTTCCTTATACATAAGTGTGGTGTTCTCTCCCTTCTATGGAATTCTTTACTTATAAAACGTAATGAACATACAGAACGTTTCACTTTAATGCGCAAATTCACAGACAAAAAAATCGCCCTTTTCTCCAATGCGACATAAAGTCACTATAGAAGAAAGGGCGATGTTTAGTTATAAATCAAGACTTGCTCTGTTCAATCTGCTCTGCAAGTTCATTCAGAACGGTCCAGCGTTCCATCAATTCATCCAGATGACGTTCAGCCTCAACCTGCTCCGCCATCAACTCCTGCAGACGGGCAGAATCACTAAATGACTCTTCCATCTCTTTGTTAATCCGTACAAGATTGGCCTCAGCCTTCTCAATATTTTCATCAATCTGGTCGTATTCACGTTGCTCCTTGAAGCTGAATTTCAACTTCGGTTTAGCCGCTGACACAGCAGGCGTCGTTTTCTCCGATGACTGCCTCACCTTCGCCACTCCTGTGTCACTCTCTTGAGTAGCTCCGGGTGCATTTTTCAGCATCCATTCCGCATACTCACTGTAGTCGCCGACGTGTACACGTACAGCACCGTTGCCCTCAAAAGACAGCACTTTATCCACAGTACGATCAAGGAAATAGCGATCATGGGATACCACAAAAACAACACCCGGGAAATCGTCCAGATAGTCTTCAAGTACGGCGAGTGTCTGGATGTCCAGATCATTCGTCGGCTCATCCAGCAGCAATACATTCGGCGCAGCCATCAGCACACGCAGCAGATACAGGCGACGCTTCTCTCCACCAGACAGACGCGAGATTGGCGTCCACTGGGATGCCGGAGTAAACAGGAATCGCTCCAGCATCTGGGATGCTGTAATCAGAGAGCCATCGGCTGTTTTCACATTCTCGGCCACTTCCTTGATGTACTCAATGACACGAAGAGATTCGTCCATCTCCTGATGTTCCTGTGTAAAGTAGCCCAGATTGACCGTAGGACCAACGTCAACCACACCTGCATCGGGTTCCAGCTTGCCAGATATCATCTGTAACAACGTAGACTTACCACTACCATTCGGTCCGACAATCCCTACCCGATCTCCAGGTACGGCAATATAACTCAGATCTTCGATCAGTTTGCGACCACCGACGGATTTGGAAAGATGCTCGATCTCCAGAATCTTTTTCCCCAGACGCGTGGAGCCAACCGATACTTCCAATGAACCCGAGCGCTGGATTCCTTGTTGGTCTTTAAGTTGTTCGAACCGATCAATTCTCGCTTTTTGTTTCGTTGTCCGTGCCTTGGCACCGCGACGAATCCATGCGAGCTCTGTCCGAAGCAAGTTCTTGCGTTTCTGTTCGGAAGAGGCTTCCCGTTCTTCACGCTCTGCCTTCAGTTCAAGAAAACGTGTATAGTTGGCTTCATAGCGGAACAAACGACCATGATCCAATTCCAGCATGACATTCGCCACACGATCCAGGAAATACCGATCATGCGTAATCATAAGCAGTGCGCCGCGGCGCTTCTGCAAGTACTGCTCGAGCCATACGACCGAATCATTATCAATATGGTTCGTCGGCTCATCCAGAATGAGCAGTTCACAAGGATGAATCAGCGCAGCAGCAAGTGCTACCCTTTTGCGTTGTCCACCAGACAATGTGCCCATCAGTGCATCGAATTGACGAATACCCAGTTTGGACAAAATGCTCTTCGCTTCGCTCTCCATCTGCCAGAGCTGAAGCTGCTCCATTTGCTGATTCAAACGTAATAACCGCTCTTGCAACGCTGGATCTGACGAATTCAGCTCCAATAATTCCATCGTTTCCGTATATTCACGCACGGTTTTCATTTCCATGCTGTCACCTTCGAATACTTGTTGCAGTACCGTATTATCTGGATTGAAGTCCGGATTTTGCGCCAGGAACTGAATACGTACATCATTACCGATCGAGATCTGTCCCGCGTCTGCAGGTTCCATACCAGATATTACACGCAAAAACGTGGATTTTCCGGTTCCATTTACCCCAACGACACCAATCTTGTCCTGATCAGCCATGCCAAATGAAGCGTCCTTGAACAATATTTTCTCGCCATAACTTTTTGCAATTTGTTCTACCGTCATTATGTTCATTGCTCGTACCCACTTCTCTGTAAAATAAAATTCAATATTACTCGTACCCACACAAGCACTTACGTTTTCAAAAAGGACCGACACCCATCCAGAAATAATGCTGCTGAGAAGGCAATTCGTTTGTTCAGATCTTCTTCGTTGAACTCTGGATTAAGCATAATATCCATCTTCAGACGATCCAGAATCCCAATGTACGATTTGGCTAATAAGACTGGCTCAGGTACACTTGCACTTTCCAGCACCTCGCACACCATGCTCATGTATTGATTCATAAATTCTTTCATAAATTGCATCAGATCCGGATCATTATTAGGTGCCATAAAAAAGAGCTTGGTATGATTGCGACGCTCATAATAATACGTAAGGTGGGTCTTGGCTATTGCGCCAAGTTTATCACCTGTGTTCTCATGCGAGTTCAAAGCATATTCAAGACGACTGATAAAACTGTTACAGTCCCGCTTGGATACTGCTACAAATAATTGTTCCTTACTTTTGAAATATAAATAAATGGTGCCTTTTGCGATGCCAGCTTCGTCTGCAATATCAGACATTTTTGTCTCATAAAAACCCTTCGAGCCAAAAATACCATAGGCTGCATCCAAAATAGCCTCCGATTTGTCTCCATGTACAGTGTTCAAATGTTACTCCCTCCTACAACGCCAAAATGTTACCCAATCCAATCGCCACACATCCGCCAATGACCGAGCTAAGCACGTTCACCAGGTCGTTACTCATCCATGCCCAGCCACGAGCCCGAACCGTTGGATGCCCGCAATGTTCATGTACCTCAACTTCACGACCACACACGGTACAACGATACATCATCTGCACCGTTGCGCCCAGATAAGAATCGGCAAACGCCCCTGCCAATCCGCCTGCAAGGCCGACAAAAATCCAACTAAGCAGACCAAGCCCTTCTACCCCGGCGATCCAGGAAAAGAAAAATGTTCCCGCACCAATCAGAGCCCCGCCTACAGCTGCAGCAAAGGTACCGAGAAGTGAAACGCCTCCTGAGGCACCTGGAGTAAGTACCTTCCACGTGAGAACAGAGCGCGGCGGCTTACGACTGAGACTCCCAATTTCGGTTGCCCATGTATCCGATGTAACGGTAGCCATTACACCAATGAAAGCATATCCCCATGCCGGATGTGGAAATATCCAGTATCCCAGACACAGAAACATGCCCATCCCACCATTAGCCATCACTTGCCCAGCATCCCGATTTCCTGACTTGGCATAGGATTTCTCCAGCTCCTGCTTCCGATCTTTACGAAACCTGGAGAGCAACGTTGAAGTAATGAAAAACAACAATAACGTGCCAAACCAGAACAGGTTACCCGCTCCGTAATATATCGTTCCCATCATGATGGCTGCCAGGCAGCCAGACAAGGTTAGCGACTTTTTCGCATAGGCAGCACCTGCCACCATAGAAGCGCATACGGCGCCAATAATCCAATCCATAATGTCTCCTGCATGCAGCATATGTACAGCCCGCATGACGTTTATTGTATTTTTGAAATTCAATTATACCACGGTTTGATCCCAATGCCGAAACTCCTTACGCCAGCACACAAAAAACCTGTTTTGGCCTCGTGTAGAAGTGCCAAAACAGGTTATTGATCAAACGTTAAAACAAGATAACTTCCCTTTTCAAGTTACGTCTGGAATTCGGTGTTCCCAGGTTCTGTTTCAGACCCGCTTCGCTCCTCCAATGACCCCATATCGGTAGAGTACTCTGCGACCAAACCAGTTAAACAATCGATCCGTCAGGAATCCCATAAAACCCAGGGAAATCAGCCCGACAAAGATCCAATCTGTTCGGAAAAAGAGTCTGGAGTTCCAGATTAAGTAACCCACTCCCTCATTCGAGGCAATCATCTCAGCACCGATTATGGCCATATACGAGGTTCCCATCGCCAGTCGCACACCTGTGAAGATATACGGGGTTGTCGCCGGAACAATCACATGCAGCAGAATCTGCCGTTCATTGGCTCCCATACTGCGGGCCGACCGGATTTTGTCTTCTTCAACGGAGAGTACACCTGTCAGTGTATTCAACACAACAATGAAGAAGGTTGCGTACATAATGAGCGCGATCTTGGATTGCTCACCAATTCCGAACCACACCAGAAATAAGGTAATAAAGGCGATCGGCGGGATAAAACGTATAAAGTTAAGGAACGGTTCGGCGAACAGCCGGATGAGATGAACTTTGCCAATAATCAGCCCTACCGGAATAGCAATGATACTTCCGAGTACCCAGCCCGCCAGTACACGAGTGAAACTGATTCCGATATACTCCATCAGCGTACCGTCAGCTATCAGTTCGCGTGCTCCCAGGATCGTGTGCCACGGACCAGGGATTACGTCAGGCCCATAGATAAGGGCACCAAGCTGCCAGATTAAGATGACCGTTACCCATAGAAGCGGGATAGACACCCATTTTTTCTCCAACCATTTCATCTTACATATCACCTCAGTTATTCTTCAAAGTGGCCTTGAATTCGGTCATACAGGGTGTTGAACTCAGACGAGGCGATGTTCCTTGGGTAAGGTAACGTGTTGTGGTAAATATCCGTTATATTCGAAGACGGACCTACAGACATAATGCCTATGCGCTCACCCAGCAATAACGCCTCCTGAATATCGTGTGTGACAAAGATAACGGTTTTATGTGTTTCTTTCCAAATATTAACCAGTTCCTTCTGCATGGTCCGCCGCGTCATTGCGTCCAGCGCACCGAATGGCTCATCCATCAGCAAGATCGCCGAGTCATTCGCAAGTACCCGGGCCAATTGAACCCGCTGCTTCATGCCACCAGAGAGTTCTTTCGGGAATTTCCCCTCATGAGCACTCAGTCCCACAAGCTGGATGTATCGATCAGAGATCTCACGTCGTTGTGTCTTAGGTACCTTGGACATTCGAAGTCCGAATTCAACATTTTCCCTCACCGTTAGCCATGGAAAGAGAGAAGAATCCGCCTGCTGGAATACCATTGCCCGATCCCTGCCCGGTCTGTCGATCTCCTTGTTGTCTACCTTGAGCTGTCCGCCCGACTTGGAGATAAAGCCAGCGATCATATTCAGCAGCGTTGACTTCCCACACCCACTGGGACCAAGCAGGACAAAGAACTCTCCTCCCTTGATAACCAGATCGACATCCTTAATGATATAATGCACATCCCCATTGGTCGGGGCATGATACGTTTTCCGAAGCTGTTCAATATGAATGGTATGCTGAGTTGCAGGTAAGGACATAACGGACACCTCCCATTTGAATAAGAATTATTTACTGTATGTCACTTTTTTCGGCAACGCCTGTTGGAGAGAAGTCAGGTCGAGTTTGGTGTCGAGATCAAAATCCTGTTCGATGATTCCGGTGTCCACCATATATTGCTTCTGACCTGCCAAACTATCATAAGCAGCCTGCGTAAATCCAACTTCCCATGGATTGATCGGAAGGTCTTTCAACGTGGCATCTTTAGGCTGTTTGGTCTCTTGATACATCAGATCGGCAACCTCTTCAGGATGCGCTTGGGCATACGTGGATGCTTCATCCAGCGCCGCAAGGAAGTCACTTATCTTTTCAGGGTTTGCCTGGATGAATTCATTACTTGATACCAGTCCCATACCAAGGCGTATAGGGGTCTGAGACATATCCGTCAGCTGATGTACTCCTTCGAGTGCATCGAATTTATCGGTTAACGCGGAACCTATAACCCAAGCGGCATCAAGGTCTCCCTGTTTCAGTGCGATGTAGGCTTCATCAAAAGCCCCCTGACCAATTTGCGTCACATCACTCAGCGCCACTCCCTGATCTTTCAAATATTCATCCCATAGATACGGAATAAATGTGCCTCGAATGAAACTCACTTTCTTGCCCTTCAAATCCGCTCCACTCTGAATATCCTCCCTTGCATACAGCTTCCAGGCGGCTGCCGCTTCATCCGTAGTCTGACCTGCGGAAGCGACGACTGAATATTCCCCTTTAGCCAAAGCATTTAATACAGGGAAGTCCGCCCCGTACGCAATATCTACCTGTTTGATAAATAGTGCATTTACACCTTCAGCCGGTGAGCCAAACGTAATACTCTCTGCATCAATGCCCCGTTTTTCAAAGAAACCTTTGGCAATGGCTACCCTGAACGTTGGGTTCGTACTTGTATCTGCAATTCGAATTTTTACATTATCGGTATTCTTGCCGGTAGCGTCTTTTGCTCCAGATCCTGCTGCGTTTGAACTGCATCCGGATAATAGGAGTGCCGTAGCCAGGAATAATATCAATACGCCTGTAATTATGGATGGTTTTCTCACAATATACACCCCATTCGATCTAGTCATGATTCTTGACGCTTAACCGCCCGACTTGCCTTCATCCGACGTTGCCACACAGGCTGCACCCTCCACAAATGGAAGAGTTGTCTCTACGCTCACGATGGATGCAGAACCTTTAGGTGCTGCTCCCGGCACCCTGTAGTTGGAGACATCAATGGCTTCGATCGCAACTTCCTGCGGCTTCTCCAACTGTGGAACCCACTGATAAGGAACTCGATATGAGCGATAGACCATATTGGTATTCCGCCCATCCGTGTACGGGGAGACATACTCCCAGACCAGCTCATGCTCCGCTGTGACTTCGAACAATCGGCCATTGGAACCTTCGGTTATCAGGGTGTTGCCGTTAGGTAAACGCTGGGCGGAACTGATGTATGGGCTATAAAATTTATAAGAATCCGTCGGAACCGAGAAACCTGCTTCTGCCGAGGTATACTGCCAGACAATCTCCAGGGTGACCGGGTTAATCTCCAGTACACGGGAGTGATCCCGAATCGCATGTTTCAATCCAAATGGAGAAGCCGGATTTGGGAGGCCATAACCTGCCCAGCCGCCATTGTCGAATACGAGCAAGTTCCCTTCTCCCGGTAGACCTTGGGGAATGATATGTGCATGATGCTGCCCGATAATTGTGCCGATGTGTTTCACTTCAGGTGAAGCATAGTCTGGCCCTAATCTCCACACGATCTTTCCACTCTGTCTGTCTGTAATGGCGATAATGTTGGCCTCTCTGGCATCCCAGATAATATTGTCGGGGTGGAACCGTTCGTCTCCTTCTTCATAGAAACGGTTGGGTCCGACATAAGAAGCAGAATTAATATGTAACCAGTCACCAACGCCACCACCCAGATGACCGAAAGAACGTGTATTCGGATCACGGAACAGGACATTTCGAGCAGCTTCATCAAAACCTAATTCTTCAAAATGTTCGTTAGGCAGCCACTCCCAGAGTACCTTCCCCTCCCAATCGACTTCTATAATGGCATCATCAAGCAATGGCTTATCTGAAATTTGCGGGTTACTCACATTTTTGTGAGCCAGAATAAGTGTTTTGCCACTCTTCGTCTTTGGTGCAAGGCCAGGTGCATAATAACCTACCGGATTCCCCTCACGCTGATAATCATGATGCTGGCGGGCATACCATAATGGCTCATACCCCGGATCTTCGATGTGTTCGTAGCTGTTGTATTTCCATACAATGTTGCCGTCCCAATCCACCTGAACCAGATCGACATTATCCTGAATACCGAACTTCGGATCTCTCCGACCCGTGCTGCCCAGCACGTAGCCGCCAGGTAATATTTTGGCCGGAAAACCTAACAATCCTTTCCACAGGTGAACCTCCTTGCCATTCATATCGATCAATACTACGCCTTCCTCACCTGCCTGATAGACGGTATAACCGCCCCAAGCCTTATCCGGATTGTATAACGTCGCTCCAGTTGGATATATTGTTGAGTGTCCCATTGATCATCTCTCCCCTAGAATGTTTGTGGTATATCAAATGTCGTTACTTTGACCCAACCTCAATAACTGAGATAGTTCCTCTTCCCGGTATTTTCCCGCTGCTTCTGCTCAAGGTTACTTGTGGAGGACCGATCATGTTCTTGTATCCCGTTGCTCTCCGCCAATTCCAGCACCGTGTCCGAGAACCCCTCCAGATTCGCTACTACCCGCTCGTAGAATTGACTTTGCTGCTCCAGTTCCTCACTCGTAAAACCCTCAAACAGAAGCGTGATACATCGGGCACCGATGTTGCTGTTTCTCGCATACATCTCCCGCCCGCTGGATGTGATGTCCAGTAAAACCGTCCGGCGATCGTCTTCCTTTCTTCTGCGGATGGTGAGTCCCTTTTTCTCCAGCTTATCGGTCAGAGCTGTAATGGCACCCGATGTGAAGTCCAATTGTTCTGCCAGATCTCCAAGCCGCTGTTCTCCCTCACGAATGATTTTGTGCAGGATAAGCATACCTGGCAGGCTGATACCTTCTACAGAGATGCGGTCCCGCTCTTTGACGAATCGTCTGACCATTTTGCGAAATAACCAATCCGTCCGCTCCAACGCTTCCCAGTCTCTATCGCTCATTTCATAACCTCCTTGATCGTTTGAAGCTTCAACAGCGAACAAAAAAAGGCCCCCGAGGACATTCCTTAGAGGAGTAGTCCCGGGAGCCTTTGGTGGTCCAATCAGCTCAATGCAGTTTTCAGTTCAAATTATTTCACTGTTCATTTAATGAGTATTAAAATAATTGAGATTATCATATAACCAACTAACCCAACCTGTCAAGTGTGAATTATATTAGTGATCTTTTCTTTTTGCAGCCATTCTCCGCTAGGTTGAAATTACTTATCCTGTTTTAAGTTTCACTTCAGGTTTCCCGTTTACACTATTCTTAGATCGAAACATCAACAACTACATCTACGACAAGCTACGATTCAGTTCGTACTCAACTACAGAAATGAGGATTATCCATATGAACATGAAAAGAGTCATTATTATAGGCACAATGATTGTCACCATGTCCTTCGCCGGAACAGCCTGGGGCCAGTCTGCCATCTCTCCCATACCTACTGCTAAATGGTCCATCGTTGACTTGGACACTCGTGAGGGAAGCAGCGACGAGCTGCTCAGCGCTCTGAATCAGGCTTCAGAAGCGGATCTCTATCAGGAACTTTACAGCAGCAAATCACTGAGGACAATTACGGAAGAAAATAACGGGAATTTGGATGAGGTCATTGCTATACAAGTAAGACAGCTCAGAGAGCAGTTGGATGAACGGCTCGCAAATGGAAGTATCAGCTCGGAGCAACATGCTGCACAACAAGCTGAACTGGAAGAGTTGGTCACACAGAGCGCAAATACAGCATACAGCTTGGCTTAAATTAGTAGCGTATCCGTACGATGAAGGTATAAACATATATCCACGATAGCACGACAAAAAGGAGCGTATACACGCCCCTTTCTTGTAACCTATTCATCTCAAGCAGTTATGATGTGTAATCCTTATTGCGCTGCCCCAATCGTGCAGGCACCCAAAGATTCGCCGTCCCATGCCAGTTCGAGCACATCTCCTGCTTGTGTTGGTCCAACACCTTCCGGTGTTCCTGTAAAAATGACATCGCCCGGCCCTAGGCCGTAATGATGACCTACATAATCCACAATATCCTGTAAACTGAAGATCATGTTACGAATGTTACCACGCTGGACTACCTCACCATTTTTGGTCAATGTAAAGTCTTTCTCCAGTAATGCTGCCGCACCCGGGAATGCCTGAAATGCAGTAACCGGAGCGGAATTTTTGAATCCTTTGGCCGCTGTCCACGGGTGGCCCTTTTTCTTAATCACGGTCTGTACGTCACGTAACGTAAAATCAATACCAAACGCATACGCATCCACCAGCTCATCTACCGCCATACCTGGCTCATAACTCCGGCCGATTTGAACGACCAATTCAGCTTCATAGTGAACTTCACCCTTGGTAGCAGGCAATTCAAGGGTTTCACCATTCAGGGGCACGACTGCATGAGAAGGTTTCATAAAGATCATTGGCTCATCCGGAACCGCGTTACCCAATTCTTCCGCATGAAGTTTATAATTGCGTCCTACACAGTATACATTGCGAATGTTAGTCAACATGGGTATATTACCACCTTTATCGGATTCATTAGTGCATATAGGAAAGTTAGGGTCTGAAAAATCGGCTGCTCGTCTCCTGAAATGCCAACTCCCACACGTCAGGACGGTTCGTACATAACATGAGTTCTGGATCAACTGCCGCCAGTTTCTTCATAATGGTCTTGTCATCCACTGTCCAAGCCATCACCCGAATGCCTGCACTCCGCATCTCGTTCATTAAGGATTTGTCTACATTGGTGTATCCAATGGAGAGGAATGTACAATTCATCTGCCGCAGGGCGGTTAACAGATCACCTGGTCGTGCATCGATAATCAGCCCCGTCTGGATCTCCGGTGCAAGTTTCTTCACTTCGATCAGAGCGGCTGGTTCAAATGAGGTGATCACAACATCATTTTGCATATGTCTTTTTCTCACTTCATGTATAACAGCCGCAGGCAGACCCTGGTACATGTCTCCCTGCGTTTTCAATTCAATGTTCAAACGCACTCTGCCGCACGAGCGATCTAACAATTCACTCAGCGCCGGAATCCGTTCGCCTTTGTAAGACTTGTTTTTCCATGCTCCGGCATCCAGACGTTGCAGATCAGCCCAATCGGTTTCCCGAACCAGGCCCTTGCCATTCGTCGTGCGATCCACTGTAAAATCATGAATGACCACCGGTACACCATCACGCGACAACTGCACATCCAGCTCCATCCACTGAACTTCAGGCCGTTCCATGGCCATCAGGAATGCAGCCATCGTATTCTCTGGTGCAATAGAAGAAAATCCACGGTGCGCTACACAAAGGTTGTTCATTCGATTCCCTCCTCAAAAGGTTTTTAATTAGGTGAAGCGACTCCATTCCCATCATATCGAATGCCCGGGGAGAGCTTTGCCATCTGTTCCAACAGCAGTTTGTTTGCCTCATCGATCATCGGAATGGCCTGACCAAGCCCGGCCTCATAAGGGATAACTTTCATGCTGCAAGCTGCATCTTGACTACAGCGAGCCTGAAATACCGCCGTTTTCCATGTCTCTTCGGTTGTCGATCTGGAGAAAATGAAATTTCCCGTACTGTATGCAATCCACTTCCCCTTATAGTACTCCAGCCCTTGCAACACATGAGGATGACCACCTATGACCAGATCAGCGCCAGCATCTACAAACTCATGAGCCAATCGGGTCTGGTCACTATTCGGAGTACTTACACGTTCCTCTCCCCAATGTGCAACCACGATCACCAGATCAGCCTTCTTACGTGCCTCCTGGATCGCTGTGACTGCTCCTGTGGAATCATAGGCTTCAGCCACGCCAGCCCGATTGCCTTCCGCCTTCCAACTCGTTTCCGGTACAACTCGGGAGAATCCAAGCAATGCAATCTTCATGCCTTTGCGTTCCAGATACGCTGGTGCATAGGCCTCATCCCTGTTCATACCTGCCCCGGTGTGAGCTATGCCATATTCCTTGAGATAAGTTAACGTATCCACCAAGCCCTCTACGCCCTGATCCAGAATATGATTGTTAGCCAAGTTGACAGCATCAAAACCCGCAGAGGCCATTGCCGCCAATGCTTTGGGCGAAGATTTGTATACATAGGTTTTGTCGACCGCACCAGTCCCACCCAGGGTTATCGGTGTCTCCAAGTTGCCGATGGTAAGATCATCATCCTTGAATAATCTGCCGAGTTTGGCAAAGGGATAGTCATAACCGTTCTTATCCAGCAACTCAGCAACTTTGCCCGAAAATTGAATATCACCCACAAAGTTAATCGTGACATCCTTCGCTGAATTGGTAGGTTTCGACGCCCCTGCTTCCTTATCCGCACCTGCATTTCCCTTGGTGCTGGATGGTGTCGAATCTGCCGTAGGTTTTTTCGCTCCAGATTCTGCTTTCTCACTATTGGTGCTGCCTGAAGAGTCAGATGTCGCTGCGCCCGTTGTCTTTTCTACATCCTCTGTTGTCTCTTCATCCGTAGCTTTAGGATCTTCTTCCGAAGTCTCATCTGATTCCGAGTCTGGAGAACTTATTTGATCCCCGCCTTTGGCATCATCTCCAATGGAAGGCTGATCCTGATCAACTATTTCTTGTTTCACTGGCTGGTCTGCCTGTTGCTGACGTGAATCAATGACATAAAAAATGCCCACCAGACCAATTGCAATGATCAATACAATATTAACTGTCCAGATGATTGTGATTGTATTGCGGGTGCGTTTACTACCATTTTTCTTCTTTACACTTCGCTCTGATCTTGGGGGATACATAAGCAACTCCTCTTCTTCTTCACAGCCATACATACCATTATATCAGGCATATTCTGGATTTCCATCATTCCTTGGAACTGTATCGATTGAAAGGGTATTAACTCGGTTAGCTTCCAGATCTTCATATAAAAAAAGCCATCTCTCCAGTAGATAATTCTACGTTTGAGACAGCTCTCTTGCTGTACTTAATCTGCTGCAAGCTCTTGTGTAGCCTGAACAGACATTTCCTTCGCTTGTCTGATGCAATCAGGCAAGCCTACACCCTCATAACCTGCACCTGCAATGTATACCCCCGGTAATTTGCTGCCAAGCTCCTCACGGAGGGCGGCAATATGTTGGAGGTGTCCCACCGGATACTGTGGCATGGATTTACGAAGCCTTGTAATCTCGGAGAAGATCGGCACTGCTTCAATACCCATCGTCTCTCTTAGATCCTTGAGAACCAGATTCGTCAGCGCTTCATCCGGAAGCTCTACGTTCTGTTCATCACCGGAGCGACCAACATAACAGCGGAGCAGTACTTTATCATCCGGGCTCGTATGCAGCCATTTCGTCGATGTCCACGTGCAAGCCGTAATATTCCGCCCCTCTTTCCGCGGAACGAGGAAACCCGACCCGTCGAATACATGCTCCACCTCTTTTTTCTCAAACGCGAGCACTACATTGGCTACAGACACATAGTTAATCGCATCCAGAGCTGCTGTATCGACGTGAGGCTTCAACAGCTCCGACGCGACATATGTCGGCACAGTAACCACTACATCATCCGCCTCAAGCTGTTCACCATTCTCCAGCTCAACATGGTATCTGGTCTCCGCTCCATCAAGGCGTTGCAGTGACTTCACCGCAGTGTTCAGACGTTGATCCACATCCTGCAACTCGTGGACGAGTGCATGAACAAGGCTCTGAAGTCCCTGGCGAAAGTTCAAAAAAGCGCTCCGTTTTGTTCCGGTATGCGTTTCAGCCGGTTTGCGACCCGTCATCATGCCCCGGATCAAGCTGCCGTAATCGCGCTCTACTTCTCCGAACTGCGGGAAGGTAGCCTGGAGGCTCAATCGCCGCATATCACCTGCATAGATTCCCGCGAGCAGGGGTTCCGTCAAGTTCTCCAGCACTTCTGCTCCAAGACGGCGTTCAATCATATAACCGAGCGATTCATCCTCTGTTGTACGACGCGGCGGGATGACAAAGTCCATCAACGCCCGCAGTTTGCCTGCCGGAGAGACCAGACCACTTCTCAAGAATGGTCTTAGTTCTGTCGGAATACCGAGAACAAGTCCTGCTGGCATAGGATGAAGCTTGCCACGCTGCATGATATACGTTTTCTTCGACTCCGGATTCTGACTGACCAGTTCATGATCGATCTCCAATTCTTTAGCGAGGTCAATCATTGCTGTTTTGCGAGCCAGGAAAGAATCCGGCCCTTTTTCAATCACAAATCCATCCCGGTGCAGTGTCTCAATCATGCCTCCCATGGACGAGCTTTTCTCGACCAAAGTAATCACGGGTTCAACGCCCGCTTCCCGGTAATGCTTACGGATATAAAATGCCGCGCTGAGGCCGGTAAGGCCACCGCCGACAACAACAACACGGCGTTTCTTATCACCCATTACTCATCCGACCCTTGCTGCCATTGGCTTATAATAACGTCGCTTAACGTCTCCATGTATAGAGGATCGCTATTGAGAGAATCAATACGCATCAGGCGCATGTCGATCTCTTTGGCAATCGATTTGGCCTCAATATCGAGATCATAGAGCACTTCGAGATGATCCGAGACAAACCCGATTGGTGCCACAAGCACATCCTCTACCTGTTCACGAGAAAGCTCCTGTAACGTATCCAGAATATCCGGTCCGAGCCAAGGCTCAGCTGTTCGTCCGGCACTCTGCCACGTAAATTGCCAATTGGTTATGCCTACACGTGAGGCAATCACTTCCGAAGTCTCCAGCAATTGTTGCGGGTATGGATCACCCATCTCCACAATACGTGCCGGCAGGCTGTGCGCACTGAACAACACCTTCACATCTCCGCGTTTTGCTCCAGCTTCTTCGAACGCATCCAACTTGGCACTGACACGTGTGGACAACGCCTGAATTAACTTCGGATGCAGATGATAACTCTCAATAAAGGACATATGAACGCCCAGCTCTTCTGCTTTTTCACGCGCACGTTTGATATAACTGCCTACACTCATCGTGGAAAAATGAGGAGCCAGTACAATACCAATCGCTGTCTGAATTCCATCCTTAGCCATCTGCTCCACGCCATCCTCAATAAACGGATAGGCATGCTTCAGTCCTTGATAACAACGGAATTCCACATCAGTGCCACGCTCATCGCGGTTTAATGTCTCTTGAAGGGCCTTGACCTGATTGTCTGTGTTCTCCCGAAGGGGGAAAACACCGCCAACAATGGCTTCATAACGATCCGTCAGTTCTTTCAATTGCTCCGGTTCAGGCGGACGTCCTCTGCGGATATGTGTGTAATACGCTTCAACACTCTCCATATTTTCTGGTGTGCCATACGACATCACCAGTACACCTACAGTATTAGTCATTGGTTACCGTCACCCCAGTCTTCATTGCTTCGGCAGAATATTCATGAATATACGCCGTTAGTTCTCTGAGCTTCTCTAGCGATGCTTCAGGAAATAATCCGTGTCCCAGGTTGAAAATATAACCCGGCTCCTTGATTCCTTCGTCAATAATCACTTTGGCTTGCTCCTTGATCAGTTCCATCGGCGCAGTCAGCAAATATGGGTCCAGGTTACCCTGTACTGCAAATTTGCCACCAAGACGTTGACGCCCTTCCGAAATGGATACTCTCCAGTCCAGTCCAATCACATCGGCTTGCAGATTATGCAGTGCTGGCAACAACTCACCGGATGCAACACCAGGGAAATAAATCTTCGGTACATTCAAATCGGATAATTCGGTAAAGATACGGGTAATCGTAGGCAACACATATGTTCTGAAGTCTTTGGGAGAAAGTGCTCCAACCCAGCTGTCAAACAACTGGAATGCCTTACCGCCATTCGCAATATGCGCACGGACATATGTAATAACCATATCACCAAGCTTCTGCATCAGCTTATGCCACACCTCAGGCTCGCTGTACATCATCGTTTTGGTGCGGATATAACCTTTCGAAGGTCGGCCTTCAATCAGATAACTCGCAATCGTGAATGGTGCGCCCGCAAACGTAATCAGAGGCACATCAAGCTCCTTATCCAGAATTCGAATAGTTTCCAGAATATGTGACAGATCTCCTTCTACGTCGATAGGACGCAGCCGATCCACATCTGCAGCGGAACGAATAGGATTATCGATAACTGGACCAATATTTTTTACAATGTCAAAATCAATGCCCAATGAGGCAACCGGATTCATAATATCGGAATACAAAATAGCCGCATCTACACCAAGTTTGCGTACCGGCATAAGTGTAACTTCAGCCGCCAGCTCGGGTTGTTTGCAGATTTCTAACAAGGAGTACTTTTCTTTAATTTTGCGATATTCAGGATCGTAACGACCAGCTTGACGCATGTACCACACCGGGACACGATCTACCTGTTGTTTGAAACTTGCCCGAATCAGTCGATCATTATAGCTCATGTAAGAAGCCTCCAATAGTTTTTGGACTCATAATTACCATTATGCCCTTTTTAAACAGCCGTAACAACCACATGCAGATGCGTTCTACGTGACAATACTATGACATTCCTTACACCCATCCCTCATATGCCAATTATGTTATAATGAAAGAATGGTGTTTTTTTGAGAATTACAGAAATATCTTTGAAAGGAAGTGAAAGCACTTTGAAAACATGGAAAGTAAACCTCATTGTGCTTTGGTTCGGACAATTTTTGGTCAATTCGGGTATGACCATGATTACCCCATTTTTGTCTCTTTATCTCGCAAGAGATCTGGGCGTTGTTGGCGAACATGAAATTGGCATATGGGCGGGATTTATTTTTGCAGCCAATTTCCTCACCTCATTTTTGTTCCAACCGCTCTGGGGCAAGTTATCAGACAAGTATGGCCGAAAAGTAATGCTGCTGCGTTCGGGATTCGGGATGGCCATCGTAATTGCCCTTATGGGTCTGGCACAGAATCCTTGGCAGCTTCTCTTATTGCGTTTGCTTAACGGTACCATCTCCGGTTTCAACCCTGCAGCTGTTGCGCTGATATCGGGTACCACACCGAAAGACCGCATGGGTTTCGCCATGGGAATCAGTCAGTCCGGGCAGGTTGCCGGCACAATCCTGGGTCCACTCATTGGTGGCTTGTTAGCGGATGCGGTAGGCTTCCGCCCCATTTTCTACATTACAGGTGGACTGATCTTTGTTGCTTCCATGCTCGCCATGTTCCTGGTGAGAGAGAAGTTTGACCGTCAAGAAGCAGCCAAACTGCCGGCACAATCCGTATTGTCCGGTCTGAAGGAATTGAACAAGTCACCTCAACTGCCCGCACTGTTTGCTGTGACGTTTCTGTTGCAGTTTGCGATGATTAGCCCCATGTCACTCTTGCCGCTGTATGTGCAAAAATTGCATGCTTCGGATGTAAATGTGGCCTTCTGGGCAGGACTTGTCGGTGCAGTTACGGGACTATCCAATATGGCTATGTCTCCGATTCTCGGAAAGCTGAGTGACCGGATTGGTCCTCACAAGGTGCTGACGTTTTCCCTCATAGGTACAGGACTCATGCTTATTCCGCAGGCATTTGTTCAGACTGTGTGGCAGCTCATTCTTGTTCGTTTCATGATGGGTGTGTTCATGGGTGGCCTGCTTCCGAGCGTTAATGCCCTGATCCGTTCCTATACATCCGATAGCATGATCAGCCGTGCATTCAGTTTTAATACAAGTACTCTGGCGCTGGGCAACATGCTTGGAGCGATCATTGGAGGATTTATGGCAGGATTCATCGGGATCGAAGGTCTGTTTATCGTATCTGGCGGACTGCTGCTGCTTAATATGGTTTGGGTCCGATTCAAATTGTATAACAAACCTGCTTCTATTCGGGAATCCTGATTCCCTATCCATTTCTTAATGAGTACATCTTACTTTTTCATTTGAAAAAGCCGCTTCCAGCGCCTAATTGGCCTGAGAGCGGCTTTTGTCATTCATGCGCCATTCATCATTTATTTATTAGATTGAATTGTATCGGATAATGTTTCACACCAAATACAAAAGCACTTTGTATCGGTTGCAGAGCCGTTCCCGGCACAAGCTGAATGTTTCCCATGTGCTGAAGCAATGTATGAAGGACTACCCTTGCCTCCAATCGAGCGAGTGGTGCACCCAAACAAAAATGAATGCCAAAACCAAAGCCCATATGCCTGTTCGGCTTGCGATCAGAGATGAAATCTTCCGGGTTTTCAAATTGGGCACTGTCCCGATTGGCTGCTCCAACCCAGGAAATCACCTGCTCCCCAGCTTGAATCATCTGGCCATTCAACTCTACAGTTTCCTTGGCTACTCGCCCAATCGCGACAATTGGCGGATAGTATCTCAGCGTCTCTTCAATCGCAGAAGTAATCCGCTCAGGATGTTCGCGCAACTCCTGTTGTAGCTCGGGTTGTTCAGACAGAATACGAACCGCATTGGTAATCAGGTTGGTTGTTGTTTCATTACCGGCAGCAAGTAAGAGAATACAGAAGCCTACCACTTCATCTGAAGTCAATTGCTGACCATCAATCTCCGCAGCAAGCAGTAATGAGATCAGATCATCCTTTGGCTGCAACCGACGTTCTTCCATAATGCCAGTGAAATAGATATGCAACTCCTGCATATTTCTTTTTTTCTCCTCCAATAACTCCTGGAAGGCCTGCTCACTATCGTCACGTGCACCTTTCACCAACACATCAGACCAGTCTTTGAACTTTTGACGATCCGCCGCAGGGACTCCGATCAATTCCGCAATGACAATGACGGGCAATGGTGTTGCAAGGTCATCAATAAGTTCCATATGTCCTTCTGACAGGTGTGGAGCAATTAACTCATCTGTGATTTCCTGAATACGCGGAGCCAATGCTTCAATTGCCTTGGGTGTAAACGCCTGGTTCACCAGATCACGCAGCTGTTTGTGTTTGGGAGGGTCTGTCGTCAACATGCTCGTATTGGCGCGATCACGTGCAGAAGAGAACAGTTTCGGATTTTTCAGAACGTACTTCACATCTTCATACCCGAAAACATCCCAACATTCTCGATGCTCATCATATCGGACTGGAGTGTTATCACGAAGTTCTGCATACACCTTGAAGGGAGATAACCTCTCTTCCAAAGTCTCCAGTTCCCGAATCGGAATGTAATTTGCATACTTTCTCGGTGCCTGTTTCATCGTTTCTCCTCCAATCATTATTATATATTTATTTACATATGTTGATCACCCCTATTATAAACATAACTCTATAACGAAACCACTCTTTAGACCGTAATTGATCCCCATTACCTAATATGCGTTACTATCATCCTCTTATTCTGTTACTTACTTCTGATATGAGTGCCAATTCGACATTCTTTTATTAAAATGCTTCATTTTATCAGGACAAAAGACTCATTATGTAATGTTAACTAACATTATAAGGGCTTATTTTCCTTCAAAACTGCTAAAACCGCTTCTTTTCTATCTCTATCAAAATGAATAATCTTTCATAATCCCTTATAAACAATCATTTTACTCTCATTATCTATGAATGTAACCGATTACTCTGCCATTATCTATGTTTGTCATATTACTTAACATGAAATACAATCAATTTGAAATGATATACATATTCTTCTTAACAAACTTAACATCACACTTACTTGAAGGAGAGTGCTATTCATGAGTAAAACATCCAAACTTCGTCCCTGGGCCGTATGGAGTACCGCAGCTTTAACAGCATTGACCATCTCGTTGTCCCCCATTGGAACCTACGCCGCGCACGCAGCTACGGTAGAGGTGAAAGGCACAACAGGTGCTGTTCAGACAGCAACTACTACCCCAGCTCGCAATACTTCCATTCCCGCAATACCAGACTCTTCCAAGCAATCTGCACTTCCTAATGTATTGGTAATCGGAACTGGCGGAACGATTGCCGGACAATCCGAGGATGCCACCAGCTTCCAGAATTACAAGGCAGGTACACTTCCGATTGGAGAGATGGTAGACGCCTTACCGGATAAACAGAAGATTGCTGATGTTAGCACACTCCAATTTGGAAACTCAGGTTCAGGTTCCTATAGCATGAGCGACCTCTATGACTTGTCGCAGACGGTAGACAAAGCTCTGGCAACGTATGACAGTGTTGTCGTTACCACGGGTACAGATACAATGGAAGAAATCGCTTATTTCCTCGATATGACGGTTCAGAGTGACAAACCTGTCGTGATCACAGGCTCCATGCGTCCATGGACCGTCATCGGTTCTGACGCTCAAGCCAATCTGTACAACGCCATCAAACTTGCAGGCAGTGGTCGTACCACTTCATTCGGCACAGTACTCATGTTGAATGACACAATCCAGCTTGCTCGTGGTGTAACCAAGACAAATGATTATCGGACAGATACGTTTGAAACGCCGATGCTCGGCGCTGTAGGATATATTGATGAAGAAAATATCCGAATCTACCGTGCTCCTGCACGTGCCTTGAAACCTCAAGGCACAGCAAAGCCCGTATTTGATCTAAGTAAAATCACAAAGGCAGATCTGGCCAAAGTAGAAATTGCGATCTCATATCAAGAAGCTGGCGGCGGAGCCATTGAAGGATTCGTGAGCAGCGGTGCCAAAGGAATCGTGACTTCCGGTACCGGAGCTGGCGGTATCTCCAGAGCTATGGGACAAGCTCGTACCAAAGCCATTGAAGAAGGTGTCATCTTTGTGACCACCACTCGGACGGGTTCAGGAAGTGTGTACGGCGGCGGCAAAGGTATCATTGCAGGCGACAACCTGAGTCCACAACAAGCTCGTGTATTATTGATGCTGGGCTTGTCCTTCAGTGATGATTTTGACAACATCAAAAAATGGTTTGAAACGTACGGAACACCTGAAGTATAAATAGAACTACTACAACGATATATCTGTAAACACAAAGAAAGAGACGACACATTTTCGGTCATTCAAAATGTTGTCATCTCTTTCTTTGTATGTTTTCAGAAAACTCCGTACAGGATCACGATCCCCTCACAAACATAAAAGCGTGAGATCGTGTTCCATCGGAGTTTTATCTTTAGGAAATTTCCACTTTTACTTTACCCAAGCAAGTACAAGCCCATCGTAATCGGGCAACATGGTCGTCACCAGACGCGGGTCACTCGCCATCTGTTCATTGAACCGACGAACAGCAAGCACGGCCGGACCCTGCTTGTCCGGATTCAGCGTACGCCCACGCAGGAAACAATTATCACCTACAATGACAGCACCTGGCCGGGCCAGCTTAATGGCATAATCGAGATATACCGGATAATTCTCCTTATCTGCATCAATAAAGAAAAAATCGAATGTGCGACCTTCCTGCTCCAATTGCTCCAGGCTGTCTGCCGCCGGGCCAATGCGGTACTCCACCTTTTCGCCAAAACCGCCTTCTTCCAGATGACCACGCGCCATTGCCGCATATTCCTCTTTCAGTTCCAGCGAAGTCAGGGTTCCATTCTCACGCAAGCCTCGCGCAATGCAGATCCCACTGTAACCGCCCAGCACGCCGATTTCGAGCGCAGCTTCTGCTTTGGATGTCTTCGCTAGAAAAGTGAGCAATCGTCCATACGCTGCAGCAACCGAAACTTCCGGCATACCGTTCGAACGGATAGCCTCTTTCACTTTCAGCAAAAGGTCATCCTCTTGAAATAATTGATTTACATATTCATCAGGGGTCAGATTCACCACTAAAATCCTCCTTGGACACTTGGACTGCTTTCCATATGGATGCCAATGTTCTATAATAAATGTTTGTTATCAACACAGGCGGTTGACTGGTGTATCACCTCGAAAGAGGAGTACATACATTCACCGCATTTCTCATTGTAAGTTTTTTCACGGAAAGCGGCAAGGCCGCGCCGTCACTATACAGCAGAGAGAAGGATATTCCTTTTCCAGCTTGAAATGGAGTTGAAATGAATCACATGGCTCAATTGCAATTGATTGCAACCTCGGCGATGGGACTCGAGGCTGTTGTTGCCCGGGAACTGAAACAACTGGGGTATGAAGATGTTACGATCGACAACGGCCGGGTTTTCTTTACAGGAGATTATATTGATATTTGCCGTTGTAATCTGTGGCTGAGAAGTTCGGATCGCGTATTGGTGAAAATGGGTGAATTCCCTGCCACGACTTTCGACGAATTGTTTGAAGGCACCAAAGCACTGCCTTGGGAAGAGTGGATTCCAGCCGACGGCGAATTCCCTGTAGAGGGTCGTTCTCAAAAATCCCAGTTAAGCAGTGTGCCTGCATCACAAGGGATCGTGAAAAAAGCAATCGTAGAGAAACTGAAGCTGACTTATGACACAGAGTGGTTCCCAGAGGATGGGTCTCGTTATGTGATTGAGGTCATTCTGCTGAACGATCACGCCCTGCTTACTTTAGATACGACGGGACCAGGTCTGCATAAACGGGGTTATCGTAAACTCGTCACCGAAGCACCACTCAAAGAAACACTTGCTGCAGCTCTTATTCAGCTCAGCCGCTGGAATGTATCCCGTCCATTCTATGACCCATGCTGTGGATCAGGCACAATGCTGATCGAAGCCGCTATGATCGGCTGGAACATTGCACCAGGACTTCGTCGGACCTTCAACTCTGAGGACTGGGCTGTCATTCCTGAAGAATTGTGGGAACAGGCGCGCGAAGAAGCATTCGATGCTGTACGTGACGATGTCCCGTTACAAATTTCAGGTAGCGATATTGATCCGGAAGCGATTGAAGTTGCTATGGCAGCGATCAAAAGTGCTGGCTTCGCCAAAGATATTGAAGTCAGCGTCCTGCCCGCTCATCGCGCAAGACCACAGGGTGAATATGGTGTCATCATTACCAATCCCCCATATGGTGAACGCTTGAGTGAAGAAAAAGAAGTTCAGAAGTTGCTCCGCTCATTAGGGCGCAGTTACCTCGACATGCCAACATGGTCCTTTTTTGCAATCACGTCGACCAAAGCTTTTGAGGAGTATTTCGGTCATAAGGCAGACAAACGTCGCAAGTTGTTCAACGGACGAATTGAAACCCAGTACTATCAGTATTTGGGGCCACTGCCCCCACGAAATAAAACACCACAATCTTCATAATTGTTTCGAATCTAAAGTGCTCCTGCCATCCATGGCCGGAGCGCTTTTTTTGTGCGCTTTTCTGGTCATATGAATTCACCGACTTCGGTCTTCGCTTCCGCAGAAATCAATTCTTCTGAGGCATAGTTGAAAACACATGAGGCCACGCTATAATGGATGGAGCCCTATTTTACATTCCGATAACAAAACAACAAAAGCAAGGGGGACATACATATGGTTGTCACTCGGCCTACGCGCAGCTCTATGCCACGCGGGCTTCTAAATCATCCATTAACGTTATATCTTATTTTTCTTGTGCTCATGCTGCTCAAACTCATGTGGCTCCATCACAATCTTCACGCTTATAACATTACGATGGGACTGCTGGATAAAGTCATTGCCATTGGATCTTTACTACTCTTGTCCTTCTGGACCTGGTTGCTGCCACGTAGAGGTATGATCGTGTCTCTCGCGGTGCTTAACCTGCTGCTTACCGCACTAATCTACGCCGATATGGTGTATTATCGCTATTTCCAGGATTTCTTGACCATCCCGGTATTGTTGCAGGCCAGACAAGTTGACGCATTGGGTGACAGCATCGCTACACTGATCTACACAAGTGATCTCTGGTTCTTTGCCGACTGGCTTGTCGTCATTCCGTTCGCAGCTATCGTACTGTTCAGCAGAAGTTACCGTTCGATGCACTCCAGTACATCTGTTACGGGTTACGGGAGTTATTCGTATAACGATGGCAAGGCACGGTTGCGCCGCCGTCTCACGGCTGGCAGCATTGCCCTTGTGCTGGGACTTGGCCTCGCCGTCGGCCCGATTTATTTTTATAGCAAAACATGGGCTAAGGGCCTGTTCGATAACAACTGGTGGAATGTATCCATGTACAATGTGACCGGACTGCTCGCTTTTCACGGTTATGATCTGTACAACTTTGCCAAAGACCATATCGGCTCCGGGCCGCAGGCTGAACCAGCTGATGTTGAGCAAGCAAAAGCGTTCTTCGCTGAAAGGCAAGGAACTGCCCCGCAGAATGATGCCTTGTTTGGCAAGTATAAAGACAGCAATGTGATCATTGTCCAGGGTGAGGCTTTTATGAACTTCATGATTGGCCAGAGCATTGGCGGTCAGGAGATCACACCTTATTTTAATGAACTGATGAAGGAAAGCCAGTATTATAGTCACTTTTATCACCAGACCGGTCAGGGCAGAACGTCAGATGCCGATTTTGGAGCAAACATTTCCCTACATCCACTTCCGGTTGGTTCAGCCTTTGTACGATATGCAGACCATACGTACGATTCCCTCCCTTCCATTCTGAAGGATAATGGGTATAGCACCAACGTATTTCACGCTTATGAGAGTGGATTCTGGATATCGGTACACGATGTATCAGAACATGAAGTATGACAAGTTTTATAGTAAAAATGATTTTGCACAGGATGACCCGCTTGGCTGGTCCCTGTCTGACGAATCCTTTTTCCGCCAATCCGTTGAGAAAATGAGCAGTGAGGTGACCGAACCGTTCTATTCCTTCCTAATCACTCTTACCAGTCACCACCCATACGCCCTGCCTAAAGAGAAACAGCAACTGGATGTAGGCGAGTTCCAGGGGACCATGTTCGGTAACTATCTGCAATCCGTTCATTACGTGGATTCGGCGCTCGGCAAGATGGTGGATGATCTGAAAAATCGGGGATTATGGGAAAATACCATTTTTATGTTCTACGGAGACCACGACAACTCGATCAAGGAACAATCACAATACGAACAGTTCCTGGGACGTTCACTGAACGAACTCGATATGGCTCAGATCATGAACGAGGTGCCTCTGCTCGTGCATTTACCGGACGGAGCAGATGCCGGAACCATCAACGAACCTTCGGGACAACTGGACATCACTCCATCCGTGTTGCATCTGCTCGGCGTGTCCGACCAGTCCTATTATCATATGGGTAACGACGTATATGACGGGTCTGCACGTACGGTTGTGCTGCGTAATGGCGCATTCTCGGATGGTTCTGTATTCTATATCCCATCGGATGATTATATCTACGAGAATGGCGCTTGTTATGACCTGTCAACACGTGACAAAACAGATATCAATGCTTGCCGCCCCGGTCATGATGAAGCAGCCAAGCGATTGCATGTCTCGGACACGGTCATTACCTATGATTTGATTCAGCGCTTTCGAGAGGAAGACAGTTCAACAGCAACATCGCAATGAGCAATATCGTAATGACAAACTAAACAATTACACGAAATGAATTGAATTGGATTTAAAAAGGGGAACTTACATTACATGACATCACTCACTGAACCAATCAATATTGAACAGAAATTGTTCGATGCAGCTGCCAACTTTGTGCAGCAACGTTATCCTCAGGGATGGGGCGGTGCGGGTGCCGTCTATACGGAAGCTGGCTCCCTGCTGATTAGTGTAGCTCCAGAGGTCATCAACGATGCCACGCATCTGTGTATGGAAACAGGAGCTTATCTGGAAGCCCACAAATTGAACGAACACGTCACCCACTCCCTCTGTATCGCTCGTGATGATGAGCATTCAGAATTTAAGGTCCTTACACCTTGCGGTGTATGCCAGGAACGATTATTTTACTGGGGTGAAGAAGTTAAAGCTGCCGTTTACGATCCTTCTGGCCAACTGGTCTTCAAGAGACTGGATGAGATCCAACCGTACCATTGGTCCAAGGCATATCGGGATAAAAAGTAATCTCCTTGCGAATTATAGAAAGTGGCTTTATAATTGTAACCATATTAGTTTCAACTAAAAGGATGATGGAGGTTTTAATAAAATGAATATTGAGATATGGTCTGATTTTCTGTGCCCTTTCTGTTATATCGGCAAACGCCGCCTGGAGAATGTACTGGAACAGTTCCCACACCGTGATGAAGTGAAGCTGCAATTCAAAAGCTTCGAACTTGATCCAAACGCTGCATTGAACCCAGGCAAAACCAATTCGGAATATCTGGCTGCCAAATATAATATGAGCGTGGAACAGGCCAAAGGTATGAATGCACAGATGAATGCCAATGCTCGTACGGCAGGACTGGAATACAATATCGATGCCATGATCCCTACAAACTCCTTCTCAGCTCACCGCTTGACACACTGGGCAGATACACAAGGCAAAGCGCTTGAACTGAGTGAACGGATATTCCAAGCTGTGTTTATTGAAGGTAAACACTCCGGCGACCCTGAAGTGTTGGCTCAGTTAGCAGCAGAAGTCGGCCTGGATCGAGAGGCAGCTACGGCAGTGCTGTCCAGTGATCAATTCACCGACAATGTCCGCGCTGACCAAGCCGAAGGCGAGCAACTCGGCATCCGCGGTGTACCGTTCTTTGTATTCGACCGCAAGTTCGCTGTATCGGGCGCTCAACCTGACGAGGTGTTCCTGGATGCCATTCAAAAAGCATGGGACGATCGTTCCCCATTCACCATGGTTGAATCCAACACAACAGATGCTGATGGCAGCGGAGTCTGCACAGATGACGGATGCGAAGTCCCGAAAAAAAATTAAGCCAATTCACACACACAAAGCAGCAGAATCAGGGGACACTCCCCGATCCTGCTGCTTTTTTTATATACTTACTACTCCAGCTCATTGCATATATTTGTGTTTGATGAACAGTTACTGTGGAGGGGACGGAATCGATTCTGAAGAAGCGAAGCGTTCGCCTGAAAGCTTTCTGCAAGAAAGCTGCATCGGAAGCATAAGCTGTCTCCGAATTTTACCCTCTGAAAAGAGGAATCAAAAAAATTTGGATACAACAGCGATCAAAAGAACGATTACGTAACTGGAACAAACACAAGTAGTTCATCAAACACTTATATTCAATTAGCGTCTACCCATTTAATCCCAGAACAGTTGATCCGGATGTGGACCCGTCCGCTTATCGGAATCCAGCGCATCAATCTGTCTCAACTCATCCGGTGTCAATTCAAAGTCAAAGATATCCGCATTCTCACGAATACGCTCCGGGGTAACCGACTTCGGAATCGTCACAATCTGATTCTGAATGTCCCAGCGCAGAATGATCTGTGCTGGCGTTTTCCCATATTTCTGGGCCAGTGCTTTGAGGGTGGACTCATGGTTCAGCTTGCCTTTCATGATCGGGCTCCAAGCCTCCAGTTGAATTCCTTGCGCCCCGCAGAAATCCTGAAGTTCCTGCTGGATCAGACCCGGATGCAGCTCTACCTGATTTACCGCAGGCACCGTTCCGCCCTCATCTATGATATCTTGCAAATGATGTACTTGAAAATTACTCACACCAATCGCACGGATGCTTCCTTCGCTATATAGACGTTCAAATGCTCTCCACGTCTCCTTATACTGGTCTCTGCCAGGCCAGTGAATTAAGTAAAGATCAATCACATTCAGTCCAAGTGCCTTCTGACTGGCTTCAAATGCTCTCAACGTTGAATCAAATCCCTGATCCTCGTTCCAGAGCTTGGTCGTCACAAACAGTTCGTTACGGGCAACACCACTGCTTGCAATAGCTTGTCCCACTTCTTCCTCATTACCATAGATGGACGCGGTATCAATACTGCGATATCCAACCTCCAAAGCGGTCTCAACCGCCTGTTGTACTTCCTTACCTTTTGCTTTATATGTTCCAAATCCTAGCCATGGCATCGTTACTCCGTTGTTCAGAATCGTACAATCTGTAATATGTTTTGTCATTCTGTACCTCCCGTATGGAATTTTGCCTGCTCTTGTTCTATTAACCTTCTCACAGAATTTTAAGCGACCATTCGACATACTGTCGGAGTAAACCCATGGATCGAGAGTCTTTGCAAAAGATATGAAAAACCCGCAAAGCATTGCTGCCCTGCGGGTTCTGATGTGACAGGAACGTTATATATTCCCTTGACCGTGCTGACTCTGGATTGAATTCAATCGTCTCTTCTCCTCGATGAACATTTCCTCTGCCAACTCAACACCTTGCCCTCCGAGTGAAAGCTCTGCTTGTCGCATTGCCTGCTCCGTATGTGCCAGACGACGTTCCGCCTGTACAATGGTCTGTGCCGTCGGATGAGACAGGGCCTGAGATACAGCATAATGAAGCTTGTTCACCGCATTTTGCGCCTGAGATACGGTGGTATCGGCTTGCAAACTGGAATCATAACGCTTCGGCATGAGTATTCCTCCTTGGGATTATCATGTTCCTGTTACCCCTTTAGGATGGATAACACAAGCCTTCCTTATTCTTCTTTTGTGTTTTTATCGTAACTTTAATTGATTTCGCTACGTTTATGTAGGTAATCATGGCAAATCAGGAGGAATTTATTTGAAGAAAATATTACTGACACTCTGCATGCTGCCCTTGCTCATTTGGGTACAAGGCTGCGCTCCTGCAACATACGAGATAGAAGGATATACAGCGTCATCCATGAACCCAGACATCCCGGTTCCAACCAATGCAAAACTTATTGAAAATATAGCTTATTCCGATCATCCCACTCTTAAAAAAGGGGCTAAGTATGAGCTGAAACATATTGGGGGTGAGCAAGGACTCTACCCGCCAATGGATTATTTTCAGAAGTTAGCTGATACAGGTTGGGTAGAATTGGATGAAGAACGACTTGGAAATGTACACTTCCTGAAAAAGGATATTACCGTCATTGCCATTGAAATTCAAGAAGATTCCTTCCAAATTACTGAAATGGTCCAAGGTGCTATGGAGTAACACATCCTTTCACTGCTACCCAAACGCAAAAAAGGAGAGGCACGTAGCCCCTCCTTTCTGATGTGTGGACAGTTTTCTCCACTCACCTTGTTATATCCTTTACTTCACGAACTTTGCGACTTTGGCGAGCACTTCTTCTTCTGTCGGTGCACTGATATACCGACCGTTGATAAAGACAAATGCTCGTTTCGCGCAAGGACCGCAATAGGATTTGCACCCAATCTTGATCTCCGTGTCTGGAGCCATTTTTTGCAACTTGGGCACAATCGATTTCAGTCGGACATGATTACACTTTTCGCATACGCGGATATCGTTAGCCATGAGTTCCCCTTCTTCGCGCCCTTAGTGGTCGCCGTGATTACCTTGGGACGGATTCGTAATAACAAATCCCTCTTCCGGGAAGTAGAGGTAATCAATTTTAACACCGTTCAACAAAGGCTGATCATTCGCGAGAATGACATCAATCTCTTTATCGGTAGATACAACCGTATCATTTTCTTTTGGTGTGTCGAGATCCAGCCCGTAGTGAGCATGGTCACCATGCGCATGTGTGATGACAACGCGCAGTTTTTTTCCTTCGTTCTCCGGCTTGTCCAATTCAAGCTTCAATACTTTAGCAGCATTACGCGTAATTTTGCAGTTCATTCTCTTCATCTCCTATATTGTAATTGCAGGTTTCAACAATTTCAGCATTCTTAAACTACAGCATCTATTGTAAAGAAAGTTACCGCTCTTCGCAATAACATTGATGCGAATTCAATGTTAAAATGATCCATCGGGCCGCAAATTAAGAAGGTGTCCCCTCCTGAAGCACAGGATATTTACGTTCTGCCCGGCTTACAAACCAGTTCATCAGAATCAAAGTCACCCCGATATCATCAATGGGCATAAACGGCATTACGTCAGGAAGTACCCAGTATAACAGCGCCGGAATAATAAACAACAGCTTTTCTCCCAAAGGAATCTGCGGAGCCCGGAGCAGCCGGGGGAGCCTTTTGAAAACTTGTGTCCATCGTTTGAACGACAGCAGTCTTCTCCACTTCATTTGAATCCCTCCGTATAATTGTATATGTCGCCGAAACGGCACATCCATCATTACCCGTTCAAAAACATTCAGAACGAATGACGTAACATGCCATTATCAAAAATAATAAAAACGGAACGTCGCTCATAGCGTCCGTTCCTGTTATACGAATGATCTACTGTTAAGTTTCACACCATCATAATTCGGGGTCTTGCCTCATTGTCCATTGGATAACAGTTCAGCCAGCAACATTCCCACTTCTATACAGATATCATCAAACTGTTCTACGGGAAGCGGATTAACACCCAATCCAACTTCTACCGTGAAGCCCGGTCTACCGAAATCTTGAATAAACCAGTCCTTGTATCCGGCATCACTGCCACCGAGCTTCACCGCCTTGTAGCCGGAAGCTTTGGCGAGTCTACGCGACAGCGGTCCACTCTCTCTGGGTTCCAGATCACGGTAGTTCCAATAGATCTCCTGTCCCTGACTATGCAGGGATACAACCGCATCAAATGTGTGTTGCCGCGTCCACTGCGCAAGCGCCTGTGCCTCCGGTTCTGTCAATGGCGCTGTCCCTGCATAATCCCTGGGGCCAGGTGAGGTCACACCTCTTCTCGCTGCCTCTTCATCCCAATGGGCTGGAAATTGATCATTCAGATCCACCCCTCTGATGTTGGCCTTCCAATGGGTAAAATGTGATCTGTTGGCATTCCAGGCCAACAACTGCTGTGCATGTGGATGCTGATTGACCACACCTTCCTGAACCAGTTCGACCCCGTCCGGATTTACCATCGGCACGGCCCAGAGTGTCGTCTCTTGCATCCAGCGTTCTGTCTGGTATTGATGCCATGTCCTATGCGCACTATACGCCTCGGCATACTCTTCGATAAACTTCATCAGAACTGCTGTTGTCAACCACTCATTCGCATGAACGGAAGCGTTAACATGGATATGTCTTGACCCTTGCCCAATACGCAAATAAGGCAGCGACTTCCCCATGACACTTGTTCCAATGGACCCCATCTCGATAAACGGGTATTGATTCTCCAGCTTGTCTATATCCCTGATTAATTCTCGATAACCATACTCTCCCTGAATCTTCACAATAGTTTTTCCATTCGAAGCCGGAATATGAATACAGCGACCAACCCAGTCGGTTACATTGGTGATTTCGGGATTGGCTTGGCGCAACTCCTCTTCGCCCAGACCAAATCTGCCTGCAATCTCCCCTACACTTTCTCCGGGCGGCACAGCGTATCTGCGACCTGTCCCGGGGACAATACGCAGCATCTGACCTGCCAGCAAGTATGGCTGGGAAGCCACTTCCGGGTTCAGTGCGGCAAGAAACTCTTTGGTCATATGATGTGCTGACGCAATTCGCGGCAATGTATCTCCCCGCTGAACGATAATCCACTGCAGATCCATGTTGTTCTCCTTTCCACAGGAAAAGACAGGTCTCCTGTCCAGTTCTGACCGATTTCGTGTCTGTAACATATGTATGCAGGTCAGGTTGTCCGTCATGTGACATGAATCATGTTTATCTCCTGTTAATGCATAATGACGACAAAAAATCCCGGAACTTCACAGTTCCGGGATAGTCCACAACCAAAATACATTAATTAAAAGTCTTATTCATGCATATTTTGAGTATAACTATGATAATTGCGTTACCTGCCAGACAACAGGGGTCTTGGAGATCTGCTCCCCCAACCATCGGCGGGTGATATTCTGGAACATTCGCGGGTCACCCGTGCAGAAAAATTGATGCACCGGAGTCTCATCCCCACTGGCCAGCTTTCGCTTATCATATAAAATCGTACTGATTTCACGTGCCGTTTCATCTGCTGAACTGATTAACTTTACTTCCTGTCCCATAACTTCCTGAATCGTGTCCATGAGAAAGGGATAATGCGTACAACCCAGAATAAGACAATCAATTGGCTGTTGTTTGATCTCGCCCAATGATTGTTCCACCGTATGTGTCGTGTGCTCGGAACGAAATTCACCTTGTTCCACCAACGGCACCAGCGCCGGACAAGCTTGACTGACCACATCAATATAGGGGGACAACTGTTTGAGTGCCGATGTATAAGCCCCACTACCTATGGTACCCGTGGTACCAATCACACCAATACGCCCTGTACGTGTCGCTGTGATTGCGGCCCGCGCACCCGGATGTATAACACCAATGACAGGCACATTCACCTTGGCACGGATATACTCCAGCGCGGCTGCTGTTGCTGTGTTACAGGCGATAACGATAACCTTCGGATCGAACTGGATCAAGAAATCAACGATTTGTTCCGTAAATTGTTTTACTTGTTCGGACGAACGGGGTCCGTACGGTGTCCGGGCAGTATCCCCAAAATAAATGATCTTTTCCCGCGGGAGCTGACGCATCACTTCCTTGGCGACGGTCAATCCCCCCACACCGGAGTCTAATATAGCGATTGCTTGCTGCACGAACACACCGCTTCCTTCTTCATTGAATTGGTTCTCAAAACGATTGTTTCTCAGAGCTTTCTTCCTACCGTATGAACATTCCGGCAAAAAGGTACCTACATCTTACCCGATTTCATCGCAGGGTTCAAATTAAATCCACGTGCTACGTCATCTATGTGTGGACACGCAACAAAGCAGGCTCTCCTCTAAATAGAGGAAAGCCTGCTTATCAAGCTTTGCTTAGTTGTCGTCCTTGGACTCATCCGCAGGAAGCTTCGCTACGATATCAATTCCGGGTTCATCCACTGTTTTATCGATATCGTTATCAACAATGGCTGCCGATATGCGAATTTCTTTCCCTTCAGCGCAATTGCGCCAGGATTGAATATCCTGAATCACGACATCTGCGGTCTCTTTAACTTTGGATACGATCTGCGAACTCTGTTCTCCCACGATACCAGCCAGTTCCTGACCTTTCTCCGATACCTGACGAGCACCTTCTGTAATATCCTGACGAAGTTCACGTCCCGATTTCGGCGCCAGCAATAATGCCGTTACTGAACCAACCACGGAGCCAATAAGAGCTCCCCACAACAAACTTTTGTTAGAATCCTTCACGTCACATCTCTCCCTTTACTATTGTTTAAGTACCGGACTAGAAGCAACGGTCTGTCGCTCAGCCATCCGGGCGAATGCCTACTCTGTTGATGCATTATAAGCAGCACAGGCTTGACTTGACACTCCAGATGTTAAAAATAATCTGAACGCCCTTTTTGAATGGATGCAAATGACTTGGCTTAAACTCAGTTCTGACGAGCCGGCTCGAGATCAGCCGCGGCATGCTCATCCCCCGGGTCCAAATCAATCACATATCGTCCAGGTGCAATTAATGCCGCCTGATGTTCACAACGCCAGCGACGTCCACCTGAAGAACCCAGCGTCTGTCCATCTTGCAGAACATCCCCCTGATCAAATATGTAATACGCTGCACCCAGTAAGGTCTGAGCCACCGTATCCGGATCAAGACCGACGAAATGACACTGGACATCAGGTACACCCAGCGCAGATAATCCCACGGTATCCATGACCAACCCGCGTTGTTCCTCTGTACCTCCGGCTTGATACATTCGAACGTTCATGGCTGCATACAAATGTTCCTCACGTTCCTGAGCTTGCGTATATGCTTCCGGTTCAACGAGCTTATCACTGCCATACCAATACAGCGCGTCACAGGTCAAACTCTCCATGATTGCCAGTACAGTCTTCTGAAACAGTTCCAGGCGCTGCTTACGAGGCATGGCTGCCGTGAACATATCATGTATCCGGATGGAGTACCGCGAAGATTCTACAACCTGTCCCACTTCCGGCCAATGCCATGCTTGTTGCAGAGCACCGCCAAAGCGAGCACGATCTGCGATTTCATTCACAGGAAGCATGCAAGTCTGAGCAGGGATATCCCCTTCCTGAAAGGATACCTTATGGTCCAGATGATAGAAGACGAGCATCTCATGCATTTGCCCTCCGCTCTCTTGTTTCACATCCAGTCGGACTTGTCCTGTATGACGAATCATAGCTTCCTGCAAACGCAGGCGATCCACCTCTGGACGTTCCCGGAACAAGAGTTCAACCATATACACCGGATGGAATCCGGAAGGTATTTCATTCGTTTCGTTGCTTTCAGTATTTACTTCATTGAATTCTTTTGATTCATTTGTCATGCGATTTCCCTCATTCCTTACGCTGTCCCTCGGCCTGTGCCGTATTGAAAGGACCAAGTTCTGTTTCCACGTAGGCGCTAACCTGAGTAGTAAAATGTTCAAGTATACTCGGCAACTCTACGCTAAGTGGATGGAGCTCAGACCGCTCCCAACTGTAATAATCCTGCACCAGTGGTTTGCGTAACGTGACAAGCTGACGCAATATCTCATAGGTCGGATTATCAAAAACCTTTTCTTCATAATTAATCTGAATAATATCATCATAACTGCTCGCATCTCTCATGATGAAACCGTCAATCAGATAACTTCCCACATCGGTAACAATCTCGATCGCCAGGTGAAGACAACGTTCCTGTACCATCCCAAGCATGAGACTGCCGTCCCAAGCCTCTGCTGCCCCGCGAAGTCCTTCAGCTACTTCCGGTACAGCAGCAAGCCGGCGGGCAATCTGTTCTCTGTTCACATAATACATTCGTTCACTTCCCGTTCAGTGAGTTATCGGTTCCGTTTCCCTCTTCGCTTAAGCCAGAATATCATCACAGGACAAGCGATTAGAAACACAACAAAAATATATAGGAATTCCATAACGTCTCTTAAATCGCTCATGCAGAGTCCCCTTTATCTCAACGTAGTTTGAATGACAGATCAGATTTCGTAGTCCACTGCAATTGACTGTTCTCTGACTTCGTTCATATACTTGATAACTTCCTGATGAAGCGGGTGTACCTGATACGCCTGGAGATCCTCCAGTGACGCAAACTCCGCCGTGAGTGAAATGTCGAACGATCTCTCCGAGCGAAGCACATCAATCCCGATTTCAAGTGAAACTAGGACATCAATTTTACCTTCCAGATTGCGAAGCACCTGGGCTGCAGCTTCAATACTTTCTGCTGAGCGATCTTTCATTTTGAACAGGACAATATGTTTTATCATCTGGGCAAGCACCTCGTTTAATATAATAGTAGAAATGAATGAATTTTCATGTATCCAAAATATATCATAACGTTCTCTATTACGAAAGGATACTTGGAAACGTTCTCTTGATAAGAAAAACTAATCCGAACCGTTTCCTTTCGATTCGGATTTCTTTTGCGATCCATCCTCCGTCTGTTTCGCTGAGTCATCCTGCAAAGTTTGTCCTGTTTCAGCCTGCTGCTTGATGTTGTCTGGAGTTTGCTGCGGTTTGGCCCATTCACGATTCATCAGATACTCCTGATCTTCCTGTTTCTTCAACACTGCAATGGCCTGTCTGAGCTTTGCAGGCAATGGAAGACCGATTTTGGCATAATTCTCGGTAATCGAAATGAGTTCATTCACCAGATAGAAATAAATAGCTCCGCCTTTGATAAAATCGGTTCCCATGATCAGATCAATTCGGTGGGCAAGCAAAACAACGGTCAGCATGAGCCCTTTGCGAGCAATCCCCCAGAATCCAATGTTGCTATTCAACCCGGTACCCGTTCTTACCGCCGCTGCCAAACCTGTTATATAATCCACAGCCATCGCGACCGCGAGCAGGCTCAGCAACTGATCCCATCCGCCAAAAGCAAACGTAACAAATGCTCCCGAGATGGCAGCAAAGGTATTCACAGATAGATTCACGTCCCTCACCTCTCCCTTACACTTGAGTATCATACAATATATGTAAAAGTGAGAGATTTGACAGGTCACATGTCATGCTGAACACGCGGATTTATCATTTCAGATTTGTGCACATCCTCTTCGCAACAGGGGAACGAAAATCACATACTTTTGGGGAATTCAGGGAAATAAACCGCATCATATCAACAAAAAATAGATAAAAGTTCTTTAGACCTAATAATAAGTAATTAGAACTATATTATTTTTATTCCTGTTCAATTTCTCCCCTCATTTTTAGTGAAACATTGTAATCTAGGAATATACTAGGATGTGAATTGCGCATGGTCTAGTTCGTAGTTCCCTCTTTATCATGAATTGACGCATTGACGCATTTGTAACCGGTAAACCCGGCACTTGAAAGTACCCCGTTGTTTATTGTAGTATTTGGTTAAAAAAAATCGGAGGAAATATGCCTAATCAACCAGAACAACATTCCATCCAGGCGTGGTCTCTGATCAACCGTAAATACTTGGGAAAAGGCGTCCGTGTTAAACGATTCCGAAAACCGACACGCTGTCAAATCCGCAATCGTGTTCTTCTTGCCGTGCTGATGGCCAATGATATCAAGTTGTCCCAGCTTGCTGAAGACCTCTCCATCTCTTCACGCAGTGTCAGTGCGTGGGTATATGAAGGACGGATACCCGGCAGTACCAATTTGGACAAGACTTGCCAATTACTCGGCTACCCACGTCATATTCTCTTCAATGAAGAAGTTGTGCGTAATAGCCCTGTTATATGTCAACCCGAGTCATCTCGCTTCATGAAGCGTACGGTGACCCGTTCTCCGGTTAGTAACCGTATTTTGACAGGCTTGTGTATGGTCCATGATTTGTCGGTGACAGATGTCAGCCACTGGATCGGGGTTCATCCCGGCACTTTCCGCAAATGGCTGCATCAGGGAACACTGCCTTCTGCTGCGTTTCAGGAACAAGCGGAGCAATTTTTCCGTATCCCGAAAACTATTTTGTTCGCAGATGTCATCTTGAAAGATCGTCGCAACAACTAAATAAGCGAACAGCCAAAAGGCTCTGATCTCCTCTTAGGAGGCCAGAGCCTTTTTAAAATGAAATGCATACCTTCTCTCTCGGACTTGAAGCACTGTTCTGGCTATTCCATCAGAAATGTCAGATAACCTACCCTTTTTCGCCTTTTGCACCCAAGGAGAGCCATCACAGCCCGCTACAAGCTAAGTTTATGCATTTCATCATGACCATTCTCTCTAAAAGGTCATCCTAACCTCGTGTTCAACACTTCATTTATATATCTCAACCCCGTATATCGAGGACGAAGCGTATGCGCTGTGTTGAACGCATGTTCCACCATCTCCGGGGTTACACCGAGTTGCTCAGTAGTCACAGGTCCACCTACTTGTTCCAACCATGCGATGAGCTGAGAAGCCTCCGGCAATTGGTCATATATCCCAAACACCGGTTCACCCGATGTCTGTGCAAGTTCTTTATATTTCACCGTAAGCAATGCACAAGCTACGCCAACTTTGGCACCATGCAGAACCGGTCTTTCTCCCGCTTGCATCAGATCCATCTCCAAGATGTGAGACAGATGATGCTCACCTCCGGATGCCGGACGGGAATGGTCAATGATCAGCATGGAGATACCGGAAACAATTAATGCGTCCATTAATACAGCTACTCCCTCTGCTCGCCCCTCCGCAATAGCTTGTACATGATCTATGCAGGTATTCAGCGCTTCTTCTGTCATCCGATAAGCAACTGGACAGAACGGTTCTCCGCCCAGTTCACGAGAAACAATCCAGTCTGCAAGTGAAGTATATTTACCAAGCATATCTCCGAATCCGGCAGCTGTCATCACTTGCGGGGCTTGCTCCAGAATATCCAGATCGGCAAAGATAGCCTCCGGCGGAACAGCCTGAAATGTTTGTTTGACGCCGCTTACAATTAAGGGTGCACCCGCAGAGGTAAACCCATCCACTGAAGCCGCTGTCGGTATCGACAGAAAGGGCTTGTTCATTTTGGAACACACAAATCGCACCAGATCGTGGATGGTACCTGAACCCACAGCGATTACAGCCTGACTTTCCAGTTTTACACCCAACATGACCTGTACAATAGCTGCTTCATCCGCAATGATATCCCCCGTACGATTCTCTGGCAGAGCGATCTCATCCACATTCATTCCCGCTTCGCGAATACTACTCAGCACATCAGATCCGGCCGCCTGAAACGTATGTCGATCATAAACAACCGTCACCTGACGATATCCTTGCTCAGACAAATAACCCGGTAACCTCTGAATGGCCCCAGCTTCCAGATGAATCAGCATATCCACCACCCGGTGTTGATGACCGCAAGCACACTGCTGTGCTTCCTCATTCCATGCTGCAATTCGTTCGTTCATATTCATTCACTCTTACCCTCCCATATGAGATATCATGCATAATTAACGGGTTAAAACCACAAGATAAAAAAGGAAATAAAATGTGATGATTTTCCTGATCACACTTTACTGCCTGTACCCAATATTTGCAAATCCGTATCTCACATTTCCAAGTAGGTGAATCGATGAAATTAACGAAAGAATTAGGAATTTCGCTCGGATTTCTGGCCGGAACCACTTTTGGCAGCGGTATCGCTTTTTTGTTTCGTCTCCAGTCGGTTGAAGTGGTTGCCAGTGTTACGCTATTTGGTATTGCAGGAGCCATTGCCGGGATCATCACGGCAGTCATTCTGCGCCAGCGGCAACATTAGAATGCCAGCAGCTACATGCCAGATTCACACAAATGATCCAAAAAACAAAAATAGGTTCGTGAATTGCCCTAGAGCAACTCACGAACCTTTTTTGTTAGATGCGGTCGAGAGGACTCGAACCTCCACGGGGGGTTAGCCCACACGGACCTGAACCGTGCGCGTCTGCCAATTCCGCCACGACCGCATAATATGTATCTCCTCATCCATCGATGAAAAGCGTTCCGGTGAAGCAATTCCTTGTTTTACCGTAATTCAGAGTATACATGCTCCAAAATAAAAATGCAACTTCTTTTTTTATTCAAGATAGGACATATGTCCTTTTTTATCATCACCAAACACCCTATCGTAGCATTAAACAAATATACCATCCATACGAATGCAAAAATGAAGGAGAGATCCACCTTGAAAACAACCAATCTGTGCTTTATCGGTGCCGGGTTTCATGCATCCACGAATATTTACCCTTCTATTGTTGAAGCCGGAGCACATATCCAGGCCATTGCCACACGCAGTATGGAACGCTCTGAAGCAGCTCTGCTGCGATTTGGCAGCAACGGAAAAGCGTATGACAATGCTCAGCTTATGTTGCAGCAGGAAATCTGTGACGGAGTCGTTGTGGTCGCCCAGCCTGTAGATCAGACCGCTCTTGTCCTTGAATGTATTCGGGCTGGTAAGAATGTATACGTGGATAAGCCACTCGGATGGAATGCAGCGGAAGCCGCCACTGTAGCAGAAGCTGCCGAGCAGGCTGGCGTCGTTGTCATGGTCGGTTTTATGAAACGTTATGCTCCCGTATACATGAAGCTGAAGGAGCTCATTGATAGTGGTTCGCTAGGTAAGGTACGTTCATTCCAGATGAAATTCGCTGTAGACAGTACCCCATTTTGCAAGGATGAGGAACAGTTCATGAAGCTCGCTGCCATTCATATGGTCGATCTGATGCGTTACTTATTCGGAGAAGCAATACGGGTTACAGGCACAACCGTGAAGAATGGGGAACATATTAATCAAAGCATTTCTCTTGTTTTTGAGAATAACGTAGTAGGCAGCGCTTATTTTACCGGCATGAGTGCTTGGTCACGGGAGAGTGAAAGTGTACTCGTCACCTTTGACAACGGATTTGCGTCAGCTGAAGAGATCAACACACTTACTGTTCATCAATCCCGAAGTTCGACCAACCTTGCCTGGAAATCTCTCGAGGAGCAAGATACCGTATATACGCCTTCCGGTTCTCCCATGTCAGGAGCTTATCGTGACCTTTATCTACGCGGGTTTGTTGGTGAAATGGCGCACTTCATCGCGTGTTGCCAAAATCAGACCGCCCCACATTCCAGCGCCAGGGATAATGTTGCAACGATGGCTCTATGTGACTCCATTCTATCGTCACTGAAGTAGCGTATATACGCTCATCATCATATTTTATACATCCAGAGAAGAGCCTGAAACCGGGGCTCTTTTTTTATCTTATAGATATCATCGCATCTGCCTTCGCCTAGAATTAGGGTTTATAATCTTCATCATAAGTGATATGCTCTTTCATGAACTATACGTACTTTATGTAATGTAACCACCCAAATAGATACCATAGAGAAAATCACCGTAAAGTGGAGGTGTATTTATAATGAAAAAGGACGCAACCAAGCTATGTCCCGCGCCATACGGCTGTTCCGTGGAAGTTACCCTCAGTGTGATCGGAGGCAAATGGAAAGGTGCCATTTTATATCATTTATTCTCCGGTCCTTTGAGATTTAACGAGATCCGAAAATTATTTCCTGACATCACCCAGCGTATGCTCACCCTGCAACTTCGAGAGTTGGAAGGCAGCGGAATTGTTCATCGTGAAATATACCCCCAGATCCCACCCAAAGTGGAGTATTCCCTCACACCATTTGGTGAAACGTTACGGCCGATTATCTTCAGCATGCGAGATTGGGGAGAAACGTATACAAATGAGGTTCTGGCCAGATCCTCACAAGAGGTATAAAACACAAAAGAAGCTGCCCCTGGTTTTTAGGGAACAGCTTCTTTGCTTGCTTATTTAATAACCGATTGGATCGTAACCGTACGGTTACGTCCCTCTTCCTTCGCTTGATACAATGCATTATCCGCCAGGTGAAACAGTTCTGTGGATGTTGTGGAGTGCTTCGGATATTCAGCAATTCCAGCCGAGATGGTGACGGAACGATCTATAGGCAATATGCTTTCTTCGACCGTTATTCGGATACGTTCAGCAATCTCAAAAGCCACGTTAGACTCGGAATTTCTTAACAAGACTACAAACTCCTCTCCACCAAACCGAGCGCAGACATCTTCTGGTCGAACAGACAATTGAATGATATTGGCAATGTGTTTCAAGACTTCATCCCCAGCATGATGCCCGAATGTATCATTAATGGACTTGAAGCGGTCGATATCCAGAACAATAATGGAGAACGGCACCTCATCCTGAATCCATTCCTGGATGACTTCTTCGAAGGTTCTGCGATTGTTCATGCCTGTTAAAACATCGGTTCTGGCATCATAGACAAGCTGGTTTGTCTGCTTCCTAAAGTTCGCCAATGCACCAACAACCGTTCGTGTGAGAAGGTCTGCCTCTCTATTCCAGTGAGGTTTCATCACCGGTAAATCCACTTCTCCCTTATCGACCTGATTCACCAAATCAGCCAGCATAGCAAAAGGACTGGCCAGCTTGCGTGCAACCCGAACCACAATAAGGGTCAGGATCAGGAAAGGCACTGAAGTGTACAGCAACAACATACGGATATGATGATTCAACTGATCGTACACCGTTTGTGTTGGAGACACGATTACGACGCCCCAGTCTGTTGATGGAACTTTGTAATAACCTGCAAGCGAATCCACACCTGCCAGGTTTTTGTATTGTTCTTTACCGTTCTCGTTTGCTAACAGCTTTTGCACCACTTCATTTTTACTGACATTTTCACCAATTCGGTTGGTGTTTGGGTGAAATAACAAAGTGCCCTTCTTATCCACAATAAAAAAGTAGGAACCATTACTTGTCTTGAGCTGACTGCCAAAAGACAGGCTCAATATATTATTTTCCTGCAAAAAGATATTTCCACCGATCGTTCCTTGATACTCCCCTGCCGAATCAAAGATCGGTTCACTGACAAATACAATTCTGCGTTTGGTTCTGGGTGTCTGGTACGCTTCGGAGATATAAGAAGCTCTCAATTTAACCGCTTCTTTTGCTGCATTAGAACTAACATGGTGACCTACACTAGCCTGTGAGTAAGGTGAGGTAGACCTGACTACCCCCGCTTTATTTACCAGAGAAACGGAATTGAAAAAATTACTGCTATTGCGAACCAAATCCAATGTGGAATTCAACTCTTTTGTATTGGAGTGATCCATATCCGGGAAATATTGGGCTGCATATTTCAAGCTCTCCTGCATGGAATCAAAAAGCGAATCCAGCGTTTGGCTCATTTGCACAGCGCTTGCATAGTTTAGCGAAAGGGTGTTATCAATGAGTGACTGTTTCTGAGATGTATAGGATGAGATGACCATGAGGGTCAGTGTCATTATAACTGAAATAGTGACCAACCCGCCGAGTAAAGCCGTGAGGCTGATCTTCTTGATATTTTTTATTTTTTTTCGTAATCTCGATCTCTTGATCTGTGCAATCATCGTTTACTTCCCCCGGATTTTCATGAAAAGGCATATTCCTTCTATCTTATACGAAAGTTGTTAAGATCAAATAAAGAGTTTGAGAAATCTTAACAATTACATCGTAAGATTGACGATTTAATGACATTTTACTTTCCCTGGAAGAATCACTGTTCAGGATCGCCCTAATCGACAATGATATATCCTTCTTCTGGCTCTTGTTCAACAAACCCTGCCATCTGACGAACCTGAAATTCGATCGGGTGATGACTACCCATTAAAATGCGATTTTGAACTTCATCCGCTGTTTCTGTAGGTAATGCGAATGCACGTGTATAGGCAAACTGTGCCTGAAGTGTCGTATAGATCGCATTGACAAGCCGATCGTTGCCCGCACGCCCAAACACATTAAGGATCACAGCTCCGTCCGAGTCCAGCTTGTCCTTGACCATGGCAAAAAAATCACTGGATATAAACTGCTCGGGTGTACCCGTTGCCGTAAAGGCATCAATAATAATATAATCATATGTCGCAGCGGCTTCCTGGCCTAATAATTCACGACCATCCCCAATGAGCACAGGACTTCCCTCATATCCAAAGAAGGTTTGGCTCAACTCCACGACCTCTGCGTCAAGCTCAGCCACTTTTACCTGACGATCAGACAAGTAGGTTGGCAATGTGCCAATACCATGTCCCACCACAAATACGGTATCAAAATCAGGATCATTCCGTTCCATTAGATGCACCATCGCTCTCGGATACTCCAACACCATCCGGTTAGGCTCATCCAGATCCATGGCTCCCTGCACAGCTGCGTTGGAGAATTCTAATACACGAAACTGGCCCTTCTCTCCATATAGCTTTTTGGTATCATATACCGTCAGCTCATGCTGTTCACTTTTATTCCGATACAGAACTCTCACTAACCGTTCTCCCTTCAATCTCTTACGCCTATTCGACATATACCTTCATTCTATTACACGGGATGACAACATTCCACCCTATACTTGAAAGATCATAGTACAACAAAAAAACCGTTCCGACTCAACCGGAAACGGCCTTTTGATGAACCATTTAACACTCCTAAGACCCTATGGCCTCATGCAGAGCCTGGACATATGCTACACCCAGATTAGAGAGAGAAGTACTCTTGTGGCTTATCCACCCTACATTAATGGATTCCTCACATTCCAGCGGTACAGGAATTATTTCGTTTCCGTTCAGATCAGCGCTAAGTACACCCGTAGAGATCGTATAACCATTCAGACCAATCAACAGGTTAAACAATGTTGCGCGGTCATTGACCTGTATGCTTTTGGGGTGAGATAACGTACTCAGGATCTCTTCGGAAAAATGAAAGGAATTGTACTCTCCCTGATCAAATGACAAGTACGGATAATCCTGCAGTTGCTCGATTGCAACCGACTCCTGCTTCGCCAGCGGGTTCTTCACACTGATAAAGATATGGGGCTTGGCTGTGAACAGGCTCGTGAAAACCAATCCCGCATCTTTTAACAATTTGTTAATGACCTTGGCATTGAACTCATTCAAATACAGGATGCCAATTTCACTGCGCAGGCTTTTCACGTCCTGAATAATTTCGTAGGTCTTTGTCTCCCGAAGCGCCAACTCGTATTCATCCTGACCATACTGCTGTACCAGACGAACAAAGGCATTCACCGCAAACGCATAATGCTGCGTCGATACGGAGAAGTGCTGCGGGGATGGCTTGGCGTTCAGATAACGATTCTCCAGCAATTCAGCTTGTTCTACCACCTGACGTGCATAACTCAGAAACTCAACGCCTTCTTTAGACAGAGATATCCCCTTATTGGTACGTTCAAAAATAGTAATTCGCAACTCCTGCTCCAGATCCCGAATGGCATTCGAAAGGCTGGGTTGCGAGATAAACAACCTTTTGGCTGCTTCATTCATGGAACCGCGCGTGGCAACTTCGATCACATATTTTAGTTGTTGTAATGTCACTGCACTATTCCTCTTTTCGTATCAATTGAACCTATTATATACCAAAAGAGGATCCGAGCTTAAGCCATGCTTGCTGTCGGTCTGACTACAATCTCATTTACGTCCACCTCTGCCGGCTGGCTAATGGCAAACAAGATACTTTGTGCAATCGCCGAGGCGGGAATGGATATGCGCCGATACTCTTTCATGAGATCACGTGCTTCTTCATCAGAAATCGTATCCGCGAGTTCCGATTCCGTCACGCCTGGTGATACAAGGGTTACACGGATATCTCCGCCTACTTCCTGTCGCAACCCCTCCGAGATGGCGCGAACCGCGTATTTGGTTGCACAATACACCGCTGCCGTTGGTGACACGGCATAGGCTCCAATAGAGGCGATATTAATAAACTGGCCGAAACCCTGCTTTTTCATGACTGGTAGTCCAGCCGCAATGCCATGCAGAACCCCACGAATGTTAACATCTATCATGTGATTCCACTCATCTACTTTTAACGATTCAAGGGGAGATAGGGGCATGACTCCAGCGTTATTTAAAATAACATCGATACGTCCATAGCGAGTTTGAGCGAGGTCAACGATCGTTTGCACCTCTTCCAATCTGGCAACATCCAGCGAATGATACTCCACCGATCCGCCTTCCAAACGAATGGAAGAGGCCAATGCCTCCAAACGTTCCATACGTCTAGCTCCAATAACTACATGTGCTCCATGCTGTGCAAGCAATCGAGCTGTTGACTCACCAATTCCACTACTCGCACCGGTAATCACAACAACTTTCCCTTTTACATTGGACATATTAAATCGCTCCTTATTTAGTTGTTATTGTACATTTTCTCTATACAAAATCATGCCTGCATGGTACAAAACGCCGTCCCTGAAGTCTCCATCCGCTGTAAATCCCGTATCATCCACGTATTCTATATGTTTCCCATGAACAACATAGCGACCCTGATACGCACTTTGCCGATCTCCTCTCGCTTCATCATATCTACCGGAAGGAAGAAGTTCGTGTCTGATATATCCATCCTTCGTAACCCACATCCCCACATACGGGTGTTTTGGTTCTTGTTGGTCACCCATTGAATTGCGCTCCATTGTTTCTCACCCCTCTCTGCTTCAAAAGATTCCGTTGCTTATCTCCATTATGTAGAGGATCAGTCGTTGTACGATAGAAAAATCCCGCAGTATTCTTGCCTATTCCTCCAGCGCGTTTTAAAATAATAGTAATAGTGGTTTACAAGGGGGCTGCAATTCATGTATATCAAAACAAATGAAACGGATACGGGCATCACAGAGCAGCAGCAACAATTGGCTCAACTTATTGAGCATTTCACCCCAAATGACGGGATACATCCAACAGCAATTCCATCACTTGCCTTAATCCGTGCCTCCGAGATCTCACAACCCATATATTCCGTTCATCAGCCTGCCCTCTGCATTGTCGCTCAAGGTTCCAAATTAGTTATACTCGGCAGCGAGAGCTACACCTACGACCTGTCACAATATTTGGTAGCTTCCGTAAACTTGCCTATTTCAGGGCAGGTTGTAAAGGCGACAACCGAACACCCCTATCTATGTATTCGACTGGATTTTGATTCAGGGCAGATTTTCGACCTGATTCAGGATACGCCTTCTGCACAACCCAAACCTGACCATTCAAGCCGAAGAGGATTGTTTGTTAGCTCAACCAAACCTTCCCTTCTTGAAGCCGTGATCCGATTGGTTCGGCTGCTGGATACACCTGAAGACATTCCCGTCCTTGCCCCTATGTTTATCCGCGAAATTCTATATCGTATTATTCAGGATGAACATGGACATTCCATCAAGCAGTTTGCTATTCAGGACAGTCACGCACAGCACATCGCCGATTTGATCGAAGTCATCCAATCTGATTATGCTAAGCCACTTCGGATTGAACAACTTGCTGCCATGATCAACATGAGTTCTTCCTCATTACATCATCATTTCAAAGCCATTACCGCCATGAGCCCTTTGCAATTCCAGAAACAAATTCGATTGCACGAAGCCCGGCGAATGCTGCTTGCAGGTTCAACTGATGCCGCCGACGCTGCGTTCCAGGTTGGCTATGAAAGTCCGTCTCAATTCAGCCGGGAGTATGCCCGCATGTATGGTCTCCCTCCCAAAAGCGATATCAAACGACTTCGTCATACACTCGATATTACATACTAGAAACAGCAAAAAGACCCGCGTCATCATGACGTGGGTTTTCGGATTCATATAGGCAGCAGCGCCATCAAGAGAATATGTTCTTTTTTTCAAAAACAGACATCTGGTTCTCCACGGTAATAGGACATTCATCAGGATACATACTTCGTTTTTCCAACTTCTCATCGATAAAATCAACGACTTGCTGTAGCGAAGCAATCTGTGCTTCAACTTTCTTCCGGTGATTCACCAGCATCTCCCGTTCATCCGGGAAATCTGCGAGATCGGAATCCATGGACATTTGTAAATAAGGCTTCATTTCCTCCAGAGACATTCCTGTTTTTTTCAGGCAAGTGATCAACTTCATCGTATGGATATCCTCCGAGCGATATACCCGATGGCGATTGGCCTTGCGTTCAGCTCGGGGAAGCAGCCCAATCTTCTCATAATAACGAATTGTATCTTCCGATAATCCGGCCTGTTCTGACGTTTCTTTAATGGAGAACACTTCATTCTCACTCATCATATGGGCCTCCTCCACATTCATTTCTCTCCATTTTACAACTTGGAGCTGACTCCAAGTCAAGCATGATCCGTTCCAGCCCAACACCCCTTGACTTGGAGTCGACTCCAAGTTATAGAATGAGCGCAGCATACAGATTCGTTCTGTAATCCCATTCTATCTGGAGGTATATATGAATATACAAAATCAGCTTCGCACCGCTCTCATCACAGGGTCAACGTCAGGAATTGGTCTTGAACTGACACGCAAGTTACTGGCTGAAGGATGGCAGGTAATCGGTCTCAACCGTTCTGCTTTCCCATCCGAGGATACCGATATTCAGAACGCCTTACGTTCAGGCCAGCTCCGTTGGGTTCAGGCTAATCTGACCAACTACGACAGTCTGAGAACTGCACTGGATCAGATTAAATCCGATACCGATTCGATCGATGTTTTGTTTAACAATGCGGGTGGCAGCGCTTCGGAGCTTCGTTTCTCTGATCAGGGGCATGAACTGCACTTTGAACTTCAGACGGTAGTCCCTTACATCATCTACATGGAATTAGTCGAGCTATTGCTCAAAGGAAAGATGAAAACAGTTATTAATACTTCCACCACCGCCTTCAAAATGGTCAAACAATTTGATCTGAACATCCTGGAACGTCCAGCTGAATTCAAAAAGCTGTTTGGTCCCTATGCCATTTCAAAGCTCGGTCTATCTCTATGGACACGCGAGGTTGCCAAGTCTGCCAAAGCGGATGGCATACAACTGCTTAGCGTAGATCCCGGTGGAAATAATACGCTGAGGGGCAACAAAACATCCGGCCTGCCCTTCTATATCAAACCTATCATGAAATGGTTCTTTCCTCATCCAAGCCATGGCGCTTCGTTGCTCTACAATGCAGCCTTATCCCCAACCGGACACGAATCCGGTGCATTCCTGGTTAAAAATAAAGCTACAGCGCTTCGTTTCACAGAGCAAGGCCCTACCGTTTTGAACCGGGTAAACGAGATTTATGAGCAGCGTTTTCGTACAACGCAGTCTGGAAAGACCACAATCACCCCATCTTAATCATGAGGGAGAGGGATGTTGTCCCTCATATTATCCAGGCCCTGATTCATAGGTGTAAACATAACGATACAATGTCGCGCGTGACATGTTATTGAATCTGGAGGGATCACTCAATGACCAAAGGACAGCAACCTAACGAAAAACCATTTATTATCCCGCAACCCATTCGCAGTGATGGCGCTGGAGGACCTGATCTGGGACCCAGAGACGTCATGAGAGATATACAAAACCCCGATATGCTGGTACCTCCTGCAACCGATAGCGGGTTATTGCCCAATCTGAGAATGTCTTTTTCCGATACCCATATGCAATTGAACCATGGGGGCTGGTCACGTGAAATTACCGTACGGGATCTCCCTATTGCCACTACACTGGCTGGTGTGAACATGAGCCTGACACCGGGAGGTGTACGGGAATTGCACTGGCATCAACAATCCGAGTGGGCCTATATGATCTGGGGAACGGCAAGAATCACTTCGATAGATCAGAACGGACGTAATTTTATTGCGGATGTCGGGCCCGGCGATCTCTGGTTTTTCCCCAAAGGTCTACCCCATTCCATTCAGGGACTGGAGGATGGTTGCGAATTTCTGCTTGTATTTGATGACGGGTCCTTCTCCGATCTGAATACGTTATCCATATCGGATTGGTTTGCCCATACCCCGCCAGAGGTATTGTCTGTCAATTTCGGCGTGCCCGAATCCGCTTTTCAGTCGATGCCGAAGGAACAAGTCTACATTTTCCAAGATACCGTCCCGGGTTCCATCGAGAGCCAGGAAGTTCAGTCGCCATATGGCAACGTTCCTCTCACATTCAAACACCGATTGCTGGCCCAGGAACCACTCATTACCCCCGGCGGAAGCGTGAGGATTGTCGACTCCACCAACTTCCCCATCTCAACTACCGTTGCAGCCGCACTCGTTGAGATCCGACCTGGCGCCATGCGTGAACTGCACTGGCATCCCAATGCAGATGAATGGCAATACTATCTGACAGGACAAGGGAGAATGACTGTCTTTGGAGGCAATGGCATTGCTCGCACATTTGACTATCGGGCTGGAGATGTCGGATATGTTCCTGTCGCAATGGGACACTATATACAAAATACCGGCACAGACACTTTATGGTTTTTGGAGATATTCCGAAGTGATCGATTCGAGGATGTATCACTGAATCAGTGGATGGCGTTAACTCCGCGGGATCTGGTCCGTGACAATCTGAATGCGCCGCCTGAGTTGCTCAATGCCTTGCGTAAAGTAAAATGGCCTGTCGTTTAATTTAGTATGTATATCTATCATTTATGCTGAAATGGGGTAATTCCAGAGAATCCCACTATATAAGGAGGAATATGAAAGATGAGAGCCGTTACGTTTCAGGGAATCAAGGACATTCAAGTCAAAGAGGTTGAAGATCCCAAACTGCAACAGAAGGATGACATTATCGTTCGTATAACTTCCACAGCTATATGTGGATCCGATTTGCATATTTATCAGGGAGCCTTGCCTGCTGCCAAAGATTACGTTATCGGTCATGAACCGATGGGCATTGTAGAAGAAGTAGGTCCAGAAGTGACACGTGTGAAGAAGGGGGACCGTGTGGTCCTGCCTTTTAACATCGCTTGTGGTGAATGCTTCTATTGCAATCATGACATGGAGAGCCAGTGCGATAATTCCAATGGCAATCCGGATATTCATACAGGTGGATATTTTGGATTCACCGAACGCTACGGAAATCACCCCGGAGGTCAGGCAGAATTATTGCGTGTTCCCTACGGGAACTTTACTCCGTTTGTGATTCCTGAATCCTGTGAACTGGAAGATGAAGCTTTATTGTTCCTGTCCGATGTTCTTCCAACCGCTTACTGGAGCGTCGAGAATGCCGGAGTTAAACCGGGAGATACGGTCACTGTACTCGGTAGTGGGCCCATTGGGCTGATGACGCAGAAGTTCGCCTGGATGAAAGGTGCCAAACGCGTTATTGCTGTGGATCGCCTGCCCTATCGACTGGAGAAAGCCAAACGTTTGAACGATGCAGAGATCTTTAATTTCGAAGATTACGATGATATGGGTGAGCACATTCGCGAGATTACACAAGGCGGAACCGACGTTGTTATCGACTGTGTAGGTATGGATGGTAAAAAGAACATGCTGGAGGAGATCGGACAGAAGCTGAAACTTCATGGCGGTTCACTGAGTGCGATCGAAATCGGCATGAAAGCAATCCGCAAATTCGGTACACTCCAACTTACGGGTGTATATGGCTCTTCCTACAACATGTTTCCGTTAGGCAATCTGTTTGAACGCAATATCAATCTTAAAATGGGACAAGCTCCTGTTATACATTACATGCCTGAATTGTTCCGCAAAATCACTGCCGGTGAATTTGATCCAACCGAGATCATCTCCCATCGGATTTCACTGGAGAATGCAAGCGATGCTTATCGCATTTTCAACGATCATGAAGACGAATGTACCAAAGTTATACTAAAACCCTGAACCGTCGCTTTGATTATAAATATGCAAAATAAAACAAGCAGATCTACCTGTTCAAGGTACTCTGCTTGTTTTATTTTATCAACATTCATGCTGTTACCGTTGCATAAACTGCCCAGCTAAATCGTTTGTTTTACCTAATCAGACATGAGTCGGTTTAATCGCTTGGATATACACACTTTCTCCTTCGAAGCTGTCGAGCTTCCCGTTCTTTGTCACTTCAAAATTAAAAAAATTTCTGATAATGGACGGTGCACTCAACATGCTTGCTTCAAGTTCCTCTCTCTCCTGTTCCGGCAGTGCTGCACGGTTACACCACTCTTCAAACTTAAAGCGTTTCTGGAAGGAAGCCATCGTTTCCATTCGGAAGCCGGCATACTCCAGCATATGAATCCATTCTGTCTTGCGCCATGCTCGAACATGGCTTACATCCCGGCACTTCTCCACTTCATTGTAAAACTGGTCATTCTCATCACGTTCAGGTGCCACGTTGTCGATGAATAACAACCTTCCACCAGGCTTCATGACGCGTAATGCCTCATGAACAAACGAAGAAACGTCCGGAAAATGGTGAGCAGCGATTCGGCAGGTCACAAGGTCATAGATATCATCATCGAATGGCAGCTTCTCTGCATCCCCGACTACAAAATCTACATTACCGTGTCCATTCCCCTGGATAAATCGTTCAGCTGCCTGAAGCATATCCTCCGTTAGATCGAGGGCTGTCACCCGCTGAACAAGCGGAGCCAAAGCATTAGCAACATGCCCTCCCCCTGTGGCGATATCCAGCACGTTCATATCCGGAGTGGCTTGAGATGAAGCCACGAGCAACGCGAGATCCTCACCTTTGGCATGCCCCGCACTCGTCACGTATTTTCCTGCATTTTTCGCAAACTGCTTCTGCACCTGACTTTTGATTACATCAGACATTTCAATTCCTCCTGCATAAGTTTCATTAGACGAAACATAGTTTCAAAATAATTATATTTAGTTTACCACACATGAATGTAAAAGCTAAATAAGCATTTTACACAAATCCGGAGTCAACTTTCCACTACATGACGAAAAAGCTGAAATAAAAAAACATCCCCCAAGTGAGTTTCACCCAGGAGATGTTACTTATATTTGTTACTTCACAAGCGTTGGTGACTTCTTCCACAAGCCCAGAATCAGACCGGAGATCACAGAACCAATCGCAACAGCGAGCAGGAACAATAATGCGTGGTTCGCCAGTGCTGCAACAAAGATCCCGCCGTGCGGAGCTGGTACATTAATGCTCCACAGTTGTGTCAATCCGCCAGCAACAGCGGAACCCAGAATACAAGAAGTCAATACACGCAATGGATCAGCCGCAGCAAATGGAATTGCACCTTCTGTAATGAAAGAGAATCCAAGTACATAGTTAGTCAGGCCTGATTTGCGTTCTTGTTCTGTAAATTTGGATTTGAAGAACGTGGTTGCAAGTGCAATCGCCAGAGGAGGCACCATACCGCCTGCCATTACCGCTGCCATCCAAGCACCGTCTGTGTTACCACTGGATGTGAATACACCAATGGCAAACGTGTAAGCCGCTTTGTTGAACGGTCCACCCATATCGATGGACATCATACCGCCAAGCAACAAGCCCAACAATACCGCATTACCTGTACCCAGATTACCCAGTGCATCTACAAGCCATGTGTTCAGGGAACCAAAGATTGGATCAAAGACATAGAAACTGATGGCACCCACGATCAGCAAACCAAATACCGGATACAGCAATATTGGTTTCAAGCCATCAATCGCTTTAGGCAATCCTTTGAACAACTTACGGAGACCAACAACTACATAACCCGCCAGGAAACCGGCAGCCAAACCACCAAGGAAACCGGCGTTTGAGTTAACCGCCATCAATCCACCGACCATACCAGGCATCAGGGCCGGGCGATCACCAATACTCATCGCGATAAATCCGGCAAGTACCGGAATCAGGAAGTGGAACGCACCTGTTCCGCCACCGATCGTTTGAAGCAGTTGCACAATCGGATTCTCAGGGCTAGCAAGCTGTTCGAACAAGAAGGAGATTGCTAGCAGGATACCGCCACCTACAACGAATGGTAGCATATGCGAGATACCATTCATCAGATCTTTATAGATTTTGCTACCTACACTGATCTTACCAGTGCTTGCGCCCTCTTCCTTGGCATTTCCGCCCTGGCTGCGATAGATCGGTGCATCACCGTTAACGGCCTTGCGAATCAGCTCTTCGGATTTACGGATTCCATCACTCACCGGTCTTTGCAATACCGGTTTGCCATCGAAACGTGCCATCTCCACATTTTTGTCTGCGGCAACGATAACCCCTTTAGCACGAGCGATCTCATCAGCAGTGAGAACATTCTGCGCTCCTTCAGAGCCGTTTGTCTCTACGCGAATATTAATACCCATTTCCTGAGCTTTCTTTTTAAGTGCATCTTCAGCCATAAACGTATGAGCTATACCGGTTGGACAGGCTGTAACCGCAACAACAAAATCTTCCGAATTGGCATTACCTACAATCACACCAGAGGTGTTTTGTTGCTGATTGCTAGTAGAAGTGGATGCGGCATTTGCTGCTTTTTCAGCTTTTGCTTTTTCTTTGGCTGCTTCCTTCTCCGCTGCTTCTGCCTGTTTGGCATCAAACAACGCACTAACTTCGGCAGGTGTATCTGTACTCATCAATTGTGAGATGAAATCGCTATCAATCAACAACCTGGAAAGAGCTGCAAGCGTACGCAGATGGGTATTACCTGCGCCTTCTGGAGCCGCAATCATGAAGAACACATGAGCTGGCTGATCATCCAACGCTTCAAAATCAAGCCCTTTTCTACTCTTGGCAAATACAACCGTTGGTTCGTTCACCGCTGTTGTTTTGGCATGTGGCATCGCAATTCCGCCACCGATACCCGTGCTGGATTCAGCTTCTCTTTTATAGATCATTTCCTTGAACAGGACCGGATCATTAATTCGTCCGCTTCGGTTCAGGCTTGCAATTAGTTCATCAATAGCCTCATCTTTGGTTGTGGCTTGCAGGTCCATGATCATCGTTTCCTGGATCATCAAGTCTGTTATTCTCATCTTGGTACACTCCCTTAAGTTCAGTCGGCCTGCCTAGGCAGGCCTCACTACATTACAATTACAGTGAAAACCTTTTATATGGATGCTAGACTAAATCGTCGTAATGGTTACTTGATTACGCAATTCATCAATCAATTCTCGTGATGCCAGATCATCCGAGAACGCAGTTGCGCTTCCAGATGCAACCCCTGTGCGGAAAGCTTCCAGCAAATCCCCGCTCTGTACATAGGTACCTACGAATCCGCCAATCATGGAGTCACCGGCACCAACCGAGTTTTTCACAGTGCCTTTTGGCACATTCGCATGATGAACTTCCGCTTTGGTAATGAATAGTGCACCCTCGCCTGCCATGGAGATCAACACATGTTTAGCACCGGCTTCCAGCAACTTACGCCCGTATAACACCAGTTCCTCGCGAGTATCAATCGTTACACCGAACAGTTCAGCCAATTCATGATGATTTGGCTTCACCAGCAATGGTGCATGTTCAAGAGCTTCCATTAACGCAGGGCCAGTTGTATCAATCACAAATTCAGCACCCGTTTGCTTGCATACTTTAATGAGACGATCATAAAAATCCGTTCCAAGTGAAGGCGGTACACTTCCGGAGAGAATGACAATATCTCCTTTTTCCAACGAAGACAATTTGTGAAGCAACTGCTCGGCCTCTTCGGCACTTATTGCAGGTCCAAGACCATTAATCTCTGTCTCTTCTCCATGCTTCAGCTTGATGTTAATGCGAGTATCGTCTGCAATCGTAACAAAGTCTGTCCGAATGTTATCCTCTTGCAACTTGTCATTAATGAAACGTCCCGTGAATCCACCAAGGAAACCAATGGCCGTGTTATCTGCTCCAAGTTGATTCAGTATGCGAGAGACATTAATGCCTTTGCCGCCAGGGAGCTTCAAATCCCGATTCATTCGATTCAATCCGCCAAGCTTCAGTTCATCCACTTCCACGATGTAATCAATGGACGGGTTAAGTGTTATCGTATATATCATCGTTATCCCTCAATTATTTTAGTTTTCTGGGCGATTCCAGGCCGCCAATGTTCTGGCATCTGCTCGGTAATCAAATCGGCCTCCTCCAAATCAAACAATTTGGCAAAAGTAATTTCCCCTATTTTGCTGGAATCAGCCAGCACATAAGATTTTCCCGACAATTGATGTGCACGCCTTTTAATCAAGGCTTCCTCCGGATCCGGTGTTGTATACCCCATTTCGGGATCAACTCCGTTGCTTCCAAGAAAACATTTATCAAAACGGAAATTATCCATGTTCTGTAATGCGATACTGCCAATGACTGCTTTTGTATGAATTTTCATCATACCTCCGAGCAAATAACTGCGAATACGCTTGCTTACCAAAGCTTCAACATGTGAAAGTCCGTTGGTAACAACCGTTACGTCTTTAGCTTCAATAAAAGGAATCATGGCTAACGTTGTCGTTCCTGCATCCAGATAAATGCATTCGCCATTTTCGATCTCCTGTGCAGCCAAACGGGCAATCGTCGTTTTTTGTTGAATGTTTTTGAACGTTTTTTCTTCCATGCCCGGTTCCAGCGTTTTTTCATTCACCAGTGCGGCACCGCCGTGGATGCGTTTGAGCATCTGACGACTCTCCAGATCGATCAAGTCACGCCTAATCGTTGATTCAGAAGCGCCCAACACATCAACAAGCTCTTGTAATTTCACAATTCCCTGTAAATGTAAGCGCTCTATAATTGCAGCATATCGTTCTTCAGTCAGCATCTTCATTCCTCCAACTGCTTCTATAGTATCATAAATCCCTCAAAAAACAACCACTTTCATTCAAAATAATTTAAAAACATTCAAAAACCCGCAACTTTCGACTCACGTAACTCATACTCTTCCGCACTGGTCAATATTATTCGGGCCCGCGAGCCTCGTTCCGATCACTGGGTCTCCTAACCCTTGTAATGATGGATTTACGGTTCGTCGGAGACTTGAGTATTCATCGAACGAAGTTTCCCTGTCCATAAAGATGTCATTCCGTGCGCTTCATATCCATTAAAAATCCTGCAGCATTCGGCGCTTCAAGCGCGGCGTTGCAGGATTTAACTATTCATAGGATTTTCATGCGCGTTTATGACTCTACAACCATTGCATCCGGTTTGGGTTTAACCCATTTGCCTTCTTCATTAATAAAAGCCCCCTTAAAGCGGCCCATCTCCAATTGTTCTATCAACCGCTCCTCATCCATGACCAGAATCTCAGCCAATTGCCCCGAGGTGTAATAATCAGCGGGATTGTAATCGAGCAGCACAGGAACAGACGTATCATATAGTTCTTTGATCAGATTCTCAAATGAATGCCGACCCAGGTTCTCCATATCTCTATAAAACTGCAAATGTTGGGACACCATATTACGGAAAGATTTATTCTCCAGATGCATCCACAACGTATTGCAGGCCTGAACACTCATATGATTTTGTTCCACATCGTAAAATTGAACTTCTTCAATCTTCATGTATTTCTCTTGAAATGCTACGATCTTAATCAAAGGTACATTTCGTTTACGCGACGCTTTCTTCAAATGGGCTCTAAATTGTTCATAGTTCATTACATTCATCTATTATCCCTGCCTTTAACATGTTCCAACCGACATTTTACAACAAATTAAAGGCAAGTGTAACCTTCATCACATGAAAAACGAAAAAACGTGCAGCATCAGATGCCACACGTTCACAATATTATAGAATGCGATTACTCAGCGAGGGCACCGCTTTTCACCCACGTAGCCGTAAATTCCTGTTCTTCATACGCATAGAATTGCTGCAAAATAATCTCCCGATCATCGAGGAACAACTGATCCGCTATGGCAGAGACTAGTTTCGGCACCGCGTTCTTGGTTCCCGATATTGCCGATGCCGACAGACCACAGCTGGCAAGTGCAGAGTAGTTGAATACAAACAGTCCGTGCAACGGTTTCTCACCCTGTTCACTCCTGCTTGTCATTGCAAACCCGGAACTCAGGTATGGATGTGCGTCCAGCAACGCATTGCGATGCTCTGTTGGAGCCTGGTAACAATCCTCCCAACGCGCGATGTATGGCTCCACAAGCTTCAGTTCAGGACGGAGTGCCGGATCACTGAGAAGACCTGTGCTAATAATCAGAAAATCAAACTCATATGCTCCCTGTGCGGTATGCACAATCGCGCCTTGGTCTGTTGCTTCTACACTCAGCCAAGGCGAATTCAAATGCAGTTCGAATCCAGGCCAGGCTGCCGCACGATTAAACGTATCGTTGGTTGGTGGTTGATTGAATTTGAAGAAATGAGAGATCACTTCATATTTATCCGCAACCGGAAGAGCGTGGTATCGCTCAATCATACCGGATTGTTCCATCTGACGAATGGGATTAACACTAGGCAGTTGTTCCCGCCGTACAAATACATGAGCTTCAGCCACACCCGTGGCAAGGGCATAACTCGCATTATCGAATGCAGAGGCACCGCCGCCAAGCACAGCAATTCTTTTACCTTTTAACCGATCAAAATCAATCGCTTCAGACGTATGGGCATACAGCTCCCGAGGTAATCTATCGGCAATCATGGAAGGTACATGCCACTCTCCGCCCCCTTGAATTCCCGTAGCAAACACGACTTTACGAGCAAGTATGACATCCATCTGAGTTCCTGCTTTGTTCACATGAAGTCGATGTATTCCGTTCTCTGTTGGCTCAACCAGTGTCAATTTCACCTCATTAAGCACAGGCAGATTCAATACTTCCCGATACCAGCGCAAATAATTCATCCAGTCTCCACGCGGGATTTTGTCTACCTCTTCCCAACCTTCGGGCCCTACCTGTGCTTCCCACCATGAGCGAAAGGTTAACGAGGGGATCCCCAGATCGATGGAAGTCAGATGCTTGGGTGTACGCAAAGTAACCATACGTGCATAAGTCTCCCAAGGTCCTTCAAGCCCCGATGCATTCTCATCAATAACAACAATATTGGAGATCCGTTCACGAAGAAGTCCAAATGCCGCCCCTAATCCACTCTGGCCTCCACCCACAATGACGACATCATAGACATGACCATCTGCATGTTCTCTCGGACGTACCCAGTTCGCGCCACCAAATGACAAATAAGCCAGATCATTCTTCACACGTTCATTCAAAGCTTCCAGGCTCATGATTCATCAACCCTTTCGAGATACATATATGAACTAGTCTTTCTTTAATTATTTGATGTAAGTTTGTTGTCAGTTATATTGAGAGTAATTGTGCTTTTTGTTTGTTTTTCTGAAATATATTAGCGTTATTATATGAGTTATCGGGGATGAATTGAAGTTGGCGGCAGATTTATTGTCATCAACACTAAAAATAACTGACATGCTTGTTAATCTGCACGAAATACCTAACTGGATGGTACTTTCTCTTATAAAGTGCTTTTTTCCTGATGGATGCTCTACAGAAAATGAAAAAAGACAGACCAAGATGTAACCTTGGTCTGTCTTATTAAAGGAATGCTATTGGCCGGCCTGTTCACGGCGCTGCAATTTTTCGTTGGTTAATTTCTCAGGGGTCACATCATGACCCAGTGGGTCCACAACGGATACTGCCAGCATGGTTGTCAGTACCTGACCTCGAATAGCCTGCAAATATTGTTTTCTAAGCTCCTGCTGCTCGCTTTGTTCTGCTTTTGTCAAACCGACACTGCTGCGTTGTTTTCGACTTAATTCGTTAATGCGTCCCAAAATAGGAATCATGAAATCCACCTCACTTGTTAGTCCACTTTCCAGAAGATATTTCGAATATCTTCAAACTAACTTATTACAACTTTACGAATTTGTCCATAGGCGCAATCCGTTGAGAAGTGTTTAGGTGATCTCATGCACAGACCACACAATGCCATTTGTAGCACCACTGCCAAGGTTCAATGTAATCGTCAACCCGTTTGCAGCATAGAACAGTCCAATCACATCCCCCGCATTCAATGCGACTTCCACTGCCAAAGTCACTGAACCACTTCCCAGCACTGCCCGCAGTGTGAGTAACGTAATCGCGACATTTAGGACGGGCAACAAACCACTGACAAGTGTCGTTACCGTAGGGGATGTTCTCTGTACAAGAAAGGCTGGGTTAACGCCTGCACCCAGAGATAGAGCAATCGCTGCAGTCGTTGCATAATTGATCGTGGCCACAATGGAGTATCTTCCGGTTACCGGGACGGTATAGTTTCCTGTTGTTGCATTGAAGTTGGCATTACCGTAATAAGGAGCCGTGGTCGTCCAGTTGGTTAACTGAGTGCTGGTTGCTGTCGAAAGTGTAGCCAGGAATGCCGAGAACCCTTGTGTTGCAAAATTGGGTCCGGTTGGTCCAGTGGCTCCTGTCAAACCCGTGGCCCCGGTTGCTCCTGTTGTTCCTGTGATTCCTGTTGCTCCCGTAGCTCCTGTTGCACTCGTTACACCGGTTGCCCCCGTAATTCCGTTAGCCCCAGTTGGTCCAATTGGTCCTGTGATGCCTGTAACTCCCGTAGCTCCCGTTATTCCTGTTTCTCCAGTTGCTCCGGTCGCGCCAGTAATACCCGTGGTTCCCGTGGTTCCCGTGGTTCCTGCTGTTCCAGTCGCGCCGGTCGGTCCCGTTACACCGGTCGGGCCGGTAGCGCCTGTTACACCCGTCTCTCCTGTAATGCCCGTGGTTCCTGTTGCTCCAGTCACACCTGTGATCCCAGTGGCTCCAGTCGTACCTGTTGTACCCGTAACACCAGTTACGCCAGTTGTGCCGGTTATGCCAGTGGCACCAGTCGCGCCGGTTACGCCAGTAACTCCCGTAGTTCCCGTTGCTCCAGTAGCCCCGGTGGGTCCCGTCACACCAGTCGTACCTGTGACCCCTGTTAGACCCGTCTCACCAGTTTGGCCAGTTGTGCCGGTGGCTCCTGTAATTCCAGTAGCTCCAGTCACCCCCGTAATGCCAGTTACGCCGGTCGTACCGGTTGTTCCTGTTTCACCAGTAATACCCGGTGGACCGGTTGCCCCTGTAGCACCAGTCGTACCTGTGACTCCGGTTATGCCAGTCGCACCAGTGGCTCCGGTTGTACCTGTCGTGCCGGTTACGCCAGTAACTCCCGTAGATCCGGTCGCCCCAGTCGTTCCTGCAACCCCTGTTATACCTGTTTCCCCAGTGGCTCCGGTCGCACCGGTTGGTCCTGCCGTGCCGGTTATGCCAGTGGCACCAGTCGCGCCGGTTACACCAGTAACTCCCGTAGTTCCCGTTGCTCCAGTAGCCCCGGTGGGCCCCGTCACACCAGTCGTACCTGTGACCCCTGTTAGACCCGTCTCTCCAGTTTGGCCAGTTATGCCGGTGGCTCCTGTAATTCCAGTAGCTCCAGTCACACCCGTAATGCCAGTTACGCCGGTCGTGCCGGTTGTTCCTGTTTCACCAGTAATACCCGTTGGACCGGTTGCCCCTGTAGCACCAGTCGTACCTGTGACTCCGGTTATGCCAGTCGCACCAGTGGCTCCAGTTAATCCCGTAACACCAGTTGGACCAGTAATTCCTGTTAGACCTGTGATGCCAGTTGTTCCCGTTACACCAGTAGCTCCCGTAGTACCCGTACTTCCCGTTGCTCCAGTCGTACCTGTTGTACCCGTAACTCCAGTTAAGCCAGTCGCACCGGTTGGTCCTGTGAGCCCTGTTTCTCCAGTTGATCCCGTCACACCAGTCGTACCTGTCACCCCTGTTGGACCTGTAGCTCCAGTAGTTCCGGTTGCACCAGTAATTCCTGTGGCTCCTGTTACACCAGTAACTCCCGTGATACCCGTTGCACCAATCGTACCTGTTGGTCCTGTTTCACCGGTGACCCCGGTTATGCCACTAACTCCGGTTGCACCTGTAACACCAGTTGTTCCCGTCGCACCCGTACTTCCAGTTATACCTGTTAGTCCTGTCTCTCCTGTTGGGCCAGTCAAACCGGTAGATCCCGTTGCACCTGTAGCCCCGGTGGCACCAGTGACTCCTGTTAGCCCAGTTGCACCAGTTGTTCCGGTTGCGCTGGTTACTCCCGCGGCACCTGTACTTCCTGTTTCTCCAGTCGCACCAGTAGGACCTGTAATACCAATTGCACCAGTTGTGCCCGTCGGTCCTGTTTCACCAGTTGGGCCAGTCGAACCTGTAATTCCCGTTTCTCCAGTTGCACCGGTCGGTCCCGTCACACCAGTCGTACCTGTGACCCCTGTTGGACCTGTAGCTCCAGTAATTCCGGTTGCACCAGTAATTCCTGTGGCTCCTGTGCTCCCAGTTAGACCCGTCTCTCCAGTGACGCCTGTTGCTCCGGTAATACCAGTTGAACCAGTCGAACCGGTAGAGCCTGTTACACCTGTGACTCCAGTTAGACCCGTCTCTCCAGTTACACCAGTTGCTCCGGTTACTCCCGTAATACCAGTTGTTCCCGTTACGCCAGTTAAACCAGTCGTGCCTGTTGGTCCTGTTTCACCAGTTGGGCCAATCGAACCGGTAGGGCCCGTTACACCTGTGTTTCCTGTTAGACCGGTCTCCCCAGTAACACCTGTCGTTCCGGTTACGCCAGTCACTCCCGAGATACCTGTAATTCCGGTTGCTCCTGTCGCCCCAGTCGATCCCGTAGGTCCCGTCACGCCTGTGAATCCTGTTAGACCCGTTTCCCCAGTGACACCAGTCAGTCCGGTAGCTCCGGTCACGCCTGTGATACCCGTGGTTCCAGTAATGCCAGTTGTACCTGTAATTCCAGTTTCTCCAGTTGCACCGTTCAGTCCCGTCACACCAGTCGGACCTGTGACCCCGGTTAACCCCGTCTCTCCTGTAGGGCCAGTCGAACCGGTAGGGCCCGTTACACCTGTGGCCCCAGTTATACCCGTTTCCCCGGTGACACCAGTGACTCCTGTTAGACCCGACTCTCCAGTTACACCAGTTGTTCCGGTTACTCCCGTGGCACCTATACTTCCTGTTGCTCCAGTGGCACCTGTTGGGCCCGTTACACCAGCTGTACCCGTGGTTCCGGTAATACCAGTTAATCCAGTCGCACCCGTAGCACCTGTACCTCCTGTTAGACCCGTCTCTCCAGTGACACCTGTTGCTCCGGTTACTCCCGTAATACCAGTTGTTCCCGTTATACCACTAGTGCCAGTTGGTCCCGTTACACCAGTCGTACCTGTGACCCCTGTTGGACCTGTATCTCCAGTAGCTCCGGTTGCTCCAGTAGGGCCTGTAACTCCAGTGATTCCTGTTTCACCTGTTGGACCCGTAAATCCGGTGTCACCCGTTGGTCCTGTATTTCCCGTCAGACCTGTAGCTCCGGTCTCTCCAGTGACGCCTGTTGCTCCGGTCACACCAATTGTACCCGTAACGCCAGTTAAGCCAGTTGTGCCGGTTGGCCCTGTTTCGCCGGTGACCCCGGTTATGCCAGTAGCTCCGGTATTACCAGTTGAACCAGTAACCCCGGTGAGTCCTGTCGCGCCAGTTACACCAGCAATTCCTGTTGTGCCACTAACTCCGGTTGCACCTGTAACACCAGTTGTTCCCGTCGCACCCGTACTTCCAGTAGCCCCAGTTAGACCTGTTAGTCCTGTCTCTCCTGTTGGGCCAGTCGAACCGGTTGAGCCCGTTACACCTGTAGCCCCAATTAGACCCGTTTCCCCGGTGACACCTGTGACTCCTGTTAGCCCCGACTCTCCAGTTACACCAGTTGTTCCGGTTACTCCCGTGGCACCTGTACTTCCTGTTTCTCCAGTCGCACCTGTTGGGCCAGTTACACCAGCTGTACCCGTGATTCCTGTGATCCCAGTCGAACCCGTAGGACCTGTAATACCAGTTGCACCTGTACCTCCTGGTAGACCCGTCTCTCCAGTGACACCAGTGGCCCCGGTCGCTCCCGTAATTCCCGTCATTCCGGTTGCTCCAGTCGCCCCAGTCGGTCCCGTCGCTCCTGTCGTGCCTGTGAATCCTGTTAGACCCGTTTCCCCAGTGACACCAGTCAGTCCGGTAGCTCCGGTCACGCCTGTGATACCCGTGGTTCCAGTAATGCCAGTTAGTCCAGTTGTACCTGTAATCCCTGTGGCTCCGGTCTCACCGGTGATTCCGGTTACCCCTGTTAACCCTGTCGTTCCTGTTGGACCGGTAACTCCCGTTAGTCCTGTGAACCCTGTTTCTCCAGTTACACCTGTCGTCCCGGTGTTTCCTGTAGCACCCGTAATTCCGGTAGCTCCGGTAATTCCTGTTGTGCCACTAACTCCGGTTGCACCTGAAATCCCCGTTTCTCCAGTTGCGCCAGTTGATCCCGTCACACCTGTCGTTCCTGTGACCCCTGTTTGACCTGTATCTCCAGTAGTTCCAGTTGCTCCAGTAATTCCTGTGGCTCCTGTTACACCAGTATTGCCGGTTATGCCTGTAACTCCCGTAGTACCGGTCGTACCTGTTATGCCAGTAACGCCGGTTGTACCTGTACTTCCCGTTGCCCCTATCGCCCCAGCAGATCCTGTAGCACCTGTAACTCCGGTGGTACCCGTTTCTCCAGTAGCCCCGGTGGGTCCTGACACACCAGTCGTACCTGTGACTCCGGTTGTGCCAGTGGCACCAGTTGCTCCGATCGCACCTGTACTGCCTGTAAATCCAGTAATACCAGTTGCACCTGTTATTCCAGTCGTTCCTGTTGTGCCCGCAATTCCAGTAACGCCAGTTATACCTGTAACGCCAGTTAATCCGGTTGTACCTGTTGGTCCTGTTTCACCAGTGACACCACTTATACCAGTGGCCCCAGTGAGTCCTGTCACACCAGTCGTACCTATGACACCGGTAGTGCCAGTAGCACCAGTAATTCCCATGAGGCCTGTAATTCCAGTAGAACCGGTTACACCCGTGGTACCCGTAACGCCAGGTAATCCGGTCGTACCTGTTGATCCTGTTTCACCAGTATTACCTGTTATTCCAGTACTTCCTGTAGTTCCGGTGAATCCTGTCAAACCAGTCGTGCCGGTCGCACCTGTACTGCCCGTAAATCCAGTAATCCCTGAAGCACCAGTATTTCCAGTAACGCCAGTGATGCCTGTCGTGCCTATTTCGCCGGTTGCCCCCGTAGCGCCTGTTGTTCCAGAAGTACCAGTGCTTCCTGTAGTTCCGGTTACACCAGTAAGTCCCGTTAGACCCGTTTCCCCAGTGGCACCAGTTGCGCCGGTTATGCCAGTATTTCCAGTTGGCCCCGTACTTCCCGTTGCTCCTATTGCCCCAGTAAATCCTGTAGCACCTGTGACTCCTGTGATACCTGTGGTTCCAGTAATACCAGTTGCTCCGGACGGGCCTGTGATTCCAATTTCGCCAGTACTTCCCGTTAAACCAGTAGCACCCGTAATACCTATTAGCCCCGTCGCCCCAGTTGTGCCTGTCGCTCCAGTCACTCCAGTGAATCCTGTTTCACCAGTAGATCCTGTTAGTCCCATCACACCAATTCCAGTTGGACCAGTTGCTCCAGTGAACCCGGTAGCCCCAGCTAATCCTGCAACTCCAGTTGGACCTGTAAAGCCGGTTATACCGGTATTTCCTGTAGCACCGGTCACGCCTGTAACACCAAATCCGGTAATTCCAGTTGCGCCGGTTGTTCCTGTGACTCCAGTTGATCCTGTACCCGTTGCACCTGTAACTCCTGTGCTTCCTCTAGATCCAGTTGCTCCCGCCTCACCCATTGGACCGGGAGGACCTGTAAATCCTGTAGTTCCAGTCACACCTGTGGTGCCCATCAGTCCGGTAGCTCCTGTTGCACCTGTGACTCCAGTTATTCCGGTACTTCCCGTGGTTCCAGTTACTCCGGTCCGTCCTGTTAAAATGGTTGCTCCCCATATGCCGGGATACCCAGGGTCTCCGGTTAACCCAGTAGCACCTGTTGCTCCAGTGAATCCTCTCATTCCCCGATAACCCCGTGGGCCGCGAAGGAAAGGAATCCTGTGACTTTTCTTTTTTTTGCATTTACGTCTGCTTTTCTTACAAGACTTCCTCTTCTTCTTTGGGATAGAGTTCTTTTTTGATTTTTTTGCTTTCCGTTTACCTGTACTGATTGAGGAAATTTTGCGTCTCCTTTTGGATATACCGCTCACAAGAGAATCCCCCCCTCCTTGTACGCCACGTCAAATCCCCGCATTTTACAATAGTACACTCTATGCCCTGGACTAACTTTGTGCGCCCCCTATTCCATATACCTATAAAACCTTCATAGTTAGTGATCAATCAATTACATTTCTCTAAAAAATATATTCCCTTCTACTCCCCCTGCAACCCCAACTCCTTAATCGTCAACGCAATTCCTTCTTCAAAAGATGTTGCCACAACCGGGCCAATCCGTTCCTCATACTTCTGTCTACTCAAGATCAGGGGTTCCTCGGTCAGATATAACATTTCTACAATTTCTTTCATAACGGGTACACCTAGTCCAATCAACGACAATCCCACTCTTCCTAACGCCATCACAGGTTTGCTTCTTCCCGCAGCCTTCTGTGCCAATCGCACGATGTCATGACCCGAGATGATCCCCGATCCAGGAATGTTCCAGTTCTGTCCATACGTCGTCTCTCTGCTTGCCAGCTCCACCACCATGACCGCAGCATCCGGTAAATAGATGTACTCTCTGGGTACCTTCATATTCCCGATAAAAAAAGCCATCTTTCCTTTTGCTATCGCTTCAAGGGTTGAACCCAGATAGGAAGCCTGATTGGCCGATGGGCCATAATAGTCTGGCAAGCGAACAATCATCACCTGAGCTCTGCTCCATCTTGTGCTGAATAACATCTGTTCATAGGCAAGTCGTGTCTTGCCTTTGCGCGTATGTGGCTCTTTCGGATGTTCTTCGGTTACTTCCTTCATTTGTCTTCTGCCATAGGAGTAGATTCCATCTATTACCACCACGTTCAGACCCAAGTGTTCTGCCGCCGCCATCACAGATTCGCCGAGCGGAATCAGCCTGCTCTCCATCTCGTTATAAGGGACATTCGCACAATGAAATATGACATCGGCACCCCGGGAAGCAGCAATAATATCCTCCGACCGAAATGCATCTCCAACTGCAATTAGCAGGTGATCCGGAGGTCCCAACTTTACCGCAAGTTGATCCAGTTTTTGACGGGAGCGCCCAAATGCGATCGTACAAATCCCTCGTCTAATCAATTCCTCCGTAATCGCTGCACCTGTTCCACCTGTGGCTCCAATAACAATAGCCTTTTTCATCGTATATCTACCTCTTCCATCCATTTAGTGATTGATCAATTACTTACCTGAAAACAATATAAACCATATTTAGTGATTGATCAATAACTAAAATTCAAAAAGGGACTTTACCTCCCTCTCTATCGTTCCTTCAGCTCCGGCATATCCAGTGCATTAGATACATTACACAACATCCCGATTGCCAGAAAAATCATGGTTCTTTTTAGCGGTTCAGCAATTCCTGCAACGGTGAAAGCTTCCAGTACCATGCTTCGTACATCACTAATGCCTTTTTGCATGGCCTGACGAATGACTTCCTCCCTGATCGTTTGCGCCTGCATCTGAAGCAAGATTTCGCTCTTGTGCGATTCCAGAATCTTATCATAGGCTTCAATGAGATCATTCTCTAACTGATCTGGTGTCGCCGTCTCCACCACAATTCGAAACGAATCAATCACCCGTGTCCATGAGACCTCAATTGCAGTTAATAATAAAGCTTCTTTTGTTTTGAAAAAACGAAATATATACGGCTGTGAGATCTGTGCCCGTTCAGCCACCTGGGCTGTAGTCGCACGATAATAGCCAATTTCCGCGAAGACGTCAATTGCTGCAGAGATAATATCATTTCGCCGGTTAACTGACGCTGCTGTATCCTTTGCCATGATAATCCGCCCTCCAAAAGTTAGTGATTAATTGATCAATAGCTTGAAGTATAACGAATACTATCCCTCAATGCAAAGGTATCGTGAAGTTGCACAAAGCCAACAAACCCGCAGACGCTGGCTCAAGCCGCTGCAGGTTGTGTAACTTGTCGATCATAGATTCTAACCACTGGAAACCGAAGAGAACACGGATTGTCTGAAACAGATTCGTACCATGCGGTACAAGAGTGTCTGTTCACTGCTGGAGAAGTTTGCGCAATCGGGATTCCGAATCCAGCTTCGGACAACTATTACAATATGCATGTGCGTGACTGCCGCTCCCAACCTGATATGCCAAACAACAATATCGGCGTATCAGGAACGGCGGTCCCTGCCACCCGGAATGTTCGAAGGACTGCAGCTCATTGGCAAATGTACATGCATTATCGTTTTGCCGATCCAGCCAGAGGCTTTGATCTGCTTGAATCTTTGCAAGCCGTTCATCTGTCTTCCATATGCTCTGATCATTGATCATTCGTGCATACAATTGTTGCACATTATGGGCAACCAGAGACCACATGACCTTATCGTTCGCTCCTGTAGCGAAGGCTACCGCTCGCAGGACAGGTTCCAGATGTAGCAGCACTCTTTTCTTGAGCAAACCACTCTCTGATCTGCGCTGAACAGGATCTCCACCCTCCAGAAAGGAGCTCTTCAACCGAGTCTCGTATCGCATGCCACCTGCTCCATTCAATTCAAACCGCACATCATCATCTGCAACGCTAAGTATAGTATCGTATAGACTGAAAGCTGAGATTACGGACATAACAAATACGGAGTAACGTTTGGCAAAAAGTGTACCGACGGCCGCGCTTCCTTTGTCGCCCAATTGAAGCCCTTGCTGCACAGCCTGTTCACGCAATATCAAGTTTCGTTTCTCTTCATTCAGCAGATCCTTCACATGGAAAGGATACTTGGAATCATCACAAGTCGCTTGGATCTTCGTCACAAAAAATTGCTGTAACGCTTCCGACATCTCTGAATAATCATGTCTTGGATAACGTCTCATCTATTAATCATGTCTTCAACTTCGTTGATAATCTCGCTTCGCCCAATTGCTCCCCAGCCCTTAAACAACCAGAACGAATCTGTCGTATAGACCTGATCTGCACCAACAGCCGGTACTTCCTTCCAGAGTGAGCTTGCGTTGATGTTGTTTAAATACTCATCGGCATTCGGGTCAATCTCCAGAACTACGAAATCAGCATCCACATCTGCAATTTTCTCCATGGACAGGTCCTCACGTTGTTCGGCAGGTGTCACAGTCGTTGGCACAAATCCAAGATCATGATACAAAAGTGTGTTGGTTGGATGTCCTTTTGCCGCGTAAATTTGTAAGGTCTTCTCTCTTACACGCAGATAAGCCAGCTTTTTTGGATCCAGTTGTTCGATCTTCGCTTTTAGTTGCTTCGCCTGCTGCTCTACCTCGGCTATCTTTTCTTTTGCCAGATCCACTTTGTTGTACATCCCGGCAATGGTCAACAGATCCTGTGTCCAATAGGTTGTATCATCAGCATAATCCAGCCATTCAGTACCAAGTACAATCGTCGGAGCGATTTTCTCCAACTGATCATACGTACTCTCCGCAGTTCGACTCTCAATAACGATGACATCCGGATCAATCTGAAGGATAGCCTCCAGGTTAGGACTATCTGCCGACCCTACCGTTGGAACGCCGGCAAGTTGATCTGCAAGGTAAGGCAAATAATCTCCTCCGTAACGAACTTCTACATTAACGCCTGCTGGTTTCTCACCAATCGTCAACATGTGATCGATGTAAGCAGCAGATAATACCACCATACGCTCTATCTTTTGCGGTACAACCGCAGTTCCTTTAAGATGCTCAATCGTTTGCGTACCACTCTCTTCCACAGGTGTATCCTGTTGCGGAGGCGTTACTTCTGATGCCTTGCTACATGCCGTCAGAACGAGCACAAGCAGGGACAACAGTATCATCGTTGCTGCTCTCTGTCTTACCATTTGTAGTAAATCCCCTCTACTATTTAATAATAATAATCATTATCACTATAGTAGGGAAAAGCGTACAGGCTTACCATGGATTATTCCACTCTCTTCTCTTGCACAATATCACCGTAAGGTAACCCCAAGTTGCTCTGCCACATATCGCATGGCCCACATGCGCCCGGTTGGACCCAGCGTTTTGAAGAAAATATCTCCTGCATTATATACATGGCCTTCTTGAACAGCCTTTAATGCCAACCATGCACTGGATTGTTGTAATTGCCTCAGTTGAGCACGTGCCTCTTTTGTGGGATCGACCATTACAAACACATGATCCGCTTCGTATAACTGCAAATCGCGTACTTTACTCTCTACAGCCCACTGTTGTTCCGGAAAATCACGAGGCAAATAAAATCCCAGATCATCATACAATAGCGCCCCTGTCTGGTTATTCAATCCATACATTCGGTAGAAATGAGAAGTCACCCGGATGAACATGGCGCTCTGTTTCCCCCACCTCGATTGAATGCGCCCTCGAAGAACTCGGCTCAGTTCAGCATGTTGTTCTATCCACTGTACAGCCTGTTCAGTGCGGCCCATAATGTCCGCCATATACAGAAGCCTCTCCCCAAAATGGTTGGTGTGCTCCAGCATGGTGGTAGGCGCGATACGATGCAGGGAGTCATTTGGCTCCAAACGATCACTTGTAATGATCAGGTCCGGTTGGACTCGCCTCAAACCATCATAGTTCTGATTGAAGCTATCCAGGATAAGTCCCTGATGACTGTGTGCTTGAAGCGCAGGTATAGCAACATGACGAGCCACCCTCTGACCATAGGATAAAACGGATACTGGCCTCAAACCGAGCGTTATCACATAATCGTCCAACCCGTAATACAAGGTGGCAATGCGATTCACTTTATTTTTCATATACAACGTTGGGGCGATTCCTTCGTTTTTCTTGAAGACTCTGCTGAAATAGTGCTCGTCCTTATAACCCACTTGCTCCGCAATTTCCTTGATTTTATCTGAAGAAAATAACAGCTGCTTGGCCTTTGCCATACGTAGTTTCAGTATATATTCAATCGGGGTCATATTTAATTGCCGTTTAAATGTTCTTATAAAATGATTCACACTAAGCCCTGCCATGCGGGCCATCTGATCAATTCGAATGTCTTCCATATACTGATGCGTCATATATTCAAGTGCCAAATCCATCCCTGCTACAGGGGGAGTTGCTTCTTTCACGTGCATCATTAACTGAATCAACAACTGATGCAAAAGATGTTTCCTGCGCGTCTTTTCCAGACTCGTAAACGAGTGTTTTCCACTCACCAGGGTATCCATCATCTCCTGAATATCACGTCTATTGGAAGGAACATTAAGTTTGCCCGTCACAGGGAGATCAAATGCCTCGGTATGCCAAGCATTCCCACGCCTGGTAAGTGTAACACAGGAAAATAAAATAATCTGATATCGGACAGGTGCTTCCATATTCGTCTGAAACTCCACATGTATTCCTGGCTTCAACAAAAACCACTCGTCTTGAGACACGGTATGTACAATGTTATCCATAGACAAAGATCCCTTGCCAGCGATGACCCTGCAAATGGCGAACCTTTTCCAGATCCGACGCTGTACAGCCCCCGGATTGCTAGAGTAATGGCAGACGTGGACAGCAGAGAAATGTAGTTGCTCCAGTTGTTTGATCCAATCATTTTCCTCCATGATGACGTCACCTCCCTGTTTGGATCGAACCCTGTAATCGCCTGATTAAAGCTGATCGTAACCAGCTGCAATTCCAGTTAATATGGATCTTTTCCATACTCAATTCCCTTTATTATAGATAGATTGATAACAATTCTCAATAACATAAACAATCAATATTAACTTATCCATTTGGACAACATATACGGACTGCAACGTAACATAACGGGATAATAACGCTAGAATCAGCAACATTTTCTAACCTGTTGCAAAATCATAAAAGGCATGATATATTAATTGAGCCATCAATGATTGACGCATCAAATATTGATACATCAATGATCGAGAGCATCCAAATAATCATTAGGCAATGGCATTGTATACTGCAACATTAATCATTGGTTAACATGCGCCGTTGTTCATGATTCAGATTCACCCGGGAGGTCTAGTCATGACACGTATTGTTTCCAAAGAAGAACAAATCATCAATCTGTTGAACGTGTTGGGTAATAAAATCAGTCCCAAGTTCGAACGCTGTACAGGTATCAGTTCCTCTCGCTTTGAAATTCTGCATGAGCTGGATCAGGTAGATGAGATTAACCAATCCATGCTGCAGAAAATCATTAACATTGATAGTGCTGCGATTACACGCCACTTGAAACAGCTTGAGGCGGACCTGATGGTTACAAGACGCAAGAACCCCGAAGATAATCGGGTCACTTTTGTTCGTCTGACGGACCACGGTCGGAAGCAGATTGAAGGCTACAAAGCAGAGAAGACCAATTTTATCAACCAGATTTTACAGGATTTCAGTGAAGACGAAGTTCAGTCACTCGCCGATCTCCTGGAACGTATGCACAACAATTTCTAAACCCATATATAGAGGAGAGATCCATGCATGAGTACAATTCAAAGCAAATTCCAAAAAACCAATGATTTTAACGAAATTACCTACGGTCGCCGTTCTGTTAAACTTTACGATCCTGAAGTGAAAATTAGCCGTGAAGAGATGACAGAAATTCTGTCCGAAGCTTCCCGTGCACCATCTTCGATCAATTTGCAGCCTTGGCGTTTTCTGGTTGTTGATACGGCTGAAGGTAAAGAAAAGCTTGCTCCACTTGCGAGATTTAATCAAAATCAAGTGTTGACTTCTGCCGCTGTTATTGGCGTATTTATTGATATGAACAACGTTGAATACATGGATGAGATTTTTGGTAAAGCTGTAGAACTTGGTTACATGCCACAAGACATTAAGGATATGCAGCTCAAAACTGTAATGCCTTATTACGAAAAGATGGCTGCTTCCGATCTTCGCGACGTTAACCTGATCGATGCTGGCCTTGCTTCAATGCAATTGATGCTTGCTGCACGTGCTCATGGTTATGACACCAACCCAATTGGTGGTTATGAGAAAGATCAAATTGCAGAAGCATTTGGCATGGACAAAGAGCGTTATCAACCCGTTATGTTGATCTCGATCGGTAAATCGGCCAAAGAAGGTCACCCTTCCTACCGTCTGCCTGTAGAAACCATCACAACTTGGGCATAATATCAGGGACGGTTTCCCTGTAAGTCTCGATTATATTGGTCAATAAGCATACATTCTTAACACATTCCAAACAAACACAATATGGAGGTTATACATTATGATTATCATTCACGCTCATCTGCAAGTTAAACCGGACCAAGAGCAAGCATTCCTCGCATCTGCGAAAGAACTGATTGCTGCAACACGCCAAGAAGAAGGTAACATCAGCTACGACCTGGCAAAAAGCACAGAACACGAACAACAATACACGATGATCGAGCTGTGGAAAGATGAAGCTGCTACAGCTTCCCACAACACAAGCGCGCATTTCCAAGCTTTTGTTCAACAAGCAGCAGCATTCATGGCCGCTCCAATGAACGTTGAAGTATTTGCTGGAGAACAAGTTAAAGCATAATAGCTGAATGGCTGACATGCGAATTGGCATGTAAAGAAGCCGCTCTTGGTCATATGACCGAGGGTGGCTTTTTCATTCCCTTTGAAAAGTAAGTTCGACACACTGCCAATTAGTTCTCATGTTTGACCGTAATCACGACATTTCCCCTCTTTCGCCCTGTTTCCACATAACGATAAGCTTCCCGAATTTGCTCCAAGGCATAACGTCTGTCAATCACCGCTTGCATCTCACCAGCCTCCATCAACTCTTTAAGAAGTATCAGATCCTTCGCAGTAACCCTTGCGATGCCTTGCCCATCAACAGTGACATATGTGCCGTTAGATGCCAATAGGCGCCGACACTGACCTTTCGAGATTTTGCCAACTGCATCCAATATCAGATCATACCGCTGACTTGTTTTTGTAAAGTCTTCCTTCATATAATCGATAACATGCTCGGCACCAAGTGACTTCGCGAACTCCACATTCGTTGTACTGCATACTCCCGTCACTTCTGCTCCAAAATATTTCGCAAGCTGTACAGCAGCAGTTCCTACGGCTCCCGAAGCTCCATAGATGAGCACTTTCATTCCCCGTTTAATGTTTCCTTTGCGCAGAAAATATAAGGCCGTAGTTCCACCAAACGGAATTGCTGCTGCTTCCTCATACGTTGCGTTGAGGGGTTTCAGAGCGACTGGATCCTCTTCGGACAGACATATATACTGAGCATGGGCACCAAAAGACAATCCATTGATGGCATACACCTGATCACCTAACTTAAATTGCTTTACTTCCTTGCCAATCGCCGTAACTTCTCCTGCCAACTCTACGCCCAGGACCGAATTTCGAGGTTTTCGGAATCCCAAAAAAAGACGCATCGGTACCCAGTACAGAAACGGAACATTGGAACCACGAACTCTGCAGTCCCCGGATGTTACAGTTGTTGCGTGTATTTTAATCTGAATCTCATGATCTTTGGGTGATGGCTTCGCTATGTCTTTAAGCTGCAACACATCTGGTGATCCATACTTCGTACATATGATAGCTCTCATATCTTTCCCCCCACATGTTCCTGTTTGCCATGAGTATATCGGGAAGTGGGTTCGGCCCCTAGATACTTAAGTATTGTTTCAAGGATACACCCGTTACAGGAGTTTCCATTCACGTGCTTTTGCCACGGCTTCGGTTCGTCGCTTCACCTGCATTTTGTCAAAAATAATCCGGTTATGTCCTTTCACGGTAGGCAGCGCAATATGAAGTATCTCACTAATCTCCCGATTGGATCTTTCCTGCGCAATCAGATGTAATACTTCGAGCTCTCTCACACTTAACGGATCAATTCGCAGTTCAGAAACGTACGGATATACATCTGTCTCTTCCGAAATCATTTCAATTCTGTTGTCCTTAGCTTCATCAAATGCAGCCAGTAATTGAAGCAGATATAAATGTGAGTCACCGCGTACTGTTACCCTCTTCAAAAGTCTGTGCACAACAACACCTTCGTCTACAAATACACGAATGAAGCCTGCTGGCTCTGCCATCGTCATGGCCTCAGTCAGGAACTCGATAGCTTGTGTTCTATTTCCATGTTCCTCATGAATAACCGCCAGAAGGATTGTTGCCTTGAGCTGTTCATCCTTGAAGCCTTTGGTTATGGCCAAGCGAAGACAGGATTCCATCATACCAAGTGCCTCCAAGGTGTTCCCCTGTTTCAGCAATACTCTGGCCTGACTAAGCGCATGATTTCTGTCCCATGATAATCGCATTGCCTTTTTCAGATCGCCCTGACGAAGGAGCACAAGAACGTATGCAGCAGTAATATCAGGGATCGCCTTTGTAAAATTTAACCGTTGGGCCGTTTCGTTGATTCTATCTAACATGATAGCGGCTTTATGAAGATCCGCCTTCGCAAGCGTCACTCGGGCGAGCCATAACTCACTTGCAACAACCCTGTCCGTTTGGACAAATTGATGTGCCAACTGCACACTCTGTTGAGCGTGCAACATCGCCACATCAAGATTATTCCATTCATAATGCACTCGCGCCAGACCCAAATGGGCTTCACATGCAATGGGTAGCGGTGGCTTACCTGCCATAAGTACCACCTTCTGATAGGATTCAGCTGCCAGATGTAGTTGATTGTTGAATTCCTGTATATTCCCCAAGCCCAGTGTCGCCATCATGGTGATGGTATGATGTCCGATCCTGGTACTGTTCGCTAATGATTCCTCGTAAGACAATTCGGCTTCCACACGTTTTCCCTGAAGCTGGTATGCATATCCCAATGTCCAAGCTGTCGCTGCACGAATGGGCAGATTATTAGGATGCAAATATTTGAGTGCTCGAAGTGACTCCGTAATAATCGTATCCGCATCGTGCCGACTGACAGCCAGCGTGGCTCGGATGGAAGCGATATGTCCGATGAGATCAGAATTGATCTTTTCAGGTTCCATATTTTGTAACGCTTGTTCAGCAGACTGCAATTTAGGTTCCACGTCTATCATATGTCCTGATACTAATAACGCAGCCGCATGCATCACCCATAAGGAAGGTATTGAATCCATTTCTGCTGAGGATAGAGAACTCAACCATTGCAAGGCAGGAGCAGCACCCCCGCGAAAAAGAAGTGGCATACCTTTACCTTCCAACAGATCCGATGCCCGATGAGTATCTGCCGCAGCTACAGCATGATTGAAAGCCTCCAGCTCCATTTGATGCTTCTCATACCAGATGCTCGCTCGCTTATGTATCTCAGTAACAGACAGATTGGTGTCAGCTGTGTCGGCGTAATTTGAATTCTGGTGTACTCTTTTACGCAATAAATCTGCAAATAGATGATGGTAACGATACCATCGCCTCTCATTGTCCAAGGGAACGATGAAAAGATTGGCTTGCTCCAGCCACTCCAACATGTCCTGTCCGGTAAAATCAACGGATTCATGTTCCTTTGGTTCATCTATATCCAAGATCGCATCACACAATGAACCGCATAATCGATCCAACATGCACGTTTTCAACAAAAAGTTCTGTACCTGTTCGGTTAGCCCTTGTAATATTTCTTCCATTAGATAGTCCAGTACAAATGGGTCCCTGCCACTGAACGTTTCCATAAAGTGTTTCGGATCAGAAGAACCCTGCATGGATAAGGCCGCTAACTGCAACCCGGCAACCCAGCCTTCTGTTCGTTTTTCAAGGAGAGCAACATGTTCCTCTGAAAGTTTCAATCCCATGACCCGATCCAAAAACTCAATGCTTTCGGCAGAAGTAAAACGCAGATCACTACCACGTATTTCAATCAATTCCCCCTTTGCCCGCAGTCGAGCCAAAGGTAACTTGGGTTGCTGACGCGTAGTCATGACGATATGCATATGCGGGGGCATGTGCCTCAGTAAGTAGACAAGCGCATGATTGATCACTTCGGAAGTCATGAGATGATAATCATCCAGAACAAGTACAAAATGATTTGTTATTTGAGAAACTTCATTAAGAAGGTATGTAATAATGGTCTCGATCGGTGGCGGCTCGGAAGATTGAACAAATCCCATGATTCCTTCAGCAAGCTTGGGGACAATCGTCTGTAACGAAGCACATAGATATGTCAAAAAACGTGAAGGATCGTTATCCGCTTCTTCCAGCGAAAGCCAAGCTGTATCTATTGAAGAAAACTTAACCCATTGATTGACTAGTAGTGTTTTTCCTGATCCTGCAGGAGCAGAGACCAGTATGAGTTTAGCGTGCATCCCCTCGCCGAAACGGACATACAGGCGGGGACGATCCACTACATGGGAGCGCTGAACTGGAATGGTTAATTTCGTAGATAAGATCGGTGCATACATGAGCCAAACCTCCATTCAAGGGTCTCGAACAGCAACTGTATCGTTTCATATATCGTTTTGGCATCTATACTACCATAAATATCAATAAGACACGCCATAAAAGACGTGTCTTTATTATTAGATGTATTTCACTTCTGATTAGCACAAGTTGCTAGTAAAAATGAATGGCTCTACCTTACACTATCCGAGCCGGAGTGATACTTTGCGGATTGTTGAACACATTTTTCGGGTCATACTTGGCTTTGACTCTCCGCAGTCTGGCATAGTTGGCTCCATAGTACACTAAACCGGGATTTTTGATCCCTTGATCCGGAACATTGATGTAAGAACCCACGATGTAGGGTTGCAACTTCTTCCGCGTGTTCCGAGTGAGTGCAATGTTTTTAGCGGCATTGGATGGTTTGACCCACGTACTGTTCCATTCCACATAGAACTTCTCTTTTCGCCAGAAGAACGCGGTAGATCTAGGTGATTTACGACTTACCGCTCCGCCCCAGTTGAGGAAATAGAATCCGCCTGGTCCCTCTTCCAGGTTCTCCAAGAATGATCGCATCGATTTAATGGCTTGGTCGGGGAATGGTTTTCGTCCAAAACCGGACGAGAACTGGTTGCTATACCGTTGAGTCTCGGTCGGATCAGGTTGTAATAAGAACTTCACAACTTCTGTGTAAGGTAACAAGCGAATAATGGAGCTTGTCGGTGTGCCAACACTTGTAATCGGCTGCAATAGACGAAGAGCCTCTGTTTTTGATCCTAGGAACAGCCCCTCCATGACAACATTGCCACCCTTTTTCGGTCCGATGGATAACTCGCTGCCCAATCTTGTATCAACAGAGGGAGCCCACTTCTGCCATACTTTGAGTACTTTTTCGAATTGAGCCCATGGCCAGGTAATCTTAAATACAGTCGCCTTGGCTGGAGCACGGCGCACTTTGAATTTGTAACGGGTGTATACTCCGAAGTTACCACCGCCCCCTCCCCGCGAGGCCCAAAAGAGATCCGAATTATGATTTTTATTAGCCCGAATCACTTTTCCTTTGGCGTCCACCATCTCTACCTCAAGCAGGTTATCACTGATGAGACCGATGGTACGCTGGAGAGGCCCAATTCCCCCTCCTAATGTAATTCCACCGATCCCTACAGTAGGGCTGTCACCAAAAGGAGCTATGAATCCTTGCTTGGCAAGGGTATTCGCAATTCTTCCCACTCGGTTTCCTGTTCCAACAACAACCGTTCCATTTTTTTTATCAAGTTTGATGGAATTCAGATCACTCACATCAATCACAATTCCGCCGTTAACCTGTGAAAGGTTGACTTCAAGTGCATGCCTGCCGCTTCGCGGCCTGATCGGTACATTGTTTTCACGAGCCCATCGGATAGCGTTGGATACATCTTTCGTCTTTTGGGCAAAAACAAAAACTTTAGGATATTTGTCGGTATGCGGGTCCCAGTTCTTACGCGCCGCTTCATATCCTGGATCACCCTTATAAATAACCCGTCCGGTAAGCTTTGTTGATGATTTCACACGTCCCACTCCCTGCTGAATAATCGTCCTACAGCCTCTGCTGCATCAAGCACTTTATACTGTATGACGGACATTCGCGGAGGGAATGGGCTGGTGCCCTTAATTTTCAAGGTTCGCTTTTCAGATTGAGTTAGGCCACAGCACAGCCTTGAGGAAAATCCCTTTTATCTCGAAACTAGTCGCTGCCCGAATCGGAATCAATTCTGATTAACTTGCGCGCTTCCTGTTCTTTTTCACCATACCAGACGAGCGCATCGGCAAACAGATCCATGATGCGAACAAAGTTCTGCTTATCCGCTTCTGAAATCTGATCTGCATACTTGAAAATCTCATCATAACAAAGCTCCCTTACAAATTCGGTGTACTTCGCATATACCTCGCGACCTTTCTCCGAAGGTTTGACGTATATGTCTTTGCGGTTACCGCTTAAATGAAATTTTTCGAGCAGGCCTTTTTCCGTCAGATTCTTTACGTTCTTGGAAAATGTACTGCGGCTTACACCCAGGCGTGCGGCCATTTCCGACATCTTCTCTTCTTTGTCCTCGGCTTCCAGAATGTATTCCAGCGTCTGAATCTGTGAAGCCGAGAACATCATGTCTGTACCGTAGTTTCGTTGCAACTTGTAAGTGTTCGAGTACGCATTACCATATTTGATAATTTTCTCAATCAGTTCCCGATGGTCGCCCATCCAATCTAATTTCATGAGTAATCCCTTTCATATTCAGATTCTCTCTTACTCTACTGAAATCAGATTCGTTTTTCAATCCATGTAATTGCTTCCTCAATAACATCATCACGAGTCAGTTCATTAAATATCTCATGCATCAGATGAGCATAAATTTTGAGTGTTTTATCTGTTGAAGCGATATCGCCGTAAAAGTCACGGGAATCCTGTTCACTGACCAGCCCATCATTGGCCCCATGGAGAAGAAGTACGGGATCTGTAAATTGCTTGGCATTCTCCTTGAGCCATGTTATGCCATTTCCCAGACTATTAAATAAATCTACAGAGATCTGCTTTTCAACCAGCGGGTCATTCGCGTAAGCGGATACAACTGCGGGATCACTGCATACGCCGCTGCCCAGCTCATTTGGGAAATACGTGCCTGCAGGAAGATCCATCGGCAGTTCTCCGGCAACTTTTGTATTGTAACGAGTGAGTGCTCCGGATAGTACGATGCCTTTGACCTTGCCTGGATATTTCGTTCCAAAGGACGAGGTTGCAAAACCGCCCATACTATGTCCGATGATAAACAGCGGAAGATCGCCGCTCTCTTGCAATGCCGCCTCGACAATGACATGAACATCTTCAATAAGATGATCAAATTCTTTATAGAACGTACGCTGTCCCTCGGATCTGGCATGACCACGATGGTCAAACCGATACACGCTAAACCCGCGCTGATTCAGCTTCTCTGTCAAATAATCGTAGCGCCCTGCATGCTCAGCTAGTCCGTGTACAATGACGACAGCGGCTTTTGCATTTTCCACTGTATCCTTGCTGAAATAAAGCTGTGTACCGTCGAAGGATTGAATTCTTGTCTCGATTTTAGGCATCGTTTTCCCGTCCTTTGTGTTGTCCAAGCTTAAGCTCCGAGAGATCATTTCCTCCGCCCTACCATGGACACACTTATTATTATTTCACTTAAAAATAATATTGTTTCTTACGTAAACAATATATCATCCGACATAGCTGTTGTCCACAACAATTTTAAAGCGCTTCCAAATAAAACTCACTGATTAAACAGATAAAAAAGTGGACGGAAAAAGTTCTTTCGCCCAACTTTTTTAACAGAGTGAATCAATAGAAACTGCCTTATAATTAACGTGTCTACATCAAACCCAACAGATTATAGATCATCACTGCTGCTTCTGCACGGCTAGCATTCTTCTTCGGTGCAAACTCATCGTTACCTACACCGTTTATTATGCCTGCTCCCTGTATTGCCTCTACCGCTTGCTTCGCATAACTTGCGATGTTTGCTTCATCCTTGAAGGCTGTAACTTCACCACTTGCTAACGCTAGTTGCTTAATTTGGATCGCCTTGTGTACCATAACCGCCATATCTTCTCGCGTAATGTTCTCATGAACTCCGAATCGTCCATTTGGTTTCCCGTTCACAATCCCCAGCTTCTGCGCGGTTGCGATATTTCCATGGTACCATTCTCCTTGCTTCACATCACTAAAACTTGTCATTGCTCTCTCATCCGATAGCTCAAACATATTCATCAGCATGGTGATGAATTCTGCTCTTGTCACTTGACCATTCGGATTAAACTCGCCGTCGCCTACACCCTTCACAATGCCTCTTGCTCCCAATGCTGAGATCGCATCCTTCGCCCAATCTTGGGTCACATCCTTAAAGCTCGTTGCAACATACGCTACCGTATACTTGCTTAGATACGTTGGCTTGAACTCTACTTTTCCTGTCGCTGCATTGTATTTACCATTCGTCACCACTCTTAGCTCTCCGTTGTCCTTCACATCGTATACAACGACGTTGTTTGGATTTTCGTTAGCCTTTAGTGTGTATGGCAGTTCAATCACGAGATCATCTCTGCCATCAAACTCTGTAAGTTTATTATCATCAATCATTAGCTCAATATCGTATACGACCTCACCGTTCAGCTGAGCTTGTGTGCCAGCTGGCAGTTGATTAGCTGCGATTTTCTTAATCGACAATCCTAACGTTTTCCCTGCACTTGTTCCTGTTCCAAGCAGTTCGGTTGCCACTGTTACGACTGCAGAGCCTATGTTGATCTCGATGCGATCTACCATAGAAGCTCCACTTGTTAAGCGTGCATCTACTGTGAGCTCAATCGTTAGCCCGTTCAAGCTTGCATCAGCTTCAACTTGCATGTGTAACTTACCGCCTGTCGTTTGATCAAGCGCACGCTTCACCGTATCCGCACTTAACTTCACTTTAGAAGCACCGCTCTCATTTACGATCGGCTTAATGTTTATTTGACCGTTGTCCATTACCACTGGATCACTTCCACCTGAAGCTGGTGGTGCTGTAGGTGCAGGGATATTACCGCCACCACTTCCATCACCACTGCTTGGTGCTTGTGGTGTTCCTGACACCACAACCCCTGCTGACTCATACCCTGCTGCGTTTACCGTAGTAATACGGAATTCATAACGCATACCATTCGCAAGTCCTGTGACTTCATAACTGCTAGCCGCATGATTCACCGTTACCGTCTTAAACTCTGTATTTCCAAGACCTGTAATCTTAATAGCGACCAGATCGCTGTCTGTAGGATTACTCCATTTCAAAGTCAGCTTCTGATTACCTGCTGTTACACTTGTTCTGGTCACTTCTCCTGGTGCAGTCGGTTCCACCAATGGTGTTACCGTTACCGTAGCGCTTGATGATAAACCACCAACCACTGTAGTTACTGTAATCCTTGCTGTTCCTGGTGACACCGCTGTTACTTGACCTGTCGCACTTACAGTGGCTACAGCTGTATTGCTTGAGCTCCATGTTACTGCTTTTTTCGTTGCATTAGCTGGTGTTACCGTAGCTGTCAATTGCCCTGATTGACCTTCTACGATTGACATCGTCGTTTTGTCCAAGCTAATTCCGCTAACGGGTACGTTCTTTCCATTGAGTGCATCATACTCACTTTGTGTAATTGGAATTACCGTTCCGTGACGCGGACTAGCTGGTAAGTTGTAGTTAGAAGATAATGTCCAGGCACCTGATGCAAGATTAGTTGTCTCGAATGGAACATAACCTCTTCCACCAAACTCATCTACGAATAAATACCATTTTTCATCGGTATTCGATTTGAAGATCGTTGGACCCTCAACCCATTTGATGTTACCAACACCTTGATTAATCATCTTGAAGGTTGGATCTAAGATCGAGTCACCCACCTCTTGGAAGATCATCTTGCCAAATGGAGCAGAAGCTCCGTTGTTTTGCTCATCCTTCGTAAAGCGATACACTTTTCCTTCATGCTCAATCATCGTTGTGTCAATGATTGAATATCCATAATCCAAATATACTTGCGGTTCAGTAAACGTATAGAAATCTCTTGTCTTGCTATACATCATTTTTTGATAAGCATTGCCTGTATGGGATGCGTCATCAAACATTCTTGATGCCCAAAATACGATATATTCACCTGTTTTGTTATCGTACATAATTTCTGGTGCCCATGTATTACCCGCTTCTTCCGGTGCAACCTCTACCATGCGTTGATCTGTCCAGTTGACTAGATCATTCGATTCCCAAACCATAATGGAACGACTGCCCCATGTCTGTGCTCTGCCCCAGTTACCATTGCCGTTAATTTTCAGATCGGTGGCGATCATGTAGAACTTATCACCTTCAGGCGAGCGAATGATGAACGGATCACGTACCCCCTTCTCCCCTAAGGTAGAGGTTAATACAGGTTTACCATTATTCAATTCTCGCCAGTTCAGCGGATCATTACCGTTACTTAGTGCAAAGTAAACTTGCTCCCCTGTTGCAGTACCTTCTCCAGTGAAATATGTGAAAAAGTATCCCGCATATTTTTCATCAGCAGGCAGTTCCTTCACATTCGCAATGAATTCCTTCGTAGTCGATGCTGAATTTAATGTAATCGTAGCTGTAAGCTTCACGCCCACATTTCCACTACCGTGTGCCGGACGTTTTACTTCTCCAGTAACCGAAACGACGTTTGGTTGAGCAGAAGCCCAAGTAATTGTTGTTCCATATAGACCAGATGTTGGTAATGCCAGATGACCTCTTACATCATTAATGTTATGAACGACTAGCGCTGTTTTTGCTTCATCTACAGAAGTGACATCGTTTGGCAATGCCTTAACCGTCAACTGAAAAGTTTTGTTAACTGTCTCTGTACCATCTGTAAATACTGCTGTTAACGTTACAACTTGATCACCTGTTGCGTTAGCTGGTCTGGTTACGGCACCTGTAGTTGAGATGACATTCCCCTTATCTGAAGTCCAGCTTATTGTTGTGCCATAAGCACCTGATGTTGGCAATGTTACATTGCTTATAATCGCATCTTTTGATGCATTAGAAGCAAGAAGATCATGAATCGTTAATTTCTCTGTCGCAGCCGATACAAGCATGCCCTCCATTAAAGCAATCTTCTGATCTGCATGAGCCTTAAGTGATGTAATATCTGCCGCAGTCATAGCACCATCATAGATTTGGAAGTCTGCAATCATACCGCCGAAGTATGGATCAGCTGTATAGAATGACTTACCGATGGTTCCACTACTGCCTGAAGTATTTTTTATTTGTGCTAGTGTCATTCCATTCGTTGAGCCTGATGCAACAGCAACACCATCAATATAAAGCGTTAGTGTACCATCCGTGCCTGAAACAACAGTCGTAACTACTTTCCATTCATTATTCTTTAAGCCCGTGGTAGAAGTTGAAGACTCATTATTCCAAGCATTCGTCGCGATACCAAGGCGAGCTAGACCGTTAGCGTTATAACGTGGTGTGAAATACGTATAGTGCGTATTATTGTTTGGTCTTCCTAATGCATATAACCACTCCGCAGCGTTTTTACCGCTCCAGTTCACAATGGATGAAACGGTCATATCCGTTAATCCATCAAGTACTCCTTGGGGTAGTTCTACATAAGAGTTAGTTGTGCCACCAGTAAAGCTTAGTACACCAGCATCTTGTGTACGAATCCATTCTGCTTTAGACGGATTCATCCATTTTCCGTTGAAGTTTCCTGTTTGGTCAATAACCGTCGCACCATCGATATCATTCATATCATAGTGAAGAATGAGCTCTGCCCCAGATGGCTGCTCTACTGGAGGAGTAACGTCTTCATCAGCTAATGTTGCAATCTCTTCAACGGATAATGGACGATTATAAATACGGAAATCATCAAATTTACCATCAAATAAACTATGAGAGCTGTTTCTCGATTTACCAATATAATTCATCGTTGTTTCCAGTAACATTCTCGGCTCAACGTTAAATGTCGAGCTACGTTTAACCTCTTGACCATTCACATACAATACTGCATCAAATTCATCCATTGTAATTGCAACATGCTGCCAAGTCTTTGTTGGTAATAACCCGGAATTTCTCACCGCATATTTATATTCTGATCCCAGTCGCGTGCTGTCATTGCTAAATTTCTCTGTAAAAGGGGTTACGACAGCAAACTCTAGACTACCTGTATCACCTTGTGTGCTCAAGTACATGGTGTTGCGGTTAACCTGTCTGCCTGTTTCGGAAGCAAAATCAAATATTCTTTGATTTGCTTGATTTCTGTCCATTTGAACCCATGTAGAGAACGTAGCCTTCTCAAGATTCAAGGATTGAATCAAGTTATCTGGCAGCTTCACATATCCTGTTGATCCATTAAGCTCTAGTGCACCACCCGTTTTACCGATACGATCCTCTTCATTAATCGTTGCTCCACCTACTAGTGTTGCGTGATGACCATTGCCAGAAATGTCATTCAACGTTGTACCATTTACTGTATCTTCATCAAATGAGTAATGTACAACCGGGTCTGTTGATGGTGCTGGACCTTTCCATGCATACTTCTCTTGCAAAGCATCATACTCTGCACGTGAGATTGGAATTACCGTCCCGTGTCGTGGTCCTGGCGGCAGTGCATATTTATCACTACTTAATACATTGTTCATATATTGCGTGCTACTATCCAGATCTGTTGTATATCGGACATGATATGGCCATGAATCAAGGAACAGATACCATTTGTCTTTATTATTATCCTTAAAAATCGTCTGCCCTTCGTTGTTTCCATTATTTCCGATCAAGCCAAGTTTATTATCACGTGTACCCGGAACAGCGTCGTATTGAAGGCCGTTTGCTGCAATACCGTCCTTGTCATAATAAAAAGTTGGTGCTTTCTCCACATACACTTTAGTATTCACTTCTGATTTGGTGAATCGGTACAACATATCATTATGCTCAATAAACGTCGTATCAATCGTCGGAAGTGACTCATCAATCATGACCTTTGGCTCAGAGAAGTTGTAGAAGTCTCTTGTTGTTGCGTAGTACATCACATTGTACTGACCTGCAGGTCTGCCGTTATAATCACCATATGTCTCTGTGTTTTTCATCGATGATGCCCAAAATACGATATACTCTCCAGTTACTGGATCATAGATAGCTTCTGGTGCCCACGTATTTCCTCCAGTCTTAGGAGCAACCTCGATCATACGTTGCTCGCTCCAATGAACGAGATCCTCCGACTCCCAAATCATCATGTAATGACTACCCGTAATTTGAGCTTGGTCGAAATTTGTACTTTCGCCCATTTTCAAATCGGTTGCCAGCATATAGAATTTATCCCCTTCTGGTGACCGTATAACGAATGGATCACGAAGTCCTTTTTCACCCATATCCGATTGAAGGATCGACTTACCATTATTCAACCCTTTCCAGAACAATGGATCTTCAGCTGTAGCGAAGGATATCTCTTCACCACCCTCATATTCACCTGTAAAGTATGCAAAGAAGTAAGCATCATGCTGTACTGGCGCAATTGCTTGTTTAATCGTAACGTTAAACGTAAGCTCTTTAGAAGCTGCACCATTCGTAATTGTAGCTATTAGCGTAACGGGCGTATCCGTAGCTTGACGGTTTACCCAGCCTAGCTGTGTAGCGTCACCAGCCGCTTCAGACGTTCCTTTCACAACTGCCGGTCTGCTAGATAACCATGTAATGGTGGAGCCTTGTTCACCTGTAGCAACAAGACGTAAGTTACCTTTAACGTTGTCAGCATTGTAGATCTCTATTTGTTCAGCGTCCAGATCAACCTTCTGCTGATCATCGAATTGCTTCAAGATCGTAACAGGGAATACAGCTGTAGTTGATACGCCTTGATACGTTAAAGTAGCCGTAAGCTCTGCCTGAACATTACCTGCTTGAACAGCGGGACGCTGTACAGTGCCATGGTTAGAAATGACCGTAGGATGACTAGAACTCCAAGTAATGCTCACGCCGTTTTTACCGCTTGTTGGTAATGTAACGTTTCTCGTTATCTTATCGGTGCTTTTATCGCCTTCACCTAAGTAATGACTGATGTCAAGTTGATTCGCGGCATCATCAACAGTGAGCTGACGTATTTTTGAGATGTGAGTTGCTCCTTCTTGTTGATATAACTCGCCTACTTCTTGCTCTGTCAACGCGCGATCATATACTTGAAAATCAGCTACGCTACCTTGAAGATATGGATCGTTTGAGAAGATTGATTTACCGATAAAGCCAGAGAAAGTAGCATCCGGATTAATAATTTCTGACAGCTTTAGTCCCTTTGCATTACCCGAAGCAACCTTAACTCCATCCACGAATAACGTTATCCTATTGCTAGCTTCGGACAATGACACCGTTACATGCTTCCACTGTCCACCGATAAGGTTTGAGTTTGCGCTACCTATAACTAATGCTTCGTTCGGCCAGCCATTTTTAGAGATACCTGTAGCAATCATATTACCTGATCCACTACCGTGACGTGGTGTTACGAAGAAATATTTGTTCGTTTCTGGTGTTAATACAGTACCCAAACCGAAGATCCAGCGATTCGTACCATCATTCGTCCAGTTCACGATTGAAGATACTGTAATCTCATTCAGACCGTATAGTAGATCTAGTCCATTTGAGCCCTTAGGAATCTCAACATGCCCACTATTAGATGTAGAGCTTCCACCATTGAAGGAAACAAAGCCAACCTCACTGTTTGAAATGAATTGTCCATTGTTTGGATTTCTAAATATTCCGTCAAATGTAACTGCCTTATTAGCAACATCCTTCAGTACGAGTTGACCGTCTACTTCTTCAGTCGTTTTCATGTTGTAATGAAGAATAAGATCATCTTTTAGCGATTCTCCCTTAACGGTAACGGCTGATGTGGCTGTATACTCTCCATCTTCAGTCTGTACCGTAATTGTGGCTGTACCTTCACTAACAGCTGTAACTTTACCCGTTGAATTGATAATCGCTACACTGGAGTCACTCGATGTCCAGATAACTCTTTTATTCGTTGCATTTGAAGGTGAAATAGTAGCCACTAATATCTCGCTGTCCCCCGCTGATAAAATAAATGTAGGTTCATTAAGCGAAACATTCTTAACGGCAATCTGCTCAATAGAGTCATCCTTAGGTAGTAAGGTAACCATGAACTCCTTCGTTGCCTGGCTTCCACCTAAAGAAATGGTTGCAGTTAGCGTCACTTGTTGTTCAATTTCTCGTAAGATCACTTCACCCGTTGGACTGATCGCACTCTCATCACTAGACGTCAATGAGATCATTGCGCCATTCTTATCTTCAGTAGGTAGTTCAAGAGATTCTGTAACTGCCGATAAGTCACCTAACGTTAGCTCTATTTTGCCTTGTTGTACTTGTTTTTCATTAAACGATTGTTCATATACTTCAGCGATATCTTCATTATTTAGTGCCTCTCCGTAAATTCTTAAATCTTGAAAGCTGCCCGCAAAAGTAGCATCCCCTAAATAATTGGAGCGACCGATGTAAGCATGCAAATCCGTACCAAAGCTTGCTGTTGTTTTCTCTTTGGCGGTCGTGCCTATATGAACACCGTTAATATAACCTGTAATAGAGCGTTCTGTAATAACCGTTGTATAGTGAACCCATTGACCTTCGTACGGTGTCGTTGAAGTGCCTGATACCCCTACCTCAGTTGTCCAAGGCTGGTCAACATTATTGTTATTCGTAAATACTGACTTAAAATCACCACTTGGATTCGATGGATTAAACATCCAGTAATTCGTTGGCAAGTTATTGCCAGCTGCTGGAGTACCGTAGAATAATGCTGAGTAGTTCCCACTTCCAGTGTTGCTCTTGATCCATACAGATATCGTTGTATTTTCTTGATTATCAAACATACCAGTAGGAAGCTGAACGTAGTTCGTATTACTATCTGTTCCCCCAGGCAGAGTGAGACCATCGGTGTACGTAATGTTTCCTACGGCCGTTCCATGCTTTTCATTACCTGATATATCCTCTACATCCTCAAGCAATGGATAATGCGCCAACATCGTTGGTGTTATTGTGTCTGCTGAAGCTTGATTGCTAAATGGCAGAACAAGATTAAACCAGTTACTGAAGGTCATAAGTAAAACTAACATTAGGATTGTAATTTTCTTCCGCATAGCATTCTTCCCTTCGATTAATTTTCAGAAGCATACAACCCATATCTCTCACCTATAAAACCAGACCACCTCGCTCAAGGAAATAGAGATACGTTTTTTAAAAAAAGAATGCGCTTACATTTCTTCTCATATTACGTCTACAACACTTCCAATTCAATGTAGTATCTTGTTAATAAGGTGGATTTTTTTATTGATTCACTCAAACTTCAACACTATCCCTATACTCCGAAGTAATCGTTTTCATTCCAAATATACTCTATGTTTAAATTAAAGGATTGAACGCCTGATAAACATAATATATATAGTTGGGCGCTTGTCATATGCACAACGTGTCCGAATACGATGCGGTAAGCCATGGGCGCACCGGATCGAAAAATAAGGAGGATTTTCATTTATGCCAAAACGATTTAGCAGAATGCTCGCGTTCCTCTGTTGCTTGGTAATGGTTGCGTCGCTAATGCCTACCAGCTATGCCGCCGCCACTGACAACATCGAGAACGCAGAAGCGAATGAAACACCCACCGCCATTTTTGGAACTCCCGAACTCGGGTCAAACGACCCACTCTGGGGACAGACCATGGAGCATCACATCAACAAAAGCACTGTGCCCGCCGATCCCAGACCCCATGCCACGGGCACAGCCAGAATCCTTTGGGACCATGACTACCTGTATTCCAGAGTAGTTGTGAATGACAGTAATCTATATCAGGGAGCTGGCGGAGATCACCAGTACGACAGCCTGGAGTTTTATGTCGGCACCGGAACCGGAGGCTCAAACCAATGGCGCGTCAGCGCGACGGGCGTGTTCTCAGGGCAGGCCGCTCCGGGCAGAGCTGCATGGACCCAGATCACGGAAACAGGATATATCGTGGAGATGAGAATACCCAAAAGAACCTTGACCTTGGAGGAGGGCAAGCTTACCTTTGAGGTTTATATTAATAACTCGACGGAAAAGGGCGGTGACCGCTATGAAGTCGTTTCCAGTTTCGGAGATCCGGACGCGGCTTACACCAGCGCTGCTTCTTTTACAGACAGCCTGCAGCTCTCTTTAGCCAATGAAGTGGACACCAGATTCTCAATCACCGCCACTGCGGGACCGGGCGGCCGAATAACGCCGAACCCACCCGGCGATGTTCTGAGAGTAGATCGGGACTCTAACAAAGAATTTACGTTTACCCCCGATTCCGGCAAAATTGTGGATACTGTAACGGTAGACGGCGAGACCGTGACTCTATCTGCTGGCACTTATACCTTTTCGAATATTGAGACTAACCATACAATTCACGTAACATTTAAAAATGATCCGGACGCGGGGATACTTCCCTTTATCGTATGGAATGACAACTTCGCCAGTGGCGAGTACACAACGGCTGTCATCATTGACTTAGGCGAGGGGAAAGCAGCGTTAGGCTCCGAGCTTAATCCGGGCTTGTTTACCTTGTCAGCCAGGAACACAACCCTGAACGGCGAAGCGGTGACCTTTGAAGGGACGCGCAAGATCACAAGGGTATACGCTAATGACGAACCGAAGGTACGCGGCTATCTGGGGTCGGTAAGCAATTCACCGGATTATCAGGACGGACTGGCAAGCGGCCGTTACATCGTAGTTGAGTCTGAGTTTTATTCAGCGAGCGGCGGCAAAACAACGCTGGATGGCAGCAGTAACTCGACAAAGCAGGTTTACAACATCGTCCCAAACGGAGAGATCGTACTGACAGAGGGGAGTCCACTTCGCAACGTGGTTTTTGAACAGGAAAAAGTTGTGAATCCGATCCTTGACAAGTTTACAACATTCACGGACAATTCGGTCAATCGCTCGCTCTATCTTCACAAGGATGAAGACGGTAAAGTGATCAAAGGATTGCCGCTGTATGTTTATACCCACGGCATGTCACGCGGCGGCACAAACGCTGCGACAGACCAAAAAGCGGCCATGAAATCCGCCAACGGCTCAGTCGCTCTAATGAAAAAAATGGAGAAAAATCCTGACAAGTACGCCAGCCATGTACTGAATATTTCCTATAATGGCGTATCTGTTCCCTCAACAGAGAATGTTAAGAAGGTCATAGACGCCCTGATTGCCAGCGGCGAAGTAGACCCTAATCGTGTTTACGCGGCGGGCTTCTCATGGGGCGGCCAGTATACAAACAACTTAGTTAACAGCCATCCTGGCTTCTTCGCCGCCGCCGCACCTATGGCCCCGGTAAGCGGTTCACCGAATGCTAAGGACAACGACGCTCACAACAATCTGGCCTATTGGATGTTTGTAAATGCTCATAACGTTGCAGGCTACCAGACTAACCTCAATAACTTCATCAATAACAATATGCCGAAAATGATCAACGCGAGGGCTTCGCGCTTTGAGAGCAATGAGGTCCTTACGTGGCCCTACAATCAATTTGATCAGCCAAATCTGAGGCCGAATCCGGCCAACACACCTGTTCTGGCTGATTACATAGCGCATGAAGTTGAAGCGGCGGTTCTTTACAACCAGATAACTATGGAGAATTGGAGCATAGCTCCCACGGCGCAGTCCGCTAACTTGCCGGCTTGGAACAATGACTACACAGACGTCTTTGATTGGATGTTCGCGCAGAGAAAACCGGTCGTGCCCGGTGCTCCGAGCGGCTTTAAGGCGACAGCGGGTGACGGACAGGTCACATTGAGCTGGACCGCCCCTGCTGACGACGGTGGCAGTGCGATATTGGGCTACAAGGTATGGTATGGCAACGTGACGCCGGTCACATTGGATGCGGCGGAGACCAAATATACCTTCAAGAACCTGACAAACGGCCAAGGCTACAACTTCACCATCATCGCGGTGAATGCAAAGGGCGACGGCGCGGAGATCAGTGCGACGACGACGCCACTGAAGACGACGACTCCCACTGTGCCTGATTCTGGCGGCAATACGGGCAACACCGGAAACACCGGAAATACCGGAAACATGGGTAATACGGGCAACACCGACAATACGGGCACCGGGACAAACGCTGGAACGCCGAAGTCGACCTACACAGTGAATACACCGAAGGATAAGCCCGCGGTCACAGACAAAAACGGCAACACCACCCTCCCTGGCGGCGGCGAGATTGCGACCAAAGGCGGGACGAAGATTAAGGTACCCGAAGGCACAACGATAGACTCAAACGGTAAGGTAACCATTCCGGCAGACAAGAGCGCCGAAGTGACACTACCCGGCGGCAGCAGCACAGTGACCATTTCGGACGGCTCGACGATCGCGAGCGACGGTACGGTCACAGTAGGTGGCAAAGACGCGCATGTGAACCTGCCAAACGGCAACCGTGTGGATATCCACGGCGGATCGAAGATACGGAGCGGCGGAGCGGTTGTGGTAGGACCGAGCGGCGCAAGAGTTGACTTAGACAACGGCATGTCGCTGAACATCCGTGAGGGTACGGAGCTGACGTTTGATGACGCCACCCCACTGGGCTTCCTCGTGATATCGGGCAATCCTTTCAGGGATGCCAACATGGACGACTGGTTCTACAACGATATAAATTTCGCCTACACATACGATCTTTTCAACGGCACGACGTCCACAACGTTCTCACCGGGAACCGCAATGACGCGTGCAATGTTCGTGCAGGTACTGTCCAATCTTGAGAACGTAAACCTCTCCAGCTACACAAGTTCCCGCTTTAGCGACGTGACGGACGGACAGTGGTACACCGCGGCAGCCGAGTGGGCGGCCGAAAAAAGCATAGTTAAAGGTACAAACGCAGACCTGTTTGACCCCAATTCACCGATGACGCGCGAGCAGATGCTGGTTATACTGTACAACTACATGAAGTACAAGGGCTATGAGATACCTGAAAGCCACGCTAAGTCCTTCGCGGACGAGAGTGAGATCAGCTCCTGGGCGTTGGAGGCCGTTCAGGCGCTGCAAGGCAACGGCATTGTATTAGGCAAACCGGGCAACTTTTTTGCTCCCAAAGCCACCGCCTCCCGCGCCGAAGTAGCCACGATCTTTGTAAGGTTCGTCGAATATCCGGCTAAGTGAAAGCGCATACAGAATTAAGGTGACCCCTCCCGGTTGGACAATATCCAGCCGGAAGGGTCTCCTTGTTTTCAAACTGCACTTTTTTTGACAACTCCACGGTCAGGAATTTTAGTATTTGCTACCCTTAAAGTAATATCCTATCTAAAATCGCTTGATAAGATAATGAAGAAACGCGGACTTGAACAGAAAGACGTCGTTCAAATTACCGGCATAAATCGCAATACTGTAAAGGCGCTCGCGTTGAACGCCAACGCGCGGATAGATTTCCCAACGCTCAATACCTTGTGCGAAAAGTTGGACGTGCTGCCTGGCGATTTAATCGAATACATACCTAATACCGAGGAAAGTGCCGAGTAAACGTAAAAAACACCGCTAACCCATACTTAGGGATTACGGTGTATTTATTATATGTAGTGGGTTACATTTTCCCATTATAAGCTAATAAAATAACTATATTCGTTATTTAATATTGTAATGCGTTACATTTGGGGGTAAAATTGAATTACCACTGTAAATCATAATTTACAGAGGACAAGAGCGGTACATCATCTAAGAAATAACCGCAGTCTTTGGAGAGAGGCGGTTATTTCTGCTTGGTACGTATAATTAACACTATTAATGTCGCGAACGAAATCATAAGGATAAGTGTCTCATAGGTGGACATGCTACCACCTCCCCTCATATGAAGGTAGGCAAAGCCCGCTCTTGTCCACTTTCCAGTATACACGCGGATTCAAAATTATGAAATAATAAATATTGAGACACACCGGGCCGTTAACCATACGGCTCTTTTTTGCATGGTTTACCATGGAATCAGCGCGTTTTGGCTTCGCTAAGGGGAACGTACACGAAAGGGCATACGCGGCTAAATGTACGGTGATCTTACGGGAATTTAGCCGCGAATGAAAAAGAACCGCTAAGCCTGCGTGCGGGCTGCGGTTCTACTTTTCATCAATTTGAGTTACGCCAGTTTAATGTGATTCAACAGGTGAGCCACTTATAGAAACATAATCTTGCCATTTAAATTTGTTAAAATGACCACTAGTATTTAAAAGATCATTTATCACTTGTTCTTTCTCCTCTGGATTTTCTCGGATATGAAAGTATAAAGCCAGTAAGTCTACTCCAGTGATTAAACAATGATCTCGATTATTACTATATGTCATCATCTGGTCAGGGAAAGGTTTTTCAATTCTTTCTTCTAAAGGAACATCTTTAAAAGCGTTTACTACTAAAATGCCTTTAGGCTTTATGTCCTTTGTCGCGAGATATTCGCTCACCCATTTTTCTAGTTGCGCAGCATGTTTTTCTGCAGCACTTTTAGTAACCCCTTTTACTTCTACTACTGCTACTTGACCTTTATATACTAATATAAGATCGTCTCTTCCTGGTATACCCTCACTAACTTCAAAGCCGAGGTAACCAAAAACCCTACCCACTATATTTTCCAAGGGTTGACCTGTCCCAGCAAAGAGAATTTTCAACTCCTCCAAGGATTTTAAATCTGAACCCAACTTCTCTATCTCAAATTCTAACATTTTCAATTCATCATTTTTCTTTGTTATTTCCTGTTTAACTTTTTTTCCTCGGGCACCTCCGTTAAAAAACTCCACTCAGGAAGTGTTTTAATATAATCGTGATCAGGTTTGCGGATTTGACTATGTATACTCGCCAAGCATGTAGATAGAGCGTATATTTGATTTTTGTCAAGTATAATTAGTAGGGGGGTAATTTCTCTTTTATTTGAACAAAGATGAAGTTACACTTAATTTATGAGAAAGGTGATGAGATGAGTACATACGAGGCACTTGACGTCATGCTTAACTTTGGTACTTTTATTTTCGCAATGTTGGCCTTCATTACGTCAGTAATTTTCTTTTTACACGTAAAAAAGCGATAGCCTCCCCGCCAAGAGCTGCTACCGCGATCTAATTTATGTAATAATCATAAACCTTACCGCCAACACACGCAATACCCAGGAAGACGCAGTCTACTCCAAAGCTGCGTCTTTTTCTGTCTACTTGCGGAATCATGCCCTGCGCGGGACCTCCTTACGCCTATTACTTCGTCTCACCTACGAGCTTAAACGTTCCGCCCGTCGACTCACCAATGTTATAATTTTGAACCGTGAGCTGTACGAAAGTAGAATCGTTCCAAGCTGGCGCGTTAGGAGATTTAGTATAGTATTCGCTCACTGCTTTGATGATTGCGTCAGATTTAGCGCGTAGCTCACGATCAGACAGTTCGTAGGCCCCCTTATTTTTGTACAATAATGAGAGAGCAGGTTGATTTTCGACGTCTATAACAACATCGCTTAAATTACCGTCATCGCCCCAACTGAACCTAATTTTATTTACAACGAAATCATCCGTAACAATTCCGTCTTCGATATCGTGGGCCAACGCTGTTAAATAAGTTAGCTTGCGATATGTATCTTGCTCCTCATTAATAACTGCTTGCGCGTCTGCAGTTTTTTGTAATTCATCATTCTTTTTCGAGATTGACACAATCTGTTCGGAAAGTTTATCAGTCTTGCTTGATAGTTCTGAATTCTGAACAAATAAATAAATTGATGCGGCGACTGCTAAAGCCGAAATCCCCAACGCAACTGCAGATAATACATTTATGCGCTGCTTTGGCTTGCTTTCTGATAAAGTTAATTCGTCCATTATGTACCTTCTCCCCTGCGTTTTTATAGTTCTATTCTACTATATACAGGAAAATTATACTATATATAAACGACAAAAGACGCAGCCCTCAACGGAAATTTATCCGCGAGAACTGCGCCTCATTTTATACTTCGCTTGCGCGCTTGATGGGTCACTAAGACTGTCGGTTCGTCTTGCGCGGCTTTTCAAGTTTCCCAATAACAGCGTTCAGAGGGGAAAACTCGTCATGGTTCTTCTTCACGTTCTTATCGGACAAATGCGTATAGTGAGCGGTCATACGCCCGTCAGCGTGTCCGAGGATGTCCTGTAGATGGCGCTGTGATCCGCCTTCCTCTAAAAATAGCGTCGCCCCTGAGTGACGCAGTAAGTGCGGATACACGCGCTTCTCAATTCCGGCTCGATCCGCGTACTTCTTCAATTGATGGCGGAAGTGATTCGGAAGCAGGCGCTCACCGTAATTATTAAGGAATATATATTCACTTCCAAACTCCGTTGATTCGCGGATTAACTCTTGCATCAGCTTAGCAGTTCGTTTTGTGATCGGTACAATTCGTGGCTTACACGTCTTGGTCACTTCCCGTCGTAAAGTTGCACAACATGCGGTAAAGTCTACGTCAGTCTTACGTAATGTTAACGCCTCGTCTACGCGTAACATCCCATCAATCAAGAGATTTATTACAACGAAATCTCGAAAGTCGCTGTACGTTGGTTTGGCGCTTTTAGAAGGTCGCTCATCTCCTCCGCGGTAAGTACCTCAATATCCTTCCCAATGTCCTGTACGTTCTTTAAATACGTAAACGAGTCTGCTTCAATTACTTCCTCTTCTTTTAAAAACTTAAACATCGTCTTCATATTCTTAATGCGCGTGTTAATTGATTCGGAAGAAGTCCCACAGTGCGAACAGATTCCGGAACTTTACAGTTATCGCTAAACCTCCGTTTTTCATCACGTAACCAAATTATGTAATCACGCCCTACCTCAACGTTGATATTCCGGATGTCACGAATGATCTTACGCTCATCCAGAAATTCACAAAAGTAATTGTAATTCTGTACGTATGTCTTTAGCGCATTCTCCGCACGACCCTCGGATTTCTTCGCCTGGTAGTAATAATCAAACAGGTAGTCTAACGAATGTTGTAAGCGCGTTGATGTGCGCTCACTCTTAATTGTTCTTCCTTTACGTTTATCCATTCCATACCGCCTCCTTCGATAATAAGTACGGTAAGAAAACGAGGGATTAGGCGCGCATATCTGCGAGTTGTCCACGTTAACAGTCAACGTCTAGACAAACGAAAAAACCCGCTATATTAGCGGATTCTCTAAGAGTATGGAGCCTAGGGGGATCGAACCCCTGACCTCATCGCTGCCAGCGATGCGCTCTCCCAGCTGAGCTAAGGCCCCAGGATATGAAATAGATAACTTGTCCAACACTGCTACGTTCCACAGGCGACTCCTATATCATATAAAATCCAGCTTTCGCTGTCAATCACTTTTTAAGATCCAAAGTGATTGGAGAAGAACAACCGATTTCTCTGGTACACACGGACTGGAACTCCAGACTGCTCTTCTCCCTTTACCAACTTCACTAATCCTCCAGATCGTCTTTGGACAACAGGGATTTCAGTTCTTTCATGAACATATTGATATCTTTGAACTGGCGATATACCGACGCAAAACGGACATACGCCACTTCATCGACTGGAAACAACTGTTCCATCAATAGCTCACCAATCTGGCGACTCTCAACTTCAGCATCCGCTGTATTACGCAGAGATTTCTCTACTTCAGATACCATCATCTCCAGGGTCTCTACGGAGACTGGACGTTTCTCACAGGCACGAATAAGCCCGCGGAGAATCTTGTCCCGGCTGAACTCTTCACGACTGCCATCTTTCTTAATAACAATCAGTGGAGTCTCCTCAATCATCTCAAACGTTGTAAATCTTCGGGCACACTGCTCACACTCACGGCGACGACGAATGGATTTTGCCTCGTTGGCCGGACGCGAATCAAGCACTTTGGTACCCATATAACCGCAATAAGGACACTTCAAATCAGATCACTTCCCACTTTTACTTTTTACCACATATTCCCTGTACTGATTTTGTAATGAAAAATGCATTGCCGACACATAATACTTTTACCAACCCGCGAGGAGGTGAACAGCAATGGCACAAAGCAATGGTAACTCCAACAACCTGGTGGTAACTAAAGCTTCCGCAGCACTCGAGCAAATGAAATATGAAGTTGCTCAAGAACTCGGAATCAGCATCCCACAAGACGGATACCAAGGTAACATGACTTCTTACGAGAACGGTTCGATCGGTGGATACATCACGAAGCGTCTGGTAACAATTGCAGAACAGCAATTGGCAGGTCAATACCAATAATATCTGCATCGTAATACGCTACACAGAGGAGCATGGAGCGGCCGGTGAATAACCGGCCTGCTCTGTGCTTCTACTTATATACTTAGAACGTATTATAGATCTTTACATACTGATTATAATAGTAAATGACTCTTTGTACATAGTGACGCGTCTCACCAAACGGAATATCTTTCACTGTATCGAACGAGCCATCCCATACACCATCTCTAAGCCAACTGTTCACTTTGCCTGGACCCGCATTATAGGCAGCGATCATAACTGCTTCATTGCCATCGAATTGATCGGACAGATTCCGCAGATACCATGTCCCTAATTGAATATTTCGTTCTGGCTCGTGCTTTAATTCCTCCAGCGAAGTGTCGGGAATTTTGGCTTGTTCCAGTATCCAGTTCGCCGTGTCCGGCATCAGTTGCATGAGCCCAATGGCACCTCGTTTGGATTCCTTGCTTGTCTTGAAATTGGTCTCCACCTTGATAATGGAAGCAATCAGAAACGGATCAACCTCATAACTCTGAGATTGGGCACGGATCTCTTCCTTATAATGTATGGGATAGAACCATGCCATCCAGTTTGTATTCAGAAATAACACCAGTACAAAGGACACAAACATCAACAGCAGTACACGTTTCTTACGCAATATTCTCATAACAAACCCTTACGCTGTAGATATGAGTCAATTTGCTGTTCCGTCGCAGGCCATAAGCCGCTGTTATCGATGACAATGTCTGCCAGCTGTTTTTTGCGCTCAATATCCATCTGTACATCCATTCGAGCCTCAGCCTGTGCTGCAGTCATTCCATCCCGACTCATCAAGCGATCTCGTTGCACCGATCTCGGGACATATACAACCATGACTTCCTCGAAACCGTCCTCCAGACCTGATTCGTAGAGCAAAGGAATATCAGATACCACAAGTTTATCCGGATGTTGCAACGCGTATGCAGCAGCCCGTTCGCGCATCTCTCTTCGGATTGCCGGATGTGTGATGGCCTCCAATGCCTTTCGTTCCTCAGGTTGTTGAAAAACAATACTCCCGAGCTTTTTCCGATCCAGTGTTCCATCTTCGTTCAGTATGGCTTGTCCAAACCGCTTAACAGCGGCGGCCAACACGGGATGCCCGGGCATCATAACTTCCCGGGCAATAACGTCTGCATCGATGAGCAACGCTCCCTTACTGGCGAGATAGGCGGAAACACTGCTTTTGCCTGTCGCGATCCCGCCGGTTAAGCCTATATTCATCGTTTCACCTCATAACAACTTCATTATTCCCATAATCATTAACAATAGTGCTGGCAGTATAGACAGTCTTCGCATCCAGCGCAGAGCTGAGAATCGCAGTCCAACTTTCATCCCAAGTAACAGAAACGCTCCACTAAACAGCGCAATAATGAGTGCCGTCCACAGTGTAGGGAATCCTAGAAGTGCCGCTCCCAATCCTGCTCCAAACGCATCCAGAGACAAGGCAATACCAAGCCACATCGCTTCTTGGGCAGATATACTTCCCGAGTTATCCATATCCGCCTTGGAGGGACTGCGAAGGATCTGAATGACGACCCCCAGCTTACGCAGCTCCAATGTAAAAACCATGCGTTCCAGTGATCCACCTGAAGCCGACTGCTCCAGATCCAGCGCAAGCACCTGATTCCTGCCCTTTGAATCCGACAGTCTCTCTTGTGCTTCTCCCACCCCAGTTACCGTTGCTTCTGTTCTCTCACCCGTTCCAGCGTCTGTTTCCAGTTGTTCTTTGCCTTGCTTTCGAATAAGTTGCAACAGTGACCATGCACCAATACCTATCAATATAACGGCTCCCACGATCGAAGCGATATCCGGTGACACCACATGGGACAACAACACACCTACTTGCATCGACAAGGCAATAACCAATCCCGAACAGATCGAAATAACAGCGATAGATAACAGGGGAATCTTAGTCCTCCGTAACCCATATGTAATCCCGACTCCAAAACCATCTAAACTAAGCGCCAAAGCAAGCGCCAGCAATGAAATAAAATGATGCAGCACCCCGGACTCCTCCTCTGTGCGGTACTCGTGCCAACTGAAGATGCCAGTATGGGTATACGCCCGCTTATTTCTGCCATATCAGTATATGGAGGGAGGAATCCAAGGGTGCTATGATTTCATCATTTCGTTCATTCAGTTCATGTTACAGCAGCTGACAGTTCGGACAAAAATGCGTGCCACGGCCACCAACCACCGTTTTTTCAATTAACGTACCACAAGTTGTACAAGGTTCTGATTTGCGTCCATAGATTTTCAGTTGATGCTGGAACATCCCCATCTCACCCTGTCCATTCACATAGGACTTGATGGAAGATCCACCTGCATTCACTGCATCTTGCAACGTAGCCACAATCGCTTCATGAAGCACCGTTAACTGAGCTTCAGTCAGTGTCTTGGCGATGGTCTCGGGATGGATACCTGCGCGAAATAGAGCCTCGTCCACATAAATATTCCCGATACCGACCACATATGCCTGATTTAAAAGTACAGCCTTGATTTTGGTTGTACGCTTGCCAACCGCCTCGCGGAATGCAGTTACCGTAAAGGCTGGATCAAGCGGCTCCAGTCCCAGCTTCAGCAAAGGTTTGGACACCAGTTCCTCACCTGCATTAAACAGATGCATCGTACCGAACTGACGCACGTCCTTATAACGCAATTCCGTACCATCATTAAAATGGAAGATCACATGTGTATGTTTCTCCACATCTTCATGCTGCTCGTACACACCGTACCTTCCTTCCATCCGCAGATGGGAGACAAGCACCAGCCCGTCCAGCAAAATACGCAAAAACTTGCCGCGGCGCTCCACCCCAATGACGGTATGTCCCGCGAGTTCCATTGCAAATGCATCTATATCGTCCGGCCGCTGAATAATCCGCGGCAAGCTAACGGTAACATGATCAATCGTTTTGCCCACAATAAGTTGATTCAGTGTTCTTCTGACTGTTTCGACTTCCGGTAATTCCGGCATGATGTTCTCACCTCCCCTATATTATAACGGAAGATGGCGCTCAGCGGGACCCTTTTCTTATATCTCAAACATGGAAAGGCCTTTTGTAAAATACCGGAAAAACCGCGCAGCACTTGATTTATTTCGCTTCGTACCAGTTATCACCAAAGCTGACTTCTGCTTTCAGCGGAACCGACAGTTCCAATGCTTTTTCCATAACAGAAGGGACTAACTCTTTCATCAGTTCCAATTCATCCGCAGGCACTTCGAATACAAGTTCATCGTGCACCTGAAGCAACATACGGCTCTTCAACTTGCGTTCCCGCAGCGCTTCATCCATCTGTACCATGGCCAGCTTGATGATATCTGCCGCTGTTCCCTGAATCGGTGTATTCATCGCCGTACGCTCTGCGAAGGAACGCAGATTGAAGTTACTGGCGTTAATCTCTGGCAGGTAGCGACGTCGTTCCAACAACGTTTTGACGTAACCATCCTGGCGAGCTTCCTTCACAATGTCATCCATATATCGGCGGACACCCTGGAATACTTCAAAATACTGATCAATAAACTGTGCGGCCTCTTTACGTGTAATATGCAGGTTCTGTGATAAGCCATAATCACTTATGCCATACACGATACCAAAGTTAACTGCCTTGGCGGAACGACGCATATCCCCATCCACATCCTCAGGCTTCACGCCGAATACATCCGAAGCGGTCTTTGTATGAATATCCATATCATTAACAAATGCTTCCTTCAAGCGCTCATCGTCCGAAATGTGTGCCAATACACGCAGTTCAATCTGGGAATAGTCTGCTGCCAAAATGGACCATCCGGGCTCGGAAGGAACAAATACCTTCCGGATTTTGCGACCTTCCTCCATCCGAATCGGAATGTTCTGCAAGTTCGGGAATTGACTGCTAAGTCGTCCCGTTGCAGCAATGGTCTGACGATAATACGTATGCACCTTGCCATCCCGATTGGATATCTCTTTGAGTAATCCTTCCACATAAGTGGATTGCAGCTTGGCAAGCTGACGATATTGCAGAATATGCTTGACCACATCATTATAAGGAGCCAATTTCTCCAATACTTCCGCATCTGTGGAATAACCCGTTTTTGTTTTCTTCACCACTGGCAAGCCCAGTCTATCAAACAAAATCTCACCCAGTTGCTTTGGTGAATTCAGATTAAATTCCGTTCCTGACAGCTTGTAGATCTCAGCCATCAACCTGCTAATCTGTTCTTCAAACTCACTGCCCAAAGCCTGCAGATCGGCTGTATTGGCCTTGATGCCCTGTTTCTCCATGTCCGCCAATATGCGTGACAACGGCATCTCCAGTTCATGGAACAGTGAATTCATCTCATCCGTTTCCAACACCTGCTCCTGAAGTGGAATAATGGCTGCGACTGCAGCAGCTTTGCGGCACAGGAAATCACCCAAGATCTCCACTTCGGGTACCTTGTACTTGGCCCCTTTGCCCATAACCGTGTCATCCTCCACAAGTGACGGCAGACCATACTTGGTCGTGAGTCCACTAATCGTCTGGTTGGATTCCGTTGGATCAAGCAAATACGCAGCCAGTTGTACATCAAATGACGCACCAGCGAATTCAATGCCATGTGCATGCAGGGCCAGGTCTACACGATGAAGATCATAACCGCGCTTCGGCTGGTCTGAATTACCAAGCCATGCCCGCACTGGAGCCGCAGCCTCGGAATGAAGCAATTCGGGAGATATGAACGTATATGTTCCAGCGGAACCTACAGCAAGTCCAATCAATTTTGCTTGGTGCGGGTTATCCCCATGTGTCTCCACGTGGAGGACATCAATGGAATCGAGGGAACTGAACAGCTCACTGATGTTGTCCTCTGTTGCAATGGAGGATTCAACTTCTGCAGCAGGGACCGCTTCCTGTTCAGAACCGATGCTGCCACTGAACGACAGGCGTTCGAGCAAGGATTTGAATTCCAGCTTGGCCAATGCAGGGCCCGCATGTTCTTCTTTTAATCCAGCGAATTGCATATCCTCCCACGTCTGCTCCAGCGGAACTTCCCGGTGAATCGTCGCGAGTTGTTTGCTCATCCTAGCATCTTCGGCATGGGCCTCGATCTTTTCTTTCATCTTGCCTTTCAACTCACTTGTACCGTTCAGCACATCTTCTACCGATCCGAACTGATGCAGCAGCTTCAAAGCTGTCTTCTCTCCAACCCCGGGAATGCCTGGAATGTTATCGGACGCATCGCCCATCAGACCCTTGAGATCAATGATTTGCAATGGAGTCAGACCATAACGCTCCTTAATCTGAGCAGGATCATACAGCTCAATATCGGTTACCCCTTTACGTGTCAGCCCGATATGTACATTTTCGGAGGCAAGCTGCAGCATATCTTTGTCACCCGATACAACAAGCACCTGTCTGCCCGCTTCATCTGCGCGTTTGGTTAACGTTCCGATGATGTCATCCGCTTCGAATCCAGCCAGCTCAAACTGAGCAATGCCAAGTCCTTTCAGCAGTTCTTTGAGCAAAGGGAATTGCTCTGACAACTCTGGTGGTGTTTTCTCCCGTCCACCCTTGTATTCCTGATACCCTTCGTGGCGGAACGTGATTTTGCCTGCATCAAATGCAACCATAACATGTGTAGGTTTATGCTCTTCAAGCAGTCTTAGCAGCATTGTGGTGAAGCCATATACCGCATTGGTATGCAGACCTTTTGAGTTGGTCAGAGGCGGCATTGCAAAAAACGCCCTGTAAATAATGCTATTTCCATCTATGAGAATAAACTTGTCCATTCCAGCACCTCGCGTATTATATGGTCAACCTCTTCAAATTACATCTACTCTCATGATACCATACCCACCTGTCACATCAAAAAGAATAGCCTCTTTTCACTTCATTTTTAATTGCAAAAAAGAACCTTCTCCGCAGACAGCTGTACACAGCCTACCTGAGAGAAAGTCCTTTTCCATTCATATGATTGCATTACTTAATCAGTACTGATTCCCCAATTCCAAAGCAATACTCTTCTATTGATTCAGATCCGGACGTTTACCTGTCACCAGGTACACCGTGCTCTCACCAATGTTGGTTGCATGATCGCCAATCCGTTCAATGTAACGTCCAACCATCATCAGCAGCATAGCCTGTGAAGCCTGATTAGGATGCTCTGTCATTAACGTGTAGAGATCACTGATCATATGGCTGTACAGTTGATCGACCTGATCGTCCGTCTGAGCCATTTTATAGGCCAGGTCTGTGTTTTCTTTCAGGAAAGATTCGATGGATTCATCAATCATGGATTTCACGATTTCTGCCATTTGCGGGATATCCACCAGAGGTTTAATCAGCTTCTGTCCATCCATCCGGAGTGTCACCTTCGCCACGTCGAGCGCAAGATCTCCCATACGCTCCAGATCACTGGAGATTTTGAATGCCACGATAATACGTCTGAGATCCTTCGCCACCGGCTGTTGTGTGATGATCAGTTTGGAGCCAAGTTCCATAATTTTGTCTTCAAGGGCATTCAGATTCGCATCATTCTTGATGATGACCTGAGCTTTCTCCGCGTTCATCGTTTGTAAACTCTCAATAGCACCATCCAATGCTGCTCCTACATGTTCACCCATTTGTTTGAGCAAGGTACGCAGCTCTTCAAGCTCCTGATCAAATTCTTTTCTGCGAATCATAGATTTCATGTCCTCCTTATCCATCATCTCCGGGTATGCCGGGATCATTCCAATTCAGCTCGCTTAACCGAACCTTCCAGATATATAATCCTCAGTCCGGGAATCTTGCGGTGTGGAGAATAACGTCTCCGTATCAGCTGCCTCCACCACTTCACCATTCAGGAAAAATACCGTGCGTCCAGATACCCGTGCCGCCTGGTGCATATTGTGGGTAACCATAACGATTGTGTACTTGTGATGCAACTCCTTCACCAGTTCCTCAATCTTCAATGTGGAGATCGGGTCGAGTGCAGACGTTGCTTCATCCATCAGCAGAACGTCTGGCTGTACAGCCAGCGCCCGTGCAATACAGAGACGCTGTTGTTGTCCGCCGGACAAACTAAGTGCCGACTTTTTCAATACATCCTTTACTTCATCCCATAGGGCAGCATGGACAAGACTTTGTTCCACCAACTGATCCAGTTCAGCCTTTTGGGTTACCCCGTGCAAGCGCGGTCCATAAGCCACGTTATCGTATATGGATTTTGGAAAAGGATTCGGTTGTTGAAACACCATGCCAACTCGTTTGCGCAGTGTCTCCACTTCAATCTCATTACTGTAAATGTCAGAGCCATTCAGCATAACCTGTCCTTCCACACGAACACCCGGAATCATGTCATTCATCCGGTTTAACGTGCGAAGCAATGTCGATTTACCACAACCTGACGGCCCGATGAACGCAGTAACGGTTTTTTCCGGCAGATCCATCGATATATTTTTAAGCGCGTGATGCGTATCATAATATAAATTAAGATTTTCAATGTGAATGAGGTCCTTCATGGATGTTCACTTCTCCTTCGCTGCAGGGACACAGAAACTCCCTTTACGTCGAGACCGATACTGATAATCTTTCATCGCTGCTCGGCCATCTTTAATATCCTACCCTTTCATTGTAAAAACAGTATCACTTTCATGTTAACGGAATGTAAAAAAGACATCCTTAACCTTCATGATCTGCTTGATGGATCAATCTGATTCCTGATGTCTGCCTTATTGACTACTTTATATTACTCTCCATTCGAAACCATCTCATCCAGCTTCGTACGAATGTGCTCTGCAACTTCTCCAGCTTTCCCGCCTTCCATGGCGATCTCCTCTGCTATACGAGACAAATCTCTCACCGCACTGTTCAGTTGTCGGAACGTTGCTCCCCCTGCGGTGACATGCACCGAACTGTCGTCAATCTCCGCTCCGCTTGCCTTAACCAGTTCAACAGTCTGAAGGGTCAATCCACCAATATTCTCTAGCAATGAAGACATGTTCCCCGCAACCTCACGGGTCTGTTTCGCGAGCGCTCGAATCTCGCCTGCAACAATCTGAAAACCACGTCCATATTCACCGGCATGAGCTGCTTCGATGGAAGCATTCAGGGCGAGGAGACCACTTTGATCTGCCAGGGAGCGAATGGATTGTGCCATGCCTGAACCTGTTTTGATCGAATTCAGCATGTGATCTGCATGTTGTCCTTGACTCTCCATATGCTGATGTACCCGGTTATAGGAAGCATCAACGTGTTTCAAACTCTCTTCACCCTTCTTGGACAATGCCATGATCTCACGGGCCTCATGTACAGTCTGATTGGCTGCATTCACCAACTTGGTGACCGCATTGTTGATTCTGGATATCTCCTGTCTGCTCTCGGTTACTGTACGTATGCGCTCTTCCGTAACAGCCTGCTGCAATCTGCGGGAGAGCGACATTACGTCACGCATCGTCAGCACACCAAGCAGTCTGCCTTGTTCCGTAACCAGCAGACAATCATAGAAATGCTGTTCATTCCGTCCAAGTGCGATATCAATAATCGTTGAGGCTTCCATATGAATATCTGCAATAACCGGAGATGTATTCACTACTTGTATGACCGGCTTACGGTAGAATAGATCTGCGGCAAAACGGCCATTTAACATCCGATATAACGTCTCTCGCATTAACAATCCAGTGGGTTTCATCTGCTCATCACACAGTACAATACATGGGTGTTCCTGATCCTGATTCATCATCGTGGCAGCTTCTCCACATGTGGTATGGACTCCGGCGACAGGTACCTGACGATAATAGTCATGCAAATGGATTACAGGTTCTTCAGCAACAACCGTTACTTCATGATGCTGCTGTTCGGGTGTCGCTATTTCTTCATTATGTAAAACAACATGAGGCTGGTCAGGTTTCACTTCGAGCAACATGGGCATAAATGCGCAATCTCCTTTACGTAATACCTCCGTCTTGAGGTGGGTTATGTAGGTACAAAGTATCACTCAGATAAGTCCATGCTACTCCCTCTACGTAAAGAAAAATCTTCCTTTATGTTAAATGAACGTAAAATAAAACTCCCCGATCATTGCTAACTTGAATGATGGGGAGTTTTTCTTTTTACAACCAATTTATAACCTACACCACGAATCGAATCAATGTGAACTGATTCCGGGTCCAGCTCCAGCTTTTTACGTAATGAACTGACGTGAACATCCACGGTTCGTTGACCTCCGATATAATCGAAGCCCCACACAGCGTTCATCAGATCATCCCTTGTCAGTACCACACCCGGCTTTTTGGCCAAATATAAAAGTACTTCGAACTCTTTCGGACGCAGACTGATGGATTGTCCACCCAGTGTCACTTCATATTTCAGAGGATAAATCTCCAGCTCTCCCAGAATAATTCGTGAGCCATCTTTGTCCTCAAGCTGTGGTAAATCTTCGCCATTGGAATAACGTCGTAATACCGCATCCACTCGGGCTAATAACTCAGATACACCAAATGGTTTGGTAATATAATCATCGGCACCCGATTTCAGTCCCTGTACAACCTCGGCTTCACCGTTCTTGGCCGTCAGAATGATAACAGGTGTACTGACACCCTGTATTCTTAACTTGTTCAGAATGTCCAGACCATTCATGCCTGGAAGCATCAGATCCAGCAAAATGAGATCAAATTCCTGGGACAAGGCCCGATCATATCCTGCAGATCCGTGATCCTCTGCCGTAACGTCGTAACCTTCCTGTGTCAGGTTATACGTGAGTAATCTTGATAATGTAGGTTCATCTTCAATAACTAGCAAACGCTGTGCCATGATACCCCTTCTCTCTTCATAGGTTGTCTGTTGCCACAACACTTTTTCTATCATAGCACTAATTTGTTAACGCGGTGTAAAACAATACACACTTTTTACATTTTGATACCAGACGCCTACATCTCTTCTTCCTGAATGAAAGGAAGGATCACACGGAACGTTGTCCCCATGCCCAGTTCACTCTCTACAGACAATTTGCCATGATGCAATTCCACCAGATGTTTAACGATGGAAAGTCCAAGGCCTGTGCCCCCTGAATTACGGGATCTGCCTTTATCAACACGATAGAACCGTTCGAAGATTCGCGGCAAATCTTTTTTCGGTATGCCAATGCCTGTATCTGACACCGCAAAGACAACTTCATCATCGTTATCCATCGTCACCTGTAACTTCACTCGTCCACCATCGGGGGTATAGTTGATTCCGTTGGATAACAGATTGATGAATATCTGCTTCATCTTGTCCTCATCCGCTTCAATGTACAGTTCCTCCGGAACATGCATTTCCAGACGAATCTGCTTTTTCTCCGCCACCTTGGACAAGGTGCCCAGCACCATTTCGAAGAAAGAGTGTACATGAACAGGTGAGCATTGCAGCGGTGCGCGTTTCGATTCAATTTTGGATAACTCCAGAATATCCCCAATTAATCGGTTAAGTCGATCTCCTTCATCATAGATGATTTTCAGGAATGATCGCTCTGTCTCCTTATCCTGTACCCCGCCGCTAAGCAACGTTTCAGCAAACCCTTTGACCGCAGCGACTGGTGTCTTGAGCTCATGAGAGACATTTGCAACAAACTCACTGCGCATGGACTCCAATCGGCGAATCGCTGTCACGTCCTGCAACAGGAACAACATGCCTCGATACCCGCCATCATCTTCGGACATCGGTACTCCATCAATACGGATCAATTTTTCCTCCGGGTTGAACACACTCACTTCTTCATGCATCCGTTCTTTCAATGCAACACTCTCTTCAATGGTACGAGTTAATTCGTAGTGTCTTTTCAATTCAGTATAAGGTTTACCCGTAACCTTTCCTGCCTGAATACCAAGCATACGCTCCGCTTCCCGATTGACCAGTGCAATGGATTGCCCTGCGTCGATCATGACAATACCTCCGGTCATGTTCGCGAGGACACTCTGTAACAACGCTTCATTGTCACGGATCGTCTTCAGCTGGGACTGCAAGCTGTCTGCCATTCCGTTTATGGCAAGCCCCAGCTGTCCGATCTCATCTCTACGCGTTACATCAACTCTGGCATCGTATTCCAGCTTGGTGATCCGATGGGCCACTTTTGTAATATGCTCAATCGGGGAGGTTAACCCACGTGCAACCCGATAACTGACAAACGCGACAATTAAGAACAATAGCCCAAGTGCAGCAAACATAATCATCCAACCACGCTGAAGCCCTTGATCCACAGCCTGTAGACTCATGGATAGACGAATGTAGCCATCAAATTTGCCGCTAGGGATTTCAATCATGTCACTTTGATCCGAATTCACAGGTAGTGCTACATACAGCATGTCTTGTCCCAATGTCTCACTGTAACGTATGGATTGCCCGTACCCATCTCCGACGGCACCCTTAATCTCCTCACGGTTCAAGTGATTATCCATGGATGCCGGATCACTCTCGGAATCTCCAATGACCATGCCGTCTTTATTGATGAAGGTTACACGGGAATCCGTCAGACGATCCAGTTCCAGCGCCCGATCTGAATAATACTTTCGTGTGGCTTCCGAGGTTGGATCACTTGCATCATGGAATGGAAAAGTTGCTTTGAGCAAATTAATCTCGCGCACCATGGTTTGCTCCAATGCGGCTATATGCGTAGTCTTAAACACTCTGCCCATCGTATATCCAGCCACAATGACGGATACGCCGATCAGCACCATCATAATGATGGCAAGGCGAATTCGGAACGGTCTCATCTATCTCTTCCTTTATGATCAGATTAATATCTAATGAATTGCTCTACATTGAATCCAGTTCAATTCGGTCCCCACGGGTACCCGGATTGGAAATTACAAGAAACTCCACTTCTTCGTCGCTCCGATTCATCATCTGATGCGGCATTCCGGGTGCAATCTCTATTCCTTCATGGGTTTCCAGCACAAACGTTTCTCCATTAAGTTCCATGCATGCTTCACCGCTGAGGATGAAAAAAAACTGACGGCTTACCGAATGATAATGTCGTATTTCAGCCGTTCCTGCGGGCATTCGTTCATGAATGATGCTCAATTTTTCGTTTTGAACGAGATGCCAACCGTCGCACTGGGCACCCCATATATAATGTGCTGCATTCTGTTTGCTAATTTTCATATGACTTGTCCCCCCGAGTATAATTGCTCGATCTATCATATCACAGATTAGGGGCCTCCCAATCTTTTAGTCAATACTGTGCAATACGCTATTCAACTGCAGTCAGACAAGGCTAATAATAAAATATCATAGTTGTATCAACAGAGATGCCGACTTTTGTAAACAGGTGCTAAATCGCATCTTTGACATACATATTCACCTGATATAAAAAAGACGCACCGCTCAGCCATGCTGAAAGCGATACGCCTCTCTATAATAATCAATCCTATCCTGAGTTTAAACGTTCATTACGTATTATCCGTTCACCACTTCGCCACCATTCACATGTATCACCTGTCCGCTCACATACGAAGAATCATCTGAAGCTAGATATACATAGGCGGGAGCCAGTTCATCCGGTTGTCCTGGCCGCTTCATTGGCTGCGTTGCGCCGAACTCACTTACTTTTTTCTCATCAAATGTGGATGGAATGAGTGGTGTCCAGATCGGCCCTGGTGCAACGGCATTGACACGAATTCCCTTCTCAATCACATTCATCGACAGCGAACGAGTGAACGAAGTGATTGCTCCTTTGGTAGATGAATAGTCAAGCAGGGTCGGGCTACCGCGATAGGCTGTGATGGAGGTTGTATTAATTATCGTACTGCCCTGCTTCAGATGTGGCAGGGCTGCTTGTGTCACATAGAACATGCCGAAGATATTGGTACGGAATGTACGCTCCAGCTGTTCTGGCGTAATATCCTCCAGATTCTGCTGTGGATGCTGTTCTGCTGCGTTATTCACGACAATGTCCAGTTTGCCCAGTTCATCTACTGTCTGCTGAACCGATCTCTTCGCAAAGGCATCATCACCAATGTCACCTGCAATCAAGATGCACTTGCGTCCTTCCTGTTCGACCTGACGCTTCGTTTCTTTGGCATCTTCGTGCTCGTTCAGGTATACAATGGCGACATCCGCGCCTTCCTTGGCATACGTAACAGCAACAGCACGTCCAATTCCGCTGTCCCCCCCTGTAATAAGCGCCACCTTACCCGTCAGTTTACCTGCTGCCTTGTATTCAGGCTTCTCAAATTCCGGTCTGGGATGCATCTCTGATTCGATTCCGGGGCGTTGATCCTGGTGCTGTGCCGGCATTGTTTTTTGATTTTGTGGTGTAGTTGACATCTAACATTCTCCTCTCAAAATGTGAACATATTTGGATTACAGAAGACATGGACATAACTGCACACTTCCTTGTCTTTCGTTCTCTGAAAAAAGTCTCATTCTGTAGGATGGCAGTAACAGTCCAGATTATTCTTCTGCGATCAACAGCAACTCAAGCCTCAGCGCGCTGTCTCTAATCGTTATTTACCACGATCTTCGGACATCAGACAACCGATTTGCTTTAATGCCTGTTTTGCTAAAATTCGAAATTTATTCGAAATTAGACTGTTTCATGATACAAAGTGTATTCCTATGCTGCTTGGGCTGATGTACAATGTACAGTATACTGATGTGCTTTAACTTTCATTTTTATTGGTTTAATCATTCTAACCTAACATGGAGACCTGACAATGGAATCGCATATTAATACATATATAACACTCGTAGCTACTTCAGCTGTGCTGAATGTCTTTTTGTGTTTATATACCTATTTCAGAAGATCCGAGATCCCCAGTTCCAAAATATTCATTCTCTACACAGCAGCGCTCTCCATATACACTTTTGGTTATGCAATTGAGCTGGCCAGCAACACGCTGGAACAGATGAAGTTTTGGACCACCGTAGAGTATATAGGCATGCCCTTCTCCGCATCTCTTGGCCTCATGTTGATGATAAAGTACACAGGAAAAACGTTATCCAAAAAGGTAACTGCCGGGCTGTTTGTAATCCCTTCCATTACACTAGGTATGGTTGCAACCAATGACTTTCATCATCTATTTTATAAAAAAGTATGGCTGAGAGAAGATAGTCCCGTTCCTCTGATGGATATCGCAGTGGGTCAATGGTATGTTGTACACGGTGCATTCACCTTCTCCTGTCTGTTATGTGCCTGCCTCATCCTGATTGGACAATGGAGACATACCAAGAAGATGTATCGTCGTCAATTACTTACTCTCATTACTTCACAGATTATTCCTATGGTCGCAGCTTTTCTGTATTTACTTGGTGTGACCCCCAGCGGGATGGACCCCGTACCCGTACTCATGTGTATCACGTCTGCCATGTATATCTGGGCGATTCTATCCTCACGTCTACTGACCATCGTACCCATCGCCAAAGACAGTATTTTCGAGAGCATGCGTGAAGGTGTTATTGTACTGGATAGTTTCAATCGACTGGTCGATTACAACCGATCTCTGCGTGACATGTTGCCAGAGCTTGATACAACCATGATTGGCCAACCCTTGGATGATATCTGGCTTAATCTTGCTGGAAAGACGTTTCCCGTTGAATACGGAAGAGAAGGATTACAAACCGATCTGTACTGGCAGTTAAATGGAGAGACCGTCTGTTATCAGGTCAGGACATCTTACGTGTATAACAAGGATGTACAGACTGTGGGCAGTCTAATTATGTTAATCGATATAACGGAACAACGCTTCTTGCAAGAACAGCTGAAACAACTGGCTTATTTCGATGGTCTGACCAAAATCTATAACCGCACTCAATTTTTGTATAGAGGCCGGGAGATTTTGAGTGAAGCTCAGCTTAATCCGCAACCTGTCTCATTTATTTTATTTGATATTGATTACTTTAAACGCATCAACGATACCTACGGGCATGATGTTGGCGATCAGGCCATCATTCATGTGGTCTCTGTTTGTAATCGTTATTTAAGCCCTGAGATGTTGTTCGCCCGTTATGGAGGCGAAGAGTTTGTCATCGCTCTTCCGAATACCTCGCTTCAAGAAGCCGAGAAACTTGCCGAACAACTGAGAGTTGCCTTGTTGAATGACCCCCTGGACGTTAAGGGAGTGCCTATTACGCTGACCTCAAGCTTTGGTATTGCCCAGTACAAAGGAGGGTCAGATTCGCTGGAGTCCTTGTTACGCGACGCTGATACTGCCTTGTACGAATCCAAGCGTAATGGTCGAAATGCAGTGCGTGCGTATACTGTGAGTACAACCTAACCAATTTAGACCATGTCTGATGGAACATGCATGATGTTATGTATGGTAGTGATCCCTCTAGTTCCAGTTCAAATAAACCAAGGACTGCTGATTTCATCTTGGTAATAACAAAAAATAGACAGCCAATGAGGCTGTCTATTTTTCATTTGTTTCAACGAAACACCATCTTACATATCATCCGGCTTGTCCTAATTACGTCTGCAAACGCTTAACCAACAACTAACAATACTTCTTCGTAGGGTGGATTAACTGTCCACAACGCACTTAGATCACCTGATTATTCACCATCAGGTACACCATGATTAGCAAGAATACAGCCAGAAGTGTACTAAACATACGGATCTTGCTTTGCTCAGGACCCACATCACGTTTGTTTTTCACACCTTCAGCAGCGAGTCGCAGCGGTTTACCCATAATTCCTCCAATAGCCGCAATAGCCAAGAGCAGAACAACAACGACAGCCATCCAGACATGAGAATATTCACCTTTTGTCATCAGGTAACCACCAGTAAGAAGTTGGATTACAAGTCCATACTGCGCAACTTTGTTCAAAGAACGCAGCGATGCAAAGGCTCCCTCTTGTGCTGCAGCATTCAAGGTACGGATTTTACCGACCACAAATGGCAGAATCAAATAGAATCCCATCGCCAGTGCTCCAACAATATGGAGCAGATACATAATCATTGTCAAAATTTTCATCCTCCTCAACATTTTCGGTGTGCTATACATCACATCCCATTATACTGGGGAACTTATCCAAAGAAAAGAAAACCTCCGGATCTCCGGAGGTTTTCTTTTTATTTCTGTTCAAAAAGTGATCAAACTTATAAGTTTACTACCGAAATGACGTTGCGTACCGAATCAGCCGATTTGTCCAATCCTGCTTTTTCTTCCGCTGTCAGTTCAAGTTCGAATATTTTCTCAATGCCGTTACCACCCAGAATGGTTGGTACACCGAGGAACAGATCATTGTAGCCATATTCACCTTCAAGATAAGCGATCACTGGAATGATGCGTTTCTTGTCCTTCAAAATCGCTTCGGTCATCTGAACGAGTGAAGCCGCTGGTGCATAATAGGCACTGCCGTTACCCAGCAAATTCACAATCTCGCCTCCGCCAACACGTGTGCGTTGAACAATGGATTCGATCCGTTCAGCCGGAATCAGCGTATCGATCGGAATGCCTCCCACGCTCGAATAACGAACGAGGGGTACCATATCATCTCCGTGGCCGCCAAGAACGAATCCACGAACATCTTCAACAGATACGTTCAACTCTTGCGCAATGAAGGTACAATAACGTGCTGTATCCAGAACACCTGACTGACCGATAACACGGTTTTTAGGAAAACCAAGGGTCTGATAAGCTGCATAAGTCATCGCATCCACCGGGTTGCTTAGAATAATGACGATGGAATCAGGGCAATATTTTTTCACATTTTCACAAACGGACTTCACAATACCCGCATTCGTATTGACCAGATCGTCGCGGCTCATACCCGGTTTACGGGCGATACCTGCCGTGATGATTACAATCTCAGAACCTGCAGTATCTTCGTAGTTGGAAGTACCGACGATATGACTGTCGAATCCTTGAACAGGACTTGCTTCCATCATATCGAGTGCTTTCCCCTTCGTCGGGTTCTCCAGTTGAGGAATATCAACCAGCACAACATCCCCGAGTTCTTTTTGGGCAAGCATTAATGCGGTCGTAGCACCGGTAAAACCGGCGCCGACTACTGTGATTTTTTTGCGCTGAATAGTCAAGATTCACATCTCCCCTTACAGGTTTTTAATGATTTGATCCGCGAATTCAGAACATTTCACTTCAGTAGCGCCGTCCATCAGACGTGCAAAGTCATACGTTACTGTTTTATTGTTAATGGATGTTTCCATACCTTTGTAGATCAGGTTAGCTGCTTCTTGCCATCCCAAGTGCTCAAGCAACATTACTCCGGACAGAATAACGGAACCAGGGTTCACGACATCTTTGTCCGCGTATTTAGGTGCAGTACCGTGAGTTGCTTCGAAGATAGCATGTCCTGTTACGTAGTTGATGTTCGCTCCAGGAGCGATACCAATTCCGCCAACTTGCGCTGCAAGTGCATCGGACAGATAGTCACCGTTCAGGTTCAATGTTGCGATAACATCAAATTCGCCTGGACGAGTCAATACTTGTTGCAGAGCGATATCGGCAATCGCATCTTTTACGATGATTTTACCAGCATCTTCAGCGGCTTTTTGAGCTGCATTCGCTGCATCTGTACCTTCGTTATCTTTGATGATGTCGTATTGTGCCCAAGTGAATACTTTGTCAGCGAACTCATCTTCAGCCACTTCGTATCCCCAGTTTTTGAAGGCACCTTCGGTAAATTTCATGATATTACCTTTGTGTACCAATGTAACACTCTTACGGTTATGATCAATCGCGTATTGAATTGCTGCACGTACCAAACGTTTCGAACCTTCGGAAGAAACTGGTTTGATACCAATACCGGAAGTCTCAGGGAAACGGATTTTGTTAGCACCCATCTCTTGTTGCAGGAACTGGATCACTTTTTTCACTTCTTCAGAACCTTCCGCATACTCGATTCCTGCATAGATATCTTCCGTATTCTCACGGAAAATGACCATGTCTACCAGCTCAGGACGTTTAACCGGAGAAGGTACACCGTCGAAATAACGAACAGGACGCAAGCATGTGTACAGGTCAAGCTCTTGACGCAGGGCTACGTTCAGGGAACGAATACCGCCACCGATTGGCGTAGTCAATGGTCCTTTGATCGCTACGATATACTCACGAATGGCTTCCAGTGTATCATTCGGCAACCACTCACCGTATGTATCGAATGCTTTTTGTCCAGCAAACACTTCATACCATGCGATTTTTTTGTTGCCATCATAAGCTTTTTCAACAGCTGCATCCAATACACGTTTGGAAGCTTTCCAGATATCACGGCCTGTACCGTCACCTTCGATAAATGGAATGATTGGATTACTAGGTACTTGAAGTGTACCGTTATCAATTTGGATTTTTTCGCCTTCAGTTGGGTGAGCAAATTTTTCTAATTTCATAGTTAAAATTCCTCCTAGGTTTCGTATATGCAGTATTCATCATACCACTAGTCTTGTTGAGAGAAGGGTCCTGAGAGCTTAAGCCAGTAAAGCCTCTGCTTTCCAACCCTTCACCTCGTCTATATTATTATACTGTTTTTGGGGCTATTAGCGAAGTTCAATAGAAACGTATTTCTGTTCTGTAGGGCCAGTGTACTCCGCACGTGGACGAATGATGCGATTGTCCGCAAGCTGTTCCAAAATATGTGCAGTCCATCCAGACACCCTGCTGATCGCAAAGATCGGAGTGAACAATTCCTGTTCGATCTCCAGTTGGGTATATACAGAAGCAGAATAGAAGTCTACGTTAGGCTTCAATCCTTTTTGTCCTGTTACCAGTTCCTCGATCTTCACAGACATATCATACAAACGCGTATCATTGTTCATCTCGCCAAGTTCCTTGGACATCTTCTGTAGATGTTTGGCGCGTGGATCACCGTTTTTGTACACCCGATGTCCAAAGCCCATGATTTTTTCACGATTATTCAGTTTTTCCTGAATTGCCGCTTCAAGACGATCAGGCGTACCGATCTCATTCAACATTTTCATAACAGCTTCGTTAGCACCACCATGCAGTGGTCCCTTCAGTGCGCCAATGGCGGAAGTTACACCGGAATAGATGTCCGACAGCGTAGCAACCGTTACACGGGCTGCAAATGTCGAAGCGTTCAACTCGTGATCCGCATGCAGGACAAGGGCTTGATCCAATGCTTTCACTGCGGTCTCGGATGGTTCTTCACCAGTCATCATATATAAAAAGTTCTCTGCGATGGAAGCGCCTTCTTTTGGAGCCACAGGTTCTTTGCCCTGACGGATACGGGCGATGGCTGCCACAATCGTTGGCAACTGTGCTTGCAACTTAACCGCTTTGTTCTCATTCGCTTCCGTAGTCATCTCATCCGCTTGCTCGTCGTACAGTGCAAGTGCAGAGATAGCGGAACGAAGTGCTGCCATGGTACTGACGTTTTTCGGATACAATTGGATTTGTGCAATCAACTCGCTCGGAATCGGCGCGTAATCGCTCAGGCTTTTACGAAGGGATTTCAGTTCATCCGTTGTTGGCAATTTACCAAACCACAACAAATAGGCAACTTCTTCAAAGCTGGCATGTTCAGCCAAATCGTCGATATCGTAACCACGGTATGTGAGCACACCGTCTACAATAGAACTGATCGAAGAGGTTGTTGCAACGATGCCTTCCAGACCTTTGGTAGCTGTCATATACATCTCTCCTTTAATAAGCGAAATCAGGAACCATTCCAGAGTGTCATATAAGTGCCAAAATGCACCTATTCTCTTTTTGTAAACATTTTCATTTTAAAATTAACAAATATTTCAAACTACGGTTTTCCTATCTGTCAATCGGTATTTACTTATAACATCATACTGGATTTTGTCGTTTATGTGAACATGATGAGAGTTCATTCGCACATCAAACTTCTTTATCGGACCGATAAAGCATTTTTGAAAGCCTTTACAAAAACAAGGTTGACATTTAATGTTTTTTAACCAATCCTGTCGTATGAAGAACTTTCTATTGCTATATTCTGTAATACTAAGGCATACTCTAGGCAAAAGAAAGAATCCCCATACATCTTGTTCAAAAATCCGCTTTTGAACAAGATCTGGTAACATCCCGGCGTTTCAAAACCTTGTAAATGCTCTATATTAATTAAGATAGCCATCTATTTCTAATACTGCTTCATGGATCATACATAGGTCGGCTTAATTGAAATAAGGAGAGTTGATGCTTGGATAGAATAATAATGAAACGCCTGCTCCGTGGCTTATGGGTTATCATTGCGGCCGTTCTGATCGCCGTTGCCATATACTTGCTGTTCCCGCTTTTGTACCCTTTTGCGATTGCCTGGATTATCGCCTATGCCATGAATCCTTTAGTGAAACTGCTTCAGCATCGAGCACGATTCCCGCGCTGGCTGGCTGTGACTCTTTCATTGATCCTTTATTTTGGAGCCATTGCGGTGGTGCTGTCTGCGGCGATTACCCGCATGGTTAAAGAAGTCATTTCACTTACGACAAGCTTTGATCTTCATGTTGATGAGATCAAGGACACGTTTGTGCGCTGGACCCAGAATGACACCATTCAAAGTTTGACTGCGCAGATCAATGAATTTTACAAGGAAAATCCCAACTATCAGGAAACCATCAACAGCAATATTAGTAAAACAACTGAAACGGTGGGTACAGCCGTCACAGATCTGGTCACCGGATTTTTCAACATGATTCTGAGTCTGCTGACTTCCCTGCCGAACATGGGCGCGGTATTAATCGTTGTTCTGTTGTCTACATTCTTCATTAGCAAAAGTTGGACCAGGCACAACATCACCGTATCGGGATGGGTACCCTCTTCCATTCGCAAGCCGATATCCGACATATGGACTGACCTTAAGAAGGCACTGTTCGGATACGCAAGAGCACAATTGATCATGATCTCGATTACAGCACTATTCGTCATGATTGGACTGCTTATATTGCAAGTCAATTCAGCCTTCACCATCGCTCTGATGATTGGTTTGGTCGATCTGCTTCCTTATCTGGGTGTTGGCCTTATCATGGTGCCTTGGGCAGCGTACCTCTTTATGAATGGGGATCTGTATCTGGGTATTGGCATTAGTATTATCTATCTGATCTTACTGATCGCCCGTCAGATTATTGAACCGAAGGTACTTGCAAGCAGTGTAGGGCTCGACCCACTCGCCACGCTAGTTGGCATGTTTGTGGGTTTGAAGTTGTTCGGTGTTCTGGGCTTGATTATTGGCCCTGTCAGTCTCGTGATTCTCGATGCGTTCAATCGGGCTAACGTATTACGCGACCTCAGAACGTATATCATCAACGGACGTGTCCGATGAGGCATCATCTTATGAGCACGCAGGAAAATAGAAAAAGGCTTCGTTCAACAGAAATGATCTGCTGAGCGGAGCCTTTTCCATTATGCATAACAACTGGTGTTTCATTTCGGACGACGATAAAACGTAATTTTTCCACTTTTCATTTTTTTCTCCAGCCACCCCAGGAAGAACAGACGGTAAACTGGACGTGTTAATGGAAATACCAGTGTAAACCCGATCAGATCCGTCACAAAACCTGGAATCAAAAGCAAGAAACCACCGACAAAAATAAAAAGACCATCGACCATTTTTCTTCCAGGTACCTTGCCACGCTCCATCTCGGATTTGGCGTCCACAAGTACTTTTCGCCCTTCAAACTGCAACATTGCTATACCAATCAAGGACGTGAGAATCATGAGAAGCAATGTCTTTCCGGCTCCGATCCAGTCACTCATCAGAATAAAACCAAATAATTCAATCACCGGAATGATTAAGAGTAAAGCCCACATCCATTTTCGCATTGACTATATTACCCCTTTCCCGAAAGCCACACCTTTTCAAGCGCGCTGTATAACTCAGAGGCTGTTTTATCCAGCCGAACTGGCTTCCAGTCCCCATTCACCCATACATGCTGGGTAGAACCTGTAACTAGCCTTTCACCGGGGAGTGATTCATCAGCTGACCATACCCGTTCTCCAATCGCCATATGCTCATCCGGTTCTTCAGACATGCGTCTTACGTCATACTCATAATTCAGTCGCAGACCACTAAATGCAGCAATACGGGTGAAAATGATAATCTCATCATCATATCGGGCAGGCTTGTGATACTTCACATCCAGTCCGGTTACGGGAAGCAGTAACCCCTGTTCCTCCATTTTACGATATGTATACCCCATTTGGCGAATCATCTCAGTTCGACCGATTTCAAACCAATTCAAATAGTTCGCGTGGTAGACCACGCCCATCTGGTCACTTTCTTGATAGCGTACACGAAGACGTGCCGCATACCAGCTACCATTGCTCTGTTCTCGCACGTTATCGGCCTCCTTCGTTCTATCATTCATACGTGTTACATGGTTGTAAAGTGTCAATAAGATGGAAAAAAAGCAACGGGACAATAATGCCCCATTGCTTCTTTCCTGTTGCTTCTCCATCCAAGACGCTATTAAGCGTTGTTTGGAATTTGGCTTACTTTAATCAGGTTGGTAGAACCGGAACGACCCAAAGGTACACCTGCTGTAATCACAACCAGGTCTCCTTCTTTAACAAGTCCGGATTTTACGCCACCTTCAATTGCATTTTCGAACAAAGCATCCGTGGAATCAACCAGTCTTCCTTTGACAGGCGTTACACCCCAAGCCAGAGCCAAACGACGGGAAGTTCTGTCTTCCGTTGTCACAGCGATGATTGGAGATTCTGGACGATACTTGGAAATCATGCGTGCAGTATGTCCTGATTCAGTCGAAGTAATGATCGCTTTTGCGTTCAAATCTTGAGCTTGGAGAGCAACCGATTGGCTGATTGCTTCTGTAACTGTTGTTTGTTGAGCAACACGTTGTTTCAGGTACAACTCTTGGTAAGGCAGAGCAGATTCTGCTTTTTCAGCAATACGGGACATGGTCAGAACAGATTCAACCGGGTATTTACCCGCAGCTGTCTCACCGGACAACATGATTGCGTCCGTACCGTCAAAGATCGCATTCGCCACGTCACTAGCTTCCGCACGTGTTGGACGCGGGTTACGCTGCATGGAATCCAGCATTTGTGTAGCTGTGATAACCGGTTTACCTGCAACATTACATTTTTGGATCATGCGTTTTTGTACCAATGGTACTTCTTCCGCAGGAATCTCAACACCCAGGTCTCCACGAGCAACCATCAGGCCGTCAGACACTTCAAGGATTTCGTCGAGGTTATCGACACCTTGTTGGTTTTCGATTTTGGAGATGATTTGGATATGTCCAGCATTGTGTTTTTCAAGCAATTCACGAATCTCAAGTACGTCACTTGCTTTACGTACAAAAGAAGCCGCGATGAAATCGACACCTTGTTCGATACCAAATACGATATCGTTAGCGTCTTTTTCGGTGATACCCGGCAGAGAAATGGCAACGCCCGGAACGTTAACACCTTTTTTGCTTTTGATCGATCCGCCGTTAACGATACGGCATTTGATCTCGGTGCCTTGCACTTCCACCACAGTCAGTCCGATCAGACCGTCGTCGATCAGAATTGTAGATCCCGGTTCAACATCATTCGGAAGATCTGTATACGTAATGGAAAGACGTTCTTTGGTGCCCAGAATTTCTTCTGTTGTCAAAGTGATGTACTCGTCTTGAACCAATTCGATTGGTTCAACTTCGAGTTTACCTGTCCGAATTTCCGGTCCTTTGGTGTCCAGCAGGATCGCTACTGTTTTGTTCAACTCTTCGCATGCTTGGCGAATCGCAATGATCCGTCCGCCGTGCTCATCGAAATCACCGTGGGAGAAGTTCAGACGGGCCACATTCATGCCGGCCATAATCAATTTTTTGGTGTTCTCCAGAGATTCACTGGATGGACCAATGGTACATACAATTTTCGTTTTACGCATTTTGGGTTTCCTCCGATTTTAAAGGTATTACTCTTTATCTATTTTTCTTTTTCCAACTATTAAATTTACTATACTTTTGCTCATTTGTATAGGAAATTCGTCACATTATTCAGCATTTCCCGACAAATTACTCGCAACATCGACTTCTACAAGCTCTTGGGGGGCTTCAATGGATGCTTGAGGTTCAAACGTGACCGATCCAATTTTACGGAATTTCTCATAACGATCCTGTTTCAGCTGATCCCCGCTCCAACCCTTCATATCGTCGAGATGACGGACCAAAGCTTCACTGATGAAAGCAGCAGACGCTTCATAATCCCGATGAGCACCGCCGCGTGGCTCAGGGACAATCTCTTCAATGACTTCCATCTCCAACAGGTCTTTGGCTGTTATTTTCATTGCTTCAGCCGCCTGATCTGCCTTGGATGCATCCTTCCAGAGAATCGAAGCAGCGCCGTTCGGAGAGATTGCAGAATAGATCGCATGTTCCAGCATCAACACACGATTACCCAAAGCCATAGCGAGGGCACCGCCGCTTCCACCTTCGCCGATGACCACAACAATAACAGGAACCGATAGCTTCGCCATTTCCATCAGGTTGCGAGCAATCGCTTCCGATTGACCTCTCTCTTCTGCAGTATTACCCGGATACGCCCCTTTAGTATCAATAAACGTAATAATAGGACGGCCAAATTTGTTCGCTTGTTTCATCAGACGAAGTCCTTTTCGGAATCCTTCTGGATGAGCGCTGCCGAAAAAGCGGGCGATATTATCCTTCGTGTCTTTCCCCCGCTGTTGTCCGATTACCGTTACTGTCTTTCCATTCAACTTGGCAAGTCCGCCAACAACCGCAAGATCGTCTCCGAACATGCGGTCACCGTGCAGCTCAATGAAGTCCGTAAATATCAGCTGGATCAGATCCAGCGCCGTTGGGCGCTGCTGATGACGGGCCAGATGCATCTTCTGAGCTGCTGTTATGCCAGTGTAGATCTCTTCTTCAAGTCTATGGTAACGTTCTTCCAGGCGGGCAATCTCGTCCGTGAAGTCGATCCCTTTTTCCTGTCCAAACTGTACGAGTTCATCAATCTTTTTGCGCATCTCAACCAGAGGCGCTTCATATGGCAACTCACCCGCCATTTAGACCCCTCCTTTTTCACTATGCATATCCAGAAGCTTGCCAAGAGTGGCCCGAAGCTCTTTCCGGTGCACAACCATGTCCAACTGACCATGTTGCATATTAAATTCAGCCGTCTGGAAATCATCAGGTAACTTCTGACGAATCGTCTGTTCGATAACGATTCTGCCGGCAAAACCAAATACAGCGCCAGGTTCGGCAATATTAATATCGCCCAAGCTCGCAAAACTTGCCGAGACTCCACCTGTCGTTGGGTCCGTAATGACCGAAATGTACAGCCCGCCCTGTTCATCCAAACGGGATAAAGCTGCGCTTGTTTTGGCCATTTGCATGAGGCTGAGAATACTCTCTTGCATCCGGGCACCACCTGATGTAGAGAAAATAATCAATGGTAACCGTTTCTCTGTGGCATGCTCAATGGCACGGGTAATTTTCTCCCCTACAACAGAACCCATGCTGCCTGTGAAGAAATCAAAGCTCATGACAGCCACAACTACAGGCAGGCCCTCAATGGTTCCTTCCCCTGTAATTACCGCTTCCTTCAGGCCCGATTTCAGACGCTGTTGTTCCAATTTGTTGCTATATCCAGGAAAGCCAAGCGGATCAACCGATATCATATCAGCGTCAAACTCAACAAATCCTTGATCATCAAGTACCATAGCAATGCGCTCCATAGCGTTAAGACGCATATGGTAACCGCAGGCAGGACATACTTTCAGATTTTTCTCCAATTCCTTGCTATATTGAATGGTGCCGCATTTGCTGCACTTGTTCATAAGCCCTTCAGGTATTTCACGTTTTGGGCGTTCTAGGACTTCCTGGCCTTCGCCGGGAAGTGCACGCTCGGAAGGTATGGTAGCGTACTTCCGTTTCTTCTGGAATATATCTTTGAACACAACTACACCTCTCCAGCCGTTGATTTGATGGCCGCAACCTGCAGAGCGCTGCTTGTGGCAGCTTCATCCGCGTGCTACGGTAAACCGCTTACGACCCACACGCTGCCATGGGCCTTGTCCAGCATTCACAACAAAAAAATCCGCCGGTACAGGGCAAGGATCACCGGCTTCTGTCAGCACGATTGATGTTACCTGCAAAAACCGAAAGATTGTTGCGCCGATGTTTGAATCTATCTTGGTAGGGTCTCCGGGAGCAACCAGGTCGGTCCTTGTCCTAACAAAAAAAGAAGGAAGGACAGCAGCATACAATACATGCAAGTCGATTCCTCTCTCCGCTTACGCGATTAGTCCCTTATGTACCGATGGTACTTCTTCATCTGCCAAGGCACGTCGATGTCGAACAAATCAGGAATGCAGAATGGAATTCAGCACTTCCTGGACCTCTTCCAATTCCCCAGAAGGGACGCGAATCTCAAATTGCTGCTTGGATAAACTGATGGGACGGGTCTGTACCAGAAAACCTTCTTCCGAAAGCTTGGTCTTGATCTTGTCCGCAACCTTTGCTGTCGGTGCAATGTAAATCACCGTCCACATGCCTTGTCCGCCCCCTAAGCTAATGTTCAGAGCCCGTATATTGGACTAATGATAACATACCTCACTTTTTTTCTGCAAGAAAGGGTTCGGGACCTTTGGGGAGAATTTGGGATCATGAGGGACATTAGTCCCCCACGAATAACTCATATGGTTGACGAAATCTTCTTGTTCATACCTCTTCCATAAGCAGCCGCAAGCTTATCAGGGCAGCGTCAGCCGCCCTTGAAGACCTTCATATGAGCCATTAGATTGACCATAGCAGACAAGCATGGAAATACAGGGTGTTAAAGGTCTGAGGGGTATTTTTTGGCTTTAATATTTTTGTGTGCAATCCGGGCAGAAGCCGCAGCGGCCACCCCTGCGACCAGATCATCCAAAAAGACATGAATGGCTGTTGTGTGTTCGTTCAAATCATGAATTACACCTATTTTTTCTTTATCCAGGTAACCAAAGCTGGTTAAACCAATCATACCATACACATGAGTAATGCCGAGGGCCAGAGTCTCGTCCACTCCATACAGGGATTCATCCGCTTCCATAATAGCCTGTAACGGTTGGGGCAAGAGTTTTTTCTCCGCAAGTTCGTCGAGAGCAATACCCGTATAGAGCGTATATTGCACCTCTCGTTTCTGCAGAACGGATTTCACGCTGGTTACACAGTCGTCCAAGGTCAGTTCGGGGTGGTACCCTTTTTGCAGACGGTATACAATTGCTGCGATTGCATCAATCCGTACACCCCGCCGGGCCAGCATGGCTTCTACGATTTCATATGACATATCTCGACCTCCCGCATCAATCCCCCGAGGACCGCGAGGTCCTTCGGTGTTCTCAAGTGTATGCAGCAACCTGTTAAAATGTTCATAAAATGTGCGGATGGTTAAGACCAGTCGCACTCTGGACATGTTGCAGGATTGTACCTTCCGCTCTGGTCTGTAGCTGGCCTATAACAAGTCTGCAATTTGTTTGTTTAAACCCTGTCGTCAGGGAACCGCGCTCGCACTAAAATAATCAAAAAAAAACCTGTTCAGCATTGAGCCAAACAGGTTTCATACTATAGATAAGTGCTATCACTTACGGGACAGCCTCTTATTTAATTTTGACCGTGCCTTCACCCAGCATTTTCTCCATCTCGGAGAACAAGGTTGGTGATGGCTTAATCCGGTAGGCATCACTCAGCGCAAGCAGCTTCTGCTGCTGCTCATAGAAGAGCACTGTCGCCACAGGTCCGGGATGCTCCTGAAGCAGCTGCTTCAGACGTGCCAGAAGCTCAGGCTTCTCCGCATGCGGGGCAATCTTCACGAACACCCGCTGCTCCGCGGCCCGCGGTTCGCGGCTCTGCGCCGGGCTGCCTGCCGCCTCAGCGGCACCGCCAGGCCGGGAAGCCGCCGCCGTGGCTGCGCCCTTACCCCCCGCATCGCTGCGCGTCGCTGCCGAGCCTTGGCTCCCGCTGCTACGCACAGCGGAAGCATCCCCGCCTGCGCTGCTGCGCTGCGCTTCGGCTCCTGCGCCCGCTGGTCGCCGCGGCGAAGCCGCCTGTGCCGGGCGCGAAGAGCTGCCGCTGCCGGGCTTGACGCGCCGGTCACGGCTGCGCAGCTGCTGTTCCAGTGCCGCCGGTGACAACGGCACCACTTCCTCAGCCAGCAGCTTAAACCCTTCGTCCTGCTGCTGCACTTTGGCACGCACGACGAGCAGTTCACCTTTCCCGACATGTTGCTGGCTACGCCGCCATACCTCGGGAAAGAGAACCACTTCACAGCGTTCAATCTGGTCTTCCAGCTCCATGAACGCCATAGCCTTGCCCTGTTTCGTCGTGATCGACTTCACGGACACAACCATACCCGCGGCGACGGTCATCGTGTCGTCTGCCGCCTCGGTCAGCTCCATGATCCGGTCAGCCCCACTCGATTCCAGCACATCTTCATAGTCATCCAGCGGATGCCCGGAGAGATACAAACCTAGCAACTCACGCTCCAGCTCCAGTTGCTGCCCTGAGGAATAAGGAGGAATTTCCGGATATTCAATCTCCCAGTTTGGCGTCTCAACAAAGTCGAACAATTGAATCTGCAGATCCTCGCGTTCCTTGCGCCATTTCAGAGCCGCTTCAACAGTCTCATCCAGCATCGCCAGCAATTGCGCCCGGTGCCCAGGTAATGTGTCAAAAGCTCCGGCCTGGATCAGCGATTCAATCACACGTTTGTTGCATACACGCAGATCCACACGACGACAAAAATCGAGCAAACTGTCGAACGGTCTCTCCTGCCTTACGATCATAATGCTTTCCATTGCCTGGGTACCGACATTTTTCACAGCGGCCAGACCAAATCGTATTGCACCCGTTAATTTTTCCTCATCCGGATTATCATTAGACACTGCAACGCTCTTCTCCGTAGAGGACAGTTCCCCTTGCTCCGCGCGCGAAGAAGACGCCTCTTGTCCTTCGTTATTACCATTTTCCATTGAAGCCGCCGTCACCAATCCCGGTTCCTTCCGGTTGTCGGATGCCTCAGGCATGGATGTCGCTGCCTGCCACTCATATCCGCCACTGTCCTCTTCCGGTCCAGGGCCGGGATCATCCGGCAGAGGTGCTTCACCATATTCTGCTTGTCCCGAATCCCCATCATGCTCATGAACGCGATCTTCCCTGAAGGAACTCCCGTTACCGTTCGTGGCATGTTCTTCGGCAGGGCTTCCGGCGTCACTCTCTGCATCTGCTCCACGCAGTCTGCTGCGATACATTGCTCTGATCCCCGGCTCCTGCTCTGCCGGACGGCACAAATACAGGTGTAAACAGAATACCGCTCTCATTCACATCCGGCGGAAGCACCTCCATGTCCATACGCCGACATTCCACCACGTACTCTGCCACTTTCCGATGACTGCCCATTACGGCTGTTAACATGGATGCCATAAAATGAACCGGATAATGCGCCTTCAGATACGCCGTCTGGAACGCAAGCACACCATATGCCGCGGCATGAGCACGCGGGAAGCCATAGTTGGCAAACTTGACAATCATATCATAGACCAGGTCTGCCTCTGCTTCGCTATATCCTTGCTTGAGACTGCCCTGCACGAAATGTCCGCGTTCCTTATCCAATACTTCCCGTTTTTTCTTCGAGACCGCTCTGCGAAGCAAGTCTGCTTCACCGAGTGAGAAACCTGCCATGCGGGAAGCAATCTGCATAATTTGTTCCTGATACACAATAATGCCGTACGTATCCTTGAGGATGGACTCCAGATCCACATGAGGATAATCCACTTCGATCTTCCCATGCTTACCCTGAATATATTTGGATATAAAATCCATCGGACCTGGACGATACAAGGCCACCACAGAGATAATATCTTCAAATACACTTGGCTTCATCTCTTTCAGCACCCGACGAACACCAGCAGATTCCAGTTGGAATATGCCCATCGTGTCCCCTCGCCCAAGCATCTCGTACGTTAACGGATCATCATCGGGAATAAGACGGAAGTCCGGAATTTCTCCATTTTCCCCAATCCAGCGCACACAACGCTCAATGATCGAGAGGGTACGCAGACCAAGAAAGTCCATTTTAAGCAGACCAATAGACTCCAGGTTTTCCATGGAATACTGGGTTAATGCTGTCCCTTCACTGCCCTCCTGAAGTGGCACCACATCGGTTAGCGGGTCACGGGATATAACCACTCCCGCTGCATGCGTCGAAGCATGGCGTGGCATACCTTCGACCTTCATCGCCATATCCAGCAGCTCACGTGTCTTCGGCTTGGTTTCATACAGCGCCTTCAGTTCAGGTGTAGCTTCCATGGCTCGCTCAATGTTAATGCCAAGTTGCGCCGGAATCAGCTTCGCAGCTTTATCCACTTCACCGTAAGGCACATTCAATGCCCGTCCTACATCCCGAACCGCAGCCCGGGCAGCCAAGGTACCAAAGGTAATGATCTGCGCGACGTGGGCTTTGCCATATTTTTGCGCCACATAGTCGATGACTTCGTCCCGCCGCTCATCACTGAAGTCGATATCGATATCCGGCATGGAGATCCGTTCCGGATTCAGAAACCGCTCGAAGAGCAGATTGTACTTCATGGGATCAACGTCCGTTATACGCAAGGTATAAGCAACCAGACTGCCTGCGGAGGAACCCCGGCCCGGTCCGGTAACAATCCCCTGTTGGTGAGCATAGGCGATAAAGTCCCATACGATCAGGAAATAATCCGAGAATCCCATACTGTCTATTACTCGCAGCTCATAATCCAGTCGTTGTTCTAACTCTGCACGAAGCTCCTCGTCTGCCCAACGTGTGGACTGCACGTAACGCTCTTCCATTCCTTCTTCGCACAGCTGACGCAGATACGCCGAAGGGCTGAGTCCATCAGGAAGCGGTCTGTATTCCGGCAAAATCGATTTGCCGAATTCCAGCTTCAACTCACAGGACTCCGCAATACGGACGGTGTTCGCCAGAGCTTCCGGTACATGAGGAAACAAACGAGCCATCTCTTCTTCACTTTTCAGATAGAGCTGATTGGTTCCAATTCGGAGCCGATTCTCATCATCCACGGTCTTGCCCGTTCCGATACAGATCAATACATCCTGAAGCTCCGCGTCCTTTTCGGACAGATAATGCGCATCATTGGTGGCTACAAGCGGAATCTCCAGCTCGGCAGCCAGTTTGATCAACTGCGGATTTACCCTTTTTTGCTCGGAAAGCCCGTGATCCTGAAGTTCCAGATAGAAGTCGGCACCAAAGATATTTTTGTAGCGTAACGCCGCACGCCTCGCCTCTTCTTCTCGTCCATGCAGCAGATGCTGTGGTACTTCACCGCCCAGACACGCACTTAGACAGATAATGCCCTCGTGATGGGCAGCCAGACTTTCCATATCTACACGTGGTTTGTAATGAAAACCCTCGAGATGTCCAATCGAGCACAATTTCATCAGATTTCGGTAACCCGTCATATTTTTGGCTAACAAAATCAAATGATGGATCGGTTGATCCTTGCGGCTTCCCCGCTCTTTGCGGGACCCTGCTGTCATGTATGCCTCGCACCCTATAATCGGCTTGATGCCTCGTTCCATACATGCTTTATAAAAAGGAATTGCACCATACATCACGCCATGGTCGGTCAGCGCAAGTGTCGTCATTCCGAGATCTGCAGCCTTATTCACGAGATCCGGAATACGCGCAGCGCCGTCCAGCAAACTGTATTCGCTGTGAACGTGCAAATGCACAAAAGAACTCATGTTTTTTTCTTCCTTTCGCCGCAGATAGTCGCAGCATCGATCTTCTGATCCGTCCGCTACCCTATCTATCTCATATATATGAATTAAATAAATAAAAAAATGGAATCACCTATTAAAATTCGTAACAACCTCTTAAAAGGAGACTTTATTATTCTATTTTATCATAACGTTCGGGGGCACGCCCATACAATAGAAGTACAAGCCGCTCCCCCTGTGACAGACCCAAGACAGGAGGTGTGCTGCTAGGTCTGAAAGGGGTGTTGCCAGTGAGCACATTTTTGTCCAAAGCCATTCTTGATTTCTTTATTGCGTTTGGAATCGTGCTGGGCGGTGCGATGATCGGAGGTATTGGAGCAGTGATCTCTCTTCAGCCTCCGACACAGACGATGCTCGATATTTCCGGGAAAATAAAGATATGGGCACTCGCAGCCGCTGTCGGCGGCACAATAGATCCCATGCGTGTCATCGAAAGCAATTTCCTGGATGGTAACCTGTCTCCGGCGGTCAAACAAATCCTGTATTTGATCTCTGCTTTTATGGGCGCGCATATGGGAACCGAGCTGGTGAAATGGGTGTGCGGCGGAGGCCGGAGCTAATATGAGACAGGAACAGCGTTCATGAGAGTTCCGCCATTTTCTCGTTACCGCCCGCTGATGCGAATGACCGCTGTGTTTGTTCTGGGAATGATCGCTGGATGTGTCGTTTACAACGGCGTATTTCACCTGAGTTACAATGCGTTGTGGCTGAACAATCAGGAGCTGCAGCTTCAGCTGCATCAGAATGAGGAGGATATCAAAACGCTGAAAAAATACAGTAAACGCCAAACCGTTATCAAGGAAATCAAGGTCCGTGCAGAAGAATCGGATAAGGGGCCAGACGAAGCTTCTCTGAAAGTGATGTTGCAGAAGCTCGGAGACGAACTTGAGGTACTTCGGGGCAGAGATGTATTCAACATCGACGAGTATAGCAAAATGACACGAATTATGCTGAATCAGAAAGTGTACTCGGTCAGGGAAAAGGAGTACACCGTTCAGGTCAAAACGATGCTGGTTATGGAAGGCGTACTGCAAGTTTGGGTACAGATTCGCATGCACGTTCCTGCGTAACAGCAAAAAACTGCCCTTGTCTGCATCTCTGCATGGTACAATAAGGGCAGTAAATGCTTTCCAGAAAAGGAGCTGCGTCTTTGTGTTCATTGATGTACTCAAATATGCTCTAATCGCCATCTTTGCTGTTGCCATGGTTTTTGCAGCGTTGAACAGTATTCGTTCACACAGAAGCTCGGATGCTGCCAGCGCCGGTCTGTACCGTTCGTGGACAAATATCTGGATGGGTGGCATGCTTGTCGTGCTTGCGCTGATCCTTATGTTTGTCTTCACAGGTTCTACCTTATCTGTGATTGTGGAAGCGCTATTTCTGATTATGGGTGCGTATAATGTATTTGCCGGAATACGTAACCGCAGTTATTATGCGCGGCTTCAACAACGGTCCAGTAATGGATCAGGTAAAACCTCCGGACAATCAGCATGATTCGTTGAAGCGCTATCATTGTGTCTGCAAAAAGAGAGTACTTCCCCTTCGTTAAGCGAAGCCAGAACCGCGCGACAGCGCAACCCGGCAGAGCTTCTTGATCAGGGAGTACTCTCTTTGTCTATGCCCGAGGCAACGCACCCTGCTAGGCATGGTCAATCGACTGTAATGTCATTACCGCTTTGCATACCACACTGCCTTCACGGGTAACCACAATGTCCATTTTGCACGTTCGACGACTGGTTTCCAGAATTAACGGTCGAACCAAGATCTGATCCTCAATCTGTACCGGTCGAACAAAATACGTCGTTACATTATCCACCACATGGTCGTTCCCTGTAACATCCCACGCTGCCCGCCGGCCAGCCTGGGTCATCACATTCAACAGAACACCTTCGGAGATCGTACCCAGATCCGTTGCCATCTGAGGAATGATGAATCCGTGAAATAACAGTTCGTTCTGTTCACCGCGCTCCTCGGCAAACCCGTTCCAGATCAGATGATCAAACGTCTCTCCCAGTTGTGGCTGCTTCTGTGCATCCCGCATGGCCTGAAGCACTTCCTTGCGTGTGACGGACGCAATCAGTTTGCGGTTCCGATCCACGATTGGCAGAAAATCGATGCCTTCCCAGGTCATAATCTGGGCAGCAGAAGCAAGAGATGTCTGTAATGAGGCCGTAATCGGGCGGCGTATCACACATTTCTCAATACTTTGATCTTCTTTCAGTTCACTGACATCCTTCAGACTCACAATCCCGATGACCCGGTTCCATTCATCCACCACCGGGAAGCGATGTTCACCCGTCTCTGAAACCAACATATGAAAATCTGCGGCTGAACTGGTCACCTTCAATACCTGCAAGCGAGGTTTCTGACCAATGATATCCTCAACAAGCATAATTTTTTTCTTAATCAGCCGGTCGAAGATCGCACGGTTAATCATTGAAGCTACCGTGAATGTATCATGTCTGGATGAAATAATCGGTAGCCCAAGCTCGTCAGCCATAATTCTTACTTCACGACTTGTCCCAAAACCACCCGTAATTAACACGCCCGCTCCCTGTTCGAGGGCAAGCGAGTGAGCATCTTCACGGTTACCCACAATCAGCAGACTCCCAGCGTCAATATAACGGGCCATTGCCTGTTCTTTCATCGCACCAATCACATACTTGTGCAGCGGTTTGGCGAGACCTTCGTTACCCCCCAGCACATGGCCCTCCACAATGGTCACAACATCAGCAAAGGTCAACTGTTCCGACATGCCCCGAGGTCTTTTCTCGATCCGCACCGTTCCAATTCGTTCCTTGGTCACGACCAGCCCGAAGTTCTCCGCCTCTTTCACCGCACGATATGCTGTCCCTTCACTTACACCCAGCTCCCGCGCAAGTCCACGTACTGATATTTTGCTGCCAACCTTCAGTTGTTCAATATGTTGAAGTAACTGTTCATGCTTCGTTACGTTCTCTTCCTGTCCGTCCAACTGTACCACCCCCGAAGATGCATCTGTACTATACTGTATCTATTATAACACGGCTTTAGGAAAATAACCCCACCCCTCCCCCATTCTCATAGGCAAGTTCGCCATCTGAATTTAATCATCCGATTAACCTCTAATTCTGTATGTACCAAAAAAGACCGGACCCTTTGTATCAAGGGATTCCGGTCTTCCATGTTGGATCTCATTCTGTACCTTATACAGACTCGCTCCGCTCCTGCTTGTCCAGCAGTTTCATCTCCCACTGCCGCAGCTTCGCCCGACGAACGGCTTCCAGCGCACGCTTCTTCTCTTCATCCACACCGAGAATAAAATGCAGATGTGCACCAACGATTAATAAGGAGAACAGCACCCATACGATGCCAAAAATATTAACCCAGTCCATTCCTCCAGCAAAGGAAATCCGCGGCAGTGCAATGACCAGCATCGACAACGCAATAAGCAGATAGATCACATGTTTTGCTTTTTTCAACCTCTTCACCATTCACAGCTCCTTCGTTCTTGATCGACTCTATATGTCTAGTCTATGAACGATAAGGAGCTAATATGAAAGGTTCAGGTAAAAAAACAAGACAACCTTTTAGTACGTGTTCAAAAAGATCAGTTTTCAGAACCGAGAAGATGGAATGAAGCTAGAAATGGAGTAGCGGAGCGTAGGACAACTACGTGAGCAACTAAAATGTTTCCGAAGGAAACATACTTCGTAAGCATATGCTTATTCGGCTGAATTTCATATTCGATGCTGATGATGCCGCTAGGCATCCTTCGTAATCAAAATTGGACTTTTTGAACTACCTTTTTACGCTTCAGCGCCACCGTACAGATGACCCAGACTGTCAGCAATAATTTTATTCACGTCTTCAATGATGACACTGAGGCGACGCTCCGCGTCAAACAAGCGACGGATGTTCAGATTCAAGCTCAGTACTTCAAACAGTTTCTCCATTTTCTCCATCTCATCCGGAGCTGGCATATCCCCGCTCATCATACGTTGTTGCAGTTCCATTTGTTGATCACGGAAGTTATCCAGCATTGCTTTTGCATCCGGATCAGCTTCAATCAGCTTCATCGCGGAAGTAATCTCTTCCACCTCGCTGCTTTCTCTCAGTGCTTTGGCCAAATCATTGGCTTTGTCATAAATGTTCACTATTATTCCTCCTCAGATTGGTTTGTTCATCCGTGTTAATACACGCTTTTCTTCGCTGTCAAACAAGGACGATCTGAAACAGGCCATCGATAACCTGCCTCGAAATCAAATGCATTTAATCCATATGGGTCAATCACCAAGGGTTATATGTCCTCATATGATGAAGCACATGCCATGTTCAGATGCCGTTCAACTTCGAGATCAGACATCAAGTTGCCGCCCGGAAGGAGATCCGTGATGTCCACTAAAAAAGTAACGATTCAGGTTACCGGCTCGGGCATCCTGCAGGACGACGTCATCATGCTGGGCGAAGGGGTGCTTAAGGCGCTTAAAATCCCTTCAGGAAGGCCGCTTCAGCTGCAATTTGGCTCTTTCCGCCGCGAAGTCACTGTTATTCCAGTACCAAGGTATGACGGGCTGCGCATCAATCAGACAGTTGCCAGCAAGACCGGTCTCGTTCCACGTTCGGTTCTGAGGGTATCCTATCGTTCAGCCAGCCGTACGCTTCGCCTTGGACCCTACATCAGTGTACTGGTTAGCCAGGATTATCCCGATCAGCCCGATCGGCCCTTTGGCTCCATCACGATGTTCTGTCAAGAACTGGTGAACGCCTGCCGTAAGCAAGGCGCCTATGTATCCTTTTTCACACCGGAGGATATTGGAGCGGTAACGGGTTATATGAAAGGCTGGGTGTATGATGACGGCTGGAAAAAGACTGTTCTGCCTGTAGCAGACGTCGTCAATAACCGGCTAACGTCCCGCAAGCTTGAGAACAAACCTAGCGTACAGCATTTTATGAAAGAAGTAAAATCGCTCTACGGCACGCAAACCTTCAATGAAAAGTTTCTGGACAAAAACGAAGTGTTTGACGCACTCAAGTCCATTTCAACGCTTAAACGAGTTCTTCCCGAGTCTCATTTGCTCAAGACGTCCGCCATGCTCAAGACGATGTGCAACCGACATCCGGTTGTATTTCTGAAGCCCGTACGCGGTTCTTTGGGCAAAGGGATCATCCGGGTCTCACGTCAGACTGACGGAAGCTTCCTGACTCTGGCGACTGGCGTCGGGGGTACCCGCAAACAAACGTATACTTCTCTGGATAAACTGTATGCCAGTATGTCTGGGAAAATGAAAACAACGCGTTATCAGATCCAACAAGGGCTGACTCTCATTGACAACAGTGGCAGACCCGTGGATTTCCGTGCGCTCGTGCAAAAAAACCGTACAGGTAAATGGAGTGTAACCTCCATCGTCGCCCGGATTGCAGGCGGGAGTCACTACGTATCCAATCTGGCACGGGGTGGAAGTCTCAGCACCGTCAAGGATGCTGTTGCCAAAACACAGTTGTCTGGATCAGCCAAAGCTTCCGCGTATGCAGGATTGCACACCGCAGCACTGGATATCGCCAAAGGGATTGAGAGTGCCATCCCTGCTCATTTTGGTGAACTTGGTATTGATCTGGCTCTGGACACCACTGGGCGCGTATGGCTGCTCGAAGTCAACTCCAAACCATCCAAGAATGATAATACACCACTGAGTGAGAGCAAGATCCGCCCTTCCGTCAAAGCCATGCTTGAATACTCTACGTACCTGGCGGGTTTTTGAAAAGTTATTCCCTATGGGAAACAAATCTGATAGAGGAGAGGTGCAGCGTAATGTTTCCATCATCTCAGACCAAGACACTGGCCATTCTGGTACGTGCAACCGAAGGCTCACCTCCCTTTACAGATGAACTTTTCTGCCGTCGTCTCAGTTCGGGGAGCATGAAATACGCCCTTCAGATTATTGTGATCCCGATATCGAATGATGCAGTCCATCTCCCTCTTCAATGGGGATATGTCTATCATCAAGGGAAGTGGAATTCGGTACCTGTTCCTGCAGTCGATCTCATTATGGATCGTTGTCTTCGCCCTATCTCCAGGTACGTCAGACAACAGCTTAAGGAATGGATACCAACCAACGGCACAGATCAACACCGTTATTGGTCTGCTTCCCTTCCAGGAAAATGGGAGGTACATCGTGTGTTATCCCGAAATCCTGAATTGAGGTCACAACTTGCTCCCACAACCCGGATCGGATCGCATATTCCTTGGGAAACATGGCTGGACCGTTGGCCCAAAGGACTGTTCTTCAAACCGGTATCCGGGACTCATGGCAAAAATACCTTTCGCCTGTCTCGGGGAACGACTCCATCAACATGGATCGTGGAGGGGCGTAACGAGGACAATGAAACCTTTTTTCTTACATTCAACCATACCCAGGCTGTATCTTCCTGGCTAGCATTACATCAGGCTGAGCGTAAGATGATCGTACAGCCATATCTGGAGCTTAGCCATCATGGAAGAGCATTCGACATACGGGCTCTAATGCAAAAGAATGGGCAAGGTCGCTGGACGCTTACCGGATGTATGGTACGGGAAGGACCCGAAGGTTCACTCACGTCCAATCTTCACGGTGGGGGTAAAGCATATCCTGCCCACGCATATCTGCTCCAGCGATATGGAACGATTCGCACAGAAACTCTGCTGAAGAGCATCCGGCAGACTGCTACTCTTATCCCCACCCTGCTGGAAAGCCGTTTCGGCAGGTTAGCCGAATTGGGGCTTGATTTCGGAGCAGATGCAGAGGGCCAACTCTGGCTAATTGAAGTCAACTCCAAACCAGGCCGCACCTCATTCGCAGAAGCGGGCGACCGACGCATGCATACTCTGACTTATACCCGGCCGCTTGCCTATGCCCGTTATCTGTTGCAACAACATGTTCTCACGGACGTTATTCGTCCAATGAAATTGCCGAATACATCCAGCAAAGCTGGCCTGAAACCCATCCCGATTCACGGCGGCTGAGGCCCGCAGCGCCCGCTTGCCATGGAGCCCAAGGATCTTTTCAGGATAGGAGGATAAATCATGAGTTTGACCTTTTGCAATCTGCATTTCACCAAGCAACCGGATAAAGTGGTTTATGTATCCAACGCTTTAATGAAGAGCCTCAACCTGTCCGGCAAAAAAACGGTGCACCTTCGCTTCGGGCGTGACCGGGTACCTGCAACGATCAAACCAATCAAAAAAGCAGGTAAACATCTGTATCTCGCTTCAGGTATCCGTAATATGATGAACGTTCCCAAACGGGGCAGTATTTATCTCCGGAATTTGCAAAATGATGAGGTCCAGTTAGGTCCACTGATCGGCGTACTCTCTGATGGGCCTGCGACGAGCACGAATCCATTCGGTTCCCGTACTGGTTTCATCAAACAGTTACTCCGTGAAGGCAGCCGTAAATCCTACATTTACGCATTTACTCCTCGGGATATTAATTGGCAGAACGAGACTGTATCGGGTTTTTTCCTGAATGATAACGGAAGCTTCACCCGCAGAACGGTACCTCTGCCCGATGTCGTCTACAACCGATTGCCGAGCAGACGCTCAGACTTCTCACCAGCAATCAACCAGCTGCGGGAACGATTTGTTCGCCGAAAAATTCCGTTCTTCAACTGGAGCTTCTTCAACAAATCGGATATCTATACGTTGCTGGAGAACGAGCCGGCAGCAGGACGGTATATCCCTGAATCGATTACCAACCCTTCCGTTGAACAGATGAAGGAAATGTTGGAACGCCATCAGTTCGTCTACTATAAGCCTACTGCAGGAAGTCTGGGGAACGGGATCTATCGCCTGACTTATTCGCCCAAACGTGGATATTTCGCACGTTATCGCAAAAAAGGCGGTAATGCACTCCTGCGTTTTGGGTCCTTCAACAGTCTGATGCGCATGCTTCAGGGAAGACATGGCAAACAGCTACGCGGATATGTAGTTCAGCAGGGAATACGTCTAATTGAGATTGATGAATGTCCAATTGATTTCCGTTTTCACATGCACAAAAATGGTAACAATCAATGGGTTGTTGTCGGGATTGGAGCCAAAAAGGCAGGACGTGGCAGCGTCACAACACACATCAAAAATGGCGGCTCCCTAATGACTCCTGAGCAGGCGCTCAGTCGCAACTTCGGCGATCGTGCGGGAGAAGTTCTTCAGCATGCCAAATCCGTCGCTATTACACTGGCCCAGGCGATTGAAACCCAGCACCAGCATCTGATTGGTGAGATTGGCTTTGATCTGGGCATTGATCAGGAGGAACATGTATGGATGTTCGAAGCGAACGCCAAACCCGGGCGCTCCATTTTCCGTCACCCTTCACTCCGGGTGGAGGGCAAATCGTCGGTGGAGCACATCTTGGAACACTGCCTGTATTTGAGCAAGTTCCGGAAGAAGGAAGAAATTTGATGAGCCTTCATGATGATTTCAAACCTGTCATCGCTGTTTTGACCATGCATGATAAACAGCGCATGTTCAGGGGAAATCATCAAAATTTTCAGGATATCTTACAAACAGGCGAGAGCATGGGATACGTGGTGTACATTGTGACTGTACGGGATCTGAACGTGAGTGGTCCCACCGTGAAAGGATATACGTACAACAAGGGGAGTGGAAAGTGGGTTTCACAACCTTTCCCCCTTCCCCATGTTCTGTACAATCGTATTCCCAACCGGGAAGACGAAGGAAAACCTTCCGTTCAGCGCAAAATTGACGAATGCATGCAATCAGGAATCGAACTGTATAACCCATTCTTTTTCAACAAATGGGATCTGTTCGAATGGCTTAAGAAGTCCAAATCGACTCAGCAACTGATCCCTTATACTCGGCGGATGCGAAGTGCTTCTTCTCTGGGTGCCGTTCTACGGGCGTATCCCTATCTGTACCTTAAGCCCGAGAGCGGCAAAGCTGGCAAAGGAATCATGATGCTTAAATTCCAGGAAAAAGAACGACTTCCCTACCGACTCAAAATACAAACCACACGTAAAAGCACGACCTATAAAGCAGCTACACTTGCCAAGTTATGGGCACGAATTCGCAAAGAAACCGGACTTACGCCCTATATCATGCAACAAGGCATTGAATTGGCATCCTCTCGTAAACGCCCCTTCGATTTGCGTGTTCTTGTACAAAAGAACACCAAGGGCCAATGGAGCGTAACCGGTGTAGGAGCGAGACTTGCAGGCTCCCGCAGCATTACAACGCATGTGCCGCGCGGCGGGAGCGTAGAAGACCCTGAGAAGCTGCTGACCGAACTTTTTGGCGAAGAAATGTCAACAACCCTGATGAAACGTGTGAAATCCACTTCATTAACGATCGCAAGACAGGTAGAACGGGGATCAGGTTATACGCTCGGAGAAATGTCCATGGATCTGGGCATTGATGACCTGGGGGAACTCTGGTTCTTCGAAGCCAATGCAAAGCCCATGAAGTTTGATGAACCACAGATCAGAAGGCGGTCATTGGAACGTATATTTCACTACAGCGCTTATCTTGCCCGTCAGTCCAAACGATGATAGACAGGAATACTGCAAAAAGAAGGTGATTGTTTGTGTCCTCACCTGTTCTGGGCATTATGACGTTGTACTTAAATGAACATCGCGCTCTTGAAGAACGAAGCGTTTATCGGAGAATGATTCTTGAAGGGCGCAAGCGGGGACTCGATATCTATGTATTCACACCAGCCGACGTACACCCCGGCGGCAAACAAATTGAAGCCATGGTTTTTCATGAGGGAAAAGGCTGGTCCAGGGAGTGGCGATCATTCCCGGACCTGATCTTTGATCGTTGCCGGATTCAGCGTAACCGAAGGTTCCAGCAATTGCTTGCTTTTCGTGAGAAATATGGGCATCTGCTCTTTCTGAACAGGCCACTGCGCAATAAATGGACTATCCACCAGACCCTTTTACAAAAAGCAAACTTTCGTGAACACCTGCCGGAAACCGCTCTATTTCAGGATATGTCCGATGTAAACCGGATGCTCAAAGTTTCTTCTCTGGTCTATCTCAAACCCATTAATGGAACAGGCGGACGTGGTATTCTGCGCATTGAACGCAGCAGTAGCGAGGCTAATACAGTGCTTGTTCAGGGGCGGGATCAGAAGCGTCGTATCATCACTCCACGTAAAGTTCATTTATCACGACTTGGCGCGTTGCTCCAGCACTGGAACATGAAAGACAAGTATCTTGTACAAAAGGGCATTCAACTTCAGCTTCCGAATGGACGTGTGCATGATTATCGCATGCTCGTTCAGAAGAACGCTGAAGGACAATGGGAGCTTACTGGATGTGCTGGACGCATGGGTGCAGAAAAAAGCGTGACCTCCAATCTGCATGGCGGCGGTCAGGCAATAGCGATGAACCGACTCATGAAGCAATGGATCGAAGATGACGACCTCCGGGCAGAAATTAACACAACTGCAGAAACGTTTGGCATTGATGTTGCTTCGTTTCTGGAAGATACGTATGGGGACCTGTGTGAGCTGGCACTGGATTTGGCGATTGACAGAAGCGGACGTATCTACCTGCTTGAAGTTAATCCCAAACCTGCGCGTGAAGTATTCGCTCGCATCGGGGAGCGGGATATCTATTATAAAGCCATCACTCAACCGCTGGAGTACGCCTTATGGGTATATCGCAACAGACCTCCCGGAACGTCCAGAAAGCCAGCCATTCCTAGGCCCGCTTCGCAAAAATCCGCCAGAGTAAAAAGAAAAAGGAAAGTCAAATGAATGGATAAGACAAAGCAGGAGTGTATGTTCGCCAAGTGCGAGCATCTGCCCCTGCTTCACTGTTTTTTATTTCTGTTCTTTCGTCCATTGCAGCGTGTCGTTGTCAATCACAATATACCCTTTTTCCTCACCTTGCACATAAGATAATGCCAATCTCATCAGGTCAGGTTCCAGTTGGCATGTGGTAACACGTGTAACCTGGTCTGTATGATCCGCGGGCAGGCACAACGTCAGAATACCCACTTTACCCGAGAAATCAGTCTTGCCCTGGATGACCGATGTTTCCGACTTGGAACCATACACCTCAGATACCCAGCCGGGCTGCTCCGTCAACGCGAAGGCTCCCTTCCCTATGCCTGCCGTAACCCAATGCATCGTCAGCGTTATAGAAGATGCCTCATAGCTCATATCCGCCGTCATTTCTCCAGCTTCATTGATCCTCAACGCAATATCCGCTTGCGGATGCAGGTGAAAACGTTGCTCCAGAGTATGCTCTGCTTCTGCCTCCAGCCAATCCACAATTAGTAGTATAGGAATCTCCACCCCTGCCAGCATCCACCGACGATGTGTAACTGGATCTGACAAATGCGTATATCCATCCTGCGAAGCATCAATGAAGTGATAGCTGTCATTGCTCTCCCAACGTAACGTTGTGGCCTGAGCCTCCGGTTCACCCCATTGCTGTGTGGAGAGATAAGGTGTCTGATCCAGACCATCCACCGTGACGGTATTGTGCGCCCGCGTACTTTTGAAATACCGACGCCATTTCCCTTCTTCATACGTATAACGTCCGGTGTCCGTGAAGAAAAGCTGGTTCTTCCACATCCACTCCACATTCAGCGCATCCGCATGTCCGTGTGCTCCGCCCATGGCAGCCACATCAAAAAAAAGATATTGATACTTGTCCCTCATGACATAATATCCTGTCTGCGGAAAAGCACGGCTCGACAAAGCCGGAGAAGAAGAAGCCTGTAGTCTGAGGCATCGCTCATATTTCTCCACACCCAGCAACCAGAGACACTCCGAGCTATCCGTTCCGCGAGCCATCAAATCATCATCGTCCAGGATCGCTCCAAGCAGGGTCAGTCGTTGTCGTCCATCGCCAACCCAATCCGAATCACCAATACCGGTAGACTGATGATCTGGTCGGATCAGCGCCTCGGTGAACGCAGCCATTTGGCGCAGACAGCGGGCATACCATGCCGAGAAAGGATGTCCTGATATCTCGCCCAACCGATAAGGGGTGCCAAACATCTCGATGCTGGCATTGTGGTAATGTGTTGTCAGTTCAACCTGTATTCCCTCTTCACCCAACTGATGCAGCAAACACAGCTCAAGACGTTCCATCGCCACTTGTCGCCAGTATGGACTTCGCGGGTGCTGGTGGTAGAACGTAGCGATCATGAACAACCCTTGCATATGCATAATGGCATGATTGATCTCCGTGCTGCCGAGGTAACGGGTCAAAAACTCGGCGTGCTCGTCCAGACCTTGTCGAAACTCCGCCTGAAAGCCTTCGTCTATCAGTGAACTCGCTTCCATATATTTATATGCCGATATCCAGGACTGCACACGTAGTCCCGTCTCCAGCAGACGCCACGGACCGGGTTTTTGAAAGAACACGGCCTCTTCATAAACCAGATTTACAGGTACCGGGTTTTGCTGTCTCCAGCTACGGAAGTGGTCAATAAATGCTGTCACATATAGCGGATTGCCCTTCATCAGATACGCCTTGCCCAGATCGAGCATATGCCAGTGTCGATTGATGCCCCATGTGAACTCCAGATCATTGGTCGGGTTGTGAAGCCAGTCCACGGGTGTCCCCATCGGAATCCAGCGATTCAGATCGTTGGTATAAGGAACGATAAATTCATTCAGGATGGCACGATTGGCAATCGTGAGCGAATTTCGGGCTTCTTCCGGAAAATGTTTTTCATAATATTGGGCAGCCCGTTGCAGATCCGTTGCCGAAAGGTAAAAATCGCTCATTGGGATGCCTCAAGGAAATCCTGACGGAACGGGGTAAACACATCCAAAATGACGGAGTCCTCCAGTGCCTTGACCCCATGCGGGACGTTAAAACCGGCATAAAAGCTGTCCCCTGCTTTTAAGATGCGAGTTTCTTCACCGACCTGTACCTCAAAGCTGCCTTTGACGATATAGCTGACCTGCTCGTGCGCATCATGGGAGTGAACTTCTCCAATACCACCTTTAGCAAAGGTAACCTCCACCATCATTAATGTACCGCCCATACCCAAGATCTTCCGGGAACTCGTTTCGTTCACGATATGTGCATCGATAGACGCATGATTAATAATCATTTTGCTTTTCCCCTTTCCTTGTGAATAAGCGACCGAAGTAGTTAAACCACGGCCGCTATGAACGTTTATTAGTCTTCTGTGGACAATTTACCCTGAAGTTTGGAAGAATCAAACGACGGATCAGCAGTTATGTTGGTCAGCCCTGCCGCTTTGGTTTTCTCCAGAGCTGCATTGTATCTTGTATCCAGATCCTTGATCACAGCATCGAGATCGCCACCCGTGAATACAAAGATTGAAAAAGCCTCACTCCATTTGGTGCCTTCCAGTGAACTCTCGGTTACCACACTTGGATTTGCCGGGAAAATGGCATCATATCGTTTGGGCAGGAAACCTTCAATACCCGGAATGCTTGGTTTTTTGTCAGAGCTTAGTACAGCAGGAATCAGTGAGATTCCGTATCCTTTTTCGTAATACTCACTCTGAAGATCTGTGCTGTACACATACGCCATAAACTTCCATGCCGCTTCCTTGTTGGCAGAATCTGCGTTGATGCCGATGTAGGAGCCCCCGATGACTTGCGAAGCGCCCTTGATCGTTCCATCATTAGTTGGTACAGGAGCGGCTGCCCAATTTTCTTTTGTAGGAAACTGATCTTTATATACACCTGGTTCACCAGAGTGGTTAATGTACATTCCGATTTTGCCTTGAGCAAACTGGGCTCTGAGCGGATCGATGTCCAGACTTTCTACCCCTGGCAACATGCTGCCATCCTGATTCATCTGACGAAGCGCCATTGCGATATCCTTGTACATCCCAAAATCAAATTGGCCTGTCTTGTAGTTGTAACCATCAATACCAACATTATTGCTTGCACCTGCAATCGTGTTGGCTGCTCTCCAGAAGCCGCTGCTGCTCTTGAACGGGCTGGCAAAACCATAGATTCCTTCACTTTTACCAACTTCGGTAATTTTTTTGGCATCCGCAACCATCTCAGCCAACGTTTTTGGCGGACTCTCGATCCCTGCCTTTTTGAAAATATCCTTATTATACACAAGCCGCCAGACCTGCCCTGTATTGGGGAGGGAATATATTTTTCCATCAATCGTGTTTTTATTTTCAATCAAGCTGTCTTTAAATACGGCCTTCATCTCATCACTCATGTATCCATCGATCGGGGCGAGATACCCCTTCTGATAATACGTCTGAAAATCATTAACTTGCAGCACATCGGGTGCCTGCTTACTGGCAAAAGCAATATCAACCGCCTGTGGATAGTTGTCCCCCATCACGGTCATCTCCACTTCAATGTTGTCCTTGTTCGTCTGGTTGAACTCATCGATCTTGGATTTCATAAAATCAGCATCATGGCGGTCCGGTGTCCAATATATGATTTTGGTTTTCCCTCCGGCATTCTCCCCGCTGGTCCCCGATTCGCTATTTGCCGAAGTACCACTGTCAGCAGAACAACCTGCCAAACTTAGCGCCAGCAATGCACTTAGCGTAGTCACCATCCACTTTTTAACCATTGATATGCCCCCTTATGCTTGTCTGGACAACCCGTTTGGTTATCCGTTAACGTAATGATAATCGCTACGCTTTCATGGAGGTGAGGGACATTCTGACTTTGCATGGTGGGAAAAATGACGATCCGTATCGGTTTCAATTCTCATACATTTGCCGGAAGCAGGTTGGCGTCATGCCGCAATATTTCTTGAACAAACCGCTGAAATAAGGCCTGTCCTCATAACCCAGCCTCTGGCAGATCTCTTGCACCTGTACACCTGCAACCAGCAACTCTTTGGCCTTTTCCATCCTCATCTTAGTAATATATTGAATCGGCGTTATGCCCGTTTCCTTTTTGAAGGCATTGGCAAAGTAACTCGGACTTAAATGCACGGATTGTGCACAGGCATGCAGCGTCAGATTTTCTGCAAGATTCAGACTGATATATTCCTGTGCTTTGCTAATCGCCTGTTTGACATCGGTGAGTCGTTTTTTGTCCATAATCTCGCAACCCATACTGCTAAAATGTTTGATATATCCCCTCCAGCCCTCAAACGTCAAGGAGCGCATCGCCTCAAGCACTGTCAGGTCGGCCTCCAGACGCAAGCGTTCCTCTGCTGTAATCTCATCACAAAAGGCACGGTAGATGGCAAAAGCCAGTCCAGACAGCAAACGAATCATCGTGAGCGGCTCGGGAAAACCTTCGGAAACCTGCCATTCTTCGAGAATTTCATCAATGATGCGGTGACAGGTGCTCTCATTACCACATTTCAGTGCATAAAAGAGCTCTTTCTCCTTCTCCAAAGGATATACCGGGGCCACACATGCCTGATTCTCCAGTTCAGCATACTGGAGGATGCAATTTCCTTCACTGTAAAAACGATAGGATATCGCCTGATCTGCATGTGCGTAGGACGTCCAGATTTCCTGTGGTCTGTGGGCAATCGTACCAACACCAATCGAGACTGTTTTTTTGCTGAATCGCTCCACATTTTGGCGACATTGCTCCATTAGCTCGGAGACGTCGATCTGGCTTGGTGTGTTAAATATGGCTGCAAGCCGGTATCGGTTTTCCCGTAAAACAACGCCCTTGGTATAGCGGCTTATGGTTTCTCCCACAATATTTTGGACCGCAAAAGGAACGATTTCGGCATCCAGATGCATCGTGTAACCATATCGCGTATAACCATCCACCTCGATGACCATGACGAGAAGATTGGATGAATCGAGATCAATATGCAGCTCGTTCCATCGACTTTCATTCAGGAAGCCCCCGATTTCATGACGCAACAAGCCCAGTAGATAGCTGTGACGCTCGTACTGACTGCTGCTCTCCACCTTCTGCTCCAACTGTTCCAACTGTTTGCACTGTGCCTGCTCTTCCTTAATCACCTGTCTTACCTTCAACACCGCACCGAGTATTTCTTCAGGGGTAAACGGTTTGAGCAAATAATCGGATGCACCAAGCTTGATGGCCTCCTGTGCATATTGGAAATCCGAATAACCACTGATGAAAATGAATTTGGCTCGCAGTCCGGCATCCATTGCCCGCTTCATTAGCTCCAGCCCGCTCAACTTGGGCATCCTGATATCACTAATCACGATGTCGGGTTGCTGCTCCAGCAACAAGGACCAACCGCGCTCTCCATTGCCCGCCGTGCCTACAATCCGAACCTGATGATCTTCCCACGGAATAGTTGAAGATATGCCCTTTACAACTGCCTGGATATCATCCATAATACACATCGTCAATTGGTCCATACTGCCCCTCCTCAGGTGATCGGAATCGTGATAACAACCGTTGTTCCTACATCTGTACTGCTATGAAACACAATCGAGGCCATATCCCCGTAGTGCAGGCTTAATCTGCCATGGAGATTGGATAAGGCATAACCTCTGCGTCCCCCGTCAGGAGCATCCTCAGCATAGATGCTGGCTACATCCATCCCACATCCATTGTCAGCCACCTCCAGCCGTAGTGTGTCACCCTGACGATCAATGCGGATGATGATAACGCCCAAATCTTCTTTGTCATTGAATCCATGCAGGATGGAATTCTCGACCAAGGGCTGAAGCAATATTTTTAAAATATCAACAGCGTAACAAGAGGGATCCCCCACCTCAATCCGATAAACGAACAGATCCTCATAACATTTTTGCTGAAGCTGCATGTATTGTTCGACATGTTTGATCTCCTGCTCCACACTGGTGATGTCTTTCCCATCATTCAGTCCCAGACGGAATAATAAGGATAAGGAGACGATCATCTCACTTACATCCTTCTTCTCTCCGCTCTCACTTTTCCAGAACATCGTATTCAGCGTATTGTAGAGGAAATGAGGATCAACCTGCGCCTGAAGCGCCTTGACTTCAAACCGCCGTTTGTCTTGTTCCGTTGTACGTACTTCTTCAAACAGAATCTGAATCTGGTCCAACATCCGATTGAAACGATGCCCTACAGCGCTGACTTCATCGTCATACTTGCTGCGAAACCGTACATCCAGATCATTGGACTCCACCTCAACCATCAGGCGTCGCAGTTTGTTCAGTGGCTTCAGCAGAGCGGAGGCCAGCAGCCTGGACAACCCGAGTGCGAGCAAAATGCAAAACAACATAATCAGGATGATCAGCCAGCGTATCTTTTGTAGGGGGGACAACAAGTCAGCCTTGGACTGGACACTTACCATGACCCAATCCTCGTTCATCGACAATGCCGAATAGTTAACAAGCATGTCCTCCCCCTGATCGTTCCTGTAGGTGAAATCCCCAGCATCGTCACGGCTAAACTGTTGGGTAAAGTCAGGCTCCATAATGAAATCGTAATTTCGGGACCTGGGCCGAATGACTTCATTTCCGTTTTTGTGCAGCAAAAACAGTTGAATCTGGTTATTCATGAGATCCTGCGTCAGAATGTCTCGCATCGCCTCTTCCTTCATATTGACGACCATATATACATTCGAATAGGTATGATTATCGATCACAATGGGTTTGAGCAATAGAGATAATACATTTCCTTGAGATTGGAACAACTCACTCTGATGTGAACCAAACCACATCGTATTCCAGCCTTGCAGCTTCACGTAGCGTCCGTATTCCCTGTCGAACGAGTTACTGCGATTCGGAAAATCTTTGGTCGAGAAAAAATCACCGATGGGTGTTGTCAGATATGCGGTATCAATCAGCGGCTCTACGAGCTTCAATTGAGCAAACGATGTTTGCAGCAGCGAGAGATTCTGATAATAATGAGATGTTTTATTTTTTCCCACGTCCTTCATGACCTGGGTGAATGCTTCATTGAGCATAAAAGAAAAAGAGGATACAACAATGTGCCTTAGATGTTCATCCATAACCTGCACTGATTTGTTCAGAATGCTTTGTTTCAGTTCAAGTGCATTCTGCTCAATGCTTCGTGCAGCAAAGAGATAAGAGCATATCCCAGTCACACTGATGCACAAGACAACGAGAAAAATGTACAGCAGCTGTATTCTTTTTTTCAGGGACATTTTATAAAAGTCGAACATCATCGGCGCTCGCTCCTTGAACACGGCTTGGTCCGTCCGCTGTGAATTAAAATGAGTATAGCACAGTGGAATTACCCGTAAAACCGTTTCCATGATTGTGCTCACGCCTATCCTTTCACAGCTCCCAAGGTCACCTGCATGAATGATTTGTTGGCAAAAATATAAACGATGAGCAGCGGCAAAATGGACAGACAGGCTCCGCCCATCATCAGTTGGACCTCAGCCGCAGCTCCGATGCCATATCGCAGATTAGCCAGCCCAACCGGCAAAGTCTGCAAGTCCGGATTGCTCATGGTGAACACAAAAGGAAGAATATATTCATTCCATGAACTCTGGAATACACCCAGACCTGCAACGGCGAGTCCGGGCCGCAGGAGCGGAAGAATAATTCGCCAGTATGTGGTGAAGAAATTACAGCCATCAATCATCGCCGCTTCATCCAGTTCGCGCGGAATGCTCTTGAAGAAACCAATCAGAATAAAGTATGTGGCAGCGTGTGCGCTGATCAATATAATAATAACGCCCCACAACGTGGTATTCAGCCCAAGCTTCACCATGAGGTCAAATTGCGGACGCAGCACAACTGCGCCTATGGAAATAAACAGAGTAGATGCCATGAGCAGGGTGTACCCCTTTTTCCCTTTGAAATTCACTCGATCCACAGCGTAGGCTGACATCGAAGCTACCAGCAACGTGCCAACTGTTGTACTGATGCTAACAAACACGCTGTTCATCGTAAAACCCGAAAAATTGGCGGTTTTCCAAGCCTGAGCATAGTTGGAGAACTGCCAAATCTTCGGCCAGATGGTAGCTCCTCCGGTCAATTCCTGGTTTGTTTTGAAGGAACCGAGCAATACAAGTATGATGGGGAACAGCGACAGCAGAGCGATTGCGATCAAAAACAACCAAAGTACCGTTCGTTTGGTCCAGCGAATGAGTTGGGGAGACCCTGAGGGTGCAAGTACGTTTTGAGTCATCATCGTTTCCTCCTGAATGGGATTAATAGACATCATTGAGCTTTTTGGATATCCGGAAATAAATGAGCGTCACAGCCCCTACGATGAGAGCCGTTGTGAAACCGACTGCACTGCCATAACCGAGCTGCTGGAGTGATTGTGTGTCAGCCGACACGGGAAACAACAGTTTGAACAAATACAGATACATCACCTCTGTTTTGCCATATGGCCCCCCTTCGGTCAGCACCATAATACTCTCGTAACCTTTCAGCGCCGTGGTAATTGCCAGCATGATGATCATCTGCAAGACAGGACCCAGCAACGGAATCGTTACATTCCGCAGTTTCTGAAACTCACTCGCTCCATCCAGCGATGCCGCCTCATAAAGCTCTTCAGGAATGCTCTGAAGACCCGCAATGAACAACAACATATAGTTGCCCACAGCCCCCCAGATGGCGATGATGATGGTTGTTAACATGGCATGTTCAGCCCCCAGCCAGCTAATGGATTCGGAGATCACATGATACTTAAGCAGCAATTGGTTCAATATTCCGTTATAGGAGTTGAAAATAATAAAAAATACAATCGCCATGACCGAAGCGCTAAAAATAGTAGGAAGATAATAGATCGCCCTAAAGAGGGATCGCCCTCTCCATTTGCGATTCAGAATAATCGCCAGAGTTAACGACAGTGGAATTGTAACGACGAGTTTGCCCAGGGCATACACACCCGTGTTGCCTACAGAATCCCAGAATTGCCCGTCACGCAAAATGCGCCCAAAATTATCAAGCCCGATGAAGACAGGCGTCCCGATGCCTTGATAATCATAGAACATGTAACGCAGCGCCCATAACAGCGGATAGATCCCGAATACAAGAGTTAAAAAAAGACTTGGAAAGATGAATATATAGGCATGTATTTTGGATGGTTTCACCAGAATCGGACCCCCTATAGCTTTTGAATGAAGTATAGAGGGAATATGAAGGAAAGCGGGATAGGGAAATCAACTTTCTACAGGGGAGAATGTGACTGCATGACCAAACAAAAAAACCTGTATTCAACGAATTTCCGTTGAGTCTACAGGTTCATATCATGTGGTTCGTAATCTTAAATCTCAGTATACGTATACAGCGTAGAGGCTACTCTGCTTCATCATACAGGCGCAGCAGTTCTGTGAAATCAGAGATGAGCACATCTGAGCCTGCAAGCTCCTCATCACGTCCGAACCCGGCATAGGCACAGCCGATGACCGCCTGACCGTTCATTTTACCCGCTTCCACATCAGAAGAGCGATCCCCTACCATCCATGCGTCCTGAATACGATGTTTCTCAAGCAGGATCTGCACCAGATTAATCTTGGAAGGAGTCTTGTACTGGCCTGCACTGTATACCCCTTCAAAGAAAGGCATAATCTCGTGTGCAAACGCCACACCCTTCACATAGTCCTCCAGCCCATTACTTGCGACAAAAAGACGTACTCCTTGTTGTTTTAATGTTTGCAGCGTTTCTTTCACCCCAGGATACAATTGAGAACTTCCTTGATCAAGCCCCTCAATCTCCAGTTGAAGCAACAGTTCGTCTGCACGGCGATGTGCCGCTTCCGACGCCTCAGGCATAACCACTTTCCATATATCTTCGAGCAACATGCCCAAACTTCCCAGCATCCGTTCCTCGGGTGGAGTTTCTCCTTCAAAGTGCCCTTCGGCACGCAATGTATCAAATAGTTGCTGGTAAGCTGGCAACAACAGGGTCTCTGTCTGGAACAGCGTACCATCCATGTCAAAAATCATCGCTTCCGGTTTGAGCAATACCTTCTCTTTATTCATGTCCAATGTTCCTTTCGGATTGGGATATTGTATATGTAATTGGAGTCGTTCCCTTCCCATGATAAACATAACGTTTGAACGTGTAAACCAACGATTGTAAAACATCATCAACCCCAACCTTATACTTCATCAACCAAACGTTATATTGTAGTTAAACAAACTATATACAAAAGAAGTTTCTTTACGTATAATACTAAAAAATAGTGCTTTAGACACCTAATCTAAAGACCTACAATTATCACATTTTCGGTTTTTTCGACAACTACATATACCCCATAGAGAGGAATAACAAACATGAAAAAGCGTAAGACCTTTAAGATTTTTTATAAGATCGGATTAGGATACTTACTCGTACTGGCTGTACTGGCTGGTTGCATCCTGCTGATTCAGAACAGCACAAGTCAGCTCCAACGGGAACTGGATTTTCTGGTCGATCACGATATGAGAGTACACGCCCTAACCTATGAACTCGAAAGAAACATGGTAGATATGGAAACAGGTCAACGCGGTTACATCATCACTGGTCAGGACAATTATCTCGATCCCTACACCCAAGGAAAAGCGCAACTTATTACACTCAGAGATGAACTTGCTGCTTTAATTTCGGATAATCCGGCTCAACTTGCACTTTTGGAAGACATACATACTAATATGGAGAACTGGGTCCAGGTCGCTGGTGAACCTATGGTCGCCCTTCGCCAAGCAAATAATACACAGGCCATTCGAGATTTTTTCGCAGATGATCCAGGTAAAAGAGACATGGACCAGATTCGGACTGCTCTCGATACGTTTCGAACCAACGAGCATACGTTAACCGATAACCGTACAGAAGCACTGAAGCAAAAAAACACACTACTGAACCTGGAACTGTATGGGGCACTTATCGTTGTGGCCATTATCTCCTTCATCACTGCTTTGGTCCTGTCACGTGCCATTGTTAGAAACATTCGTACCGTAAAGCAGGCATTAAATGACATCGGTTCTTCCAATGGTGACCTGACACTGAGAATCGCTACGCCAATGAAAGACGAAACTCGTGAACTCGCGGAGGCAGCCAATACAATGCTCACTGGTTTGCAGCAAATGATGCTGGACATTCAGAGCAATGCCATGATTCTGAGCACAGCTTCGGATCGATTAGATAAAGGGGTTTGCCGATAGCCATCTTGCAGGAAAAGAAGTTGCCACTGCCATGGAACGTGTCGCTGAAGGCGCTGATGAACAGGTTGCTCTTACGCAAACCATGGTAGCTGCGATGCAGCAATCCCTCAACGGGCTTAATCGTGTCGCCTCCTCGGCAAGTGATGTGGCAGGCCGTGCAGTTCGTACCGAATCCATTGCTGTGGATGGGCAACAGCGCATTGATAATGCTGTAGGTAAAATGAGTTCCATTGAGCAATCCTTCCTCTCTGTACAGGAAGCCATTAATGAAATTTCGAAGATGTCTGATCAAGTGATCAACATTGCAGATTCAATGTCGGGTATTGCGAGACAAACCAATCTGCTTGCACTTAACGCCGGAATTGAAGCTGCCCGCGCTGGGGAAAATGGACGCGGCTTCGCTGTCGTTGCCGCGGAAATCCGTAATCTCGCAGACCAAAGTGCAACATCAGCCAAAGAGATTACAAGTATATTGGAAACCGTGGTAGCAGGTGTTCAAAGTACGGTCCAGGTGGTTGATGAGAGCACGCTACATGTGAATGAAGGGTTGCGGACCATTGAGGATGCAGGTAATGCTTTTTCAACCATTACTCAGCATATTCATAACCTCAGTGGTGAAGTTCTGGAGGTCTCTGCTGTTGTCGAGGAGTTAACTTCCGGTAGTGAGGCTGTGATGAAGTCCATTAATGAAGTATCGGCTGTTGTGGAAGATACTGCATCAGCCACGGAAGAAGTATCTGCGATGACGGAGGAACAACTTGCTTCTCTGCAGGAAATGTCTGACACGTCCAAGCAGTTGAATGAAATGTCCGATGCACTTGATCAGCTGGTTAAGCGATTCAAGCTGGCGTGACCTGAATCAACATACTGATAAAATGTCTATATAACTCTATCCTGCGTCAACACAAAGGAAAGAAGCATCGCAGACAGGCACACCTATGCCACTGCGATGCTTCTTGGTATTAAGGAGAGCTGATACATTTAGAGGTACGGCAGGTACTTCGAAATGAAAAAACCTGACCCTCCTTTTCTTATCCTGATTGTTCCGTGTTCCGTAGCGCTTCCAGTATCAATTGTGCCTGATACCCATCGTTAAAATCATATATCTTAGCTGGTTTGCCCTGTATACGGGCAATGACATGTTTAAGAACCGGCAATTCACTGGCGGATTCAAGCACTTCCACTGGAGACAGTGACTGCCCCACCAGACCCGTCTTCAAATCTTCCCAATTTTCCAGAGCAATCGTGCCTTTTGTACCGTACACCACCATGGATACACGTTCTTCCCCCGCAAATTGAGAGATGCCGTTTAGCTGAATTCGGGTTCCGTCTTCCAGTTCCATTGCAGCCTGTACTTCTAGTTCACAGTCTCCATTCTCAGGATATTGAACCTGAGTGTTCACTACCCGGATGGCACCAAACACCTTTTGAATCATATGAACCCAGTGAATCCCCACTTCAAGAATAAATCCACCCTGTTCCCGGCTCGTAATCCATGCATTCTGTTGCCAAGATCGTGGCCACTGCGGGAATTGCAAAATGAGATCTATTTTGCGAATTGCCCCCACAGTACCCTGCTCAATCATCTCTTGCAACTTCAGTACGGAAGGTTCATGCGGCATAGAGAAGTGGATGGCATGAACAACGCCCGCCTGCTCTGCTGCATCCAGCATCTTTTTGGCTTCTTCTACACTATTGGCAAGCGGTTTCTCGCAGAATACGTGAATTTTGCGCTCCAGCGCTTCCATGACAACCTGATAATGAAATTTCGGCGGAACTGCAATATACAGCAGATCAATCTGATGTTCATTCATCATTTGCTTGTAATCCGTATACGTCCTAACTCCCTGATGAGAAGCTGCAAAAGACGCCAAACCTTCCTCATTCGCATCACACACCGCTACAATCTCAATCTCCGTTTCCATCTTGGTATTCTCGATTAGATGAACCATATGTAATCCCATTTTACCCAGCCCAATCAGAGCCATCTTGATGACTGTCATTCCATCCCCTCCCAATTCCTTTCCAGTATAGCAGAAAGCAAAGAATTGCGAATGCGATGCGTTGATACGAAAAAAGATAAATCTCTAGCTTTGAAGTCGCTATTAGAGACTGAAATTCATCATTGTTAGTCATATTTTTACATTATTTGTAACTTCGTAAAGATTGGGTAATTCGTTGCAGGGATATATAACCAATTATTTTTACTTTATCCAGCAACACTTAAAGCGTTACCAACTTAAGAATCAGGAATTTAGACTCACAAAAACAGGTTGACAAAAAACCACAAAAAAAGATACTCTTCCTAATAACAATGAATATTTCCTCTTACAACCTTAGACTGTAACTTGCATTCAATAAATGGAATATGCGTATGGTTCTAATAACTTATTTCATGAAGCGAGGTGTCCCGCATGAGAACAGTTGCGGACTATTTGGCAGAAACTCTGCGTAATCTAGGCGTTACTCATGTCTTTGGTATTATTGGTAAATCCATCTGTCCTGCTGTACTGAAAATGGTGGATTACGGATTAGAGTTCATTCCAGGCCGTCATGAATCCAGCTCAGGTTTTGCCGCATCCGGTTATGCATTACAGACAGGTAAACTCGGCGTTGCCTTTGCCACATCCGGCCCAGGCGGAACCAATCTGCTTACTGCAGCAGCTCATGCAAAGGCCAACAATCTGCCTGTACTGTTTATTACGGGTCATCAATCCATTCAGGAACTGGGGCTCCCCCAGTGTCAGGATTCTTCTTCCTATCTGGCTGATCTGGCCGAGATGTTCAGACCTGCTACGCTATTCAGCAAACTGGTTGAGCGTGGAGATCACTTCGGCACACTGCTGAACCATGCCCTTTCCATTGCACTCGGCCCTAATAAAGGCCCTGTTCACCTCTGTATTCCTTTTGACGTACAGACCGAGTTGTTATCCCAATGCCGGATTGTCATTCCCGAACCGGAACCTCTGCTTAGCGTATCTAACCTGAATCGCATTCTTCCTCTCATTCAACAATCCAACCGCCCTTTAATTATTGCTGGTAAAGGTGTAAGTCGGGCCAGAGCCCATGATGAATTGCTTCAATTGGCCGAATCGTTCAACATTCCCGTCATTACTACTCCTGGTGGAAAAGGAGCGATTGCGTGGGACCATCCCCTGTACCATGGACCTTGTGGTGTTGGAGGTTTCCCGCATGCAGACGACATGTTGAACCAAAGTGACCTTTATATCGTACTCGGTTCACGTCTGAGTGACATGACCCTCTGCAATCTGAAGCCTGATCATCACCCGGCATACCTCATTCAATTTGACGCTGATCCTACATTTGTAGGAAAGATTCTGAGCGCTCAAACCTTACATATCACCGGTGATTTGAAGGACAACCTGCAATATTTGCTGGGCACATTAGAAGACCTCCCTACTCCTGTGAGAACAAAGGCACCCATGGATTACACTGTCCCTTTACCAGATCTCCCCCAACTGTCTCTGGCTTCTGTGCTAAATGGAATGAGCGATCTGCTTCCGTACGATCATAAGCTGTTTGTTGATGATGGCAGCCATGGATTTCATGCGGTTCAGCGATATAAAGTCAAGAAACCAGGCAGCTTTGTGTTTGACGCTTACTTTGCCTGCATGGGGAACGCCATTGGTATGGCGATAGGTGCAAAGGCCGCTTCACCTGAAGAGACCGTTGTATGTATCACCGGGGATGGATGTTTCATGATGCTGGGGACGGAGATCAATACCGCGGTATGCAACAATCTGAACGTCATTTTCATTGTCGTTAACAACAAACAACTGGACATGGCTCTCAAAGGAATGGAAAAAACAACAGGCAGGATCGATGGCACCTTATTTGAGGTTCCCATGGATGCAGCCAAATTCGCCGAATCTCTGGGAGCTGTCGCTTTCCGGGCAGAGACACATGAAGAATTCTCATCTGCGCTGAGCACAGCCCAAACGTTGAATCAGGTGACTGTCATTGAGCTTCTGACCGATCGAGATGAAATTCCACCCACGGCTCACCGCACCGTAACTTTGAATTAGGAGGAGTAGATCATGAGTGAACATGTAGCTCAGGGACTGGACCGTTTTGCTAAACTTTCTGGTGAGTACGGCGCAAGAGCTCTCGCACCCATCAAAGAACATTTTCCCGAATTGTCGGAATTTATTATGGGGACGGCGTACGGGGATATTTTTCAGCGCACCACGATTACGGATCAATGGAAGGAAGTTGCTATCATCTCTTCGTTGATCACCCAAGGACAGTATGAACAATTGGGCGTACATTACACGATGGCTCTAAGCGTGGGAGTGACGGTGGATCAGCTCAAGGGAATATTGCTACATCTGGCGCCATGTGTGGGTGCTCCACGCATTATAAGTGCATTTAATATTTTGCTTGCCACCTTGGACGAAATACAGTAATTCACTTTTCTACATTTTTATACATGATTCGACTTTTTTATTGATCTTTTTACATTCCTACCTTTATAATATGGTTAAATTATCCTTCGAACCAGCTCGCATCTTAGAAGCTTTCGGCAGAGGCCCAATGGGCTGCGTATCCATTAGCAGGATAGCCTTAACTCATTTAAAGGAGAGAGATCAAACATGGGAAATTTCATTCTGAAGACTGACGTTCCAAACAAGGTGTTAAACATTGAACTGGAGGGTTCTTTCTCTCAAGAAGACGGTTTGCGTTCCATCTCGGCCTACCAGGATACGATCGCTCCTATTAACACCAAGGAGTATGACCTGAACATCGATTGCAAAAAGTTGAATGTTACTGCTCCGGAGATTGTTCCTCTTCTGGAAGGCTGCCTCCAATTGTTCAAAAAAGATGAATATAAAAAAGTCGTGTTGACCCTCGAGAACAACGCGATTCTAAAAATGCAATTGTCCCGGCTCGGCCGGTCAGTCGGTCTGGACAATCTCGAAATCATATCTACCGTTACCACTTAATAAACCAGGCGGACAAGCTGTGAATTCACCCTTCCGCTCAAGAGGAGAATGAAGATGGCCGGAATTCGTATTGTAGATATCGATATCTATCATCCAGCAACCAAGGTGCACAATGATTTTTATATTGAACATTTTGATGCAAGAGGTGTAGATATTCGTGGATTGTTACAGGCACTTGGTCGTGATACACGTTATAAAATTGACAACGATGACGAAAATTCACTAAGCATGGCCTATGAGGCAGCCAGTAACCTACTGGAAAAAACCGGACTCACCGGTGCAGATATTGATCTGATTGCTTATGCAAGCCAAACGCCAGAATACATCTTTCCTACGAATTCCTTGATGATTCATCGCCTGATTAACGGAGCTTCTCACACGATCTGTATTGACAGTAACGCGAACTGTGCAGGCATGACTGCTGCTTTCGAACAGGTTAGCCGGCAGATGCTGGGCAATCCTCGAATTCGCCGGGCATTAATCATCGGCTCCGATTACGTGGCTCCTCACGCCAGTCCCGATGATCCCGTATACTTCGCCAATTTCGGTGATGCAGGAGCGGCGGTTATTGTAGAGCGGGATGAACAGGCTGTCGGTTTCATTGATTCCATCTATCAGACGGATACCTGTGTGTATGGTAATTCTCTTTTTCCTGCACAAGGCTTGGCAAAACTGGGCAAAACGGGTGTAGATGCGGGTGCCTTTCATGTGAAATTCATCCCATTTGATGATTCCATCTGTGTGGATGCCGCTTCAGAGTCCATTCGTACGTTGCTGAATCGCAACGAGATTAGACCAGACGAGATCAAAGCCGCCTGCTTCTCCCAGCTATCCATTAGTAACATTCGGGCTGTATCCGAGAACGTCGGCATTGCTGGTGATATTGCCGTCTACATTGGCGATGAATTCGGATATACCTCAACCAGCAGTCCATTCATTGCATTGCATCGGGCGGTTACAAGCGGTCAGATTCAGCGCGGTGACAAAGTGTTGTTCTGGACCGTTGGAGCCGGGTGGCAAAATGTTGCCATGGTGGTAGAATACTAGGCCTTACTTCGCCAAAATTATCTTTATTCACCAAAATAATAACCAGGACGATCCCTTTTATTTTAAATTCAAAAAGGATCGTCTTTTTATTTGAAAGCAATCCTCAATACACCACGTACACTGCTTCGGGCTTTAATAACTCAAAGCAAAAAGCAGCCCTACCGGACTGCCAGACTTCTGCTTTATACCAAAAACGTTCAGAAAATCTTCTTTGTCTCCCGATCGTCTTTCAGGATCTCTACAGCCTCCCGGAAACGTAAGGAATGCACAATCTCCCGCTCCCTTAGAAACTTCAGACTATCCTGCAGATCCACGTCATCGGTCAGGTCGATCAACCATTGATATGTAGCCCGGGCTTTCTCTTCTGCTGCAATGTCCTCGTACAGATCCGCAATCGGATCACCCTTTGCAGCAATGTAGGCAGCTGTAAAGGGAACACCGGAGGAATTGGTATAAAACAAGGCAGAATCGCGTTGAGCATAGTTCGGCCCAAGTCCCGCTTCTTCCAATTGATCCACCGACGCGTCCTTGGTTAACTTGTAGATCATGGTGGCAATCATCTCCAGATGAGAAAATTCCTCTGTAGCAATATCCGTCAACAGACCGATAATCTTGTCTGGAATCGTATACCGCTGATTCAGATATCGAAGGGCAGCGGCCAACTCCCCATCGGCACCGCCATATTGTTCCATCAGCAGTTTCGCCATACGAGGATCACATTTACTAACCCTAACGGGATATTGCAGTTTTTTCTCATACACCCACATGTAAGACGCCTCCCTCTACGTTATTAAAATACAGCCCTTCTTCTAACCCTCGGGCTTCCTGTCCCTAAAGTCCGTGCAAGGAAGCCTGAGGCTGATGTATCACACTTGCCATGGCCAGGGCGTCTGAGACCATTCCCACGGATACTTGGAGAAGGCATGACCAAAGTTCATCAGTGGTCCATACAATTGTTGAAACTCCTGCGCCACCCGCGTACGTTCTTGCGTGAATTTGTTATATTGCTCTATGCTTTGATAATCCCCAGGATGGGTGTCCAGGTACAGATTCAGCTCCACTAATACAAAATCCAGAGCCTGAAGCTCCTCCAGCAGCTCATAGTATTGGGTATCGCACGCTTTTGCTCCTTCAGGTTCCATCCACATCCACCTTCCTTCCCTTCGATCTTGCTGGTGTATAAGGGCTGTATAATGCAGGCCATAACGTCCCCACCCTTAATGCTTCAGCCGGACTGTACTGTGGCCAGCCCATAGGCTGAAATGGAATAAATAATTGCGGAGGTACCAGATACGTCCGAATCTCTACTGGCGGACAAGGATCAAACGGCCCCACAAAAGGGGCGTAAGCACGAAGTTGCGGATCTTTCACAGAACAACGCCTCCTATAATACATCGTTGGTGCAACTGAATATCACTGAGGTCCTTCCAGTTTCCCGTCTCTATAACCATATGACGCTGTCCCCCAAGTTAATCCCAAATTCGTTTCAACTATGTGCAGAAGTTCTCCAAATTCTTCTTTAAAATAAAAAAAGACCTTCGGTTCGTTCCCCTTTCAGGTAACTTCCAAAGGTCTTATATCCTGGCAGATTCTCGTAATCTGCGTCATTTCATACTTTTGCTCGTCTTATCTTGCTCCTGCAACGAGTTCTATTCTACTGGTTTTTCTTCCGAATTCATGTCTTGAGGAACAGATTGCTTGTATACTCGAACCCGGGTAATTCGCAAACGAGTGGACTCCTCCACTTCAAAGACGTATCCATTCAGCTCCCGAGTTTTGCCCTTGGCTGGACTACCTCCAAGCTCTTTAAACAGCCATCCGCCAATGGTATCCACTTCTTCATCCTCAATGATGGCTCCGGTCCACTTATGAACTTCTTCAATAAGCGAACGACCATCAATGGAAAACGAATCACCACTGCGTTCCATATGCGGACGCTCATCCTCAAATTCGTCATACAAATCTCCAACGATCTCTTCCAGAATTTCTTCCGCAGTCAACAATCCAGCTGTGCCGCCATATTCATCCACAACCAGCGTCATCTGAGAATGTTTCTTCTGCATCAGACGCAGCACATGGCTGATTTCCATGGATTCAGGAACGTTTAAGATTGGACGGACAAGTGAAGCCAGATCATGTTGTTGCTCCGGTTTAGCCAGCAACAGATCGGTGATGTGTATGAATCCAATGATCTCATCCTTGTCTTCTACTGCTACGGGATACCGGGAATGTTTGGTTGCATTAATGATCTCCAGGTTCTCTTCCAAAGACATATGCGTGTATAGACAATCCATGTCTGTACGTGGCAGCATCACTTCACGTGCCAACATATCGGAGAAATCAAAGATGTTGTCCATCAGTTTGATCTCATCTTTATCGATGACACCACTTTTGGCACTCTGCTTCATCAGAATTCGAAGTTCATCTTCCGAGTGAGCTTCTCCTTCACTGGCAGGTTCGATACCTGCCAGACGCAGCAATGCATTGGCCGATACATTCAGTACCCAGATGAACGGGAAGAAGATTTTGTAGAACAACAGCAAGGGCGCAGATAAGAACAATGCCACACCGTCTGTTTTTTGAATAGCTAACGATTTAGGTGCAAGCTCACCCAGCACAATATGCAGAAACGTAATGATACAAAAACCGATAATGACCGACACGGTCGAAATAAGCCCTGTATCTCCTACACCAAGTTTAAACATGAGTGGCTCAACGAGCAATTCGGAGATGGCTGGTTCTCCCAGCCACCCGAGTCCAAGTGATGTCAGCGTAATCCCGAACTGAGTTGCCGATAGATAGGAATCCAGTTTACTATTCACCTTCAGTGCATAACCAGCAAAACGGTTTCCTTCACTCTGCAATTGAGTTAAGCGCGTTTGCCTTACTTTCACAAGGGAAAATTCCGCTGCGACAAATACGCCATTCAAAAATACGAGCAAAAAGACACAGACCAGATTAAATACCAGTTGTCCAAGATGAAATTCGGTATGAATATCCAAGTTGAAACTCCCCTTTTCTATCTATTTCAGGAATACACCTGGAATATCAACGTGTGATTGCCTTTCTAGATTTGAAATCTACGCCCTTGTAATACATATCTGCCACTAGCAGGTTTGGTCCGCAACAGGATGCAATATCGCAATGGCAATTGACCGTTTGATTCAACGGATGTTCAGCTGACCATTCATGGAACACATCATCCAGTTTACGATCACGAATGTTGCCAAATGCCGGGATATCAGCAAAATCCGTCACATACACATTACCCGTAAACATGTTGACGTTAACGCGATTGCGTCCGTCCGGATCATTACGTACCGTCACATTTGGTTCGCTGTATAAACGGTTGATCAGTTCCCGATCCTGCTCTGCTGCACTGCATGCGAAGAACGGCAATGTTCCGAAAAGCATCCACATATCCTTGTCACGCACATCAAGTAAACGATGAATCGCTGCTCTCATATGATCCAGTGATAAGACCGGCAGTGACGAAGCAAAGTTCGAATTATACATCGGATGCACTTCATGACGGACACAGCCCATCTCACGAATCAATTGGTGAATACCATCCAGCTTGTCGTGCGTACGGAAGTTAATCATCGATTCCGCAGAGATAAACATGCCTGCTTCACTCAGTTTGCGGGAATTTTCAATCATTTTCTCATACATCTTCACCGCGACTTCACGTTTCACAGGTCTGCCACTATTCGCAAATCCAACTTGATGGAAATCGTCAGCATTCAGATAGTTGAATGAGATATGCATAACGTCCAGATAAGGTAAAAGTTGCTCATACCGGCTGATATCCAGCGTTAAATTCGAATTGATCTGGGAACGAATTCCACGTTCCTTGGCATATTTGAGCAGCGGAATAATCATCTCATCCACTGTTTTCTGGCTAAAGCTTGGCTCGCCACCCGTCAGACTAATCGTCTGCAGATGCTCCACTTCATCCAATCGTTTTAGCATCAGAGGGGAGCGGAAGAGCCGGCGCCTCACGCATCGTAAGCATATCTCCCACGGCACAATGCTCACACCTCATATTGCACAGATGTGTCACGGTCATTTCTACACTGGTCAGCACATGGCGTCCATATGTACGCAGAGAGCCGATCGGATCCCACGGATCATTCGTTGGCGATAAAGGCATCGGTTGTACCGATCCTGAGTTTAGCATGGTCATTGTTCTTCACCTTATTCCTTTTATTAACCTAAAAAGTTTTATTTACATCATACCTTGTGTTTCTCTTTTTGGAGTTATCTTTTATCATAGCACAATTTTGAATGCTCCGGCATACGTAGACCCTGTCCATTACATGACAAAAAACACTCAGGTAACTCCGGGCCGAATCACGAAACGGCCCCGATATTACGACATGAGCGCTAATCATTTCTAAGCTTGTTCAGCTTTCCAACCGTTCACTTTGGGCAGATGAAGGTGTATCCTCCAGACCCTCTACACCTGTGATCATCACAGACAGTGCTGTAGACAGGTTAATTTCGTAGGGCGAAGATAAGGTCTGGCCGTCGGCATCCTTGAGCACCCGGATAAGTGGACGTTGAGGAACACGTGGATGAATCGCTGCGACCACCCCAACCTCTCCCGTACTGAGCGTGACCGATAGACCCACGGGGTAGATCGCTACACAATCCCTGAATCTCTCCAGCATTCGTTGTTCATAAAGCGTTCCTGAGCCCGTATACAGCACCTCTACGGCCTGATGTGGCAGCAAGGCTTGCTTGTAGACTCGATTCGTTGTCATGGCATCATACGAATCAGCAAGAGCAATCCACTTGGCATACTCATGAATCTCTTTATCCTTCAGCCCAAAGGGATATCCGCTGCCATCAATTCGCTCATGGTGCTGCAATGCACAATGCGCAGATAGAAGTGGTATACCTGGTTCGTCTTTGAGAATACGGTGTCCATATGTAGTGTGCTGCTGAATGATTTTGAATTCCTCGTCACTTAATCTGGAGGGTTTATGCAGAATTTCTGGTGCAATCTGTGTTTTGCCGATATCATGCAACAAAGCGCCCAGACCAATCTCCATTAATTGCTGGCGTGTGTAACCCGAAGCGACACCAAGAACCAGCGTGTACACACATACATTCAGAGAATGGTTATACAGGTCAAAATCGCTGGAGTTCATGTCCATCAGCATAATCATGGCTTCCTTCTGACTGCCGATGTCTTCCAGAATCGCATTCATCACACCACTAAGCGCTTTACCGAAATGAGGAATCCGATTTTTGGTTTTCAGTCCTGACATACTCTGAAATTGCTGTTTGATCTCGACCAGTGCCTTCCTTCGGGTCTCTTCCTGCAACATTTCAGGAACGATGATGTCCTCTGTCGCAGCATCTTTAATATACACATAACTGACCCCAAGATCCTTAAGGCGTCCAATCAATCGACTGGTTAGCTCTACATCCTCACTAAGTAATACAAGGCCTTCTTCACTATAAATACGTTTCCCCAGCTTCATGCCAGGCTGCAATAAGTTTATATGTACTAAACGCACAGCCTATCCTCTCCCGCTCCGTAGATGTAATTACCACTAGCCGCCGCTTCAGCAGAAGGCAAGTACTTTAAATTTAGCTTTGATGCCAGCGGGCTCGCAGGCTGTCGTCCAGAGCCCCTGGTCGTTTTATTTCCGTTTCCAGCAAATCGCGTATGAATTCCGGAAGATGATAGAGCGTACGGGTTCCATGAGCAAGAGGAGGATACCCCACATTGAACGTAAACATGTCCAGTGTCCCAACGATATACTCACATTGTTCGTCCATTGGCTCCCCATTAATGGATATGGCCTGGATCTTCTCATAGGCTGGCGCATCCGGATTGTATTGAACTTCCATTCCGTCCATACATAACGTGCCTAGAATATGACCACGAAAACCAAATCCCACAATGGGCTTACCTGAAAACTCGTCCAACAAGGACTGCTCAAGTGCTTCACGAATATGACTTCCACTCAAGCATATTGTACAAGCATTTATAGGAGATGGACATAGGGAATGCAACATTCCTTTTGTAATATTACCTTGTGGAAGCTCTCCGAGAAGCTGACCTGCATTCACCAGAGACAGCTGTGCCCCCGTGAAATGACGTACAGCTTGTGCAAGCAAGGTAGCAAACGGGGATTCCCGGTCATACGCGATGGGCAGCACCCGATCCGTTATCACTGCCGTCTGATTGAGTGTCCTTTCGGCTTCCGTACGATTCGTAGCGATTGCCAGCGCAACCTGATCATCCAGTAATATACTCTTGGCAGCCATACAACCGCTACTTACCAGTTGGAGAGGTTCTTCCACACTTGTTCGTTCCAGAACCACTTTCCCAAGCCATTGGCCAAATTTCCCAGCTGCACCCAGCACGGTCTGACCAATGACTAATGGTTCTTCGAGAACATGATGGGTATGTCCACCGAGAATAACATCAATTCCAGTAATCTGCTCTGCCAATCTCCGATCTGTCGAAAGCCCCAGATGTGAAAGAATAACTATCACATCCACTTCATCACGTAATGCTTCCACTTGAGCTCTTAGTGAATCCACAGGGTCCAGAACATCCCACCCGAGCAATTCGTAAAACGTGGTAAAAGGGGCCGTTGCCCCCAGCAGACCAACGCGAAATGGACCTTTCTCCACAATCAGAGAAGGTTTCATCCACACTGGCGCAAGTCCAGTATCTTGGTCCACAACATTGCTGCATACCACAGGACACAGAAGTCCAGCGTAAGACTGCGAGAGCTGATCTGGCGTAAAGGTTAGTCCTTCGTTGTTACCGATTGTAATGGCATCGTAGCCCGTCAGATTAATAACATCAACATTAGCCGTACCCAGTGTTCCCTCTGTTTCAACGGCCATCCGGTCCATATGATCGCCGATATCCAATACAAGGAAGTTGCCACCTTGGTCACGTTCCTCATTGATCATAGCGGCGATGGTGCTCATGGAGCCGAAGTGGCTATGAATGTCGTTGGTGTGCAGAATCGTTAACGTTTGCTTCTCCCTGGTGCTCATCACACCGCCTCCCCTGCTCTTCAATAAACGTTCATTCTTCTAATGGATAAGCATAACATTTTCCGCGTCGTTATGATATATTTATAGGGTTTAGAGATCAAAAAGAGGTGAGTAATATCTATGAAATTGACAATTCAACTATTTGCAGGCATTGCAGAACGTTTAAATACATCCCTTCTGGAGTTTGAGTACATTGGAGACATTCCAACCGCTGCCGATTTAAAAGAAAAACTGAGTCTGGCCTACCCAGAGGCAGCTTCTCAGATAAAGACATCCTTTTTGGCAGTTAACCAGCAGTACGCTCCTGCCGATACTATACTTAGCTCAGAAGATGAACTTGCGTTGATCCCTCCCGTCTCTGGCGGCGATGGTACGGATATATCCGATGAAAAGCTTCGCTCTACCGTTCCAGAGCATCGGACTGAAGATGGCTTATTTCTGATTACAGAGTCCACCTTGTCCGTGGAAGCAACAACGGCACTAGTGATTACCCCGAATCACGGGGCAGCTCTTACTTTTGTAGGTACGACTCGTGAAATGACCGGTGAACAGCGCACGGTTCATCTTGAATACGAGGCCTATGTGCCGATGGCTCTTTCTCAGATGGCAGCCATTGGTGTGGAAATCTCCGATCGCTGGCCTGGTGTGTTATGTGCAATCAGTCACCGAATCGGCAAAGTCGATGTGGCAGAGATTAGTGTAGTCATTGCCGTTTCCTCGCCTCATCGCAACGACTGTTATGATGCAAGCCGTTACGCCATAGAGAGACTCAAACAGACCGTTCCGATCTGGAAAAAGGAAATTTGGGAAGATGGATCTGAATGGAAGGGACATCAATTAGGACCATGGAACCCCATAGAGAACTAAATAATGAGCCTTTACACCTTTTAGATAGAGTGGGTTAATAGTAAATAAGTCGTTGTCAACCCATTTTTTTCTTGTTATTATAATTATATGTGTCGATATTAGTCGAGAAAAGGTGGTTTATACGTGAGAGTGCATGTTACTGATCTTAAACCGGGTGACCTGTTAAAAAATGATGTATACAACAGTTCGGGTCTCCACATGCTGATGAAAGGTTCCACCCTCAGTGAAGATGACCTATCCAAACTGTTGCAACATGGAATCGAGTACGCAGATGTAGAACACACAACATCCGACCTACACTCTGATGCACAAACCTTACCTTCCGATCAAACCCGTCTGTTAACTAACTTGTTTAACGATACGATCAAAGGTACTGAATCTCTATTTCAACAAGCGATGGAGAAGGGTTTTATTGATGAGACACAGGTCGATGAGATTTTGTTTACCCTAACAGAACAGTTGGAAAAACAAAAAGATGTTGTCTCCTTGTTGCTTATGCTGGACGGGGATAGCGATTATACGTACAACCATTCATTGCAAGTCGGAATGCTCGCTTTTTATATCGCCGGCTGGATGGGTTACAACCCCGAGGAATGTCTAACGGTAGCCAAAGCAGGATATCTTCATGATATCGGTAAGTCCAAGATTCCTTCTGAGATTTTACATAAACCTGGTAAATTGACCACGGAAGAATTTGACGAAATGAAGAAACACACATTCTTTGGGTACGATATCATTAAAGAATCCACGCAGGATGAAATTCTGGCAATGGTTGCACTTCAGCATCATGAGCGCGAGGATGGAAGTGGTTATCCTCATGGGCTGCGAGGAGACGAGATCCACCCATTTGCCCGTATAACTGCTGTAGCAGACGTTTACAGCGCCATGACGACCAATCGGGTGTACCAGACCAAACAGGAACTGATCTCTGTTCTATGTGAACTGTACAGCCTCAGCTTTGGTCAGTTAAATGCTGAAGCAACACAGGAACTGATAAAGCACATGCTGCCTAATTTTATCGGTAAAAGGGTTCTGCTCACCACGGGTCAGACGGGACTCATTGTCATGAACAATCCTGCGGATTATTTCCGACCACTCGTTCAGACCTCTACGGCCTTTATCGATTTAGCGAAAGAAAGAGATATTGCTATCGTTGAGATTTATGTACAGTAACTGTTCATTGTACACAGCATGTATACGAAGAACTCCATAGTAACTGAAATAACCAACTCATAGGTTGGCATATGACAAAAGGGAAGCCGTAATCGGCTTCCCTTTTGTCTATTCCGATTCGATCATGTTGGAATTACACGCAGAATGCTTTGGTGATGATAACCAACAGAATGAACAGTACCAAGATTGCACCAGTGTTTGTGAACATATTGTATCCGCCAACGCCGCCTACTCCGCCTACGTTGCCACCACAGCCATATCCTACTTCGCTCATGTGATTGCCTCCTCTTCATCAGGTATACCCTAACATATGACGTTTCCGTTGGAATGAACCGGGCGAACAGGCAACATTCGATAAATGGTTGTCTGTCTGCATCTACTTGAGTGGTTTAGCCTTTTGCTATTCCCTGTTCTTTGCAGAGATCTATATGTCGGACTCCGAATGAACCTGGATGCCTTTTTCCTTGCGGTACATGATAACAAGTAATCTCCAAAATTCATAACTGCCTTTGTCATTCATAATAAACGGTCGATAATAATCAAATGCTTGCTGCGCCCATGCGGGACAATCCATATTGGAAAGTTGCTCCTGTTGCTGAATCCATCCCCCTTGAATCTCCAGCGTTTTCTGCATGGCTTCAAACATTTTCTTCTGCTCAGTGGTCATCGGCGGAGCCTCCTGTTCCTGAGATGCAGTTCCGTATTCGGCCTGTAGATACGCACCCGGTTCCATCACACCATCTTCGCTGGCTGTGTACCCGTACGATGGCGCACTTGTTTTACGAATCTCATAATGTACATGCGGGCCAGTACTCTGACCCGTGCTTCCCTGATTCCCGATAAGCTGGCCTCGCTTCACACGCTGCCCAACGGTTACGGCAATCCGCGAAAGGTGAGCATAACAATGCAAGTAGCCACGATGATCTTGAAGGGCAACTGTAAGCCCGTAACCGCCGAATCCGGAGCCTGTAACTCCTTCGGAAGCAAAACGTACCCTGCCTTCCATAAAGGCATAGACCGGGCCATTCCAAGGCTCTGTCACGAGATCAATTCCGCGGTGAAATGTCTGTCCACCATGAATAGGATGAATTCGATAGCCGAATGAACTTGTAATCCGATATCCCTCGAAAGGGTTCACGCTCATACACTCACATCCTTTTCTATCATTAAATGCTTAAATCTATGAAATGGCTTGTGCTATTGGTCTTATTTTATTCCACAAAAATACCGCTCAGAATATCATTAGGGAAACCTTATGGTCTCTCTCCAACGTATATTCCAAGCGGCGATGTGCTAATATGAACACTCTATGAAATGTATATATTATTATTTCATTTTAACCACTACTCACTTCTAATTCAGAGGTCTGAATATGACGCCTAGCTGATCCAATTCCTGTCCTGCTCTTCCATAAAATCCGGCAATGTACCACCCCGCTGGTGCCTCAAGTTTGATTTGATCCGAGGTCTTTTGTCCGCCTTCAACTTTATTTCCAAGATTGGTGGACAACTCCACGTAAAAGATCCGTTTATCACCATTTCGTGTCCCCTGACCAATTGTGACCTCGGTTAAGTACTCTCCCTCTGCCAAGGTAAGTGTGGAAATGTTGGATTGACCACCATGTGCCAGATTCGTTCCATCCCTGTACAGCGTTGAAATGCCGTCTACACGATTGCCCGAGTTAAGCACCACTGAGCTAGGTCTGGCATCGGGAATCTGATTCAGATCATTAAACCCAGTTCCTCCGGATCCTCCGATTGTTGAACTTAATTGGTACTGAGAAGATGTGCTGTACACAAATTCCGCTGTAATCGGATAATGATCGGAGAGTTGCTTCCCACTCGGGTCAACAAATGTTTGATTTTCTAACCGATAGCTCTGTGCATTAAGGGACAATGCTTTACTTCCGCGATACAAAATTTTGTCCACTATCTCGTAGTTGGGTCCATTTAAATTGGTTGTATCCATAAGGGCTTCACCATCAGCGGGAATACTCCCACCTCGAATCAAATCGATCCACGGATCTCTTAAACCATTCTCAGACATGAGTAGCTCTATATTGTCAGCCGCACGGGTGTACCGTGTATTGGTATCCCCAAATACGATAACTGCGTTCCCGTCCGAGTGCTCCTTTATGTAATTGGAGAGTTGTCTGATATTATCTCGTCTGGCCTCAAGAGATTTATCATCGCTACCTGCGTCCGCATGCAAGTTGTACACGTCCACTTTCACCTGAGGTGTGATCTCATACGTAGCTGCTGTAAATCCTTTTGGAGTCAATTCATCACTTCCATTGTCAAAAAGACCGGATCGCTTATCCCAGGTTACGCGCTTCAAGTCACGGAATGGATATTTGGACAGACTGTTCAACCCACTACAAAACCCGCAATTCCGCTGGTTGTCGTCAAATACGGCAGAGTGATTTGAGATATCAGCTCATTATGATAATTAAAATCCTCTTGCACATTAATGATGTCATAGTCATTTAATTTGGGGGAAATCTGAACGGTGTACTCCTTGGGGTTGGAACTGGAAACCAGGTCCGGAAGACCACCTACATTGTAACTAAGCACCTTGAACGAACCCAATACTGATCCACCTTCTGCAGCACTCGCCGTTGATAAAAATAACGGTGAGCTCGTAAAGGCAACAACAGCAGACAATACCAAGGCTGCTCCTTTTTTAACTATACTTCTTCGCATTATATACCTCCTCATATTTGAATCTATTCAAATATATGTAATATTCGTTAATGGAAGAATAACGCTGGTCTATTCATTTGTAAATATACAAATTGAACTAAAGAATATTTCACTTGCCACTCCGATAACAGAACAACCTTCTGAACGCTGTTATCCCCAGATTTTTGAATAAAAATACCCCCTAGAGAGACTTTTTAAAAAGTCTGCTCTAGAGGGTATTCGATCACATAAAACGATATCTACCGCTTAACATCAGCAACTAGCTTCAGCTTTACGGCTTCGAAAGGCGCTGCATTGGATTAACCAATGGAGCCCTCCATTTCGAATTTGATCAATCTATTCATCTCAACGGCGTATTCCATTGGCAATTCCTTCGTGAATGGCTCAATGAAGCCCATGATAATCATCTGTGTTGCTTCTGCATCAGTCAGACCACGGCTCATCAGGTAGAAGAGTTGATCCTCAGACACTTTGGATACTGTAGCTTCATGCTCCAGCATGATGTTATCATTCATGATTTCATTGTAAGGAATTGTATCCGATGTGGACTCATTATCGAGAATGAGTGTATCACACTTGATGTTGGATTTCGCGCCCTCAGCTTGACGTCCAAAGGAAGCCAAACCACGGTACGTTACTTTACCACCATGTTTACTGATGGACTTGGATACAATCGTAGATGTTGTATCCGGAGCCAAGTGGATCATTTTCGCACCTGCATCCTGATGCTGGTTTTTACCAGCTACAGCGATGGAAAGTACGGAACCTTTAGCTCCACGACCTTTCAGTACAACCGCTGGATATTTCATTGTCAGTTTGGAACCGATGTTACCATCGACCCATTCCATTGTTGCATTTTCTTCAGCAACTGCACGTTTCGTAACGAGGTTGTAGATGTTTGGTGCCCAGTTTTGAATCGTTGTGTAACGAACACGGGCATTTTTCTTACAGATGATCTCAACAACCGCACTATGCAGTGAGTTCGTGCTGTAGATTGGAGCTGTACAGCCCTCTACATAGTGAACGAAGCTGTCTTCGTCCGCAATGATGAGTGTACGCTCGAATTGTCCCATATTCTCGGAGTTAATCCGGAAGTAGGCTTGCAGAGGCACTTCACATTTAACGCCCTTAGGCACGTAGATGAAGCTTCCTCCGGACCATACCGCACTATTCAAAGCAGCAAATTTGTTATCTGCTGGTGGAATAACCGTTGCAAAATATTCACGCAGGATTTCCGGATGCTCTCTGAGAGCCGTATCCGTATCCATGAAGATTACACCTTGGTCTTCCAATTCCTTTTGCATGTTGTGGTATACAACCTCGGACTCATACTGAGCCGATACACCTGCAAGGAACTTTTGCTCTGCTTCAGGGATACCCAATTTATCAAAGGTTTCCTTGATTTCAGAAGGAACTTCCTCCCATGTTTTACCTTGTTTTTCCGAAGCACGTACATAATACTGAATTTCATTGAAATCCAATCCGTCGAGATCTCCGCCCCATTTCGGCATTGGCATCTTTTCGAATTGTTTCAAGGATTTCAAACGGAATTCCAACATCCATTCCGGTTCATTCTTAATCTTGGAAATCTCGGTAACCACTTCTGCAGTCAGACCTTTACCGGTTTGAAAGATGGATTTGTGCTCGTCGCGAAAACCATATTTGTACTCTTCCATTTCTGGTGCTTTTTTAGCCATCTTGCTCTACCTCCCTATCGTTATTGTACTTTGTTCTCTTCGTCAATCCCTTTGCGTAATGCATTCCAGGCCAGAGTGGCACATTTGATGCGTGCAGGGAACTTGTTCACACCGGATAGGGCTTCGAGATCTTCATAATCGTCGAAATCGACTTCTTCACCTTTCATCAGTGAGGAAAAACGGTTAGCGATATCGAGTGCCTGTTCCATCGTTTTGCCTTTGACGGCCTCCGTCATCATCGATGCAGAGGACATACTGATGGAGCAGCCTTCACCCGTATATTTGGCTTCCTGAACGATTCCGTCTTTCAGCAAAATTTGCAGTGAAATCCGGTCGCCGCACGTTGGATTGTTCAAATTCACCGTGACAGCGTCATTATCAAATGTTCCGCGGTTACGCGGGTTTTTGTAGTGGTCCATTATAACACGTCTGTACAGATCATCAAGTTGCATCGCCAAAATACTCCTTTGTCTGGATTAAGGCGCTGACAAGCCGATCTACATCTTGTTCGTTATTGTATAGATAGAAGCTGGCACGAGCTGTTGAGCTAACTTCAAGCCAGCGCATTAGCGGTTGACAGCAATGGTGTCCGGCACGAATGGCTACGCCACTCGCATCCAGCACGGTTGCCACATCATGCGGATGAACATCACCCAGGTTAAAGGTAACGACACCCACATGCCGCTTGGCTGGGCCATAGATCGTTAACCCATCAATTTCGGACAGACGTTCCGTCGCATAAGCTGCCAGCACACTTTCATGATGTGCAATTTCATCCATACCAATCTGCTCCAGAAAATCAATGGCAGCTCCCAAACCTACCGCACCTGCGATAATCGGGGTTCCGCCTTCGAACTTCCAGGGAAGTTCTTTCCAGTTGGATTCGTACAGACCCACATCATCAATCATTTCACCACCGAACTCAATGGGTTCCATGGACTCCAGCAGCGCCTTTTTGCCGTAGAGTGCACCGATTCCCGTTGGTCCGCACATTTTATGACCGGATAATGCATAGAAATCACAGTCCAGATCCTGAACGTCCACCTTCATGTGAGGTGTGCTTTGTGCGCCATCAACAACGATGACAGCACCATTGCGGTGTGCAATTTCAGCAATTTGTTTCACAGGATGGATCAGACCCATAACATTGGATACATAAGCGATTGCTACAATTTTAGTATTGTTCGTAATCGTCTTCTCGACATCAGCCAATTCAATATGACCGTCTGGCTGAAGCGGAATGTATTTCAATGTTGCACCTGTCTCCTTGGCAACTTGCTGCCAAGGAATCAGATTACTATGGTGCTCCATTTGCGTGATAACAATTTCATCGCCTTCTTTGCAATTAGCGCGGGCATATGATGAAGCCACCAGATTCAGGGCTGTCGTTGTCCCGCGAGTAAAGATAATCTCCTGTGTACGGCGGGCATTGATAAACTTGGCTACCTTCTCACGTGCGCCTTCGTAAGCGTCAGTTGCACGGCTTCCAAGGGTATGAACACCGCGGTGTACGTTGGAGTTCTCATACTCATAATAATGTTTGACTGCTTCGATCACAGCATGAGGCTTCTGTGAAGTTGCAGCACTATCTAAATATACGAGCGGGTGTCCGTTAATTTCCTGGTGGAGGATCGGGAACTGCTCGCGAATGGACGGGTTCATTGTCCCAGCTTCTTCTCAATCAGGGACTGCAGTTGGGTGCGCAGTGCTTCCAAAGGAATATCCGCCACCACCGGAGCCAGGAAGCCATAGATGATCAGGCGTTCGGCATCCGTACGGTTAATTCCGCGCGACATCAAGTAATGAATCTGCTCGGCATTGACTTGACCAACAGAAGCCGCGTGACCTGCTGTTACATCATCCTCATCAATAAGGAGGATTGGGTTGGCGTCTCCACGTGCTTTAGGGCTCAGCATCAACACTTTCTCTGTCTGCTGTCCATCGGCTTTGGTAGCGCCTTTCTCAATCTTAGTGATCCCGTTGATGATTGCAGAAGCTTCTTCACGCATAACTGCACGTGTAATCATCTGACTTGGTGTATTCTTGCCGAAGTGACGCGCTTCTGTGGTGTAGTTGATTTTCTGCGAACCAGAACCTACAGCGATGACTTTGGAATCAGAACTTGATCCATTGCCTTTCAGCACGGTCATCGTGTTGCTCGCTGTGTCGCCATTGTTCATTTCGCCTACAATCCACTCGATGGAAGCATCATTCTCCAGCACTGCACGACGGAATGAAACATCAGTTACATTCAGACTCAGTTGATGAACCGATGCGAAACGTACTTTAGCACCGGATTTTGCGAATACTTCCACAACACCATTATGGAAAACAGGTGCGGACAATTCGCCAGATACATAGTTATCAACATAAGTTACTGAACTGTTTGCTTCTGCAACCACAAGCACGTGAGGTGCAAACGTTGCAGATGCGTCATCCGTAAGCAACACTGCTTGAAGTGGTACTTCGATTTCGACATTTTTCGGAACATACAGGAAGACCCCGCCATTCCAAAGTGCCGCATGCAATGCAGCGAGGGAATGCTCATCCGCTTTAACTGCTGTGTTCAGATATTGTTTTACCAGATCGCCATGTTCGCGAACCGCTGTAGCCAGATCCGTGAAGATAACTCCTTTTGCTGCCAGATCAGCAGACACCTTGGAGTATACCGTACCGGAATTGCGCTGGATAACCAGACTGCCTTCAGCTTGATCCTGAACCAGATCTTTGATAGAAGCAGGTACTTCTGTCAAAGAAGAAATGGCTTCACTTGTTTTATATGTTCCGTACTCGCTGACATTCCAGCGTTCGATTTTTTGTTTTTCCAGTTTAGGAAGCGCAAGCCCGCTCGCAAGCTTTAAAGCTTCAAGCCGCTGTTCGGTCAACCAGCCGGGTTCATTGTTGCTTTCCGACAAGGCGCGAAGCGCTTCAGATTCAACCGGAAGAATTGTTTGTGTAGTCATTAATTAATCCTCCTCCGTTTTGTCTTTACGCTTCTTGGCCTACAGTTTCGTCTGTAATTCCCAGCTCTGCCTTTACCCAGTCATACCCTTCTGCTTCCAGACGGTGAGCCAATTCAGGTCCGCCGGATTTCACGATACGACCTTGCATCATTACGTGAACATAGTCAGGCGTAATGTAGTTCAACAGACGTTGGTAGTGAGTGATGATCAGGAAGCCACGGTCTTCGCTCTTCATAGCGTTCACACCGTCAGCCACGATTTTCAAAGCATCGATGTCCAGACCGGAGTCAATTTCATCAAGTACTACGATTTTCGGATCAAGCAGCATCATTTGCAGAATCTCGTTACGTTTTTTCTCACCACCGGAGAAACCTTCATTCAGGTAACGGTGAGCGAACTCAGGGTTCATGTCGAGTTCTTTCATTTTACCTTCCATTTGACGAATGAACTTGATCAGGGAGATCTCGTTACCTTCGCCACGACGTGCGTTAATTGCACTACGCAAGAAGTCGGAGTTCGTAACACCTGCAATTTCACTTGGGTATTGCATAGCCAGGAAGAGACCTGCACGTGCGCGCTCATCTACAGCCATATCCAATACATCTTCACCATCAAGTGTAATTGTACCGTCTGTTACTTCATATTTAGGATGACCCATCAATGCAGAAGCCAGAGTGGATTTACCTGTTCCGTTCGGACCCATGATTGCGTGGATTTCTCCACCTTTCATTTCCAGGTTGATGCCTTTCAGGATTTCCTTACCTTCGATCGTCGCTTTCAGACCTTCAATGACGAAATTCGTAGCCATGTGTATTGTTTCCCTCCATTGATTAAATTGATGTTTACTGTCGAAAACGAAAAAGCGCCTATTATATCTGAACAGGGCTTCCCCTGAATTTCTCTTGTACTCGATTCCTTAAAGCAAGAGCACTTTAGAATAATTCTAAACTGATTCTCAATGATAATCAAGCTATTTCCTTAGAGTGTATATTCCTTGCAGGAAACATTATTCTTTCTGATTCTATAATAAATACCAGATTGAATCAAATGAGAAAACATCTCCCGCAAAGATAGACAGTGAGAAAAATCACAGAAAATGAAGCTTTTATCGTATCTGCTATACACTAATCTAAAAAAAGGACTTATCCATATTATGGACAAGCCCCTTCATTAATAATATTACAATTTGAGCATCTCGTTAATCTTCTGTACCTGTTCGTCAAAATCCGCAACGTCCACCACCGGCGTCATTTCGCGCGGCACCGGACCATTCGGAATAGAAATCCATGAACGGCAACCGTTATATTCAGGCAGTACGGGGATTTCCATCGGTTCTTTCAAAAGGTACACACGTAAAATCAATACATGGAGCGGATCTTTCCGTTTCCATTTCAAACGGTCTTCGGCAAAATCCGCTGTCCACATATGAAAGTCAAGAAGTCGATCCAGCATCTCCTGATCTCGTATCTCCAGATCCTGCGTTACTTCGGCATATGCAGTAATACGGATTGTCGAAGCTTCGGGCACCCATTCGGCCAGTGATTCTTCAACATAGGATTGATCCGAGGACTTTATCAGTTCTTTACGCTGATGTTCATAAGTCGGATACAGGTAAAACGCCGGACTTTTCAGCTCAAAATGTCGGGTTTCCTCTACGATTCCACCTTTGCGCATCACCATAATTTGGCGACCCGTTTCCAGTGCTTTGATTGCAGAAGCCCATTCTTTTAAAGCCGGTATCGTTGGTTCTAACATAAGCGGTTCCCTCCCCTATCGTTCTTGTCAGCAGTATAGACGCTCAGGGCGTTTCTGACAACAAAGATCCGAGCTCAGAAAACTTACGTAAGAGAACCACTTGTATTAGGCAAAATCTTGGCTATATTAACCTAGGAAAGAGCGAAGCATCCACATGTGTTTCTCAAGGTCAGCCTTGAAGCCTGTCAGCATATCGGATGTAGGTTGATCTTCAGCTGCATCTGCAACTTCGATACCTTCCTGATATTCATTCGAAAGTGTAGCGAAGTCCTCGATGAGGTTTTGCACCATTGTTTTTGCGTCTTCTCCGCCTGCTGCTTCTTGGATAGAAGAAAGCTCCAGATACTCTTTCATTGTAGCCGCTGGGCTACCTTTCAGCGTAAGGATACGCTCTGCGATTTCATCCATTTGTACTGTAACTTCGTTGTAGAACTCTTCGAATTTCACATGCAACGTGAAGAAGTTAGGTCCTTTAACGTACCAGTGATAGTTATGGATTTTAACATACAATACGTTCAGGTTAGCTACCTGACGATTAAGTACTTGTTCCACCGATTTTGCTTGATCTGTTTTGTTTTTTGTAGCCATATTAATCCCATCCTTTTATTTAAAATTAGTCTGTCATGCCGTGGTAAGCAGGTTGTCCTGCCATGCATAACAGAGAGTTAATAATGCGTCACCGCTTGCTAGCAGAGAGGCTTGTTAACGGCGTTTCTCTCAACCGTCCGGCCTATTTGTTTTTACCCTCGAACCGGAAGTTCGAATCAGGATCAACTTGGCTTGTCTCAAAAAAAAGTTCAAAAACCGCGCTATTTCCGATATACTGACATATACCAAGCAAAGAAGTGGGTTTTCCTGTTTCTTCATATATATGGAGGTGGCACCTTTGTCCCAATATCGCCCGTTTACCCCCCAGGATGCAATTGAACTGGCCAAAACATTACCGGGTCCATTTGCGGCAGATGCGAATCTGGATTGTCACGAGATCGGCGACGGCAATCTGAATTTGGTATTCCACATCACGGATCAGAACTCCGATAAAAGTATCATTATCAAACAGGCGCTTCCTTATGCGAAAGTGGTTGGAGAATCATGGCCACTCTCTCTGGTACGTGCCCGCATTGAACGTGAGATTCTCCAGGAAGAGTATCGTCTGTGTCCAGGTATGGTACCCGAAGTGTATCATTACGATGACGACCTCGCGTTAACGGTTATGGAAGATCTGAGTGATCATGTAATCATGCGCAAAGGCCTGATCGAAGGTGTTTCCTATCCTCTTTTTGCACAGCATATTGGGGAATTCATGGCAAGAACGCTGTTCTTCACATCCGACTTGGGCATGGATCAGCAATTGAAGAAGGAACAACAGGGCAGATTCATTAATCCGGACCAATGTAAAATAACGGAGGATCTGATCTTTGATGAACCCTACCGGATCGCCGAGAAAAATAATTATGATGTTTCCATTGAAGACGAGGCTGAAGCCCTTCGCACAGATGGAGAGCTTCACCTTGAAGTGGCCTTGCTGCGGGAAAAATTCCTGACACATGGGCAGGCACTGCTTCATGGAGATCTGCATACAGGCAGTATTTTTGTTACACCTGAATCAACCAAAGTCATCGATCCCGAATTTGCATATTACGGACCCATGGGATTCGATGTTGGTGCAGTCCTTGCAAACCTGCTCTTGAATTACGCATCCCTTCCAGGATGGATCCAGGATGAGACTGCTTTGCGCGAGCGTGAAACGCTTATGCTGAATATGGTTCGTGATGTATGGACTGAATTCGAATCTCGTTTCCGTGCCCTCTGGGTTAATGATCTCGTTGATCCGATGGCAAAAACGCCAGGCTATCAGGATCTGTATGTGCAACAATTGTTCAGAGATTCCATTGGCTTCGCAGGTGCCAAAATGGTTCGTCGTATCGTGGGACTCGCTCACGTGGCGGATATTGATACCATTCCAAATGCAACTGAACGTGAACATGCTCAGCGTAAAGCATTGTCCATTGGTAAAGCATTGATCAAGAACAATCGTCGCTTGAATACCATCGGCGAAGTACTGGATATCGTATCCACAGCTGTTACTACTACTAAGGCTTAACATAAGGAACGGAGGAACCACCCATGACAACCCCTGAATATGAGCCTCTGTCCTCTCTCATCTGGAAAAAGGACAAGCTTGAAATGCTTGACCAGCGTCTGTTGCCCGAAACGATCCTCATGTTGAAACTGTATACACCCGAGGAAGTATGGGAATCCATCCACTCCATGAAAGTACGCGGTGCTCCCAGCGATTGGTATTGCTGCTGCATTTGGTGTTGTATTGGGTGCCAAATCATACGACGGAACGACCGTTCAAGGTTGGTTGGACCACGTAAAATCCATATGTGCTCATCTGGCTACTTCCCGTCCAACAGCGGTGAACCTGTTCTGGGCACTGGATCGCATGGTGCAAAAAGCAAATGAGGTCGTTGAATCCGGCCTGAGCCTGGATGAGGGCAATGATGCGCTTGAAGTAGAAGCTCTGTTGATTCAGAAGGAAGACGAAGAAGTATGTCGCATGATCGGCGAGAATGCACTGCCTTTATTTGAAGATGGCATGGGTGTGCTCACCCACTGTAATGCAGGCGGACTGGCTACTGCGAAATATGGTACGGCAACTGCTCCAATGTATCTCGCACAGGAACGCGGCATTCACCTGAAAGTATTTGCAGACGAAACTCGTCCTGTACTTCAGGGTGCACGCCTAACTGCATTTGAGTTACAGCAAGCCGGCATTGACGTTACGCTGCTCTGTGATAACATGGCAGGCATGGTGATGTCCAAAGGCTGGATTCAAGCCGTTATCGTCGGAACAGATCGTGTTGCAGCGAATGGTGACGTAGCTAACAAAATCGGAACCTATAGCGTAGCCGTGCTTGCCAAGGCTCATAATATTCCGTTCTATGTAGCGAGCCCATTGTCGACTATCGACTTGTCCACTCCATCCGGGGACCTCATTCCGATTGAAGAACGCGCTGCGGAAGAAGTCACTGAAGGATTTGGTAAACGTACAGCACCGCAAGGTGTTAAAGTATACAATCCAGCATTTGACGTAACACCTAACGAATATGTAACAGCTATTATCACGGAAAAAGGCGTTGTTCGCGCACCTTTCCAAGAAAATCTGGCTGCCTTGTTCGCGAAGGAAGAAGCTTAATTTAATGAGAAGCGTTCGTGTGTATAGAGGTGGGAGCTACGATGTGCCAGGCTCTGTATTACGACGTTAAATAAGGGCTTCCCATATGGGGAGCCCTTTTATAATGATTAGATCATTTTCAACAAAGCCTCTACACCCGTCATGCCAACCGTAATGCCCATGGCCTCGGCTTCTGTTGTCACCGACTCCATAGGTGCATGCAGCAACTGCTCCAGTGTACGCACACCAACCGCCCGAGCCGCAATAATTTTGCGATCCCCGAGCTTCTCATTAAGTAATCCCACGTCGAGTGCTCCGCACATGATATATCCTTTGGATGTGTTAATAGTCAGCAAAGTTGTTTTGGGCAGTTTGACTTCTACCCCAACTAATACATGTTCTCCAACTACAATAGGCTCCATCGTCACCATAATTTCCCGATCCACCTCCTCTTCCACAGGTCACGATAATTGTATGCCTCATTCTGGATTGTCGTGTGGACACCTGCCGTGTTTGAGAAAATGTAGGTACTTACAGTTCAAATATACTGTTGGTAAATCTTTTCGCAGACTTAGATAATAGATATATGCTTAGTTGGAATATAAAAAGCCACCCTCACCCAGGGATGGTCAAAGTGGCCCTACCTTAAAACGTATGCTCATCATTCTTTAATCGCCTTATCTCCGTTAACTCTCTTCTAATCCCCAGTACTCGTCTATGAAGTACACTACGGTCTATTGATTCAGCTACCGACTTTTTGAACTGGATATCTAATTCACTTAATTGCTCCTGAGCTAGTTTCTTTTTATGTATTGGATTAACTTGGACTTTTGTAGTTTCAGGCTTGATAGGCTTCAATCTTTTCTGCTTCATAATCTGTTCAAATACACTGTCCTCTTGACGCATGGTCTTCATTCCTTAATATGTGATGAACACATTGTATCATAACGAGAAGACGACTGTTACACAATAAAATACAGATGCTTAGAGTTGGGCAAAAGCCTAAACGCAAAAAAAAGAGGGCCAATGCCCTCTTTGATAATTAACTCTTTTTATAAAATGTAAAAATAAGCTTGATTCCCTGGACTCTTCACAAATACTTTGGTCACTATATCACTGGCATCCCGTTTACGGATACTTGCAATTGAATCTAACTCTTCATTCGTAATAACTCTTGGTAGGAGATACGCGGCCAGATCAGGCTTGGAAATTGTCATTTCAGTAGCCATATCCACAATCTGTCTCACATCTACCGTAGAATGCATATCCTTCCACTCTCGTACCTGAAGATAGCCATCCAAGTATTCTCTTTCCTTGATACTAATGTGTGCATCCAAAACATCCATATACTTAACCTCAATGCTGGAAAGCACATCAGGTCTGGATATATATAATTGCCCAGGCTGTTCTTCCAAATAAGGAATCTCAAGAGTACCTGCTCTCTCATCATGATCTAATGCCCTGACTTGAAGAACACTATTCAGATCAGGCTTATTAACCGTAATCTCCGAAATCACAGTCGAATCACCATCGTACATGACCGTAAGCAAAGACCCCAACGTTGAAGTTGCTTTTATATAATCGGAGACTTCCAATGAAACATGAAGATCAGGTATGGATACAATTAAACTCGTATCCCGTCCATCATTGAACAACTGTGATATCGTTAACGTACTGACCAGAGACATTTGTCTATCTACCGTAATAACTGAAGGCAAGTCAGGATGAGACACTGTGATTTCTACAGTTTTTTCGTCGTCCAGACCTGTTCTAACGGCAAGATTGCCGTCTGTATCTCTAGTTGTTCGTATGGCGGTAATGAACTGCGAATGAAGCTCGGGCTTAGAAATAGAAACCCATGTTTCCTTCTCTTCTGTCCTACTTTCAGCAATAGAAATGTTCGAATCCAGGTCCGCGTCTATACGTTTAGCTACTATCAGATCTACATCCAGGTCCGGACGGCTGACTGCGATTACTTGAGGTATATCATGATGCATGTGATCCTCATAGCGGTGGACGTACAACTGAGATTTGAGCCAATCTAGCCCAATATCACTGTGCACAACTAACATTGAAGCTATGTCCTTGTAGCCTACACCATAAATAAAAACTTCACTTTCGATTTCAGTTCGACCGATGGAATAGATTTGAGAAGTGATATATCTAATCTTCAAAACAGGTGGTTTGGAAGACTCACGAGTGTTGAAATAGATCGGCGTGTTGCCGCTAGACTGAATAATCATTCCATCGTTCGAAAGAATACCTTCTCTCCACATTTGAAGTAATGCCATCATATCAAACTCAACATAACGTTCAGTCGTATCCAGGGTATAACTGGACGATAAGAGCTGAATGGAATGAGGTCTGTTCGCATACGTAATCCCGTACTCACGCCACAACGTATCAGGCTGATGCAGCTCAATGTGTGCTCCAGGTGCCAGGGTTCCTGTGTAATATAACCTCAATTTAGCGTCTTCCAGATATAACAGATCAGGTATTCTGGTATCCAAATCACCGAAATGTATAAACGATTCGAATTGCTCTATCTCGTCTCTACCGATCATCATACGCTGTGTATCACCAAAGTTGAGCGTCTGCAGGTGAGTTTGGCTTCGTGTGGTCGCATCAGCAACAGGCTTCAGGTTAACAGTCACACGCGGTGCTTCCAGTAATTCATATTTGCCGTGTGCACGGTTATGTGGTCGAACGTACAAAATGCCTTCAAGATCAACTTTGGATGCCGCTTGAATGGTTGCGCTCAGATCCCCTTGCGACCTGTACATCACATATAGCGAATTGCTTAATTCCTCTGAACGTCTGACACGTACGGATACATTGGAGACGATCTCGCTAACTTTTCTTGTAGCAGCTATTAGGACCGAAGGCAGTTCTTCATCCACCTGATTGTACAGGATATACTTTGCTGCAAAACGATTTTCCGGACTTTTAATATGTATATAACTATCTAATAGAGTCTCCCCGTTATTAATTCCACTCACTTCCTGTCTCATTGTATTGAGAGCTACACCCGGTCTGCTGTGACCTTCATTTCAAAATTACCATTTGGGTTCGGCTTGGCATGAATATCCGTTGCGATACGAATATAAAAATCGATGCTGTCCTCCGGTTGAATCAGACCATAGGTTAGATAATCGATCGGAAGAAACGGGTCGGCCTGTCTGGATAATTGGACGTCAACACCGTCCGTTTCGAATTTTTTATCCATCTCCAGGTATACATGATCCACAGCATATCCAAGCAAGTTTTTGATTCTGACTTTCTTCGTTAACGTCGTCTGTCCGGCGATGATCACTCCATAATCAAGTTGTTTCAAAATACCACCAAAGGTATCTGACAGAAAGTCTCCCGACTCGTCCATAAACATTAATCCTGAATACGATCCGATAAACTTGGTTTCCCATGAGTCTACTGCACCCCAATAGTCCTGAAATTCAACCTTCAATGTATTCTCTACGCCAAAATTAACATTTCTCTCGTCAATATTGAGTTCCATATTGAATGGAGAAGCTGCTAGTCGCGTAAAATTACCATCCGCCGGATAATACGTTTTACCGTTCAACAAGACGCGGTACTTAACCTTGCCTTGATCTGCATCATCAAGCACACCTGTTAGTTTGTTACCAGAGAAGGTCAGGTCGATTGTGGCAGTGGTGTTTAACAATTGCAGTGACATATCTCTAAACTCCACCGCATTACGCGGTGCATCAACGATCATCTTCACTTCGTCCAGCGAATAGCTGTTTTCATAGTGCTTACTGCTATCGAAGTAGTAGGCAATTCGAGTTAAATCTATTAGATCCTTTTCAGGGATGGCGTTGAGTGTGTCCAGATTCATTCCTTTTCTTTTGAATAACGTTGTATCCTTGATATCCAGATCAAGCCACTTGTTGAAACGGTATGTCTTCCATGTGAGCCCTGAGTCGAACGAAGCAGCCATTCTTAATATACCTTCCGGACTGTTCTCCGTTACTTTCGTAGCGACAACTTTCTTCACGTCTCCATATAACGCTATGTCTGTTGGTTGCACAATTAATTGCTCAAACGGTAGCGCGTTATACATTAGCATCATGTCCCGATTACCTGCAATTACCTCTTCATCATTCGTCCACGTAACCACGTCAAAATCTCCCTCAAGTTCATCCAATGGGGAGTAGTTAGCCGTGATATTTAGTTCCGCTGACGTTTTGGATGGATCGTCTGTGTAGTATAGAACATCCACACTGTCACCCAACTCGTCGTAGAGGGTAAAAGGTTCGGTTTCGATTGTAATCGTTGATTCGGTTTGATTTGGGTCATCGGTGTATTCAATGATTTTGATCTCATTGTCTTCCCATTCTTCGGCTAATGTAAATGGATCGGTTTCGATTGTAACTGCCGATTCTGTTGCATTGGGATCGTCTGTATAATAAAGTACTTCAATATCCTTGTCTGCCCACTCCTCTTCGAGAGTAAAAGGTTCGGTTTCGATGTTAAAGGATGCATTCGAAACTCTTGAATCTGTTGTGTAATAACACAATTCTATTTCGCCTACCAACTTCACCCACATGTCTTCTGGAATAGTAGTGATATCATCTATCCCGAATTCTTTATAATCATTTTCCGTTGGAATTGCATTAATCAGAGTTGTCCAGTTCGTACCATTGATATATTTATATCGATCGGCATGGAAGACTAGCGTTTTGTACAAGCCAGTAGCACCAAATTCACCAGAACTATCAATATCAATAGCATCTATCCAAACAATCGCATTTTGATTATTCTTTATCTCAACAGTATGAACTTTATTTACCATACCTATTTTTTCATAAGTAAGGACCTGATAAACTAACCCGGCATTCTGAGTTGTCTTTTCTTCCACTCCATCAATGAAAATGCTAATATCGCTACTGCCAGTAGTATATTGAGCGCCGATTATTCTAAGCTTCGTTCCTCTGAATGTAAAAGCAACTTTATCATTAGCAGTTGATGTGAATGTATACGTATTATTGTAAAAATCATTACTATTTCCCGATGTCCATGCACCTGAATAAGTAATAGCATTATTATTATTGTCTATTCTTTGCCAACCTGACTCAGCAAGTAGTAGTGCCTGTCCTATTGTAGCCATTCTTTCAACACTCCTTTCTAAATTCTAAATCAAACAATCATTTCACATCGTTATGTGATTGATGCCTTCTTGATTGGTATTTTTAATGTGTCTATTTTTTGTTTAAAGACTTTTCCTGAACCTAATTGAGAGTTGTATTGAACAATAAATCTTTGTTCAAACATTTTGGAATTGGCTAGATCAATAGAAGTTCCTTTATTCATACCGTGATTAAAGAATATTTGTTCTAATGGGTTAGGAAGCTTTACTAACCTAGAGGGTGTGAATTCAAACATTTTCAATTCATTGATTAATGTATAGTTAACATTCCCTCCATTGGCAGTCCAATTAATACGATACATTTTATAACTGTCTGTTTTGTTGATGTCGATAAGGTATTCTTTGTCTGTTAAAACTGTTACCCATGTCTGATCTGCTCTCGCATCTAAAACAGTCCAATTCACACCATCATTAGAACCTTCAAAAGTCCAGTTCTTAGGCATTATACTCGTTTCGTTTAGAGTGCTGGTGCTTCTTAAAGTATATTTTCCTATCCTAATAGGCTTATCAAACTCATACCCTAAATGTCCAATTCCACCCGTTCCACTTGCACTGAGATAATAACTATTATCAGCACTATCAAATGCTTTCCAAGCATCAAATCCAGAAGAATTTATACTACCAGCAAATGCTCTACCATTAGAAGAAGTATTGGATGTCATTAGTGGAACAGCAGTACTTACTCCAGTGATTTCAGGAGCAACGCTACAATATTCGCCTCCAGATGAAATCAAGAATTTATTCAAACCTGAAACAATTTCACCGTTAGAGTCGATGTCTATGGCATCAATAGAGAAGTTATTGTTTGTACTTGTTGTTGTTAACTTTACTTTGTGAAAACCATATTGTAAGTTTAGTCTTTCGAATACAATTACCCTGTATTTGTTTGTAGAGTTATTTGGATTGTATGAAGATATAACCCCATCCAATTCTACTGTTACGTTATTCACTCTGTTTGACCAATACATATCAATTATTCTTAACTTTGTTCCATAGAAATAGAATTCGATTGAATTTGTTGTTGCTCCACTCAGAGTAAAGTAATGAGCTGTTCCTGCATACGTATTTGGATCTCCCGTAACAGAAAGCCAGTTGCCATTGTATTTGATGCTCTTATTTGCATCATCAACTCTTTGCCACCCAGATTCGGGATTGAGCAGTTGATCTCCTACTGTTGCCATTCAACTCATCTCCTTTTAAAATAAATAGAACACACCATATAGATGTGTTCCTCATAAATTTAGCCTAATATAATTTTTTTTGCTCTATGCTTCTCCCTGTCGATTGGTTGTCTGAAGAGTTTGCCTGATCCTAGCGGAATTGAATCTTCATTAATATGTTGTTTAACATTCAACACTTCAACTGTATCGATTTGAAATCCTTTGTCCATACCATTCCGAATATAACTTCCCTCGCTAGAAGGGAATTCTAATAAAATAGAAGGCATTAATCCATAAAACTGAACAAAAGGAATACTTATCCATTCATTGCCACTAGTCGCTAATGTTGCTTCTATTTTATAATAATTATAAATTTTTTCATTTTTAATATCAAATGTTTGATAAGTAGTTGTATTTGAAACCAATGCTGTTTGTGTATCTAGCGTATCCCAAGTTGTACCATTGTTAGAAGCCATAAATTTAAATGTTCTCAGTCCAGCTAAAAATGAATATCTCTTAACACACACAGGATCATTGAATCTGTAGCCTATATATACTGGTTTTGAAGAAACTGGTATGAAGTTAGTTGTATAAACAGTAGTATCATCATTGTCAAAAACCTTCCATGTGTAACCTGTTGAATAACTTGCTGATCCAATAACGCTACCAGCTGCATTATCATAGCCATCCATCAACGGAATTAAGGGTTTGCCAACCTTTTTGTACAATGAATATGTCGTATCTTCAGATGAAATCAAAAATTTATTAAAAACTTCAAATGCGTATGGCTGATACCCATTTGGAATAGGATGTGCAAATGAAGTAGCTCCAAAATTAAAAGTAACTGTTTGACCTATCGTACTAGCTTTTATATATGGTATTACTTGATTATCTCCCATAAAGGTTTTAATGTCAGTGTGAGAAACCCCTAAGCTAACACCATTTTTCCAAAACTCTAAGATACCATTATCTAAATCAAGTAATACGGATATAATGTCATTTGCAGTTAAACTTGTTCCATATCCAGTTAATTCCGGGTATTTCGCGCCACTGTAAGCATAGTATCCTCTGTAGTTCGAACTAACAGCAACACTAATAGGTTGACTTGATAAAGACACACCAAAATGATAATTAGCATTACCACTGATATGCTTAACTTCCCAATACCATTTTCCTGTGCTTTTTCCTTTGTTTGCACGAATACCATCGGAACTAGTAGTAGAAATAAATGTTAAATCTCCATTGCTTAGATTAGGACTTCCAACTTTGTCAGATGGATTCAGTGTTACTTTTATTGATCCCATTACTTTACCCTCCTTATCCGTACATCACCATATTTCATATTTTCTTTCAAAACAAACAAGACACATCATATAGATGTGTTCCTCGTAAATTTAGCCAAGCGTAATTTTATCTACTCGGCGTTTTGACATATCAACTGTGTGTTCGAAGGTTTTAACTGATTCATGAACAATAGAATTAGATTCAATAGGCTTAACACCGTTAAACTGTGTTGGATTAATTGTTGGTTCCATACCATAATTCATAAAGGTTTGTTCTGATTGGTTGGATAGTTTCAATAGTTTAAATGGTATTCTTTCATACATCTTAAACTCGCGGATGATGACATACCCGCCACCATTATTAGAACTCCAATTAAGCCTATACATTTTATAACTATTTGTTTTATTAATATCAATAGAATACTCTTTATCTGTATTGTTCGCTGTCCATGTTTGATTTACTTGTGTATCTAACACAGTCCAAACTACTCCATCGTTACTACCTTCAAAAGTCCAATCTTTGGGAGCGAACAAAATAGTGTTTGCGGTTAGTGTGTATCTTCCTATAACGACACGTTTGCTAAACTCATAACCCAAATGCCCTGTTTTAATTGAGTTCTGACTATAGTAATCACCTACATTTCTATCAAACGCTTTCCAAGGCTCATAGCCAGTGCCATAAATACTACTTGCAAAAGCAATACCGCTAGGAGTGGTATTGGATGTCATTTGTGGGATTGCTGTTTCTGTCGCATAAACTGTTGGTGCTACTGAATAAGTTTTGCTATTAGATGAAAGTAAGATTTTTCTATAATGTACATACTCTAAAAATTCAAATTCTTGAACCCTCATTGAATATGTTCCCGAAGTGAAATTAACCCTATAGTACCTATATGAATTTGAATTATTTATATCATATTGATTTTTACCATTTGTATTCCACACAACAGAGTTTTGTGAATCTAATATCACCTGTTCTCCTGAAAATAAACCAGTATTACTT